>JBHEME010000014.1:0-61109 GCA_046262755.1 Gemmatimonadaceae bacterium | reverse complement strand
ATCCAAGGCTGACCAAATGATCCGCGCGCGATCATGACGGCGGCACAACCGGTTTCGTGCTGGAGGCGAAATGCATCCTCAGCTGTCTTGATGTCACCATTGCCGATCACGGGGATGTCCAGCGCCTGAACTACAGCCGCGATTTCCTCCCACCGAGCGTTACCTGAGTACATCTGGGTTCGCGTGCGTGGGTGCAGCGCGAGGGCTTTCGCGCCCGCGTCCTGACATCGCAGTGCGATTTTCACCGGATCTCGCGTGTCCTCGCTCCAGCCGCTTCTGATCTTCACCGTTACGGGCAGATGTGTGCCGGCTGCCACCGACCTGATCACCGACTCTACGAGCGACAAATCCTTTAGGCAGCCAGACCCACCATTTCGGCGGACGACTTTCTTCACGGGGCAGCCGAAATTGATGTCGATGAATTCCGGCTGAAAAACATCGGTGACCAATCGCGCCGCTTCTCCCATCGCGACGGGATCCGCGCCAAAGATCTGTACGCCGATTGGGCGCTCGTCCGACCGAAAGCGCAGCTTGTCGAGCGTCGCCGCGTTCTCGCGCCTTATTCCTTCCGCCGAAAGAAATTCGGTCACCACAACGTCGGCGCCAAAGCGGCGGCAGAGCCTCCGGAAAGGAGACTCCGAGACGCCAGCCATTGGCGCCAGATAGAGAGGAACGTCGTCGCGAACGGAAAACGGAAAACGCATCAATACAACCTAAGTGTAAGCCCCAAGTCCTTGCAACATCGTGGTTTGACTCTCACCTCAGTCACGGGTAACTTCCGTCCTTCGTGCGCGCGAACTGGTCGAACATCTTGGGGATGTGATGGAACTAAGGGATTTCTTTTCGGAAGACGCAATCAAGCTCGAGCTCGAAGGAACGGCCAAGGACGACATCCTGAAGGAGCTGATAGGACTTCTCGGGCTGGATGACAAATCGGAAGGAATGCTCTTCAAGATGTTGAAGCGTCGCGAGAATCTCGGATCGACCGGCATAGGAAGGGGCATCGCGATTCCCCACTGCCGCTCGCTCGTGGTCACCCGACTGCGCGTCGCATTCGGGCGCAAGAGCGCCGGTGTCGACTTCAAGGCGATCGACGAGAAGCCGGTTTTCTTTTTCTTCCTCATCGTCGCGCCGCCGCTCGAGGTGTCGAATCAGTACCTGCCGGTACTCGGCAAAATCGCGCAGTTCTCGAAGGAGGCGGACGTGCCCGAACGACTGTTGAAGCTGAAGCAGCCGAGGGAGTTCATGCAGTTGTTGCAGGAGAAGAGTCTCTAGCTTTAACTGCAAACGGCAACTGAACGGGCGAGAGTTGTCAGTGAAAAAAGATTGGAGAGGGCAGATCAGGCCGTCGGGACGCTACTTTTGGCGCTTCGGTACAAGCACCGCTTCTGCATTCACCGTGGGGAACGTCCCGGCGTAGTGAACTGGTCCCTCGGACCTTTTTTCACTGACAACTCGCGCCCGTTCAGTTGCAGTTACAGTTGCAGACTTCGCAGACCGTGAAGCTTATTCCCACTCGATCGTCGCCGGCGGCTTCGAGCTGACATCGTACACGACGCGATTGATCCCCGGCACCTGGTTGATGATCCGGTTCGATATCCGACCCAGCACGTCGTACGGGAAATGGTACCAATCGGCGGTCATCCCATCGGTGCTCGTCACCGCGCGCAGACCGAGCACGTACTCGTAGGTCCGCTCGTCCCCCATCACCCCGACACTCTGCACCGGCAGGAGCACGGCGAACGCCTGCCATATCTCGTCGTATAGTCCGGCTGATCGAATCTCCTCGAGGTAAAGCGCGTCGGCGGCGCGCAGGAGATCGAGTTTTTCCTTCGTGACGTCGCTGAGAATGCGAATGGCGAGACCCGGCCCCGGAAATGGATGGCGCGCCACCACTTCTTCCGGCAATCCGAGCTCGCGTCCCACGTTTCGCACTTCGTCCTTGAATAATTCCCGGAGTGGCTCGATCAGGTTGAACTTCATGTCCGGCTTGAGTCCTCCCACATTGTGATGCGTCTTGATCGTAACCGACGGGCCGCCACGCGGGGAGAAAGATTCGATCACATCCGGATAGAGAGTTCCCTGCACCAGGAAGTCGACATTCGTTCCAACCTTGGCGGCCGCTCCCTCGAACACGTCGATGAAAGTGTGACCGATGATTTTTCTCTTCTTTTCGGGATCCTCCACCGAAGCCAGGCCATCGAGAAATTGTCGCTCCGCATCGATGGTCACTAGCTTGACACCAAGATGGGAGCGGAATGTACGCTCCACCTGCTCCCGCTCGTGAAGACGCAGCAGCCCGGTGTCGACGAAGATGCAGGTCAGCTGATCGCCGATTGCTCGATGTACTAGTGCCGCCGCGACCGACGAATCAACGCCGCCGGAGAGCCCGCAGATGACTTGCGACTTGCCGACCATCTTCCGGATGCGAGCCACTTCCTCCTCGATGAAAGCGCCAGTCGTCCAGCTCGGCTCCGCGCCGCAAATGCCGAAAAGGAAATTCGAAATGACTTCGCCGCCCCGCGGAGTGTGCGCGACTTCCGGATGGAATTGCACGCCGTAGATCGGTCGGTTCTCGTGCTGAAAAGCGCTGATCGGATTACCGCGACTTTCGGCGGTGACGCGATAACCTTTCGGCGGATCCTCGATATGATCGCCGTGACTCATCCAGGTTGTGACGGGCTCATCTGGCGAGAACCCAGCGAACAAACCCTTCGGGTCCACAACCGTCATCTCCGCCCGGCCGTATTCGCGGCGATCGGTGCGAATCACCTGTCCACCCTCAATGTGCGCGATGAGCTGCATACCGTAGCAGATGCCGAGCACAGGAGCGATGTCGAGGATTGCCGGATCGGCGAGCGGGACGTTGTCTCCGTAAACCGAGTTCGGGCCACCGCTCAGGATGATTCCGGTGGGGTTCCAATCCCGTATCCACTCCGCGCTTCGATTCGGCGGATGGATCTCGGAGTAGACGCGAGCTTCACGAACCCGCCGGGCGATCAACTGCGTGAATTGTGAGCCGAAATCGATGATCAGGATTCGGCTGCTCATAACGCGATGTTCTGCACTTCTCCGGTGTCGGTGTCGAGAATCGCCGCCGTGCATTTGCCGTGAAGCCAGCCACAGGCTTCACCAGGATTGATGACCAGTGTCGAGCCCGCCTTCTTCTGACCCTCGAGGTGCGAGGACCCATGAATGACGAAATCATGGGATTCGATGGATCGCGCCGTGACTTCGGCCAGATCGTGCACGAGCAGGATCCGTTTTCCCCCGACGTCGAAGCTGTGAGGAGACTCGTAGATCTCCGTCCCCATTCCGCGCGCCGCGTACGCGCTCAGCGTCTCGCGGTCGCCGTCGTTTCGACCGAAAACGCCCATCAGTGCCATCCCCTTCTGATGAAACGGAGCCAGACAAAAAGGCGAGCAGTAATCGCCAGCGTGCATGACAATGCTGACTCCCTCTTGCGCAATTCTGTCGAGCAGACTGGCCACTGCCGGTACGCGGTCATGGGTGTCGGACATCAGACCAATCCGCACTAGGACGTCCTCCACTCTGGCAATGTCTTTTCGTTGCGCACGAGGTCCTCGTAGCTCTCACGCTTGGTGATCACCGCAAACTGATCCCCGTCAACCAAAACCTCCGCGGGGCGTGGACGCGAGTTGTAGTTCGAAGCCATGACGAAGCCGTACGCACCGGTGGACTGCACGGCAAGAAGGTCGCCGGGTTGCGCGTCGTCGATTTGCCGATCGAGCGCCAGGAAATCTCCACTCTCGCAAATGGGACCGACCACGTCGGCGACGGTCGTGTGCCCGCGCGGTGCTACGGCCTCGATACGGTGGAACGCATTGTAGTGCGACGGCCGAAGAAGATCGGTCATTCCCGCGTCAGTGATTATGAACTCCTTTCCACCGCTCCGCTTCCTGTACAGAACTCTGGTCAGCAAGACACCCGCATTGCCCACCAGAAAGCGACCGGGCTCGAGAATGATTTTGAGGCCCGAGCCTCCGACGAGTGCCGTGATCACCTCACCAAAGTGCGCTACGTCCACCGAACGCTCGGCGTCATACGTCACCGCAAGGCCGCCACCAACATCCAGGTATTGCATCCTGAGCTTGGTAGCGCTCTCGATCTCGCGCCGCAAATGCAGAAGCCTCTGCAACCCGACTTCGTAGGGCGCGAACTGGGAAATCTGCGACCCGACGTGCATATCGAGGCCGAGTAACCTCACGTGGGGCAGTGCCGCCGCGGTCTTCGCCACTGCCAATGCCTCGTCGAACGGAATCCCGAACTTCATTCCCTTCTCGCCGGTACGAGTATAGGGATGCGGGGTGTCTACCAGGACCTCCGGATTGACCCGCAACGCGACGGGGGCGTGGATTCCGATCCGTTTGGCAACACCGTCAAGTACGTAGAGCTCCTGTTCGGACTCGACATTGAACAAGAGAACGCCAGCCTTCAGCGCCTCCTCCATTTCGCGCTCCGTTTTTCCAACCCCGCTGAAGACAACATCGCGTCCGGAGAATCCCGCCTTGAGCGCGCGGAATAGCTCGCCGCCAGACACGATATCGAGCCCAGCACCGAGCTCACGCAGTAGCGCAAGAATCGCAATGCTCGAGTTCGCCTTTACACTGTAGTGAAGGCGAACATCCAGATTTCCAACCGCATCGCGGAGTCCAGTGTACTGTTCGCGAATGGCCGCCCCGCTATAGACGTAACAAGGGGTGCCGAGCTCGCGGGCAATCAGAGAGAGCGGAACATCCTCGCAGCGCAGGCCGTCCGCGTCCCGTGAGAACCGTTCTTCAGCCCCGACAACTGGCGCTGCACCCGGCGCGGTCGAACGCGGACTCAATATGCCTTTGCCCACAGGGCTTCGATTACGCCGTCCCGGCCCTGCCCCTGTTTGCCGCAGCGCAGACACACGTCCGGCGGCTCCGCCGACCGAAATTCCTCGTCAGGCAGACAACGGATCGTGGCCTTTGTTTGTTCTTTCACCGATGCTTCGCATTCGGGGCTGCCGCACCAGCCCGCGTAGACGAACGCGCCCTCTCCCTCCATAACCTCACGGAACCTGTCATAAGTGATCCCGCCGCGGATGCTGTGCTGCTCCCTGCGCTCGCGAGCGTCGATGAGCATCGACTCCTGAATGACGTGCAGCAGCTCCGCGGAGTCTTCGCCGACCGAGTCGAGGGAGACCGGTATTTTCTCACCAGTGTCGCGGCGCACCATGATCGCCTGGTTCTGGTCGAGATCCCGTGGACCGATCTCCATGCGAAGGGGAATGCCGCGCAACTCCCACTCGTAATACTTCGCGCCTGGCTTCATTCCTTCGCGATCATCGACGTGCACTCTTAACCTGCCGGGCACCCGACGCTCCCAGCCGATCAGACTCTCTTTTATCAGATTCGCGGCTGCTCGAACGCGCCCCTTGTCCTCGTCGGATCGCCATATAGGCACGATCACGATCTCGAGTGGCGCGAGCAAAGGCGGAACTCGAAGCCCTTTATCATCTCCGTGAGTCATCACCAGACCGCCCACCATGCGCGTCGACACACCCCAACTCGTGTTCCAGGCGTACTCAGTTCCGCCAGCCTCTGTCTGGAACTTGAGCTCGAACGCCCTGGAGAAATTCTGTCCGAGATTGTGCGAGGTTCCGGACTGGAGTGCCTTGTTGTCCTGCATCATTGCTTCACAGGAGTACGTGCGCAGCGCACCGGCGAACTTTTCCGAGTCGGTTTTCAGCCCCGTCACAACGGGCATTGCCATCCAGCCTTCCATGAAATCACGGTAGACCCCGAGCATTTTGCGCGTCTCTTCCTCGGCCTCGTCATGGGTGGCATGAGCCGTGTGCCCTTCCTGCCAGAGAAACTCGAGCGTGCGCAGGAACAGGCGGGTCCGCAGCTCCCAGCGCACGACGTTCGCCCATTGATTGATGAGGATAGGAAGATCGCGGTAGCTCTGTACCCACTTCGCGTACATCGCGTAGATGATTGTCTCCGAGGTAGGGCGAATGACCAGAGGCTCCTCCAGTCTCTTTCCACCCCCGTGGGTCACGACCGCCGTCTCGGGGGCAAAGCCCTCGACGTGCTCCGCTTCCTTGTGAAGAAAACTCTCGGGGATGAACAGCGGGAAATACGCATTCTCGTGTCCGGTGTCCTTGAACATCGTGTCGAGCTGCTGTTGCATCCGCTCCCAGATTCCGTAACCGCGAGGACGGATGACCATGCAACCGCGAACGGGCGAGTAGTCGGCGAGCTCGGCGCGTATGACCAGCTCGTTGTACCAGGCGCTGAAATCGTCCGAGCGCTTCGTCAGTTTCTTGTCGTCAGCCATCAGAGTTATTGCAGAGAATCGAGAAGTGCATCGAGAGCGATAGTTCGTTCGGAGCCATCGGCGAGTGTTTTTAGTGTCACGTTGCCCTGCGCGAAGTCTTCCCTTCGCAAGAGAACTACCTTTTGCACGCCCGCGCTCGACGCGGTCTTGAGCTGCCGCGACAGCGTCTGTGACCTGAGGGCGTATTCCGCGCTGCGCGATTTCGCCCGCAAACGCCCCGCGACTGCCATTACATCGGCGAGGAGAGACTCGTCCTCTGCCGCGACCCAGTACTCCGTAGCAAGGGGTGCGTCGGGAATGAGATTGCGTGACCTCAGAAGCTCGGTGAGAACAACGTCCCCCATTCCGAAGCCGAGCGCGGGGAGGTCAACTCCGCCAATCGTCGACAGCAGATCATCGTACCGTCCCCCACCGCAGATCGCCCGCAACTCGCCCTTCGCATCGAAGAGCTCGAACACCTTCCCCGTATAGTAAGCGAGCCCGCGCACAATCGAGAGGTCGAAATCCACCCAATCGCCGACGCCGAGCGCATCGAGGAAAGCGAGGTACTCGCGCATCAACGTTATCTCCTCGACGACATCGGCGGAGTCAGCGAAATCGGAGGCGACCGCGTCGAGATCGTGGGCGTTGTCCAGCATCCTGGCGACGCGCTTCCGGGCATCGGCGTTTTTGACCGTCTTGTCCACTTTGTCCTGTGTGACGGCGCGCGGCTCACGACCAGCCTTGTCGATGGCGGCAAACACGTCCGACATCTCCGCTTGAGCGACACCGGAGTGTTGCAACACCGCCGAGAGGAGCCGCCGATCGGACACTCTTGCGCGGACGTCCCCCGAGCTTAATCCGACCGCGCGCATCACATCGATCGCGACAGCAAGAAGCTCTGCGTCGGCGGCTATCGAGGGTTCGCCGATTATGTCGACGTTGAGCTGGAAGTGCTCGCGAAGCCGTCCTTTCTGCTGGCGCTCGTATCGGAAAAGTTGGGGCATGGAAAACCAGCGAATCGGCTTGCGCATCGCGTTCGCCTTGGCGGCAACCATTCGTGCCAGCGTTGGGGTCATCTCCGGGCGGAGGGCAACGTCCCTGTCCCCCTTGTCCTTGAAGGCGTAGAGCTGACCTACGATCTCGTCGCCGCTTTTCCTGGTGTAAAGCTCGAGGGGCTCGAGCGGAGGACCATCGTATTCAACGAACCCGTAACGCCTCGCCACGTCACGCCACACTGACATCAGGTAATTGCGCGTGGCGAGCTGCTCGGGGTAAAAATCGCGAAATCCTGGTAACGCCCCCTGTGACATTCAGGAAAGCTACGCGGCGAACGGAGACACCTGCAAGCGCGCCATCGAATCGCCAACTGTGTGGAATGACCCAGTGATAAGAAGAGTACCGCCGCGATTCTCGGCGCGCGCCAAAGCGCAATCGAGATCGGGCTCGAGCTCCGTCTCGAGACCTTGCTCGCGAGCAAACGCGTGGGCCTCGGCGGGATTCCACCTGCGTTCCGCGGGAGCGGAAGGAGCATTCGTAAAGAGAAAGCCATCGACGGCTGGCGCGAGCGCGGTGATAATGCCGCGCCAATCCTTGTCTGCCAGAACCGCAACGAGCGCGGTGCGGGGCCGGCCTGCTGGAGGCTGCAAGGATTGGAGCGTGCGCGCTATCGTCGCGGCCCCAGCCGGATTGTGCGCAACGTCAAAAATGAATTTGCCCTGTCGCTGAAAACGTCCGGGAAGGAAGGTGTCCGCCAAAGCGCGTGAGATCTGATTAACCGGCGGGAGGAATTCATTTCCCAGCGCAGCAACCGTTGTGAGGGCCGTCACCGTGTTTCGCGCCTGATGTTCTCCGATCAAAGGTGTCGTGATGTCGAAACTGCCTTCAGCGTGGTGAACACTGAACGAAGTGCCGCTTGCGCCCACTCGCACGTCACGGATGCGATAGACATCGTCAAGGACAACAATCGGCGCTGCTTCAGCCTCGGCCGCGCACCGAAGCAACAGATCCCGAATCGTCGGCGCGCTTTCACCGACAACTGCTGGGACGCCTCGCTTGAAGATGCCAGCTTTTTCGCGGGCGATCTTCTCGAGCGTGTCGCCGAGCAGGTCCGTGTGGTCCATGCCGATCGAAGTCACCGCCGCGACTTGCGGGACGATGACATTCGTCGAATCAAGCCGTCCGCCGAGTCCAGTCTCGATGACTGCGACATCTACTTCGTTGTCGGCGAACCACTGGAACGCGAGAGCGGTGGTGAGCTCGAAGAACGTGGCACCCATTTTTTCCGCGAACGGAGTCCACTTTGTCAGAAATTCGAGGACGTCTGTTTCCGGAATCGGCGCTCCGTCGATTGTGATGCGCTCGCGAAAGTCGATTAGATGCGGTGAGGTGTATCTCCCGACTTTGCGACCTGTCGCACGCAGGAGTGCTTCAGAGGTCGCGACTACACTTCCCTTTCCGTTGGTGCCGGCGACATGAATCGCAGTGAGGCGCAGGTGCGGCGAGCCCATCGCGGAGAGCAGCGCTTCCGTACGTTCGAGTCCGAATTTTGTGTTGTTTGTGGTGCGGGCGAAAAGCGCCTGTATCGCCTCGCTGTAAGGCGTCAGGAAGTTGTCCACCCTGCCGAGGCGGGTTTGCCGCTCATGTGTCTTAGCAGCTGGCCCACCGTGCGCTTGAGATCGCTGCGCGGCACGACTGAATCAACAATGCCGTGCTCGAGTAGAAACTCCGCCGTCTGAAATCCTTCTGGCAGCTCTTGTCCGATCGTCTGCTTGATCACCCTCGGCCCGGCGAACCCGATTACAGCGCCTGGCTCAGCGAGGATCGCATCACCAAGCATGGAGAAACTTGCGCTGACGCCCCCGGTTGTTGGATTGGTGAGGATCGATACGTAAGGAATCCTGCGCTCGGAGAGCTGCGAAAGAATCGCCGCGGCCTTTGCCATCTGCATCAGTGACAGCACTCCTTCCTGCATGCGGGCGCCGCCGGAAGCGGAGATAATGATCAGCGGATACTTCCGCTCGATCGCGCGTTGGCCAAGACGCGCAATCTTCTCGCCCACAACCGATCCCATCGAGCCGCCCATGAAGGCGAAATCCATTACTGCCAGACACACCGGCATTCCACCGAGCTGGCCGGTGTAAGTGAGGATCGCGTCGCCATCGCCGGCGGCGCCGGTCGCTTTCTTGAGGCGTGCTTCGTAGTCGGGAAATCCAAGTGGGTCCGTTGACCGGATCTCGATCTCGGTCTCTTCTGCCGTTCCTTCATCGAGCAGCAGTGCGGCATACTCGCCGGCGCGGATGCGGCGGTGGAAGCCGCAGTTGGGGCAGACGTTGATATTGCGGATGAACTTCTCGCGCAAGTCGGTGTGACCGCACTGGTCGCATTTCTCCCAGGCGTCTGGCGGGATCTCGTGCTTTTCCCGCCGCGGGAGTCTCGGCTTTTTCTCCTTGCGAAACCAAGCCATGCGCAGGAATCTACGGCAGAGCGCCTAACTTCGCACGGGCTAAGCGGATACAGATCTGCCCTGCGCTCTTTCTTGGCGCTGAGGATCTATGTGGGTCAGTCGGGTGAGGGTGTCTGCTTCGGCGGCGACTCGCTTACACGCATCGAGCCTCGTGCCTCGGACATTCAGAGTGCTATGCTGTTTCAGGGCACGAGTCTCTTGCTACGCGAGAACGCCGCCTGTGCAGACACCCTCACCCGACTTCCCACTGCCACTACGCCGAAAGGAACCACGAGCCGATCGTCATTCGTCGCGCGGAGCGCGCCGAGCGAAGCTCGGCGTCGCCGTGAAAGCCGCACGGGCCAACAGCGCAGGTAACGCGCGCTGTTTGTAGATCTCGAGGGGGAGGCGGGGGGTGTTCTCGCAGGCGGCGTTCTCGCGTAGCAAGAGACTCGCGCTTCTCAAAGAAAGCGAGGCTCTGAATCGCACGAGCGCGAGGCTCGCAGCGTGTAAGCGAGTCGCCGCCGAAGAGGACACCCCTCGCCGACCCGCGCGATGGACCAAAGAAAACGCGCGACTAACGGCGCAAAGACAGTGCGCTACCGCGACCCTCGCCCGATATCCGCATCAGCACGCCCACCGCAAGCCAGCTCGCGAGCATGAACGAACCCCCGTAACTAAAGAACGGAAGAGGAATCCCGGTAATCGGCATGAGGTTGAGAGTCATGCCCACGTTCACCAACACGTGGACAAACCACCCCGACATCAGGCCGAACGCAACCAGACTGCTGTAAGAATCGTTAGCGCGCTCCGCGACCTGAGTGATGCGAAGGAATAGCCAGAGAAACAGCATCAGAGCGATCGTGACGCCCAGAAATCCGAGCTCTTCTCCCACCACGGAGAAAATAAAATCGGTGTGCTGCTCAGGAAGAAACGCGAGGCGCTTTTGCGTCCCCATCGTGAAACCCTTGCCGAAGAAACCGCCGGACCCGATCGCAACCTTTGATTGGATGACGTGGTATCCCGACGCGCGAGGGTCCGCCGAAGGATCAATGAAAACCTTGAGGCGGTTTTGCTGGTACGGCGCCAGCTTTTCCCACATCATCGGCGCGATGACCCCCGTCGCCACGTTGAGCACCATTAGCACAATTCCCTCGATCAGGAACGGCCGGTACCAGAGCACGAGCGCGAGCAGGATGAAAAACCACGCGCCCCAGAGTCCCACGCTGAATGACAGGATGAGGCTCACGGCGGGACTTGCGATGAGGATCAGCAGGGGCCAGGCGACACCCGACCAGTACAACATCGCGAAAAAGATTCCGATGAAAACGATACCCGTTCCCAAATCGGGTTGAAGCATGATGATCAGCCACGGAATGCCTACGATGAGCGCCGGCTTCCACAAATCGAGGAGCGAGCGCGCCGATTCTCTGCGCGCGGAAAGTACTTTCGCGAGCATCAGGACGACCGTGACTTTCGCGATCTCAGACGGCTGACCGATGCGATGGCTACCAATAGCTAGCCAGCTCTTGGTGCTGGCCGCGGTTCCTGCGCCTTTGCCGATAACCAGCGTGAGCGCCAACAGAAAAAGCGACAGCGCATAGAGTGGGGTTGTCATCCACTCTATGAAGCGAACCGAGGAATGTCCCACCGCGTACGCGAAGCCCATCCCGATCAACAGCCAGACAATTTGTGATTTGTAGACGCTGGCGACGGCGGTTGGTGTGTCGGTCTGCCCAGCTGAATAGACCATCGCGACACCGAACAGGGACAGCAATCCAGCCGCGACGAGCAGGGGATAATCGGAGACGATGCGGCGGCTCACTAGCCTTCGTCCATCGTGGCTGAAATAGGCCCGACTTTGAGGTAATGGCCGATGATGGCGCTGGCAATGTGGGCGGCGCGGGATCCGTGAAGGCCGAACTCGAGCAACACGGCGACGACTATCTTAGGTCTGTCGGCAGGTGCAAATCCGACAAACCAGCCGTGGTCAGCGCCTCCGGGATTTTGTGCAGTCCCAGTTTTGCCAGCGAGCTTGGCTGAGGTATCCGCGATCGCAGAGGCGGCGGCGGTGCCTCCCTGTTCCGTCACTGCTTTCAGGCCGTTCAGGATCGCAACCTTCTGTTCAGGTGTCAGTCGGAAGATCTGCTTTTTCTCCGGCGTCAGCCGCGCAATCTCCGGTGTCACCGCCTCCCCACCAGTCGCGATGCCCGTGTAGAGCTTCGCCATGTTGACTACGGTCTGTGAATTCGCGCCTTGCCCAATCGCGAGGTTGAGAGTCTCCGCGTTGCTCCAGTTTCTGCCGAATCGCTCGTTGTAGTACTGAACCGCATACGGCCACAACGCCTGGTTTTCTTCGGGCAAATCGATGCCCGATCTCTGGCGCATCGTGAGCGAGATCCCGCCAGCGATCAATCGCGTCAGTCCGATCTTGAGGCCCAGTTGATAAAAGTACACATCGCACGAGTGCTTGATCGCGCCTAGTAGATCGACAGATCCGTGACCCGCGCTTCTCCCAACAGCGAAAGTAGCGAGAGCCATACTGATAACCACCGGAGCAAGGAACCGGCATGTGCTCCTTCAGTCCAACCAGACCGTTCTCCAGACCGATGATCGAAGTCGCGAGCTTGAACGTAGATCCGGGCGGATACCGACCCTGTATCACCTTGTTCACGAGCGGCCGCTTCGGGTCCGTGAGGAGCTGCTTGTAGTACTCGACCGGAATTCCGCCCGTGAACTTGTTCGGATCGAAGCTCGGTGCGCTGTAGAGCGCGAGCACTTCGCCGGTGTTCGGATCGATCGCAATGGCACCGCCCTGCAACGAGTCGCCGAACACGCCAACGGTGAATTTCTGCAGGTCGAGATCGATGTTCGTGTAGAGCGGCGGGGCACCTTCGGGGTTCAGGTCGGGCCTCGGTCCTTCGCCGCGCACGGGACGTCCACGCGCATCCACTTCGTCGAAGCGCACGCCTTCGCGGCCACGCAGTCTGGATTCGTACTCCTTCTCCAGGCCTCCCTTACCAATCTGCTGGCCGGGTTTGTAGTTGGCTGCCGCGAACTTCGGATCGTTGAGCTCGGTTTCCGTTATTTCGCCGGTGTACCCAACGAACGACGCTACCGCCGGACCGTCCGGGTAGTACCGCTTGGGTACTGATTGGATAATGAGACGCGGGAAATCCAGACGGTGTTCTTCGAGCACCGAGACAATGTCGATCGACGCGTCCGGAAGAATCACAGTCGGTCTCGTCGGAGCCCGTCGATAGCGGCGAATCGCCAGGTTGATATCACCCTGTCCCAACTGCAGCGTGGGCGCGAGCTGCGCGAGGGCACTGCGCAGGCTATCGACGCTGGGCGCGGTTATCGATACCGAATACGCCGGAAGATTCTCGGCGATCACTTCACCGTGCCTGTCGTAGATGATTCCACGCGGTGCGGGCAGTGGAATCGGTCTGAGGCGGTTTTCCTCGGACTGCATCACGTACTGCTTGTACTGAATTACCTGCGTCTTGAAGAACGCACCAACGAGAAACAGGAATCCGATTGTAAGGAGGAGTGAGCTCGCGCGGGCTCGGCGGGCTACGTCGTTCGGGTGAAAGCTCATGCGGGAGTTGGCTCCAGTAACGGTCGCATCAAGAACAGTAACAGGACGCCAACGGCGGCGGTAACTGCGGCGGATAGCGGCGACCAGAGCAACAGCTGCTGCAGGAGCTCAACGCCGTGCACCCGTTGCTCGCCGACAAAGTAAATGATGTCGAACACCCATTTTCCGAGAAAAAAGAAAAAGGCATTCAGTACAAGATTGTCGGCAAAGAAAACAGCCTTGAGGTACGACGCACCAAACGCGACAGCCGTCATCGCGATCGCACCCGCGCCCAAAGCATCGGGTGCCAGCGAATCCGAAATCAGCCCAAGGATGAAGCCGAGCACCGCCGCAGTGGCGGGCCGCACTCGTACGGCCGCGAGGAGAAGCGCCAGAATCAGAAAGTCCATTGGCGCGCGCCAGCCGAGAAGCGGGCGAAGTGTGTAGTGAAGGACGACGAAGATGAGGAAGCTGATTATCGCGCGAATCGCTCCGCCCATGTTCATCGCATTACTCCGGGCCCCTCAGGAATCGTGTCGCGTCGCACCGTATCCGGCCTGGCAGTGTCGCGTCGAACCGTGGTGTCGCGACGAATCGGCTGAGTGTTTTCCGGTGGTGGACGACGCGCGGGTGCGACACGCGGAGTCACCGCCTGCGCGCTGTCGGTGACGCCGAGCGCCGGCTGTCCATTCGCGCGAGCCATGCTATCGATCACGGCTCTGCGCGCGGCGGCCTCGGCTAAGGCAGCACTCTTCGCGGCTGAATCTCCGGCGACGGCGATTCGCTGGGCCGCTGCATCGACCTGGGCTACACTCTGCCACACCCCGTCGAGGCCCTTGGCGAGGCGCTCACGCCGCAGAATCATCACCGAATAAACGTCGGCTGGATTCACGGCCGGCTTCAACAGATAAGTGCGCGCCCAGCCTTCGCTGGTCTTGATCTCCTGAAGGACGGTGCCAACCGGAATTCCTCGCGGCCAGACCCCGCCCCACCCCGAGCTGACGATCTCGGCCCCTGCTTTGAGGGTGGCGCGGAAAGGAACACCGCGCAGCTCGATCAGATACCCGCCGGTTGCACCGGTCAGGTGCGCCTGTGCGATGCCAAAGGCAGTCCCGTCGGGCGACATCGCGCTGACGCGGAAATCCGGGTGTGTCCACAGCATCGCATGGCTCATCGTCGGATCGACCTGATCCACCACTCCGACCAGACCTTCGGGCGCCACTACGGGACTCAAGCGACTGACTCCCGCGCGACTGCCGGCACTGAGAATGACCGTCGTCTCGTCGCGGATTCCCCTGCCATGAAGTGCTTCCGCGGGGATGAAGCCTGTGCGCAGGCGGGCACCGAGACCCATCAGCTTGCGCAACCGATCGTTCTCACCTTCCAGCTCGTTGGCTTTCATCGCGTTGATCGCAACGCTGTCGGTCTGGGCCTGTCGCTCGTCGGCGAGAAGGAGGGAGCGGCGGCTTCGCTCAGCGCGCTCCTGAAGGAGCACGAGAGGAGCCAGGAAGGTGCGACGCATGCCGGTGGCGACAGGGTCGCGCATCGTGTTGGGGAGTGCGCGCGCCGCCAATGCGAGAATGACGCACGCTGAAAGAACGATCAGATCGATTCGGGTGTTGCTCCGGATGGCGCGCGCCACTTTTTACCTCAAGTCGCTAGTACAGACCAGTATTTCGCCTCATCATCAAGAATACGGCCAGTACCACGCACTACACAGGTGAGCGGGTCTTCATCGACGTGGATTGGAAGCCCGGTTTCCTGCGAAAGCAAAACGTCGAGGCCCCGTATGAGAGCGCCCCCGCCGGTCATGACCATACCGCGATCGACAATGTCGGCGGCGAGCTCGGGCGGAGTTATCTCCAGCGCGCGTCTCACCGCATCGACGATCTGTTGAATGGGCTCTTGCACCGCATCGCGGATCTCCGAGGAGTGCACGCGCACTGTCTTGGGGATTCCTGATACAAGATCCCTGCCCTTCACGTCCATTTCCCTCTCTTCACCGACGGGAGCGGCGGATCCGATCTGGATCTTGACCTGCTCGGCAGTCGATTCGCCGACCAGAAGGTTGTAGTTCTTGCGCATGAACTGTACGATGGCCATGTCGAGCTCGTCGCCGCCCGTCCGAATCGAGGTGTCGCTGACTATGCCTGACAGGGCGATGACAGCGATTTCGGTCGTTCCGCCGCCGATGTCGATGATCATGTTGCCGGTCGGCGTCTCGACGGGCAGTCCGACGCCGATCGCCGCCGCCATTGGCTCGGCCACCATGAAGACTTCCTTGGCGCCGGCGCCGAGCGCGGAGTCACGCACCGCGCGTTTCTCCACTTCGGTGATCCCCGAGGGCACGCACACAATGACCCGGGGCTTCACCTTGAACACGTGGTTCTCGATGATCAACGCCAGAAAATAGCGCAGCATCTTCTCGGTTACGTCGAAGTCGGCGATTACACCGTCCTTCATCGGGCGCACGGCGATTATGCCTTCGGGAGTGCGACCGAGCATCCGCTTCGCTTCCAGCCCGACGCCCTTGATTTTTTTCGTCTCGCGATCGAGCGCAACAACCGAAGGCTCGTTGAGCACGATCCCTTCACCTTTCACGTAGATCAGCGTGTTGGCGGTGCCGAGGTCGACGGCGATCGCATTCGCCGGAAAGAGAGCGCCCGGCTTGAAGAATGGAAATCGCATTAGTTCAAATATGAATCGGGTGATGTGAACGGCAAGCCAAACGCTTCAGCGACAGCGGGATATGTCACTTTACCATCCACGATGTTGAGTCCCTTCTTGAGAGCGGGATTTTCCTTGAGCGCCTTCTGCCACCCCTTGTTCGCGAGCTGCATCGCGTAGGGAAACGTCGCGTTGGTGAGCGCGAGTGTAGAAGTGCGTGGTACTCCACCGGGCATGTTGGCGACTCCGTAGTGGATGATTCCATCCACGACGTATGTTGGGTTCTCGTGCGTTGTCGCCTTGATGGTCTCGACGCAGCCGCCCTGATCGATGGCGACGTCGACGATTACCGATCCCGGCTGCATCGTCTTCAGATCTTCACGTCGAATAAGTCGCGGCGCGACTGCGCCGGGGATTAGAACCGCTCCCACGACCAAATCCGCGGTGGAGATCTGCTCCAGGATGTTATGACGATTTGAATAGATGAGCGTGACGTTGGCCGGCATCACATCGGAGAGGTAGCGCAGACGTTCGAGACTGAGATCGAGAACCGTGACCTTTGCGCCGAGCCCCGCGGCCATTTTCGCCGCGTTGATCCCCACGATTCCTCCGCCGAGGATCACTACCTTCGCCGGTGGAACGCCGGGAACGCCGCCGAGGAGAACGCCACGTCCTCCGTACAGCTTCTCCAGGTATTTTGCGCCTTCCTGCACGGCCATCCGGCCCGCAACCTCTGACATCGGCGTGAGGAGGGGAAGCTCACGCGAAGGCAGCTCGACGGTCTCGTAGGCTATGCAGGTCGCGCCACTCTGCATGTGTGCGCGCGTCAGTTTCTCGTCGGCTGCGAAGTGAAAGTAGGTGAAGATGAGCTGGCCTTTTTTCATACGGGGCCATTCGGGCGCTATCGGCTCCTTCACCTTCATGATCATCTCGGCTTCGCCCCAAACGGCATCGGCGTTCGGTCCGATCGTCGCTCCAACGAGTGTGTAGTCCTTGTCCCGAAATCCGCTTCCATCCCCTGCGCCCTTCTCAATCATCACGGAATGACCGGCGCCGACGAGCGCCTCGGCTCCGGCGGGCACTAGGGCGATGCGGTTCTCGTTGGTTTTTATCTCCTTCGGAACGCCGATCTTCATTGGTATTTCAAAGTGTTCGATTTGAAGTTGGGTATCGACGGGCTCGACCGCGGCGGCAGTCAAGCCGCAGCATGCGGGCCAAGGCTCACAAGAGTCTGCCCAGCGGGCGCAAAATAAGACCTGCAGAGTTCGGCAACAGTCGCACCGTCAATGGCGTCGATGAGCGCAAGCACTTCGTCAAGTGTTCTGTAAGGCTCGCCATAGAGCTCTACACCCGCGGCCCGATACATTCGAGAAGTCGGGCTCTCGAGAGACAGTGTAATCTGCCCTTTAAGTTGGCTTTTTCCAGCGGTCAGGTCATTCTCGCTCAGACCGTTTGTTGCGAGTGTTTCCATTTCAGCGTTGATTGCCTCGACGGCAGCGCGCGCTGTCTCAGGCGTCGTCCCTACATAGACGCCGTGAACACCCGTGTCCTCGTGGAAAGACTGAAAGGAATAGACGGCGTACGCGAGCCCCAGCTCCTCGCGAATTCGTTGAAAGAGGCGCGAGCTCATTCCGCCGCCGAACAGCATCCCGATCATGCTCATGGCGTATCGCCGTGGATCGCTGTGCGCGAAGGTCGCGCTGCCGATCACGACGTGGGTCTGTGTCGTATCCCGGTCGAAGTGGAAGGCGCCTGGTGATTTCACGACTGGTGTCGGTGAGGTAAGCGGCGGAAGCTCTCCGCGGGGGACGTCGCCCCAGCCAGCCGAGTCAAGTACGTCGAGGAGCGCATCGTGCTCGACGTTGCCCGCTGCGGCAACGACGATCTGCTCCGGGTGATAGGCGCGTTCATGGAGAGCACGCAAATCCGTTTGCCCGAGCGCTCCGACGGTCTCGCGTGTGCCGAGGATCGAGTAGCCATAGGGGTGATTGCCCCAGAGCTGCGCGTTGTGGAGCTCAAAGACAAGATCATCGGGTGTGTCGTCGACCGTGTTGATCTCCTCGAGAACGACCTTTCGCTCCAGCGCGAGATCCGATGCGCGCAGCGTCGGTCGAAAGATCAGATCGGCGAGTACATCGGCGGCCTGCGCAAGGTGTTCGTCCAGGACTTTCGCCTGATAAGCGGTGTGCTCGCGCGCGGTATAGGCATCCAGGGATCCGCCGAGTACCTCCAGAGCGAGTGCGAGCTCCTTGGCGCTCCGCGTCGGCGTTCCCTTGAACACCATGTGCTCGAGCATATGTGAAACGCCCATCTTTTCCGGGGTCTCGTGGAGCGATGCCGCGCGAACCCATGCCCCCAATGCGACCGACCGTACTCCCGGCATCGATTCCGAGAGTACGGTCAGCCCGTTCGGTAGAACGGTGCGGCGCAGCTCCGATTCAGCGACGGGCGCGGCCAGACTCACTCGCGCGAGCGTCCTCCGCCACCGCGTGGACGCCGCGGTCTTTCTCCGCGATCTGACCGCGAACGCTCCGGCCTCTCACCGCCCGCACCACTTTCCGAATCTCCACCGCTGCTGCCGGCGCCGACACCCGCCAACGCGCCTTCTCCGCTCGACTGCGACTCACCTTCGGGCTTGGGTGTCAGTGCTTTCATTGACAAACGGAGCCTTCCACGCTCATCGCGCTCGAGCAGCTTGACCTTCACGCGATCGCCTTTCTTGACGACGTCCTCCGTTTTTTCGGTTCTGCCATGCTTTAGCTCGGAGATGTGCACGAGACCCTCAGTACCAGGCATGATCTCCACGAACGCGCCGAAAGCGGTCGTGCTCTTCACAGTACCTTCGTAAGTCTCGCCGATCACCGGCTCGGCCGTGAGCGCCTGAATCATTTGGCGAGCTCTCTCCATCGCCTCGCCGCCCACCGCGGCGATTGTGACCAGCCCAGTGTCGTCGACGGTGATCTCGGCACCGGTCTCTTCCTGGATGCCACGGATGGTCTTGCCTTTCGGACCGATGAGGTCTCCGATCTTCTCGGGATTTATCGTCATCGTCACGATACGTGGCGCATACTGCGACAGGTCGGAGCGCGGCTGCGGCAACGCCTTGGACATCTCGCGAAGGATGTGCATCCTGCCTTCCTGCGCCTGAGCGAGCGCTTCCTTTACGATGCCGAGGTCGAGACCTTCGATCTTGATGTCCATCTGAATGGACGTGATGCCGTGCTCGGTTCCGGCGACCTTGAAGTCCATGTCGCCCAGATGATCCTCGGTGCCGAGGATGTCGGTTAGAATCGCGTGACGATTGCCTTCCTTGATCAAACCCATCGCGACGCCGGCGACGGCGGAGCGAAGTGGAACGCCCGCGTCAAATAGGGCGAGAGATCCACCGCAAACCGATGCCATCGACGAAGAGCCGTTGGACTCGAGAATGTCGGAGACGATGCGAATCGTGTAGGGAAAATCCTCGAACGCCGGCAGCACGCCCTGCAGCGCACGCTCGGCCAGGTTGCCGTGCCCGATCTCGCGGCGGCTGGTTCCGCGCATCGGTCTCACTTCACCGGTGGAGAACGGCGGGAAGTTGTAATGCAACATGAAAGACTTGGTGGTCTCACCTGCTTCGTCGATGCTGTCGAGGCGCTGAACGTCATTAGCAGTTCCGAGCGTCACCGCCACGAGCGCCTGCGTCTGTCCGCGAGTGAATAGCGCGGAGCCGTGCGCGCGCGGGAGCACCTGGGTGTCGATCGTGATGTCGCGAACTTCCCTGGGACCACGTCCATCGACTCGTTTTCCGCTGTCCAGAACCTGGGCACGTAACGTGTGGTACTCCACGTCCCCGACGAGATTGGGCAGGTCTTTGGCGTTGTCGGGGAATTCGCTGAGCAGCTGAGTGAGTGCTTCCTTCTTCACCAACTCCACCGCTTCTATGCGCGTGTGCTTTTCCTTCTGGTTGATCGCTTCGCCAATGCGACCCTTGGCGAGCTCGTCGACCCGTGTCTTTATCTGCGTCGGAACCTCGGCCTTCTTCCATTGCATTTTGTCCGAGCGGCCGCGGCCTAGGAGCTCTTCCTGGATGCCGATAAGCTCCTGGATCCCGCGGTGTCCGACTGTCAAAGCCTCGAGCATGTCTGCTTCGGAGACCTCGAGTGCCCCGCCTTCCACCATCATGATCGAATCCTTAGAGGCGGCGAGAACGATGTCCATGTCGCTGTAAGGCAGCTGCTGGAAGGTGGGATTGAGAATCCACTTCTCCTGCACGCGTCCGACGCGGACACCGGCGATCGGGCCCATGAACGGAATCTTCGAGGTGTTGAGGGCGTACGAGGCGGCGACCAGCGCCATCACATCGGCGTCGTTCTCCTGGTCCGCAGAGACGACGTAGATGAAGACCTGCACCTCGTTCTTGAATCCTTCCGGAAAGAGGGGACGAATCGATCTGTCGATGATCCGGGCCTTCAGGATTTCCGGGTCGGAGGGACGGCCTTCACGCTTGATGAAACCGCCGGGGATCTTGCCCGCGGCGTAAGCCTTGTCTTTGTACTCTACGAGGAGCGGGAAAAAAGGGAGGGGACTTTCGGTCTCACTGACTGTAACTGCCGCAAGAACCATCGTCTCGCCGAACTGAACTACTGCGGATCCTGCTGCCTGTTTCGCCATGCGGCCGGTCTCGATGACCAGGCGTCTGCCGGCAAAAGTTTTTTCGATGCGTTGCATATGTTGTGTTGTTGTCTCTGAGTTGCGCAAACCGCGCGGACACCCTCATGGGCCGCGCGGCGAGATCAAAGAGCCAGATTAGTAACGGAGGCCAAGGTCGGCGATGATCTTTCGGTAACCTTCGAGATCCGTGCGCCTCAGGTAGTCGAGGAGCCGGCGCCGCTTTCCGACCATTTTCAGCAGCCCGCGACGGCTGTGGTGGTCCTTCGCATGGGTGCGAAAGTGGTCGGTCAGATAGTTGATTCTTTCGGTGAGAAGCGCGACCTGAACTTCGGTCGAACCGCTATCGCTCTTATGGGTGCGGTACTTCTCTACGGTGGGTGTTTTCTCGAATGCCATTTGGTTGGTCTTTGCGACTCGCCTTGTGCGAGCGTCCGCTCTGGTTCTTAAATCGCTGTAGCCATGCAACTTAGCGGGCTACGGGGGGCAAGACAAGTCGTGGTTGGCGTCCGGGCGTTACTCCTCGCTCAAAACGGCGCTTCTCACCCCTCAAAACGGCCTGCTCCCCGCTGCCTGCTTCTAGCTAATCGCAACCCGCTGAAAGCCGACGGACAGTGCTGATTGATCTTCGGGAGGCACGCACCTCAGTTCTCCGAACGCCACCGAGGGCTGTCCGCCGGTACGCAGCGAACAGCACGTAGCTATCAGCGGGCCGCGCGTAGCAGCGCCTTTAGTTGCAACGCCCGCTCTGGACAGCCCAGCGTTCCGAATTCCCGCTTCGAGCGTCTTGACATCGACCCTTACCGGAGTACGGAGTGCTGTTTCGAGGAGCTGCGCTGGTTGGCCTGTTGACCCTGATTCACCCAGTCCCAGAGAAAACTCTGATCGATGGCAGCGCCGTTCCGTGCGCGGATTCGAGGGAAACCACGTCCGGCGTGCCCGGCGTCCACGCCTATGTCTTCAACGCCAAAAAAGTCCCGGCGATCCGCAAGTCGCTCTTTGTCCTCGACACGCTTGATTGGGAGAGCGGTGACCCGGATGCAATGCGCGCCGCCTCACGGGAATACGATCGACTGTTGGCGCTAGTGAGAGGCGCCCGGACTATGGGATACGCTACGAGCAACGGAAACGGTGACTTCGAGATCACCGTGACCCAGACAGACTCAGTCCTCGTGTTCGGCGAAACCAGGATGCCGGGCGAGCCATTTTACTACGCAGCCAAAGTGGTTGGCGCGACGGGACAAGAGGAAGTGAGGGTCGTGCTCCTCATGTGCAACCAGCAGCTACTGTAGTTATCGCGGTGTCCAGCGGGGATCCGCTGTGAACAGCCCTTGCGCAAAGCCGATTTTCTGGGCGAGGTAGATCCCAAATACAAGACTGACCACGCCCGACGCGACGCGCAGGGAGCGTTGCAAACTAGGCATGTGGGCGGCGGCGAGGAGCGAAGGGGCGGCAATCGAAACCGTAACGACGCTCATCCCCACAATCGTGCCGAGTCCGAAGGTGACCAGGTAGAGCGCTGCCCAACGCGGGTCATCGATCAACGGCACAATGAGGAGAGCGGCCCCGGCCGAGCCGGCGAGCCCGTGGATTACTCCCACAAAGAAGGGGCGCGAAGCGCTCAGCGCACGCTGCGGCGAACCGACATCGAAAAGGTTCAGCAGACCCAAGACGATGAGCATGATCGCCACGCACAACTCGAGAGAGAGACCGATCCGCGCGTTGAGAGCCACCTTGAAAAGGATGATGGCGCCTCCAACGAGCAGGAGCGTGATAGTATGACCGAAGCCCCAAAGCGCGCCGATTCCCGCTGCTTTCGTCACCGAGCGCTCGCGACTCACAATCGTCGTGACCGCCACGATGTGATCGGGATCCAAAGCGTGCCGCATCCCGAGTAGCAGACTCGTAATGAAAGTGAGAACGAGGCTCACGCTTCTTTAGTCTCCGCGGCGATCTGACCATCGTGCAACAACAGCTCGAAGCGAAGCCCAGCGGTGAACTGCTTCGCCGACGTGAGAGCGGAGCCGGCTGGGTCTCGAGCGACCGCATACCCTCGCGCCAGGGTTGCGAGCGGGCTAAGCGAATTCAATCTCGAGGCAAAATTCGCGATGAGATGCTTTTTTGCGGCCACTGTTCTGAGCGACGCGGTGATTATACGCTGTGACATGCGGTCGATATCGCTGCGAGCATGGCGCACGCGAGCCTGCATTGCCGCGCTGAGATCGCGGGCAGCCAGGGCAAAGGCGCGCTCGAGCTGCTCTCGGGCCACGCAAGCAGCGGCTGCAGCCGCGGAGGGAGTCGGCGCCCGGAGATCCGCCACCGCATCGCACACGGTCATGTCGACTTCATGTCCCACCGCTGAAATTACGGGAACCGGGCACGAAGCAACTGCCCGCGCAACGCGTTCGTCGTTGAAAGCCCAGAGATCCTCTTTGCCGCCTCCACCACGGCCGATGATCACCACGTCGGCCTTGCCCCACCGCGCCACACGCTTGAGGGCGAACACGATTTCTCGCGCAGCTACATCTCCCTGGACAGTGGCAGCGCAAACGACGATGCGCGCTCCGGAGTTTCGTTCTCGGAGAACTGCGACTATATCGCGGAGCGCCGCGCCACCGGGACTCGTAACCACCGCGATGCATTTCGGAAATCGCGGGATCGGTCGCTTGCGCGCTTCCTCGAGCAAGCCGTCGGCACGTAATCTCGTTAGTGTCTCCGCCATCGCCTTGCGCCACAACCCGTCGCCCTCGGCTTCAATGCGAGTGACTTTGAGCTGGAGATCACCACGAGCCGCATAGACGGTCATCTGACCAAAAAGGACGACCTGCATTCCGTCGTCCGGCGCGGCTGGAATTCGCAGCTGGTCCTTGGACCAGACCACGCAGCGCACCTGTGCGGTCTTGTCGCGCAGACAGAAATACCAGTGGCCGTTCCGATGCCGCTTGAAATCGGTGATCTCGCCGCGAACCCAGAGCGGTTGGATGCGCGACTCCACCACGGTTCGGGCCTGCTGCGCGAGATCGGAGACGGTCGCGGGCGAATCCTGCGCTCCGCCAAGGCGTTGCCGCGGTAGCTCCGCCGCGAAGAAATCAAAGCCAGCGGTTTTCACGAGAGAGTCATCTCCGCCGCGCGAACCGTGTTCGACATCAGCATCGCGATCGTCATCGGACCAACTCCACCGGGCACTGGAGTGATTTTCGAGGCGACCTGTGCGACGCCAGTGAAATCAACATCGCCCTGCAATCGATTGCCGCTCTTCGATTTCGCGTCGGGTACGCGGTTGGTTCCAACATCGATAACAACCGCTCCAGGCTTTACCATGTCAGCGGTTACGATTCCCGGTCGTCCGGCTGCGACAATCAGAATGTCGGCCTCACGGGTACGCGCTTTGAGATCCGCCGTATGTCGGTGGCAAACGGTCACCGTACAGTTCGCATTTTCATTGTCTTGCATCATGAGCGCCGCCATTGGCTTGCCGACAATGTTACTCCTCCCGATCACGACGCAGTTCTTTCCCGGAGTTTTCACGCCGGAGCGTTGGAGAAGCAGCTGTATCCCGGCAGGCGTACAAGGTATGAACCCGTCCCTCTCGCCGACAAGCATTTTCCCAACGTTGACGGGATGAAACCCGTCGACGTCTTTGCGGGGGTCGATGCGGCGGATCACCGCGTCGGGATCGATTTGTTTTGGAAGCGGCATCTGCACGAGGATGCCGTGGATCCGTGAGTCGGCGTTGAGCGCGTCGACTTTGGCGAGCAGCTCCGCTTGTGACGTTTCGGCAGGAAGACGGACCGTCACGCTGTACATCCCGGCCTCTTCGGTCGCCTTGCTCTTGGCCGCGACGTAGACGGCACTCGCCGGATCGTTCCCTACCAGCACGACGGCGAGGCCCGGCTTCACTCCCCGCTGGGCCAGTTTTCGTGCACGTTCGGCCACTTCGGCCCGTACCTGTTGCGCGATCTGGCGGCCGTCTATCAGCTCAGCGGGCAAAGTCCACTGCTCGCGTCTCCCTGATCAGCACGACTTTGATTTGTCCCGGGTACTGGAGCTCCGCCTCGATCCGGCGCGCGATCTCTTCGCTGAGCGATGCCATGCGTGGATCGTCCACTTCTTCGGGCGTAACAATCACACGCACTTCACGACCAGCCTGAATCGCGAAGACTTTTTCGATGCCGCGGTAACTCGACGCGATTTTCTCGAGGCCCTCGAGTCGCTTCACATACGTCTCGAAAGCTTCGCGACGAGCGCCCGGGCGCGCGCCGGAAATCGCATCAGCCGCCTGAACGAGCACGGAGATCTCGCTCTCGTGCGGAACATCGTCGTGGTGCGCGGCGATGCAGTTTACCACCAGCGGGTTCTCGCCGTAGCGCGTAGCCATCTCGACGCCGAGCTGGACGTGGGTTCCCTCGTGCTCGTGGGTGAGAACCTTGCCGACGTCGTGCAACAATGCGCCGCGACGCGCCATCGCCACGTCGAGCCCGAGCTCGGCGGCCATGATGCCGGCGAGCCAGGCGACTTCCTTCGAATGGTTCAGGATGTTCTGTCCATAGCTGGTGCGCCAACGCATGCGGCCAATCAGCTTCACCAGCTCCTGGTGCAGGCCGTGTACACCTGCCTCGTACGCGGCTCGCTCGCCCGTCTCGATGATGGATGCGTCAACCTCCTGGCGGGATTTATTGACCACTTCTTCAATCCGTCCCGGGTGAATGCGACCATCGGCGACGAGCTTCTCCAGCGAGAGCCGGGCAACTTCGCGGCGCACGGGATCGAAGCACGAAACGACGACTGTGTCCGGAGTGTCATCGATGATGACGTCGACACCTGTCGCCAGCTCGAACGCGCGAATGTTTCGACCTTCGCGACCGATGATGCGTCCTTTCATCTCGTCGTTCGGTAGCGCGACCGCCGAGACGGTCGCCTCGACGCTCTCTTCCGCAGCGATTCGCTGGATGGCGAGGGCGATGATCTTCTTTGCCTCACGATCGGCGTTGCGCTTGGCGGTCTCGCGAATCTCACGGATCTTGTTCGCGGCATCGGCGTGAGCTTCTTCTTCCATACGGTGAATGAGCTCCGCCTTGGCGTCGGCGGCCGACATACCTGCGAGCTGCTCGAGTCGACGACGTTCTTCACCCAGCATTTTCTCGAGATCCTGCTCGCGCTCGGACAGACCCTTTTCGCGCGTTGAGAGCTCGGCGGTGCGGCGGGTGGCATCACGCTCGCGCTGCTCGAGGAGATCGTATTTCCGATTGAGCTGTCCTTCGCGGTCACCGACGCGACGCTCCTCGCGCTCGACCTCCTCGCGGCGCCCGCGGACCTCGACTTCCCATTCCTCGCGGAGTCGGATCAGCTCTTCCTTGCCCGTCAGCACCGCGGCCTTGCGGAGGCTCTCCGCCTCTCGCTGCGCATCGCCAACAATGCGCTTCGCTGTCTCTTCAGCGGTGGAGTGGGCGTCCTGCTGGCGGCGTATCTCCGCCCGCCCTCCCAACCTTTTCCCGATAAAGAAAAAAACCGCGCTGGCAAGTACGAACAGTCCAATGCCGGCTGCGGATAACCACGCCGTGTTCGTCATATGGATCTATGTTGGGCCCGCGGCAAGGCCACAGGCGGCCCCTATCGCGCCGGTAAGTCGGCAGCGTAGCTAAGGCTTAAGCTAACGGCTTTTTCAGCGGGGCCGCTAGAGTCTGGACGGCGTCTGCGCGGCGGACGTGGCGGCCCAACGCACCACCAGTCAACTAAAGCGGGCAGCCTTGAGCGCTAAGCCTGGAGCGTTTGAGCTAGGGACTCTGGTCTCTGGCTCAATTGCTCAACGCTTAGCGCTCAGTGCTGCCAGCTTTAGTTGGGAGGAGCCAACCTCGCCCCTATCACTTAGTCTTTGCGTTTCGCCGGCGGGAGCCACGGCCTTATCTCCGCGCCGAGTCTCTTCATAGAGCTGGCGAGCTCTTCACCGGCCTCGCGCGCATCGAACAGCTCGTCTGTGATGCTCAGGGCGGCGAGGATCGCGGCTTTCTGGGTCTCGACGATGTTGCCGGCGCGCATCGTCTGCTTAATGACGTCATCGACGTGCTCTGCGACGGCGCGGGTTCTTTCGGGACTCACGTCGCTCCTGATCGAGTACTCATCGCCGAGTATGGTCACGCGCACCACGTTTTTCTTGGATGTCATCTCGAGGTCGCTCCATCGTGCTGCTGGCGCAGGAACCGCACGCGGTCGATCATCTGGAGCGTACGGTCGCGCGCAGTCTGCAGACGTTTGCTGAGCCCCGCGTTCTCGCGCTCGAGAAACTGCACGCGCTCGGGCGACACTACGCCTTTCACTCCGGTACTCTCGAGAGTCTTGAGCCGCGCTTCCGCCTGCAGCGCGCGACGACGAAAAGACGCGAGCTCGTCCCCGAGGTGCTTCACCAACTGCTCCAGCTCCGCGAACGCGGCTTTTTCAGGTCGTACGCTGTCGGACACCAAGCTCTCCTTCGAGTGCCTTGACGATTTTCTCTTTTCTTCCCTGCACTTCGGGGTCCTTTAGTGTGCGGTCCGCCGCACGGAACGTCAACGCCCACGCCAGACTCCTCGACCCTTCCGGAATTCCCTGCCCCACGAACTCATCGAACAAGGTCAGACTCTCCAGCAGCTCTCCGCCCTCACGTCGGATAATGGCGTCCATCTGGGCCGCCGTTACTGATAACGGAGCGAGCAGGGCAAGGTCGACTTGTACGCGCGGTGTCGCCGGGATCGGCCGGTAGGCTTTGTTTTTCGGGGGCGCCTGCGCAATCCGCTCGAGGTTTATCTCGAACCCAAAAGATGGTTTTGCCCAAACCGGCGCGTCGAGCTTGAGGCGGCGAGCCGAGCCTACAGTGCGACCATCGACAGAGATATCCCAAAGGATGTCGGCCGTCCCCGGAGTGAGCGTGACCGCGGCCGATGGGAACGCGGCCGCGGCGGCAAGCTCCGCCAGATATTTGAGATCCCATTCGTCGTAGCTGGGCTGCACGGCCTTCGTGAAATGAGTTGGTGACCGCTGCCCCATCACCAGCGCGGCGACGTGCATCTCCTCGCGTGGAAGCGCAGCTTTCCCCGCACCACCGCCTGACGCCTGGTCCGCCGCGAAGAACGCCGTTCCGACCTCGAACAGTCGCACATTTCCCTGCATGCGGGCGAGATTGTACTCCGCCCGCGATATCAGTGTCGTCAACAGGTCCCCTCGGAGAAACGCTTCATCCTCCGCCAGCGGGTTGGTAACGCGCACGCTTGCATTCTTACCCGCACCGACGAACGGCATCGGTCGTATTTCGTTTAGGCCCGCACCAACCAGAACTTCCTGCACGCGCTTCATCACCCCGACCAGCGGTGCGTCCGGTACGGTGCTGACACGGAATGGTCTCAGCTCCGACGAAAACGCGTCGTAACCGCGTAGCCGCGCTACCTCCTCCGCCAAATCCGCATCTCCACGGACGTCGTGCCGCCAGCTCGGGGGCGAGACTTTGAGAACATCCTTTGCCTCCGGCGCGATCCGGAACCCGACCGACCGCAGGTTGCGTTCAACTTCCGGCGCGTCAATGGGGTCGCCGAGTAAACGCGCAACCCGTTGCAGCCGCAGTGAGATTGGCAATGGACGCTTTGGCAGCGGATACAGATCGATGGGACTCCCCTGCGGAATCCCGCCGGCCAGCGACAGGATCAATCTCACTGCGTAATCGACAAGGCCGGGGATTGCGTCGACGTCCACACCTCGCTCGAAGCGATAGCTCGCGTCAGTCGAAATACCGAGCTTGCGACGCGTCGCGCGAATGCGAGCAGGGTTGAAAGCCGCAACCTCGAGAAAAATTTCGGTCGTGGATTCGGCTACCTCGCTTCCGCTACCGCCGATGATCCCCGCAATCGCCTGAGCCCGCTCCGCATCGCCGATGACCACCGCGCCGGGCGGTAGCGTACGGTCGACTCCATCCAAAGTCTTGATCAGCTCTTCGCCGCGAGTTTTTCTTACCACCACCGTGCTGCGCGCGATCTTCTCCAGGTCGAAGGCGTGCATCGGCTGGCCAAAACCGAGCAGCATGTAGTTTGTGATATCGACGACGTTGTTAATCGAACGAGAGCCAACTGATTGCAGTCGCCGCACCAGCCAATCGGGACTCGGGCCAACCTTCAATCCGGTGACGACCGCTCCCGCGTACCGCAGGCAGCCGTCCGTGTCCTCGAGCTTGACGGTCACGTCACCGACTCTGCCGGAAGTGGCCTTAACCGTATGAGTCCGGATTACGTACGCCCGTTCTTCCCTGATGTCCGGACGGGTTACGGTTCCTCCGGTTGCAGCGGCGATCTCCCGGGCCAGCCCTTCGTGCGAGAGAAGATCCGGACGGTTGGGTAGCACGTCGATAACGAGACGCGTGTCGCCAATCGGCATTGCGTCGAGGAACTTCGTGCCAGGCTCGGCGTTGATTGAGAGCGCCATGATCCCGTCGCCTTCCTGACCGAGGCCGAGCTCTTTGGCTGAGCAAAGCATGCCTTCTGAGGTCTCGCCGCGAATTTTTCGCTTCTCGATTTTCATTCCGCCGGGAAGGCTCGACCCGACCGGAGCGAATGGATAAAGAGTGTCTACCGCGACGTTCGCTGCGCCGCAAACCACTTCCACGACGGCGCCGCCGCCGGCGTCCACCTTCGTGAGCCAGAGGTGATCAGAATTCGGGTGGCGCTTGGCCTCTACCACTCGGGCGATGAGGATGTCACGCAGGTCCTCACGCAGCGACACGAGATCGTCGACGGTAGCGCACCGCGACGTCAGCAGGTCGCGCAGCTCTGTGGGACTGAGGTTGAACGGTACCAGGGCGCGCAGCCATTCGTAGGACGCGTTCATAGCGTAGCGCTCATCGCCCGATGTCGGGCCCTGTGCGTATGCGTCACCGTGAGATCTGGTACAGGAATCTCACGTCCGAATCGTACAGAATCCGGATATCAGGAATGTCGTAACGCAGCATCGCGATGCGCGCGGGTCCCATACCGAACGCCCAGCCGGTGTACCGATCGGCATCGAGCCCAGCGGCGTTAAGTGTCGATGGATGCACCATGCCGGAGCCGAGTATCTCCATCCACCCCGTACCCTTGCAACCCGGACAGCCGGACCCGTGACACAATTGACACTCTACATCCATCTCGGCCGATGGCTCAGTGAACGGAAAATAGCTCGGGCGGAAGCGTGTCCTGGTCTGACCGAAGAATCTGTTGGCGAAGTGAGTCAGCGTAGCTTTCAGGTCGACGAAGCTCACTCCTTCATCGACTGCCAATCCTTCGACTTGTGCGAACATCGGCGCGTGCGAAGCATCGAAGAAATCGCGGCGGTACGCATTGCCCGGGCTCAAAATTCTTATCGGCGGTTTGAATTTCTGCATCGTGCGGATCTGTACCGGCGACGTGTGCGTACGCAGCAGAACGTTCTCGCCGAGGTAGAGAGTGTCGTGCAGGTCGAGTGCGGGATGATCCGCCGGAAAATTGAGGGCGGTGAAGTTGTACCACTCGGTCTCCGCCTCAGGGCCCAGTGCAATGGTGAAGCCCAGCTCGCGAAAGATCTCCTCGATCTCTTCGATTACGAGTGTGACAGGATGCTTTGATCCCAGCCACTGCCTTCGCCCCGGCATTGTGAGGTCGATGTTCCGCTGGGACGAGCTCGCGGCCTCGAGCTGACGGCGACGCTCATCCAGCCGGCCCTCGAGTTTTGCTTTGACGGCGTTGATGAGAGAGCCCGCTTCCCGCAGATCACCGGGTGGCAGCGAGGGCAGTTGCTTGAAGAGCTCCGGTAATCTTCCGGATTTTCTTCCCAGCAGTGACGTGCGCGCCTCCTCGAGTGACGACGAGGTGGTAGCGAGATCGATCAGCTTTTCGCCGTCGGCGGCGATACTGGTTACTAGCTGCTGAAATTCCGAGAGCGTCACGAATCAGAGTGGGTGGACGAACGCAAAAGGACCCTACCGCGCTGGATTGACATTAGCGCCGGCAGAGTCCTTTTCAAAATGCGTGTGCGACGTTACGCGGCGTCTAGTGCTGATCTCGCCTTTTCGGCGAGAGCGGTAAACGCGGCAGCGTCGTTGATGGCGATGTCGGAAAGAACTTTTCGGTCGATCTCGATGCCGGCCTTCTTCAGGCCGTGCATGAACACCGAGTAGGACATCCCGTGCTGGTGGGCCCCCGCGTTGATGCGGATGATCCACAGCTTGCGGAAATCGCGCTTTTTGTTCTTGCGATCGCGGTACGCGTACTTCCAGCCGCGCTCGACGTTCTCCTTGGTAGCCTTCCACAGCTTGCTGCGTGCGCCGAATGCGCCGCGGCCTGCTTTCATTATCTGTTTCTTGCGCTTCAGTCGCGCAACGTTGGATCTGACGCGAGGCATTGTCTATTCCGTCCTTACGCCTGTAGCAGGCGCTTGATGTTCTTCACTTCGCCAGTGGTCTGGATCGTGGTGCCACGACGCAGATTCCGCTTTCTCTTCGGCGACTTCTTGGTGAGGATGTGACTCTTGAAGGCCTTCAGCCGACGAACCTTACCCGAGCCGGTGATCTTGAAACGCTTACGCGCGCCCTTGTGCGATTTCATCTTCGGCATTGCTGATTCCCGTATGTGAGCTCGGCCTACTTCGGCGCGAGGATCATTGTCATGAACTTGCCTTCGAACTTCGGATCGCTCTCGATTTTCGCCACGTCGGCGAGCTCCTGCGCGACCCGATTGACCACCTGACGTCCCAGTTCCGGGTGAGCGATCTGTCTGCCCCGGAACATCAACGTCACTTTCACTTTGTTTCCTTCCTGCAGGAACTCTCGCGCGTGGCGCGTCTTCGTCATGAAGTCGTGCTCTTCGATCCCCGGTCGATATTTCACTTCCTTGAGATGAATCACGTGCTGCTTTTTCTTCGCCTGACGGGCCATCTTCGCCTGCTCGAACTTGAACTTCCCGTAGTCCATGATGCGGGCCACGGGAGGCCTCGCCATCGGTGCGACTTCAACCAGATCCAGGCCCTGTTCGATCGCGGCTGCCAGTGCAGTCTCGACGTCCATGATCCCGAGCTGCGCGCCGTCGGCGGCGATCACTCTGATGGGACTTATGCGGATCTGTTTGTTGACGCGTACTCGCTTAGTCGTGTCCTGAATAGCGGCTATCCTTTAATGAAGAAATCAAAAAAACGCGGACCCCGTTGCTGGAGTCCGCGCCACTATACACGGCCTGGTGGCTGTGTTGGCCTGAACTCCTGCAGCACGCCTCAAAACTCGAGGGCCGGAGGGTGGGGCGATCCGCCAGGATCGCCCGCTTATCACATTGTCGGAGCGGAAGATAGACCCACATTGACCTCGCCGCAAGACGGTCGGGGCGTTTCTATGTATCACTCAACTAAAGCGGGCGGCTTTGAGCGCTAAGCGTTGAGCCGTTGAGCTTTTCAAAACTTCCGGGTGGCTCAGCCGTAACCTAGATTCGCGGTATGAACAAGAACGTTATTGGCGGTCGGGTCGAGAAGCGTTTGTCGATCGACGGGATCGGCGGGGTTTTCATCTACGCCAACGACGCGCGGACGCTGTCGAGCTGGTACGCCCATCACTTCGGCCTGCGGCTGGAGATCTACGAGGAGAACAAGGTCTACGGCACCGAGTTCAAGTACCGGCGCCTCGTCGACTCCTCACAAGTCCAGTCGACTTTGTTCTCGATCCAGCAGGCCAAGACCCCGCTACCGGCGGAGCGCCGGGAGTGCGTCATCAATTACCGGGTGTACGACCTCCCGGCTTTTCTCGACCAGCTGCGAGCAGCGGGAGTCACCATCGAGAAGACCGAGGATTTCGATTACGGCCGTTTCGCCTGGATCCGGGATCCTGAGGGGAATCGTATCGAGTTATACCAACCGTTGAAATGACAGCGAGATGGATGTGAAGTTTGCGGTAAGCGGGTAACTACTGGCGGGAAGCGGGCAGCGGCGTGTTGCCTTCTCCGTCTCGTTTACGGCGCGCCCTGCTGCAATCGGTAGTTCTTTCCATCGTGCTCCACCCTTCCCCACGCCACCCTGGCATCGTGCTCGAAGATGAGCAGCCAGTTCTCGTCAACGGCCTGCTTGAGGATCCTGCGTTTCGTTTCAAGTGTTACTAGAGGTTCGACATCGTAACCCATTATCCAAGGCAACGGTAGGTGAGCGTGTGTCGGGACCAGATCACCCAGGTAAAAAGCGCGCTCGCCTCCCGATTCAATCAGAATGCTCTGGTGAAATGGGGTGTGGCCCGGCGTCGGAATTACGCGGACCCCTTTGACTATTTCCTTCTCACGGGAGACGAATTCGAGCTTCCCTGCGCGTTCGATCGGCTCGTAGTTGCGCCCGAAGTAGCTCGCTGAGGTCCGTTCGTTCGGATGCATGGCGTAGTCGTATTCGCCCCGCTTGATGATGTGTGTGGCGTGGGGAAAGCTGAGATCGACATCCCCGCGGGGATTACTCCTCGTGTTTCCGCCGGCGTGGTCAAAGTGAAGGTGGGTGTTGATCACGATCGCGATATCGTCTGGCGAGACGCCGAGCTTTTTGAGACCGTCCTCGAGCATTGTCGCGCCATCCTCGCCCTCATTCTCGAGACCGTAGATGTCCTTGAACTTTTCATTCTCCTTGTTGCCGGCGCCTGTGTCGATGAGAATGAGACCCGACGGATGCTCGATCAGCAGGCACCGCATGCCGAGCTGGATGCGGTTTCGCTCGTCCGCCGCGATGCGCTTCTCCCAGAGTGGTTTCGGAACTACGCCGAACATCGCGCCGCCATCGAGGCGTTGTCCCCCGGCTTGAATTGCGTGGAGCGTGAGGTTACCGAGCTTGCGGCGCTCGACCGGGGGTGTTGGTACTGTCACGCCGTCGTATCGCGAGTGACGGGCATTGGTAGAGCGCTCGGGCGGCGCCTCCTCTTGCGTGGTGGTGTGGGTGTCGCGAGCAGCTCCTCGAGCTCCGACCAGGTGTGGCAGCCACGCTGCGAAAGATCCGACAGCATCCTCACCAGACACTTGGCCGTGGCGATTGCGTCGCCGCCGGCGCGGTGCCTCCCCCTGATCTCGACGCCGTAGTATCGCGCGAGGTAGTCGAGGGAGCGACGCGAAAGGTGCGGAAGCACTTTCCTGGCAAGCTTGACTGTGCAGAGCTTGCGGCCGAGCAGTTTCTGACCGGCGCACCGCGAGAGCTCTGAAGTGACAAAGCGCCAATCGAAGATCGCGTTGTGCGCGACGAACACCCCTCCCTCGAGCACCCGCATCACATCCGGCGCGACGCGGTCGAAGGTGGGCGCGTTCCTGACCATTGCCCAGGTGATGTTGGTCAGCGCGGTCACGAACGGCGGAATTGGCCGCTGAGGATTGACGAGCGTCTCGTAGACTTCGCGAATCTCCCCATCTCTCACCACCACGGCCGCGATCTCGGTGATGCGGTCGCCGTGATATGCGCGTGTACCCGTTGTCTCGACGTCCACCACCACGAAGGCGGAATGTCGTAGCGATTCAGACATCCGTGCCAGGTTAGCGACTGCGGGGGCGTAAGCGTCCGGGCGCCGAATGGGCAACCGGTTCGACACCGGCTGACGTGCCGAAGGCCGGAGCCCTGCTGCACGTCGCGCCCGAGCCAGCTCGGTCAGGCCCCATTTGCCATCAACGCCGCGGACGAACTCACTCCGTCCCGAGAACATCGCCTGCGCCATATGCTCGGCGACGATGCGGGGAGCACCGGGCAGACTGCAGATGTGTCCTATGAGATCGACAACATCCGCTGGTCCTGCGGACAGATAGTCGAAGGCGCGGGTCGTGAGCAACGTGTCGTCAGGCTCCGCGTGCATCCCGCGTGTCAGCTCCATGGGTCGTCCCGTGTGATCGGACACGTCATGCAGTGCGGTCCGCCGCCGGCGCGCACCAGCTCTCCGCCCTCGAAGGTGATTGCGGCGCGTTGGAACGCGGGAATTTCCGCCTCAGACGCGAGAAAATCTGACGCCGAAATCATTTTGAACCCGGCTTTTTCGAGCTCGGTAAGTGTCGTCTCGTTTCGCGCGTACGAAGTGATGACTCCCGGGCGCAGAGCCATGAAATTGCAACCCGACGCCCACTGTTCGCGGTCCTGGTCTATGCGGCGGGAGCCGCCGCATAGAATGGGTTCCATGGGCATGTCACATTCCCTTAGTGCGGTGAAGAGGTCCGGCTGCTCTCTCATTTGCGACTGCCCTTTTTGCCAATGAAGGATGGGTACGCGATAAGGGCCAATGAAGTGCGGTGGATAAATGACGCAGAGGTCACGGTCTACGTGGGTGAAAATCATGTCGAGATGAATCGCCGTTTGCTCCTGGGGCATTACCACCACCAATAGATTGCTGACGCCTGTCTGCTCGAACAACAGATTCGCGAGCCCGTCAATTGCCGCCGGACTGGAGCGCTCGCTGAACCCAATGAGGAGAACGTCTTCGCGCAGAGGGTGCACATCGCCTCCCTCCAGCGTGTGATTGAGACGCCTCTCCATTGAGCCGTCGTAAAGCACGCCTTCATTCGACAGCTTCGGGTGCGAGGTGAACAGAGCCTTCATAATCAGCTCTTCCGTCCAGCGCGCATGGTATCGCATCGAGCCGATCATCATGTGACGATTGATAGCCATCGCCGAATCGCGCGTGAAAAAAAGATTGGGGAGCGGCGGGAGGGAGTAGCTGCACTCATTCAAGGTGCGCGAGAGCGGCCCCGGCTCTTCCTCCTTTCCTTCTATCAAAAGATTTACCACCGCTTCCGGCGGCAGCTCGCGCAGCTGCGCCGCGAGTGGCTGCAACGGAACCACGTCCAGTGTTTCGCGGATGATCAGCTCGCGAACCTCGGAATCCTCGAGGACGTCACCGAGGAGATTTCGCACGTGGAGGACATCGGTGAATCGCTCAAGAACCTGCACAAAGCGTCGGTGCTCGCGCCTGGCGAGGTTCGCGTCGACGATGTCGTCGTAGAGAAAATCAGCGCGCGTACTGGGCGTCACTGCGCGCAGCTCATCGCCGGGGCTGTGGACCAGGACCGTTCGCAAGGTGCCGATTTCAGATGTTACATGAACTGGCATGCGCGGAAGATACGAGGCGCCCAGCTATTTCAAAGCGCGTCAGTAGCGAAGGTTTCTTCCGGCGCCGTCTCTTCTGGATTAGTTTGTGAACTAATTCACAAGCACGACATTGAAGCGGATAGCTGAATCGACAGTCCGGCGTCTCTCCCTCTACCTGAGTTTTCTCGAAGGAATCGAGCGCCACGGCCTCACCACCATCTCCAGCGACGAGTTAGCTCGACTCGGTGGAACTACATCCGCACAGGTTCGAAAGGATCTTTCACTCTTCGGCTCGTTCGGGAAACGGGGACTGGGCTACTCGGTGCCCGAGCTTTCCGAGAAGCTGCGCGGCATCCTCGGTCTCGAGAAACAGTGGCGCGTCTGCATCATCGGCGCGGGTAAGATCGGCGCGGCGCTGGCGCGCTACCGTGGATTCGCCGAGCGCGGATTCATGGTCGCGGCTGTGTACGACAGCGATGATGCCAAGATCGGCAAACGTTGGGAGAATCTCACCGTTCGTTCGATCGCCGATTTGGAGAAAGACGCTTCCCGGGAAGATTTCGACATCGCCGTCGTGGCAACGCCGGCCGAGAACACGCCCGATGTCGTGAAGCGGGTCATCCGGGCCGGAATCAAGGCGATCCTGAATTTCGCACCGGTGCAGTTGGTCGTGCCTGCGGATGTCACGGTGCGAAACGTCAACATGGCGATGGAGCTGGAAGGGCTTTCGTTTGCCCTCAGTAACCGGGGCGACTAGTACTCCTTCTCGCCGAGCCCGCCTGCTTTTGTTTCAGGACGTTCCGAAAAGTGATCGAGTATCGCAACGACTCGACGGGCGGAATGCTGTGCTCCCATTCGGTTCGCGATGGTCCGCGCAACAGATAGGCCGAACGGGGTTCAGCCGTTACCGATGCCCTCACCCACTTGGATCCCGCCTTACGACGTAGTCTGAAAAGACAGGGAGCGAGCAGCGAGATGCCGATGACGTCGCCGAACACGGCCTTGTCCCGATGCCATCCGATAGCAGCGCCAGGCGAATACTCAGTGACCAGCACATGCTCCAGGTCCTCGGCGATGATGCCTGCAAACGCAGCCGCTGTTTCCCTGACCGGAAGAAGAAACGACGGAATGTCATTCGCGACTTTGAGCTCGCTGTCGTTGAAGTCGTAGCGTCGGCCAAACGAAACAACGCGGCGCTTGCCCAGGTACCCGTGGAACTCAAACTCCTTGAACGGCAACTCGCGCATCTCCTCGAGCAGCGCTTTCTCCTCGCCAACCGAGAGCACATCCGGCCGGTACGCGAATCCTTCCGGCAATGACGGGACGAAGAAGCCGAGCTGTTGCTGCGTCACCACCGTTCATCAAGCAAGTCGCACTCCGCAACAAAGATTGGAGAGCCGACTGGACGCCGATCAACCCCAGCGGGCCAACCGAAACGGAGAGAGGTCGAACGTCGATCGGCCGTTAATCAACAGATCCGCCTGAATCTCGCCAAGTGCGCTTGCAAACTTGAATCCGTGTCCCGAGCACGGGCTCGAAATCAGCACCTGTGGGTGTTCGGGATGGAAGTCGATCAGAAAATCGTGGTCCGGCGTGTTGGTGAAAAGACAGGTTTCACTCTCGGTGACCGGCGCTTCCGACAACTTTGGCAGCACTGGACGCAGCGCCTGGCGGAGCGCTTCAATCTCGCTCGGACTTATAGACCGTCTCACTTTTTGAGGATCGTCGGTCGTCTCGCCGTCGTGCATCACCGACGCCTTCAAACCTCGCGCGAGTCGGGGAAATCCATAGCAGATCGTGTTTGGCTTGAACTCGTACGCGTAAATCGGAAATCGTGAAGGGTCATAGAGCGTGCGCTCATTCGCAGCGAGCCAAAATACCACCTGGCGTTCAACTGCCAGTGGGAGATCGAGATCGGAAACGAGTTGCCTGGTCCAGCTGCCCGCTGTGAGCAGAAGCGCGCTTGCCGTGTAGGTAGCGCGCGTGGTCTTCACCAGGACGCCCTCGCCGTTGGCCTCCCACTCGAGAACGGGTTCGTTGAAGTGAGCTTCGGCTCGAGATCCTAATGCGGAGTCGATGTGCGCCGCGTTGCAGGCGTCGGCGTCTAGATACCCGGCTCGTGGATCGAACACGGCTACGAGGCTTTCATCGAGCAAAAAAGCAGGAAACCGCTCTCGCACCCGTTCAGGAGAAAGAACTTCGTGCGGGAGATTGTGTTGATTGGCGCTGAGCAGCGTTCCTTTCACGACCGATCCATCGAGCGGACCGATCATCAAGCCACCGGTTATCGTCATCAGCGACGACCCGGTGTGCTTCTCGAGCTCTCGCCACAGCTCGTGTGCGCGCTGTACGAGCGGGACGTAGAGAGGATGCTCAAAGTACATCTCGCGAATGATTCGGCTGTCGCCATGGGAAGACCCGCGGTTGTGGCCGCGCTCGTACTGCTCCAATCCGAGCACGCGCTTACCCCTCCGCGCGAGATGCCATAGTGTCGCGCTGCCCATGGCACCCAGGCCGACTACGATCGCGTCGTAAATCATGGATCGGAGTATGCGCGTTTCACGATCGTATTCGCAATTTCAGAGAAAACAAAACGGGGCGCCCCTAACGGAGCGCCCCGCATCGTTTCGATCCAACCTCGACTTACGCCGCGCGAAGGGTGGTGCCGCGCCGAGCGTCGATTTTGGCTGCTGTCTTGACTGTCCGATCGAGAACCGCATCTATCGAGAACTGGCCTGCACCAGCAAACACCAGCGCGAGACTCGATCCGAGCAAAGCGAACGCGTACTCAGCTCCAGCGGGGAGGAAAAAACCGCCCTTGAAATGCACGAACACGATAGCGCCGAGCATGTTGAAGACCATGCCGAGTGACGCAAGCCGAGTCAGCAAGCCGAGCAGGATGGCGATGCCGCCGATGAACTCGAGTAGCGCGATGAAAGGGCCCATCACTCCCGGAAACGGAATGCCCATGTGTCCGAACGCGCCGGTAACGCCTGCGAAACCAAACGTAAAGAGTTTTTGCGCGCCGTGCGCAATGAAGATTGTGCCGACGGTGATGCGCAGCGCCGCGAGCGCGAGGTTCAGCTGGCGAGCTGTTGGGTTGCGAAAAAGAAACATGAAAAATAGTCCTGGTAATTGGTTGTCGTGATACTGGGTGTGATAACACTTAACGGGCGAAAAAAAACTCACAGCCTCTCGCGTACTTCAGTCAACGTTTCGATCAAGTCCTTGAGGCGATCCTTGCCGAGGTGTCCGAAGCGGCGCTGATGCTCTTCAGCGACGACCGTGTCGAGCTTGTCCACGAGCTTGCGGGCCTTGGCTGTAATCTTTGTTCGAACTTTACGACGGTCCTCCCCCTCCCTGATTCGCCCGACGAGGCCTGCCTCTTCCATTCGATCGAGGAGTCTCGTCACATCGGGCATCCGGGTGAGAAGCCGGCACCGGAGCTCGTTGCGGCAAAGCCCTTCCGGCTCGGCGCCCCTAAGAATCCTCAGCACGTTGAACTGTGCGGCGGTGATCCCATAAGGCCTGAGGATCCGTTCGAACGCGTCCGTAAGCAGAGAGCCGGTGCGGATGACGCTCAGCTGAGCCTCCTGCTGGACGCTGGTGAAGGGCTTTCGCTGCTGGAGTTCGCGGCGAAGATCGGGTGTCATGACACGTAATTTAGGTGTCATGACACGTAATGTCAAGGCTGTGTGACGGTCAACCTGCGGATCATTAGAAAGCGCTCATGCTTTGATCGCGCGATTGCCGCTAAGGTCCTGCCCAGCATAGGTTTTCGACGTGCAGCTCCTAGTCATCGAAGATGACCGTGATTTGAGGCGCTTCCTCGCGAAGGCTTTTCGTGAGGAGGGCTATGCCGTGGCTGAAGCCGAATCGGGCGATCGGGGCCTCGATCGGGCCCTGGACGGCTCGCAGCAGTGCATCATCCTCGACGTCATGCTCCCCGGACGGGATGGCTTCAGCGTCATCGAGGAGCTGAGGGGCCGCGGGATTGTCACCCCGGTTCTGATGCTGACAGCGAAGGACGAACTGGAATCTCGCGTGCGCGGGCTGGAGACAGGGGCCGACGACTACCTTACCAAGCCTTTCGATCTGCCGGAGTTGATCGCGCGGGTCAATGCGCTGATCAGACGCGCCGAGCTACGGCACAAGGACGCGACAGTAAAAGTCGGAAATCTCGTGCTCGACCCCCTGACGCGGCGCGTGACCAACGATAAACGCGTGCTGGATCTCAGTCCGCGCGAATTCTCCCTGCTCGAGTTTCTGATGCGCAACGCCGGTCGGACTGTCTCACGCTCGCGGATCGCCGAGGCGGTGTGGAATTACAAATTCGACCCGGAAACGAACGTCGTCGACGTCTACGTCAATTATCTCCGCAAGAAGCTGGACTTCGCCGGCAACAGCCCACCGATTCGCACCGTTCGCGGCACTGGCTACCGGATGGAGAGCTCGTGACAGAACGCAGGCTGAGCGCGGTTCTCACCAAGCGCTTCAGTCGTCTGGCCTGGACAGCTCTGGCAGCGTACGCGGTGCTGGTTATGGCTGCCTTTGCGGTAGCGGCCGAAGCGGCGCTGCGCCGGTCTCTCGAGCACTCTGCCGATGTCATTCAATCGCTGCTCGGGACCTACGCCGACTCGACCCAGGGGCCAGGCGGTGTCATGCCCGCGACTCTGGCCGACCAACTGCTCCGCATGGGTGGGCAGGTGGTCATCACGCGCACGACGACAAACGCGGGGGGAATGCAGCAGGTCTATTACCTCTCCCCGGGGATGCCCGCAAAACGCCTTGAAGGCCTGCCGGCCTCAGCGTCGCCCGAAGACGTTCGTCAGGCGTTGTTAGCGGCCATATCGCAGCGGACCCGCTGGCGGTATCAGGTCCTGCACCGTTCCGCCAACGCCTTTGACATCTACATCGTAGCCAGCCGTGATTCCTATTACTACGCATTCGGCCTCCTTGGACTTGCAGCACTTCTGCTGTTGCCGGTGGGGGCAGTGATCGCCGGCCGGGCGGCGAGGGGTGCCGTTGACGATGCATTGCGACCGCTCGAGCGCGTGAAGACCGAAACTGTGGCAATCGGTCCCGCTGATTTGGGCGCTCGCATCACGAGCCCGACCGGTCAAGCCGAAGTGACGGAATTGTCGGAGAGCATCAACCGAATGCTGGAGCGCGTCGAGCGCGCACATCGCGCGCTCGAGTCATTCACCGCCGATGCCAGCCACGAGCTGCGCACGCCGCTCACCAACTTGCGTGCGCAGGTGCAATGGGCCGCCACCGAGGGACGGTCGGAGACGGAGATCCACGAAGCCCTGACCGCGATGGAGCGCGAGCTTGACCGAACGACCAAGATGGTTGAGGAACTGCTGTTGATCGCTCGCGGAGAGAATCAACAACTGGCGCTGGCGCACGCACCGTTCGATCTGACGGCGGTCGTCAACGACGTGCGAGAAATCACGGAGGCGATGGCGACCGGTCGTGAGCTGGCCGTTCGCTTTGCATCCACCGACTCCGTTTGGGCGATCGGTGATGCCAATCGGACGCGCCACGTCTTGTTGAACCTGGCATCCAATGCGGTGCGCTATACGAGTCGCGGGACTATTACGCTTTCGGTCCGCTCCAACGGATCGATGGTGGGCGCGAGTGTCGAGGACACCGGGCCCGGCATCGCGCCGGAGCATCTCGAGCGAATCTTCGACCGGTTTTTTCGTATCGATCAGTCGCGAAGTCGGGCCCTGGGCGGCACTGGCCTGGGCCTCGCCATCGCGCGGCTGCTGGCGGAGCTCCAGGGAGGCCGTATCGAAGTGAGCAGTGAGCCGAATCGGGGCAGCGAGTTTGTGCTCTGGCTCCCCCGTGTCTCAGTGCCGACTTAGAAGCACGGGCTTCCTTTCAGAAAAGAGTAAAAAAAAGCCGGGGGCACTTGCCCCCGGCTTTTTGCGCGGCGTGGCTCCGGCTAAAGGGCCGCCAGCCCTGCCGAACCAGCGGGCTTCGCAATGCTTCCGATCGGCTCGAGGTGGCCGTTCGCATCCACACGGAACGCGCTGATCCGAGTGCCATCCAGCTGGTAGAGAAAGCGACTGTCCCTTCCGATCGCGATGTCGATCGCGCCTGGGTTGACCGTCGCGGTCACGCCGCTTGCATCGAGCGGGGCGAGCGCTCCCCGGTGGCCGATCTCGAATCCCGTGATCGTCCCGCTCTGCGCATTAGCAGTGTAGGCGAAGCGACCGTTCTTGGTGATTGCGACCCAGCACGGCGCGCCCTGATGCGTGGCTGCTGCTCCCGTAACCAGCTCGAGGTCGCCGTCTTTCTCCATCACGTACGACGAGGCGGACCCGGTCGCGGCTTCCGAGACCACCAACTCGTTCTTGCGGCCGAATGCGAACCCAAACGGGGTGGTCCCCGCTCCTCCCGGCGACTGTATGCTTGGCGCGCCCGCGATTCCGCGTTTGTTGACCGCGTATACATCCAGCTTGTTGGTGTTCTTTTCGGTGACGACCAGCCAGCGGCCATCAGAGCTGAACGAAACCTGCGCGGGACCAACTGAGGCGCCGCTGAGAGGTTCAGTCGAACCAGGGATCGGAGTGAGATCGCCTTTCTTGCTCAGTGCGAACCCACTGATGTTACCCGCGCCGCCGGCGTTGAGGACGTAGACGACATCTCCCGCCACCGTGACGCTGATCGGGCGAGTTCCGCCAGAGCTGACCCGATCCGTTAGCGATAGCCCCCGAGACGTAACGCTGAACACGGAGACATCGTTGCTGCCGGCATTGACGGCCAAGAGCCAACGTCCGTCATCGCTCAGGGTGAGCGAGCCCTGGGAACCGAGGCTGCTGCCACTACCGAGCCCGCCAGTGGACACTGTCCCTGCTGCCGCGAGACTTCCGTCATGCTCCTGGCGGAAGATGGCGACGGCATTGCCGGCGCTCTGGTTGGTCAGTGTGTAGATGTTACCGCTGGACCCCGCGCCATCGGAACGATCGGCCTGAACACTGGTGGGAATCGAGCTGGTCGAAGGACCAGTGAGGTCGCGATCCCCAGAGCAGGCTGCGGCGGTGAGTACAGCGAGTGCCGCAAATGCGAGTTGCTTCGTCATGGAATCCTCGAAAGAAATTGGGAGGTGATTGTGATCTCCCGACAACTTTCGTCGCACTCTCCTCTCGCGATAGCGCGCGCCACGGACATGAGAACATTCTCATCTTTCTCTCATCCGTCCCCCTGCCACAGCGCCGCGAACTCTCATGAGAGTTCGAGTGGATGCGACCGTCTCAGTTCGAGAGCAGCTCGAAGAGACGTACAAAACCTTCTGGCGAGACTACCTCGGGACGCGCCGATGGCTCGATGTGCGCCCGGTCGAGAATCGCATTGGCGTCTTCAGCCGACACGCCGCGCACCGTGCGCAGGATCTTTTGCATTTGTTTTCTTCGCAATCCGAACGCTGCCTGCACGAATGCGCGAAATCCCGGAAGGGACGCTTCGCGCACGAGCGGTTCGGGGCGGGGCGTCAGCCTGACCACGCATGAATCAACTTTGGGCGGAGGGCGAAACGCGTCGCGGGGGACGTTGAGCACGATTTCCACGTTTGCTACAACGGCAATGTTCACCGACAGCGCTCCATAAGCATCGCTGTCCTCACGCGCCGTCATCCGCTCGGCGACCTCCTGTTGCACGAGAAACACTGAGCGGCGCGGTATGGGAGGCTCCAGGGCTTTGAACACGATCGGCGTCGTGATGTAGTACGGGACGTTGCCGATCAGGAGAAATTCGGAGCCGGCTAGCGAGTGAAGATCAGTCAGTAGCACATCGCCCTGGACTATCTCGATGGTCGCGCGCGTTGCGTACCGATCGCGCAATTGCGCTGCGAGCGCACGATCGATTTCTATTGCTACGACCTTCCCGGCCCGTTCAACCAGGATGTCGGTCAGCGACCCTCGTCCGGGACCAATCTCTAGTACGGTGTCGCTCTCGCGCGGCTCAAGCGCGTCCACGATCGCGTTAAGAATCTGCGGGTCGTCGAGGAAGTGCTGACCGTATCTCTTGAGAACTGGTGGATTATTGCTCCCACCGCCGCGCGAGCGCGGCATTTCAGCTCCTCAGTACCACGAACGTCAGGTCGTCTCTGAGTGGCACTGTCCGGGTGTGGACCTCGAGCAGCTTGAAGACCCGGTCAGCGATCACCTTGGTGTCGTTCTCGCGGTTTTCCTTGACCAGCTCGAGAACGCGCTCCTCGCCCAGCCGCTGATCGCCGTTGTTGCGCGCATCGCTGATTCCGTCCGTAAAAAGAACGAGCAGATCTTTCTTTTTGACCCACGACAGCGACGCTGCACTGGGGATTTCGTCGATCATGCCGAGTGGCGGGTTCACCGCGGCCAGGCGGGTGACGGTTCCTTCTTCGCTGACGACGAACGCATGAGGGTGACCGGTGTTGGCGTAACTGAGCTTTCCCTTGACCGGGTCGACGACGCCGTAGAAAAGCGAGATGAACATCTCGGTTGTCTCCAGCTCTTCGCGCAACGACTGGAGCAGCGCGCCCAGCATCTGACCAGGATTGATGATGTTCTGCGCGTGAATCGCCGACGCACTCATGGCCAGGGCCATGATCAACGCGGCGCGATATCCGTGGCCGGACACATCGCCAATCATGATGCCGGTCGACCCTTCGCGCAGCTTGAACAGCTGATAGAAGTCGCCACCGACACTCTCAGCGGGTACGACGCGCGCTGTCACTTCTGCTTCCGGCGAAACTACGTCGGTCGATGGCAGCAGCTTCATCTGCAGGTCGTGCGCGAGACTCATCTCCTGCAGCAGTCGCTGCTGGTCGATCGACGCGCTGACCAGCCGCGCATTCTGAATCGCGGTGCCAATCTGGGTCGCAATCGCGGTCACCAGCTTTTGATCGCCAGCCGTGAATGGCTGACGCGATCTCCGATCGGCGAGATTCACCACGCCGAGCGGCTGTCCCCCGGTTGGCGTCGTCCACATGATCGGCACCGAGAGCATCTCGCCCCGGCCGTAGGGCGACTCGGTCCCGAAGGTGACTCCCTTTCCCACCACGATGAGCGGGTGTTGCGTCCGAAAGACGCGCGCGGACACGCTTACCGGATCGTCGGCGCTGATGGGAGGAATCTCCGACTTCGGAACTCCCAGCGCGGCCACTGCCTGCAGCGTGTTGGTGCGAGAGTCATGAACGAGGATTGAAGCCACGCGAGCGCCGACGGTCTCCGAGATCTCGGTGAGGATCGTCGCGGCGGCGTCTTCGAGGGTAACGGTTCTCCCCAGGATCTCACCGATGGTATAAAGGAGGTTGATCTCCTCGTAGCGCTCCGCCAGCTCATTGGCTGCGTGCTCCACCTCGAGCGCGGCCTGGGTGAACTGCGAAACGACCGGCATCAGCAGCTTGATGTGCCGCTCTTCGGGAGAGAACGAGGGACCGCAAGGCCCGACTGTCAGCCAGATCTTTTTCGCCGATGGAACGCGCGTGACGATTTGCGTACCAAAGTTTGTGGGAACCGATTGGCCGGGCTCGTCGGGAAGGACGTCGGGCATTTGTACTTTCGGGCTCGATCGGGCGATGACGGTAAGCCCGGAGCGCCCGTCTGCGCTCCCCCACACGGCGGCCTCGCAGTGCGTTCCCTCGCGGAACGCGACGAGGACCGCCTCGAGCTCTTTCACTCCCGACGCAACGTCAGCCTGACGACGTTCCCCTTGTTACGAAAGCTCTCGACGCGGTCCATAAGCCGCCGCATCAGGAAGAGTCCCCGGCCTTCCTCTTTCGAGATGTTTTCATCGGTGGTGCAATCGCGTTCGCACTCGTCGATGTCGAAGCCCGGACCCTCATCGACTACTTCAAAGACGAGATCCGTGTCGCTGATGATGGCCCGGACGCGGACATGCTTACCGCCGACCGAGTCGTTCCCTCGCAAAATCGCGTTCGAGAGCGCTTCCGAGAGCGCGACGGGAACGTTGAGCGAGCATTTGGTGGGTGAGAGCTTGAGCTCGCGGCACCTTTGCCTGGCGAGCTCCACTACGCCTTCTATGTACTCGACGTCGCTCGGTATCTCGAGATCAAACGCGACGCGGGATTCAGCCATTTAGAAACTCTCTAAGGCGCGCTCCCTCGTGTCGGATATCTGGAACAAGGTGTCCAGCTTGGTAAGCTCGAACAGCGTCTGGAGATCATCGTTCAGGTTGGCGAGTCTGAGCTCCCCACCCTGCTCCCGAATCTTCTTCGAAAGGGAGACGAGCACTCCCAGGCCCGAGCTGTCGATGTAGCCCGTCTGACTGAAGTCGATGAGAAATTTCTTTTCGCCTTTCTCGAGCTCGTCGAGGACTTTCTGTTTGAGCTCCTGGCGGTTTCCAACTATCAGCTGACCTTCGACATCAACCACAACGACCTCTGCCTGTTTCTTGATCGAGAAACTCATTCAGATAATCTCCAGTGTGATCGGACCGCTCTAAGCGCGCGCTACACTGCTCGCTCGGCCGATTGCAACGCTGCAATTGCGGCCACGTTAATAATGTCCTCCCTGTCGGCGCCGCGCGAGAGATCGGCAACTGGGTGCGCGAAGCCCTGGAGAATCGGACCAAGCGCCTGCGCACCACCCGCGCGCTGCACCAGCTTGTACGCGATGTTTCCGGCGTCGAGCGAGGGAAACACCAGCACGTTGGCTCTGCCGGCAACCGGACTGGAGGGTGATTTCCGGGCGGCCACCGTCGGAGCCAACGCGGCGTCTCCTTGCAATTCTCCGTCCACTACCAGACCGGGCTGGCGACGGCGAATTATCGATACGGCCTCCCTTACAAGCTCGACGCTCGGGCCACTGGCACTGCCGTGAGTGCTGAAGGAAAGAAGAGCGACGCGTGGCTCGTCGCCCACGATGCGCGTTCGATCGGCCGCTGCAGCGATCGCAATGTCGGCAAGCTGCTCCGAAGTCGGGTAAGGAATGACCGCGCAGTCCGTGAAAGTCAGCACCTCGGTGCCAACGTTGATGGCGGACGGTACCACCATGTAAAAAGCGCTCGAAACGAACCGAGAACCGGGCGCGATGCCGACATTCTTGAGGGCGCTCTTCAGCACGTCGGCGGTCGTATAGATCGCGCCGGCGACGCAGGCGTCCGCCCGGCCTTCAGCGACTAGTCGGTGAGCAAACTCCAGCGCGGATTCCTGGTCGCTCGCGACCAGCTGGACGCCGGTGTCACGGAGGAGGTTGGCCAGCGACTGTCCCTGCGTAACGAGAATGGGCTTGGCCATTCCCGTTCGGGCAATCTCGGCGGCTGCGGTGACGATGCGCTCGTCGCTGGCCTCGGGGAAAACAATCCGGCGGTTCAGCGCCGTCGCGCGCTGCCGGATTCTCGCCACGAAAGTCAACTTGGCGTCTGACCCTTGGCGAATTTTCTGGCTAGTGCCTTCGCAACTTCGGGATGGACAAGGCCGGAGAGATTGCCCCGGTGCTGAGCGACTTCGCGCACCACGCTGGAGCTGATGTACGTCGTCTCCACCGAAGGGACCATGAATACCGTTTCCAGATTCTCAGACATGTGGCGGTTCATGAGCGCCATCTGGAATTCGTATTCGAAATCGCTGACCGCGCGCAGTCCCCGGATAATGAGCGTCGCCTTGACCTTTCGGGCAAAGTCGACGAGCAGACCCTCGAACTGGGTGACCTCGACGCACTTGTTGTCCACGGTGGCGAGTCGAATGAGCTCGACGCGCTCCTTGGTCGTGAACAGCGCCCGTTTCGAGGAATTGGTCGCGACCGCCACCACGAGATGGTCGACGAACTCGCAGCTGCGGCGTATGAGATCCTCGTGTCCCCTGGTGATGGGGTCGAAGCTGCCCGCATAGATGGCGGTCGTTACCACGTCATTCCTCGCTGCGGTAAAAGGTTATCGCGGAAGTGCCGTATCGTCGCGTATCGCCACCAGCCGGCATCGAAACCGCCGCTTGATGCTCAACGCTTAGAATTCGACTGAACGGGCGCTCCATCCACCGCTCCGCCAGAGCAATCGCCTCACCACTGGCGTAGGGTGGGTCGGCAAATACGACGTCGAAATCGAGCGTGCCGAGGTCCCGGGCGAAAGGGAGCGCCGACTTTCGGTGCACGGTGGAATAGGCGGACGCGTCGAGCGCGGCGATGTTGTCTTGCAGCGCTCGCAGGCTCTTGGAATCTTTTTCGACGAAATCCGCCGATCTGGCGCCGCGGGACAGCGCTTCCAGCCCAAGTGCACCGGAACCGGCATAAAGATCGAGGACGCGCGCCTGGGGAAGATCGAGCTGGAGGATGCTCATCCAGGCCTCACGAACCCGATCGAGAGTCGGCCGAACTCCTCGTCCGGGTGGAGCGCTGATTCGTCTTCCCCGCCAGCGACCCGCGACTATGCGCACTCTTGGCGCGGTTCGCTCGCGCTTGGCCGGATGTCCGCGATGCGTGCCTGGAGCCAGGTCTCGCCGCGATACTCGTCGCGCTCGAGACGAAACGCGATATCGACCTTGTTGCCGGCCTGGAATTCTGCGACACGGTGCGCCAGCCCCCACCCCATTGCCTCGAGAGTTCCCGTGTGAGTATCGAGACACAGTCTCAATCCGTCGCGCCCGACGGTGCGTGGCTGGGAGCTGATGATGACATCGCGCGCCAATAACACCGGTGACGGATTACCGATTCCAAACGGCTCGAAGTGCCGGAACAGGGACTCCAGACGGTCGTTGATTCCATCGATGCTCACTTCAAGATCGATGCGAATCTCCGGGACGAGATCTTCACGCGACAGCAGCGAACGCGCGACTTCGTTGAAGCGCGTTGCGAACTGCCCCACTTTCGCGCGGTCGATGGTGACGCCCGCCGCCGCTTTGTGGCCGCCATAGCGGAGGAGGAGATCGCGGCATTGGCCCAGTGCGAAGTGCAGATCGAATTTCGAAATCGAGCGACCAGATCCTTTTCCCTGACCGTCGGCGAGAGCAATGAGGACGGTCGGCCGACCGAATTCCTCCACGAGCCGCGACGCCACGATACCGATCACCCCCGCGTGCCAGGTCTCGTCGGCGAGCACGAGGCCGAACGTTTCCTCGAGATCGAGCTGCAACACCCGCTCGCGCGCCTCCTCCACCGTCGCCCGATCGATCTCCTGCCGACGGTTGTTCAACTCCTCCAGCTCGCGCGCGATCACGTTCGCCTCGTGCTCGTCGTCGGTCATCAGCAGCTCGACGCCACGGATGGCTCGACCAAGCCGCCCGGCGGCATTCAGTCGAGGGGCGAGTATGAATCCGATTCGTCCAGCGGTGATTTGTTTTCCCTGGAGGCCGGCGGCGCGAATCAGGGCACGCATGCCAATGTTGCGCGTTTCCTTGAGCATCCTCAGGCCGTAGCGAACGAAGACGCGGTTTTCTCCGCGCAGGGGCGCGACGTCGGCGACGGTGGCGAGAGCGACGAGGTCCATCATCGCCCAGATGAAGTTCTCGTTCTTGCCAAGCGCACGCGCCAGGGCGAGCGACAATTTGAACGCAACTCCGACCGCCGCGAGATCCTTGTCTGGGTAGCCGCAACCGCTTCGTTTGGGGTTCAGAACCGAAAGACAATCGGGAAGATCACCGCCCGGCAGGTGGTGGTCAGTCACTATGACGTCGACTCCCGCTTTGCAAAGTCTGGCCACGGGAGATACGGCACTGGTCCCGCAGTCGCACGTTACCACGACTTTCGCACCCGCGGCCAGCGCGGCATCGACGCCGGCGTCGCTCAGATCGTAGCCATGCTCCAATCTCAGCGGAATGAAAGGCGTGGCCTTGCCCCCGAGAACTCGAATCGTACGCGTGAGGAGCGTCGTGGAGCAGATGCCGTCGACATCGTAGTCGCCGTGAACGAACACCATGTCCTTGTCGCGAACTGCGCGCGCCAGCCGCTCGACGGCTTTATCCATCGACAGAAACGCGAGCGGATCGTGGAGTCGATCGAGCTTTGGCCGCAGGAACAGCTTCGCTTCTTCCGGAGTGACGTAGCCGCGAATGAGGAGAAGGCGACAGACGATTTCGGGGAGCGCCAACGCGGTAGCGAGGTCCTGAACGGCGGACTCGTCCGGCGGTTTCGGGATGATCCAGCGCGGGGGTTGCGCGACCGGTGGTGAGGCGAGTGTCGTCACCGTGGAAAGTTAGGCCGCGTGTGGACACCTCTCAAGCGCCACAGCGACGCGCGAATGCGCCTTTTGCTTCGTCTCAAGCCCCTTCCGCGTAGAGCAGCACTCCGCACGCTTCACAAACTTCGATTTGACCCGTACCGGACATGAGGTTCCGTCGCTGCAACGGGATCGAAGTATCACAGTTTCCACATGAGCCGCCGCGCAGCGTATACAGTGCCTGCGCTCGCTTGCCTCGGATTCGATCGTACTTGCCCAGCATCGGTCGCGAGACTGCTGACGCACGGCCGTTCCGATCCTTCTTCGCGTCATTCAGCTCTGACTGCAAGGCTGCTCTCTTGGCTTCGATCTCGGGGCGCGTCGCCTGCTGCTCCTCCTCGATTGAGCTCAACGCTTCTTTCGACGTCGCCACCGTGGCATTCAGCTCGTTCAATCTCCGGCCGATGGTTGCCAGCTCGCTTTCATCCTCGGCCATCAATCGTCGCGTCGATTCCACCTGGGCAGTTGCGGCGGTTGCTTCGCGCATGCGCTTCACGTCTTCGAGCTGGTGAAGATTCCTCTCCTGCATTGTTTTGTGCTGAGCCAGACGTCCCTGCAGCTCGCGTTGTTTCTTTTCTTCCGCCTGTACCGCGGTTTGCGCTCGGGTCAGCGCCGCTGCCGCCAGGTCCCGCTTCTTGTCCAGCTCCGCCAGTTGCGGATCGAGGGCGCGTATCTGGCTCTCGATCTCGCGGATTTTCAGATCATCCTGTTGCAGCGCCAGCAGCGCTTCAACTTCCTGTTGCATTCCACCTCCGAATGGTCATCGTGCTCTCCGTTTGTTGAATGCCTTGAACCTCTTCGGCCCTGTCTCGGGGAGTTCCTTGACTAACGCTTTTTTCTCTGCACTCAGCTTGTCCTTCTCCTTCGGTCCGGCGAGAGGAAGCAGTCGGTCGATCTCGGTAAGCCGCTGATCGAGGTCGCGCGCGCGCAGCCACGCCAGACTGTCGGTGATCGTACGCTCGGGATCGATTTGCGTCGTGCCCTCGGCGAGTAGCTCCTCAACGGTTTGGACTGCGCTCTCTTCAAGATTCGCGCAGATGTCCTCGATTGTTGAATCGGGCGCGGCCCGGATGAGCGCAGCGTAGATGGCGCGGTAGTCGGGATCCCGGAAACTGCCCGTACCAAGCCGCTCCACGATCCCTTCCACGCGAGGGCGGGCTATGAGCATGGCCCGAACCAGTTCCCTCTCCGCCGATGCCCCCCGCTCGGTGTAGCGCGCTCGGCGATCTCCGCGGCGCACCCGCACCGCTGGAGAAATCCGGGGGCCCTGCTCGGCCGCGACTGATTCGCTCCATGGTCCGAGACTGCTGCCGCGGACTTCGCGCATCAACACTTCCCTGGCGACGCCAGTGGCCTCGCTGGCGCGGGAGAGATAGAGATCACGCATGATCTCGTCCGACGCAGCTCGAATTGTCGGGAGCAGACGATCGAGCGCCTTTCTTTTTTTCTGTAGCTCGGACAGCCAACCCTGGCGCTCGAGGATCTGGATTTTCCTCTCGAACACATCGATCGCATCGGCGAGTGCCGCAATCAGCGCCGGCCCTCCGTGTGATCGCACATACGTATCCGGATCTTCGCCCTCGGGAAGCGTCACGACGCGCACCGCAACGCCCTGCCTCAAGAGCTCGTCGCCCGAGCGAAATGTCGCCTGAAGACCAGCCTTGTCGCTGTCGTACAAAAGGAAAACGTTTTTCGTGAGCTTCCTTATTTGCGCAGCCTGTGCGTCGGTGAGCGCTGTACCCATCGGAGCCACAACAGTGCTTACCCCGGCGGCCATCAAACGAACGACGTCGAAGTAGCCTTCGACAACCAGTATACGATCTTCGCGTCGCACATCGTTCTTGGCCCAATTCAATCCGTAAAGGATCTTCCCCTTCGAGAAGACCGGCGACTCGGCGGAATTGAGATACTTCGGCTCGCCGGGACCGAGTAGTCTGCCGCCGAAACCGACATTCCTTCCCATCGCGTCGAGAATCGGGAAGATCAGCCGTCCGCGGAATCGCGGTCGCGGCTCATTGCCCTCTTCGCCTCGCACCAGCAGTCCTGAGTCGACGAGTCGCGCCTCGTCGAAGCCGAGGGTGTTCATGTAGTTCCGCAGCAGACCGATCTCGCGGGGAGCGAAACCGATACCGAACTCGTCGGCGGTCTCGCGATTGATGTCTCTCTGGTTCAGATACTCTCTCGCCGGAGCGCCGATCGGATCGTCCCAGAGAATCTTCTGGAAGTATTCGGCGGCGGCGCCATTCACTTCCCAGAGCGGCTCGCGCGGATCAGGTCCCGCCCGACGAGTGTCGACCTCGCGCACTTCCACGCCCGACTTCTCTCCAACCAGCTTGACCGCCGCCGGCCACTCCATTCCCAGTCGCTTTTGCAGGAACCGGAAGACATCTCCACCTTCGTGGCAAACGAAGCAATAGTACATGCGCTTCTTTGGAGAGACGGAAAAGTTCGGGTGCGTCCCCTGGTGGAACGGACACGGTCCGCGAAAATCGGCGCCTTGTTTCTTCAGCTTTACGTACTCACCGATGACCTGCACTATGTCGGCGGAGTCGCGAACCTGCTCCACTACTTCGTCGGGAATCACGCCAGCTCCGCCACCGTGACCCCGGCGCCGCCTTCGTTCCAGGCCCCGAGCCGGAAGTTCACGACGCGCGATTCCTTGCGCAGCATTTCCGCGACGCGCTCGCGCAACGCACCTGTGCCCTTGCCGTGGATGATCCTCAGCATCTTGAGATCAGCGCGGACGGCGGCGTCGACTGCATGCATAACGATGTCCTCGATCTCACTCGCGCGCATCCCGCGAACGTCGATTTCACTGGGGGCGTGAACCTCCGGCAGGTCGCCGCGAATACTCACCGCTACTTCCGGAGCGGCGGACTCGGCGGTGGCGGGCTTGAGCGAAGTACGTGGGACGGCGAGCTTCATGACGCCCACGGCGACGACTGCTTCGCCGGAGCGGACCTCGACAACGCGCCCCACACGGCCGCCAAGCGTATCGACTTCGACGAAGTCACCCACGCTGAGCTCGTGGGCGTGTTCCGTACGGGAGCGAGAGTGCTTTGCGTCGTCGTTCAACCGCTCCAACTCACGGCCTTGCGCAGTCGCGAGGGTTTCGACGCGCTGTCGGGCTTCCCGGGCAGCTTCTTCACCCTGCTCGGTCGCCGCTTTCAGCTCGCGGATGGTCCGCTCGACTTCTGCCCGGGCCTCGAGCAGGTATTGCCGTGCTTCCTGTCGTGAAGCGCGTTCCGCATCACGTTCCCTCTGCGTGACGTTCCTTTCCCGCTCCGCAACGCGACGAGCGCGCTCCCTGGCGTCTTCCGCGATCTCGCTGCTTTCTTTTTCAGTCGCGCTCAGTGTCTTCTCCCGTGCCTCCAGGTCCGCAAGCAACGCTGTGACCCGTCGCTCATCCGTCGGAATTCGCTCTTCCGCGCGCGCAAGAATTTCATTCGGCAAGTGCAACCGACGCGCGATGCTGATTCCGTAGGATCGGCCGGGTACACCTTTGGTCAATCGATAAGTCGGAGCGAGCGCGACCGGATCGAACTGCAACGATGCATTGACGACGCCGTCGACTTGAGTCGCGAGCTCTTTGAGCGCGCCGAGGTGGGTCGTCGCGATGGACAATGTGCCTCGCGCGGTCAGCGCCTCCAGTATTGCTCCGCCGAGTGCCGCTCCTTCGATGGGATCGGTGCCCGAGCCGAGCTCGTCGATCAAGACCAAAGACTGATTCGTCGCCGAGCTGAGAACCTCGGCCAGGTTTTTCACGTGTGCACTGAATGTCGAGAGGCTGGCCAGAATCGATTGCTCGTCTCCGACATCGGCGTAGATATTGTCGACGACGGCGATTCTTGATCCCACTGCGACAGGTGCAGGAATTCCCGACTGCACCAGCGCGGAAAAAAGTCCGAGCGCCTTGAGGAGAACGGTCTTGCCTCCGGTGTTGGGACCCGAGATGAGCAGGGTACGCTCGCCTCCGGACATCTGCAGATCGAACGGCACCACCTCGATTCCCTGGGCCAGCAGCAGTGGATGTCGCCCCTCGAGGATCGTGAAGCCTTGCCTTGAATCCGACAGCTCGGTGGGGGCGCAGCGAAACTCGAGGGCGTAGCGCGCACGGGCGACCAGCGAGTCGAGTACGATGAGCGCATCGAGCGATGCTTCCATAGCTTCGCGATGAGGACGCAGCTCCTCCGTGAGATCAAAGAGAATTCGATCGATTTCCTCGATCTCTTCGCTCTGGAGCTCGCGGATGCGATTTCCCGCTTCGACCGCTGCCGGCGGCTCGACGAACAGGGTTCCCCCGGTTTGCGACGCGTCGTGCACGATTCCTCCGACCACGCCCTGCGCCTCGCGGCGAACGGGAATGACGAATCGACCATTGCGCACCGTCACCGACATGTCGGCTACGCGCTGGTGCGGCTCCAGCTTCGCCATCGCGCGCTCGAGCAGTTTGATCAGCTCGCCCTGAGATCCCTTGAGCTCGCGTCGGATCTTCTTGAGCGTCGACGACGCCTCGTCACGAATTTGCGCGTCGTCGTCAACCACCCGAGCGATTTTGTCTTCGAGCGCTTTGTTGGCGAGGAGGGGCTTGATCTGCTCTTTGAGAACCGCGGCGAGAACGGGCGCCACACGATCGCCCTTGAGCGACTCCCTCGTCGCCCGCGAGCTCTGGAGCAGGGCACCCAGCACCAATAGGTCCGGTGCCGCAAGAGAAGCTCGCTCGACACGGAGCCGCGTGAGCGCGGCCCTCGCATCAGGCACTCCGTGCAGATGCCAGGGATTCTCGGCCGACAAGAGCGATCGCACAGCCGCAACGCGAGTGTGCTCCCGTTCGATGGCGGCAATGTCCGTCATTGGCATCAGGGTCCGCACTCGTTCGCCGCCCAATGCCGACGTCGCCCTCTCCGCGATCAGCGCGAGGGTGCGGGGAAATTCAATGACGTTGAGCGCGTGCGAATTCATGGAACCCCTGGTACGGATCACTGCGCTTCGTCCGGCATCCACAAACTGAAGCAGCGAGCTGTCAGCTAACCGTGCTCAAGCCCAGGGAGCTTGCATACTGGCGTTAGCCCAACCTCGGCCGCGTCCGCAGAGTCCCTATCAGCCCGACTTCGCCAGCTCCTCGCGGGCGATGGCGTTGATGGTACTGCCGTCCGCTCGGCCCTTGAACTGGGGAAGGACTTTTCCCATCACCGCGCCGATCTGCTTCGCGCCGCCGGCAATAGCGGCGCGGATCGCGGTGCGCAGCTCGTCGTCGCTCACCTGAGCCGGAAGGTATTTCTCCAGGGCAGCCGCCTCGCTCGTTTCCTTGTCAGCCAAGTCTTTGCGATCACCCTTGGTGTACATCTCGGCGGATTCGCGGCGGCGCTTGATCGACTTGCGAAGAACGTCAATGACTTCGGCATCGGCGGGCTCGCGCCTCAGCTCGATCTTTTTGTTCTTTACTTCGGAGAGGACGGTACTGAGGAGGAGCGTTGCCGGCTTGTCCTGGGATTTCCGTGCCGAGTTGAGATCGCCCTGGAGTCGAGCGAGCAGCTCTGACATTCCCTAGGCGTGGCGGGTGCGGCGGTTTTTGCGCATCGCCGTGTTCAGCTTGCGCTTTCTGCGCTCGCTCGGCTTTTCGTAGTGGCGATGCTTGCGGAGATCGGAGAGGATGCCCGCCTTCTCGCACTTCTTCTTGAAGCGCTTGAGTGCGCGCTCGAAGTTCTCGTCGTCATGGATTATGACTTCCGACAAATTCTACTTCCCCCCTTAGTGGCGTTTGCGGCGCCGGCTTGTGTATAGACCGCTAAACTTAGGTGGCGCACAGGGTTGGGTCAAGCAAATCGCGCTCCTGTTTTGGTGTGAGGTTGCGGATTTGAGCCTGGGTTCGCCGGACGTCGGTGACGGTACGTCGGAGGGGGTCCTCTTCGGCTCCGGGCTCTCGCGACCCCGAGGTCCCCACCACCGGTTGTGAATCGGGATTACTTCCATCCGAAATTGTGTAAGCGTTCAGGATCGCTCGTGGGTCGTCGCCTGCGAGGACCCCCTCCGACTTCCCTCGAGGCGGGTTAAATACGGGCCTCCTTGCGCCGCCTCACACCAAACCGCGGCAGATTTGCTTCATCACTGGGCCGCCGACTTCGACCCGCGACAGCGGGCCGAGCGAAGCTCGGCGTCCCCGAACAAGGGGGGGGACGCAGCACGCGCTGATGATGGGGCGCTTCGGGCCGCTGCAGTTGCGACGCCATATGGGAGGCGAGGGTGTCCGCGCAGGCGACGACCCACGAGCGACCATAACCTCGTATGAGCATTTGGATGGAACGAGGGCCGATCCACAAGCGGGGTTCGTGGACCTCTGGTTCGCGAGAGCCCGGAGCCGAAGCGGACACCCTCGCCGACCCAGACAGCGATGCCAGTCGCAGCGAGCCCGAGGCGGGACCGCTAGCCTGGCGGCCAGCTCATCGCCCGCCCGCCAAGCACATGCAGGTGCAGATGCGAAACGCTCTGACCCCCGTCAGCACCGGTGTTGATCACCACACGATATCCGGATCTCGCGATTTTCTCCTGTCGAGCAATGGCTGCGGCGAGAGACAACATCTCACCGAGCAACTTTGAATCCGCTGCGTCATCCAACGATCCAACGTGCTTCTTCGGAATGACGAGAATGTGAGTCGGCGCCTGCGGATTGAGATCCCGGAAGGCGGCGATCTCCTTGCTGTTCATTACCATGTTCGCGTGGATCTCACCGCGCGCGATCTTACAGAAGATGCAGGGTTCAGCCATTCGATTGTCTGGAGAGTACGAGCGACGCGCCGGCGATTGCCACGGCGGCGACACCGGCCGTCTCAAAACGTAGCGTGCTCTCACCAAGCTTTACAGGGAGAAACGCGGCGCCGATGAAGACGTCGCGCTCGGATTGCTCCATCCCGCCTTCCGGTCCGAGAGCAATCGTGATTGGCGCGCGCATAGGCACGCCGGCGATTGGCTCGCCGTCCTTCACCAATAAAAGGCGGGTACCTAGTGGTGCGGCTGCCACCGCGCGGTCGATGCTTGCCTCGGGAAAGACATCCGGCAGCCACGCATTACCACTTTGCACCAGAGCTGACGCCATCCTCGCGCGGACTTTGGCCTGAAACATCGACCCCTCGCCCCGGGGTGAAACGCTCTTCGATCGTCGCCAGATCACGGGACGCCAGCTCGCAACGCCGAGCTCTGTCGCCTTCTCCGCCAGCCACAGCATGCGATCCTTGTCAGCCACGGGCGCGAGAAGGTGAATCGCGGCGGGCCTTACCATCTCGCTGACCTCGATCACATCGACAAGCGCCGAACTTCTGGAAACTTTGACGAGGGTGCCGAGCGCGGCCGTCCCCGCACCGTCACGCAGCGCCACGCACTCGCCGATCCCGACCCGCGCGACCCGGATGTGGTGAGCGGCTTCCTCCGACAACGTCACCGTGCCGCCCGCAGTGAGCCGATCGTTGGCGAAGAAGGTCGCTACGGGAGCGCCATTTGTACGCTCCACCACACGTCCTCCGTGTCTTCGCGTTCGATCACGAACTGATTGGCCTCGAGCGCGGACACCATCTCGGCGCGCTCGTCGATAATCATTCCGCTGAGAATCGCCTGTCCGTCGGGCGTTAGCGTCGCGTGAATTGCCGGCAGCATTGGAATCAGAACCGACGAGAGAATGTTCGCGAGCACCACTCGCACCGGCGCAAGAAGAGGGAGCAGTAGCGCGGCGTCACCCTCGATTACGTCGACAGACTCGTCAACTCCGTTGACACGAATATTTTCTTCGGCGTTGCCGATTGAGTCATGATCGAGCTCCACCGCCGTGACTCGAGCAGCGCCCATCTTCGCGGCGGCGATCGAAAGAACTGCACTTCCCGCTCCCAGATCCGCGACGATATCGCCGGCGCGAATCACTCCCTCCATCAATCGCATGACGCCGCGCGTGGTCGGATGCTCCCCCGTCCCAAACGCCATCGCCGGGTCGACTATCACTGCCGTCTCCGCATCAAAATCAGACGCGAGCCAGGGAGGCGCTATCACGAGGCCCCCAACGCGATGCGCACCCACCGCCGCCCGCCATTCGGAGTAATCGACCTCCGGCGCCTCGGCGACCGCTATGTCCGCGCGAGGATCCGCTCTCTTTACCGCCCTCTGTATTTCGATTATCCGCGCGTCGGCAGGAAAGTGCGTTATGACGGCGCGACCATCTTCGTGAACTCCCTGAGACCCCGCCTCGAACAGCGCAGCGATGACTCCGTCACGATTCGACTCCGGAGTCACTCGCAGCGCGATCCAGCTCACGCGCCCAAAGATTCCTTGATCTTGGACCAGAGGCCTTTCGATCGATTGGCAGGCACAGTTTGCATCTCGCCGAGACGGCGAATGATGGCGCTCTCTTCCTCGCTGAGAGTCTCCGGAGTCCACAGCTGCAGTCTCACGTGCAGGTCGCCGGTCGTACTGGAATTGATCCTCGGCAGGCCGCGACCGCGCAGGTTGAAAATCTGTCCGCTCTGTGTTCCCGGCGGCACGTTCAGCTTCACGCTGCCCACCACCATCGGCACTTCGACGTCGGCGCCGAGCGCGAGCTGGGGATATGTCACCAAAACCTCGCAGTAGATATCCTCCCCATCGCGCTCGAACCGCGGATCTTCCTCGACCTCGAACACGACGAGTATGTCGCCGCGCGGGCCGCCTCTCGGTCCGACGTTGCCGACGCCGCGCATCGTCATGTACTGACCAGTCGCAACACCAGCGGGAATTCGCACGAGTATCTGCTTCTCACCACGCGTTCTGCCTTCGCCACGACATTTCTTGCACGGCGAAGCGATGATCGTGCCCTCACCCGAGCAGGTCGGGCACGGGGCGACGCTGACGACCTGGCCGAAGAAGGAGCGCTGCGCGCGCCGCACTTCGCCACTGCCATTGCAGGTCGTGCACGTGGTGACCGATGTTCCCGGCTCCGACCCTCTGCCTTCGCAGCGATCGCACGGCTCCAGGAGACGCACGGTAACAGTTTTCTCGGCACCGGTCGCGACTTCGACGAGCGTCATCGGCATCGCCAGCTTGATATCCGTGCCCGAGCGGGGACCCGACCCGCGAGAAGCGGCGCCTCCGAACAAGTCACCGAAGCCACCGAGTCCGCCCAGGTCGCGCATGAAAATGCTCAGCGCTTCGGAGAGATCGACGTGGTGGAATCCGCCCGCGCCGCCACGCAGGCCGGCCTCACCGTAGCGATCGTAGAGCGCGCGCTTGTCCGGGTCGCGCAACACGTCGTACGCCTCGGTAATCGCCTTGAACTTCTCCTCGGCGTCCTTTGCGCCGTTGTTGCGATCCGGATGGTACGTCATCGCCAGCTTGCGGTACGCCTTTTTTATTTCTTCATCGCTGGCGCTGCGCGCAACGCCCAGCGTCTGATAAAAATCAGCCATGGTTCCTGGAATTCTCCTTCAACAGATCTGTAACCAATTCAGAAGTGTGCGTCACGAGCGATATCACCTTGTCGTAAGGCATCCGCGTTGGTCCGATCACGCCAATCACACCACTCAACGGACCGGCGTGGTACGACGCAGTCACCACCGTGAAGCTCGCCAGCCGCGGGTCATTGTGCTCGTTGCCGATAGTGATCGACACGCCCTTGTTATCGCTACGACGACGGAGGAGCTCGCCTAGTTTCTCTCTAGTTTCGGTCAACGCGACCAGCTTCCGCATGTTGTCGATGCTCGCAAACTCCGGCTGTTCGGCGAGAACCGATGCTTGTCCAAGCAAAACGGTGTCGTCGTTTGACTCCAACGCATTATCGAAAAGCTGGTCACCTTCCTCGATAAAGACATTCAGTAGCTCGGTCGCATCGCGCGTCGGCGCGCTGTCGCGGAGCCTGTCGCCAAGGGAAGATCGAATCTGCCGCAGCGTAAGGCCGGCGAGTCTGTCGTTGAGAACGCGGGTAACTTCGGCGATCGCCGCATCAGCGATCTCTCCACGGACGTCGACGAAGATCGTTCGGACCGCCCCCGCCGAAAGTGTCAGCGCCACAAGCAAGCGATCCGATGACAGCCGAATGAGCTCGACGCGCTCGAGCACGGCGTCGTCGAGTCGCGGACCCAGCGCAATACCGAGCTCTTGTGTGATAATGCCGAGGCTCTGGGCAGCGCGACGCAGAATAGCTTCGACCGCGGAGCCGCCTGAAGTGATCTGCGCACTGAGTCGACGGCGTTCGTTCGCACCGGGCGGACGAACGGGAATCAGTGAATCGACGTAAACGCGATACGCGACATCTGTGGGGACACGTCCCGCGGATGCGTGCGGGTGATACAAATAGCCCTTTTCCTCGAGATCGCTCATCGTGTTTCGAATCGTCGCCGGGGAAACGCCGAGGCCGAATTTGTGGGCCAGGCTACGCGACCCGGCCGGTTGAGCCGTCTCGACATACGTCTGAATAACGGCTTCGAGAATCCGCCGTTCGCGCTCGTTCAGACCCGGGAGTGACATAGCCTCAAATATAACAGTGACTTGGGGTTGGGCTTAGTAGTGTTGTGTGATTTCTGGACCGCGCGGCGCTGAGATCGGCGGCGAGGCTGTCCAGCCGCAGCCAACCCATCGGGGTGAGCGTGAGTCGGTGCGGACCGCCCACCGCCCGGTTCACGGAATCAATCTGGTTCGGCTCGGCTGAGTCAAAGTGGTTCAACCGGTTCGCGGAAAAATCCGTTGTTCGCGCCAATGAGTTTTCCGTGACCGCTGCCCACCCGGATGCGACCCATTTCTCCGCGCGTTCGAGCTCCCTATCGCCGATCGCCAAACCCCGCCTCGTCCGTAACCCCAGATAGACCTCCTCGGCATCGCGGTTCTCTTCGGTCAGCACCTCCTCGCCTCCTATCACATTCTCGTTGGACGCGAGACGTCGAATCCACTCAGAGTACATCGGAACATTCCACCGACGGGTCGCGCCATCAAATGAGTGCGCGGATGGGCCGGCGGCGGCGTACGGAGATCCTGTCCAATACACCGAGTTGTGCCGGGAGGCCTGGCCCGGTCGCGCAAAGTTGGAGACCTCGTAGTGTTCGAAACCAGCGGCAGACATGGCGTCGTGGGCGTAGAGAAACTCCTCTTCGTAACGCTCCTCGGTTCCTTCCACAACGGATCCACGATCCGCCCAGCGCGAAAGCGGGGTGTGCGACTCGATAGTCAGGCCGTATAGCGAGACGTGATCGGGCTGGAGGCCAAGCGTTAGTTCGATGTCGCGCTCCCAGGAGCGATGCAGGTGCCCCGGCAACGCGA
>JBHEME010000013.1:47904-63680 GCA_046262755.1 Gemmatimonadaceae bacterium | reverse complement strand
TCGCAAACCCCCTGCGCTCCATTGCTGATTTCAGCCTCTGGCGGTTCACCGCGGCCACGCCGTTTGCATTCGCCGTGTGCGCCGCCGCCGAGAACGTGTCGAAGGATGTGCCCATCTCCAGCTCGTTGCCTGTCGCGAGGTCGATCAGACTGAGGTCGATGGCCAAGCCAAGATTATGGCGGGATCGGCTCGCTATATAACCATCGGCAAGCAGATCCGGCCGTTTCACGCGTGCCGTCCAATCGACCATAGCCAGAGTTGCACGAACCGGCCGGTACGAGTCGAAAACTTTCAACCCCAAGCCCTGCGGTCGCAGATCGCTCTGTACGCCCGCCAGTCGGATGGCCGCTTCCTTTCTCAGCAACGCACGGTTGGCGAGATAGCCAGGCAATGGCTCTCCAGTGAAGTTGCTGCGCGTCGCATATCGCATGTCCACGACGATAGATGAATCGAGGGACCGTACGTCGGTGAGCATGCTGTCCGCCATCGCGTCCGGCGCCACTGCGGTCTCGGCGGTGTTTACGGGAAGCGGAGCAGCGACCGAGCCCCTGGCCGGGGGACCCGGCGCCGCGCACGCGCTGCCGAACGCGAGGACGAGGAGAACGAGAAGTCTTCGCATCTTCTTACAATAGCCTGGCCAGTTTCGAGCCGCTCTTTCCCGTCCCTTCCCGGTTCCCACATATTGGCGCATGAAAACCTCCGACGCGATCTCGGCTGCTTCCGTATCGGCGGTGGCGCCGCGGGGACACCGGTCCGCCGTTCTTGCCAGCTTCCTCGGTTGGACCCTCGACGCGTTCGATTTCTTCCTGGTCGTGTTCGCACTGACCGCGATCGCGAAAGAATTCAACAAAACGGACGCGCAGCTCGCGCTTACCATCACGATCACACTCGCCTTCCGGCCGGTCGGAGCATTCATCTTCGGACTGATGGCCGATCGGTACGGACGGAAGCTGCCACTGATGATCGATCTCGTCTTCTTCTCCATCATAGAGGTCCTCTCCGGGTTCGCGCCCAATTACACCACGTTCTTCATCCTGCGCGCGTTGTTTGGCATCGGGATGGGAGGCGAATGGGGCGTAGGCGCGTCACTCGCCATGGAAAAAGCACCGCGAGGGCGGCGGGGCGTATTGTCCGGTCTATTGCAGGAGGGCTATGCCACCGGTTATCTGCTCGCCGCGGTATGCTATTTCTTCGTGTTTCCGCGGTGGGGTTGGCGTCCGATGTTCTTCATCGGCGGAGTGCCCGCGCTTCTCGCACTGTTCGTTCGCTACCGCGTCGAGGAATCTGAAGTCTGGCAACGAACGCGTCACAGGGACTGGGGGAGTCTCGGGCGCGGGATAGCGTCGCACTGGAAGCTCTTCATCTATCTCACGCTCTTGATGGCGGGGATGAATTTCGTGTCTCATGGAACGCAGGACATGTATCCAACTTTTTTGCAGCGGGATTGGGGATTCTCCCCGCAAAAGCGAGCCGCCCTCACTGCATTTTCGATGATTGGCGCCATCCTTGGCGGACTGGGCTTCGGCTATCTGTCCGACAGGATCGGCCGACGGCGTTCCATCGTGCTCGCCCTGATTCTTGCGATCGCTATGATTCCGCTGTGGGCGTTTTCGCCTTCGGTCGTGGGTCTCGTGATCGGAGCGTTCGCCATGCAGTTCATGGTGCAAGGGGCATGGGGAGTGATCCCTGCGCACATTACCGAGCTTTCACCCGATAACGTGCGTGGATTTCTGCCCGGATTCGCCTACCAGTGCGGCGTACTTATCGCGAGCTCGGTCGCGTATCTCGAAGCACTATTCGCGGCGCGCACGAGTTACGCCCATTCGATGGCCATCGTGGCGCTGACTGTTTTTTCTACGGCCGCTATCATCGCCTGGGTTGGTCGCGAAAGGCACGGCGTAGAGTTCGGAGCTTAGCGCGTCAGTTCGTTTGCTTTTTCTACCAGACCATTCAGCAGTGCCGCGACGTGGTCGGCATTAGTACGGACATTCATCATCGTTACGCGCAACACCGGTCTGCCGTCGAGGATCGTAGCCGTGATCCAACCACTTCCCTCGCGGTTATAGCGCGCGCGTAGCTCGCGATTGAGCGCGTCAATCTGGTCGCGACGTCCAGTGGAGCTCTTGTCTCGACTAGTCTTTCCGCCCGCGCCCAGATAACGAAAACAGAGAATGTTGGATTCGGGGACGTGCAGATTCTCAAAGTCGTCGCGTTCTTCGATGGCCTCGAACAGGAGCCTTGCCGTCCGGCAAAGGTGATCGTAAAGCTGGCCCAGGCCAGTCGAGCCGTGCCGCTGTATCGCGAACCATAGCTTGAGTACATCCGCGCGGCGCGAGCATTGGAAGCTGCGAATTCCCTGATCCAGTATCCGCTCGGACTTCCCGGAGTGAAACAAGTAAGGAGCCTGTTGGGCGAAAGCTCTTTCCAGATCGGCTTCGTCGCGCGTCATCACCATTCCGGCAGCGAGTGGCAGCAGCATTCCCTTGTGTGGATCCCACGCGAGCGAACGCGAGTGCCGCAAGCCGTTGAGGGCTCGCGGTGGACGCGCCGACAGCAGAGCGCTTGCCCCGTGAGCCCCATCGACGTGGAGCCAGAGGCCGCGCTCCTCGCAGGCCGACCCGATTGTCTCGAGATCGTCGAACGAGCCGGTGGCCGTCGTACCCGCGGTCGCGACCACCGCCATGACCTTCTTTTTTTGACGGCGGAGATCATCCAGCGTCGAGATAAGCAGACCGGTATCCATTCTGTAATCGCGCGACGCGATGGAGATTCCCCGCTTCCTGCCGAGCCCCAGCTGACCGATGGCGCGAGTGACGGCGTAGTGTGCGTGCTCGCCGTAGATCACGAACGGTGGGTCTGCGCCGACACCGTTTTCCCACGCGTCCGGGAGGGCCGCGTTCCGGGCCGCGAGCATCGCAGTAAAGTTGGCCTCCGTGCCGCCCGACGTCAGCGTACCGCCCGACCCTTCTTTGTACCCTGCGAGGGCGCTCAGCCACCGGACGATCTGGTGCTCGATCACTGTTGCAGTCGGAGACATCTCCCAAACGGCCAGCGACTGGTTGAGCGCGCCGATGACGCTCTCCATCCAGATGCCGACCGGGAGCGGCGCCGACGTCTGGTGACCCATGTACATCGGATGGTAGTACTTGTTCGCGTCCGCGAGCACCTGACGCTCGAGGCGTTCGATGATCTCGCTTACTGGCTGGCCGTGCGAGGGCATCTCCTCGCGGAAGCGAGCGGCGAGTTCATCGGCGTCGAAGGATGTTGATACCTGTCCCTGAGCGGCCCGAGTGGCGGTGAGGTATCGGGCGGTGACGCCGGCGAACTGCGTCCCAACCGCGAGCGAGGTGTCTGCTTCTATGTCCGCGAGAATGTCTTCTATCATCCCCGCAAATTTAGTGGTGTCGGCGACCTACCCGTCGAGCAGGCCATTCTGGCGGACGAAATCCGCGAGCTCTCCTCGCGAGCCGACGCTCAGCTTGACGAAAATATTGGAGAGATGCGTGCTGACGGTGCGCGCGGAAATCTGGAGAGCGCCGCCGATTTCCTTGTTCGACTTTCTCACTGCCACCATGCGCGCGATTTCCATCTCGCGGCCGGTGAGACCAGCCGCACCAGCCGTAATCGATCGGGGCGGTGGTCGGACACCCAACTGGCGAATCTCCTCGCGCGTTCCATCCAGTTCCACGGTGGCGCCGAGTCGCGCGAACACATCGTGTGCTTTGCGAAGCTCCCGCATTGCGCCTTCACGGTCGCCTATCTCCAGCAGGGCACCAGCGAGACGTCGTCTGATGCGCGCGGCCTGGGGAGGAAAAGGAATTGCCTCGAGCTGGTCGATTGAAGACTGCAGCAGCTCGATCGCCTGTGCTGGCTTTCGGTCGCGAAATCTCAGAAGCAGCCCGTCGCATCCGTCGGCGAACGCCAGCCCGAGCTTGTGGTGAAGCCGCGTGGCGTCGCGACGCATCCGCGCGGAATGCCGCGCGGCCCGGTCGAAGTCCCGGGCAAACAACGCTGCTTCTCCGATCATCGGCAACAGCCATTGCAGCGACCAGACGACATATCCGGTGCGATCCGCGATCTCGAGACCGGCTTCCCCGATTCGAATTGCTTCGGCAGCGTCACCGTTGGCCATATAATAGGCTGATAAGCCCAGGTGCGCGGGCACGATCGAAGGAATGTCGAGGGCACGATCACCTGATTCACCGGCACCCGTCTCGTCCCCGCCGGAAAGCTTCCAGGCGAGATCAAAGTACTCTTTTGCTTTTTCGTCGGCCCCACGCCAGAGATAAATCAGCCCCGACCACACGTAGAGTCGCGGCAAGAGTGTCCGCTGATTCAGGCTCCTCGCCTGAGTGATCGTGCGTTCGGCGGTCTCGAGAGCGGACTCCCACTCTCCTATTCCCGAGTAGTACTGCACTGCCAGCTCCGCTGACCAAAGCGGCAGAATGGGCGATCGCATCTGCTCGGCTAGACGGTCGGCGGCAGCGAGGTGTCGCACGACCGCCGCTGCGTCACCGGACACTCCCGCCAGGAGCGCCATACCCCAGTGCGCTGTCCACTCGAGCATAGTTTGTCCCGCTGCCTCCGCGTGCTCGATCGCCTGCAGTCCATGCACTCGTGCGAGGTCCAACGGACCTGTCCACGCGTAAAGCAGTAGCAAGGCGCGATGAGCGCGGGAAAGAAGCGCTTTGTTCTCAATTCCGCCTTTGCCCGCCGCTGCCAGCGCGGCTTCCACTTCAGACTGCGCCTCGGTCAACCTTCCGAGGTCCTGCAGGCAAATTCCCCTGGCCAATCTGAGTCTGACAACTATCGCTGGATTGTCGGAGCTTTCCGCGGCCTTCAGTCCTGAGTCGTAATGGCCGAGAGCTTCGGCGTATTTTCCACTCCAGTAACACGCCAGCCCCATTCTGTGCTCTATGTCGGCGAGGCCCGCGTCGTCGTCGCTGGCGATGACTTCTTCTCGCGCGCGTGACCACAGTCCCATCGCGGACTCATACTCGCCGAGGCGCTGTCGGGTTCTCGCCAACGTGATGAGTATTTCCCCGCGGGCGGCTCCGGCGCTCCCGGGGTCTCGATCCAGATGCTCCAACGCCGCGGCCAGGTAGTTGGCCGCTTCACGGTTGGCATACTTGTCGAGGGCTGAACGGCCGGCCGCGCTGAGGTAGACGACAGCCTTTTGGGCGAGAGACGGGGAATGTGCCCGGCCGAAATGAACCGCGAGCTCGTCTGCGTGGGCAAGCGCATCCGGTCCGTAAAGATCTTCGAGCGCCTCCGCAATGGTTCCATGAAGCAGTCTCGCGCGCGCCTGCCCGAGTGCAGAATAGAGAACTTGTTGAAGCAGAGGATGTGAAAAGTCGTAGCTGATGGCATCGACGTTTCCAGTTTCTACAAGCACCCTTTGCTGCACCAATTCGTCGAGTGCGGAAACGAGGTCGGGTTTTGACAACCCCGAAACCCTCTCCAGCGTATCATACTCTGCTCGCGTGCCGATAACCGCGGCAAGATTTGCGAGAGTTCGGGCGTCGGGGGAGAGGCGGTCCACTCGCGCCTTGACCACATCTCGGATCGTAGTCGGAAGATGAAGCGTCTCCATCTCCCATCCTGTCCAACGACCTTCTTTCTTCGTCAAGGCTCCGGAGTCGACCAGTGACTTGAGAGTTTCCTCGACGAAAAAAGGATTGCCCCGGGTCCACCCGTACAACAGCTCCGTAAAATGGCGCGCAACTGTTTTGTCGATTTCGAATGTGTCATGAACCAACTCCTCGACCTCGTGCTTGCCAAGCGGAGACAGTCGGTGAACCGTAAGAACGCCGAGCCGCTGCAGGGACTGCTCGCTGGCCCGGAGAATGGGATTCGCGTCGCGCTCCGCCTCGTTGTAAGTGCCGAGCAGCACAATTTTTTGGGCCTCGATCTGCCGCGCGACGAAATGAAACAATTCGAGCGAAGAGGCGTCGGCCCATTGGAGATTTTCGAGGACGATAAGCAGCGGCTGCTTTGCACCCAACCGAGCCAGGAACTGGGTGAAGTTCCAGAGTAGTCTCGCCTTGATCTCGGACGGATCTCCATCCGCTGCTGGGCGCTGACGATCGCTGGTTAGACCGAGGTTGGGAAAAAGGTGGGCGAGCTCCGCGGCACCGCCGCGAGTTAGAACCGAAAGAGACCCGGGCTCGAGTGAGCGCAGTACCGGCAGCAGAGCATCCGCGAAGACAGCATATGGAACGCCCGTCTCCACCGGGTATGCGCGTCCCGTTGCCACCCTGAACCCGCGCTTGGCTGCACGGTCGGAGATGGCGCTCGCGAGGCGGGTTTTTCCGATTCCGCCCTCGCCCACGACAAAAACAGATCGTCCCGCGCCGTTGGCAGCATCGTCGAGCGTTTTTGCAAGAAGCTTGAGCTCCGCGTCCCGACCGACGAGGGGTGCATCATCAGGCTTCAGCATCGCGGCCTAATGTACGAGCACACGTTTTTTCGAGCTAGATGTTCAGCGGCTCGCTTCCTGTTCAGCGGTGGGCAGCGTGAGGCTTCGCCACTCTCGCGTCCAGGTCCGGAGCCTTGATTCACGTGCTTGTCTCCCGAGCCCAACCACGAACCGGACCTTCATGGGCGATTCGAGCGCTCGGTTGAAAACCACGCGACCGTTGCCGGAGAACGAAGTACCCGGAACGTCAAAAGTCACCAATCGGTTCGGAGGAACCGGCACTTCCATGAGTAGCCGAGCGCCACGTGCACTCACATCCTCGAGCAGCGCCAGACCTTCTGAGGGCAGCTCGCCCTCGGCACCCTCTATCACTACCCGCGCGGGCAGCTGCACGTAGTACCGGCGCTCGCCGCGGATGTTGGCGAACATTTCCACTGCCTTCCCGAGGAGACTCACTGACTGCCGATATTGGAGCCGCCACATCGGCACCGCGTGGTGTGTGCAGTGTAACTCGATCGCGTCGCGTGTCTCGATGGGAAGATCCGAGAATTGAATGCCGTGAGTGAAGATGACGTCTCGGCCGGTCATCCCCCTCTCGACGTGCATCACCGTGCCGCTCACGTTATACGTGCCGGACGCCAGCGGCAACGGCATTTCCACTCTGGTACCAGCGGGCAGCTCGAAGGATGCGCGAAACGCGAGGCCGGACGGATTGATGTCCTGGGTGAGCGCAAGAAGATCGCGTCGCTGCTTCCCGTCCTTGTCAGTGGCCGCGACGATGATCGGGAATGCGTCGAGAAACCGGTGGTCAACTCGCTGCTGCTTGGACGCGCGGCTCTGGAGCACCACGAAGCCGGCGAAGTAAATGTTCCAGCCGATCCAAAATCCATTGAGCCAGAAGGCGAGCGATGACCAGCCCGCCGCGTGATAGTTCACCCACCCGTAATGGCTGGCGAAAGTAGCCCAGATGATTGAGAGCGCCGACACGATGAGTAGGAATAGCTGGGGCGCGTACGTCTGGAACGGAACATCACTGCTGCCTTTCGGCGTGACGTTGAAACGCAGGGGCTTGGTGGTGAAAAACCCCCTGTAGGTGCGGATGTACGTCCAGAACTTCGCCATCATGTAGCGCTCGGATATCAGAATCCAGCCAGTGCCGCGCGACATTAGCTCGAATGAAATGATGCTGAGCAGCACGTACGGGATCAGACGCGTAACGAGCTGCGCATTGGTGGCATTTACCGGCAGCCAGCCAAAGAGGAAGAAAATGACGGGGGCGAGATAGAAGGTCAGTTTCTGAACGCCTTCCAAATACGTCGACGTCGAAGCGAAATAAGACAGCCGCTGTGGAAGGCTAAGCCCGGGATAGATCAGTGGATTGAGCTTGCGCAGGATCTGCATCGATCCCTGCCCCCACCGCAGCCGCTGCACGTGGTAGGCAAGCGCGGAGGACGGAGCCAAACCGTACGCGAGTGTCTCGCCGTGATATACCGACCTCCAGCCCCGACCGTGGAGAACGAGCGAAGTCTCCATATCCTCGGTCACGGTCTTCGTTGAAAAGCCTCCGATCTCCTCGAACGCCTTTCGCCTCAACACGCCACAGCTGCCGCAGAAGAACGCCGAGTTCCACGTGTCTTTCCCGGGCTGGAGTAAGGAGAAGAAGATGCGGTTCTCTTCCCACAAGCTCCGGCCTTCTTGGTTGATAACGTGGGTGAAGGAATCGGTGTTGTAAAAGTCCTGCGGCGACTGCGCAAAAGCCACCCGCGAGTCCCCGAAATATCCGAGCAGGCGGTCGAGGATGTTTGGCAGCGGGACGTGGTCGGCGTCCAGCTGGAGGATGAATTCTCCTTTCGTAACCTTGAACGCGTTGTTGAGATTTCCGGCCTTGGCGTTCTGGTTGCCTTCCCTTCGGATGTACCCGATTCCGAGCGCCTCGGCCATCGCTTTCACTTCCTCGCGCTTCCCATCATCGAGCATGTGGGTCTTGTGAGGATACCGGATCGCCCGCGCCCCGATCGCCGTTCGCCGCAGTACCTCCAGAGGCTCGTCGTAGCAAGTAATAAAAACGTCGACACTCAGACCCACCGGCGCGGGAGGAGGCTCCCGATATTTGAGCTTCCAGACAGTGGCGATCAGGAGCAGAGAGTTCATCAAACCATACGTCTCTGCGAGGATCAGCACGATCGAGAAAATCAGGGCGTTTGGATTCAGCGATTCGGTCCAGCGCCAAATGACCCAGTACAGGCCGTACACCCATGCGACGACGGCGAAGCAGCGCATGAAGATCTCTTCACCGCGTGGAATCTTGGGAATAGCATCCCGAAACGCGGTGTCAGGAATCTTCGCGTCGCTTTCGATCGCCGGTCTTATGTCGATCGGCTTTTCGTCCTTCGTGACCACGGCTGCTCGCATGCTTTGATATCACCCTAGCGCGAGTTTTGTGCCGAGCCCCGAAAGGATGACCAGAGGGCTAACGAATGGTGCATACGTTGCGGAAGCGGGGGGTGATGACGGCGGCCGACCTGAGATCCATGATCCGTCCACTCACGGGAAATGCCGACGATCACTCGGCGCTCCTCGACCGCGTTGGTGACGCGCGTTTCGTGTTGCTCGGCGAAAGTTCGCACGGCACCCACGATTTTTACCATCAACGAGCGGCGATCACGAAAAGATTGATCGTCGAGAAGGGATTTGCCGCGGTGGCGGTAGAGGCGGACTGGCCGGACGCTTACCGTGTCAACAGTTACGTGCGAGGTGAAGGCGAAGATCCGGACGCCAATGCGGCTTTGAGCGGGTTCGAGCGCTTCCCAACGTGGATGTGGCGGAATACGGTAGTGCTCGAGTTCGTCGACTGGCTTCGTGATACCAACTCTCGACGCGAGAAGGCCAATAGGGTCGGATGGTTCGGTCTCGACCTTTACAGCCTTTTCAGCTCAATCGAAGCCGTCGTCGAATACCTCGACCGCGTCGACCCGGAAGCCGCGAAGCGTGCGCGGTACCGCTACGGGTGTTTCGAGGACTTCGGCGAGGATAGCCAGGCATATGGCTACGCGGCGAGCTTCGACCTGTCCAGGTCATGCGAAGACGAAGCGATCAGCCAGCTGGTCGAGATGCGGAGACGCGGTGTCGAGTATCTGACCCGGGCCGGCAGCGACGATTTCTTTGCCGCTGAACAGAACGCGCGCCTGGTCAGGAACGCCGAGGAATATTACCGCTCGATGTTCCGCGGACGGCATTCCTCCTGGAATCTGCGCGACACTCACATGGCAGAAACGGTTGATGCGCTGGTGTCACATCTCGAGCGCCGTGGACTGGAGCCCAAAATAGTGGTGTGGGCGCACAACTCCCACCTCGGCGACGCGCGGGCGACAGAAATGGGCAGGCAGGGCGAGCTGAATCTCGGCCAGTTGATCCGGCAGAAATACGAAGACGCAGTGCTCGTCGGGTTTACGACCTACGCCGGGAGCGTCACCGCGGCCTCGAACTGGGATGAGCCGGGAGAACGCAAAAGGGTCAGACCCGGCTTATCCGGCAGCTATGAGAGCGCCTTCCACGATCTCGGCGTCCCAAGCTTTTTCCTGGACCTTGCCAACGTCCGGAGCGACGAGCCGCCCTTCACGGAACCGCTGCTGGAACGAGCGATCGGGGTCATTTATCGTCCTGACACGGAGAGGGTCAGTCATTACTTCCTGGCTGACATTCGGGCGCAATTCGACGCGATTTATCATTTTGACCGGACGCAAGCGCTCGAACCGCTGGAGAAACCGGAACGCTGGGTCGGGGCCGAAGCACCCGAAACCTATCCTAGCGGCGTTTGACCGGACGCTTAATCCGGCCCTCGGGTTTTCGGGCCACGACCGGACAGGTCGATCATTTTCCGGTCACCGACGTACTCCACCGATTTGACTTCGCCGACGTTGCGCAGTCTTTGCACCGTCGCGGAAATTCTGTTCGAAGCGGATAAGATCTCCGCTGCGATGTCCGGAATCTCTTCGGGCGTTGCGTCGTGGGCGAGCAGCTCGGCGTTCATCACCAGCACAGTCAGGACATTATTCAGCTCGTGCGCCACCGCGACCGTTGTCTCTGCAATGCCAGTTAGCCGCTGACTACGCGCCCACTCCTCCTCCATCTCCCGCTGCACAGTGATATCCTGAACCTGACCGATAAAGTAGATCGGCTCGCCCGCTGAATTGTGCACGGCAGAAACCGCCAGTGCGACCCAGATCAGGCGCCCATCTTTGCGGTAGTAGCGCTTGATCCGGTTATACGTGCTGATCTCGCCCGTCGTCAGCAGTTTCAGCTGGCGAAGATCTTCCTCCACATCCTCGGGATGCGTGACGGTCTGAAAGCTGAGAGTGCGGAGTTCTTCTTCCGAGTAGCCGAGGATATTGCACATTGACTTGTTCGCGCGTAACCATCGGCCATCAAGGCCGACGAAAGCCATACCATGGGGCGAGTAACGGAAAGCATTTCCAAAGCGCTCTTCACTCTCCCGAAGCGCTCTTTCAGCCTCCGCTCGCTTACTGATATCCCTTATAAGGCCGAGTATGGCCGGCTCGCCGCGAAACACGATGGGAACCGAAACCACTTCCGTCGGGATGACCGTGCCGTTGCTTGACACAAACCGAACTTCAACGGGCGGTCCGGCTTCCCCAGTCGTTTCGAGCTGCTTCAGCCTCGCGACGACGAGCTCCAGCGATTCGGGATGAACGAACTGCATGATCTGCTCGCCAACGAGGGATTCAAGCGGCAATCCCAGACGGTAGGCAGCAAATGAATTGACGTACAGGAATTTTCCGGCGGCATGGACGATGATCGCCTCTGGGGCGCTCTCTATCATCACCATGTAGTCCGCGCTGGTAGGAGGCGTGGGCATCAGCCAATATACCGGTTCGAGAAAAAAAACAACGGACCGAAGAACTACGTGAGGACCGGGCTCGCCTCGGGTCGAACAGCTAGTCAGCTCGCCGCTAGTTGACTGGTGCAGTGCGGACACCGAGTGGCGGCGGCGTCCATGCTCAGTTTGCAGTAGGGACAGTTCCTCGTTGGAGCTTCGCTGGCGGGGCGAATGAAGATCCGGGAAATCCGCCAGGCTACAAAACCAATGACGATAAAATTGATTGCCGCCGCCAAGAAATCACCGACGCCAAATTTCACCCGTCCGAGCGTCAGCGAGGCTTTTTGCCAGTCCCCGCCCGGAGCCGCGACCAGAATGATCGGCATTATGAAGTCGTCGACGAGCGCCTTCACGAGGGTGTTCAGTGCCGTACCCACGACCACTGCGATTGCAAGCGCGACGACATTTTGCTTGAGCAGAAAGGCTTTGAACTCGCTCAGCAACGACATGACGTTCTCCGGGGGGTTAGGGTTCCAGCGACAAGTTAGCGACCGGTTGGCTCCCGGCGCGGAGCGACGACAGGCGCCTGATAGCCGCGATGCCGGCAACAGGGCCGAGCGAGAGAATCGAGAATCCCCAGCGCCAGCCGACTCGCTGGGCGATAAGAGGAACGACTTGCATCGGCAGCATCGTCAGCAGGAAGCCGAGGGATGTTTGAATAGTGAGGGCGGTGCCAACCGCGTGCGGCGGAACTGATTCGGTAACCAGCGTGCTGAATTGCGCGCTGTCCGCAATGACAAAAAATCCCCACGTCATGACGAGGGCGCCAAGTACACCGAGAGGCGCCCCGAACAAAAATCCACTCACGGCGCAGCAGAACCCGCTGACAAAAAGTGCAATCGTCACAAGTCGCTCGCGTCCGCGCTTGTCGGCGAAAAGTCCGCCCCAGACACAACCAAATCCACCGATGGCGATAGTCGTGAACGTCAATAGCGAGATAAAACGAGGCGCTCGAATTGCGCCACCCGCGGCAGTCGCGACACTCGCACCCAGAAAAGCCGGAATCCAGGTCCAGAACGCGTAGAGCTCGAACATGTGCCCAAGATAACTGGCCGTTGCGAGGCGCCATTCCCTGACCCGAACGACCTCGCCTGCGTGAGACCACGAGAAGGGCCGAGAGGCAAAGGGAAATGGGCCATCACGGTAAGCGCTCGCGACGAGAGCCGCAGCTATCAGCGCACCCACACTTGACGTCATCACTACGGGCCGGAGGCCAACGCGCGGGAGCGCTCGAACGAGATATGGCGTTGCCTTCCCGACGGTCAACGCGCCAACGATCACGCCAATCGCCAGCCCGCGCTGCGATCTGAACCAGGTGGCGGTCATCTTCATTGCGGGGGGATAAACGCCGGCCAGAAAGAACCCAGTCATGAACCGGAGGAGGAGCGCCGAGGGATATCCTGGCGCGATCAGGATCGCTGCATTGGCGACCGCGCCGAGCAGCGCAGAACCGCTGAAGAGTGTACGCGCTGGAACGAGGTCCGCGAGATTGAGAAGGGCGGAGAGCGCTGTGCCACAAACGAATCCAAACTGGACGACTGTGGTGAGCCACGCCGCCTCGCTTGTAGTGAGCCCCCAGAGCCCTCGCAACTGGGGTGTAACGGCGCTGGCAGCGAACCACAATGACATGCCGAGCAGTTCAGCGAGCGAGAGAAAAAACAGCTGGCGCCAGCGGGCAGGATCGTTGTCGGTATCCATGGTTAAAAAGCTACGCTCTCTCGCCAAAACTTCGATCGCTGCCGCACAACAAAAAATGTTGAGATTGACTGCTTCACTCGTCAATCAAGTGATTGTGGCTCAACCTTTTACCCAGCTGCGCGGGGCATAGCCATACGCCCCAGACATGACGAACCCATTTACGCCTCCCGCCTCGTCTGCTCCAGGATCTGCCAGCGCTCGACCCGCGGTCGCGACGCTGTCGCGCGAGCTTGCCGATTTTCTGCTCGAATTGTCCATCACACTCAACAAGCACGCTATTTATCCGAGCAACCATCCACTGCTCGACGTCGCTATCGACGGAGTGGCGAACCGCCTGGGAGTGCTTTTCGTCGACGAGCGAGATTCACTCTCGATAGGTGTTGCGCGCAAGCAGCTGATCATCGAGGGGGTGGCAACCGACCCGCAAAATCCGGTACTCAAGGAGCTGGCTCAGCGCCTACACAAGCACCACGTGGGCGCGGTGAAATTCCTTCGCGGAATAGGAAGGCATGAACTCGCCGCGGCGCTCGGCTCTCTTGCGGTCGACGCCACACGCGCAGAAAAACCGATTGGACTCGACACGGTCCGGCTCACAGAAGCCTGGGAGCACGTGAAGTTCTTTCCGCTCACGTACGACAAGCTCCAGCTGATTGAGGACGACGGCAGCGGCGAGGCTCCGGGCGCGGATCAACTGGCATCTTCGCGAGCGACCCAGTTATGGATAGGCCTCGCCCGCGCCGCGCTTGTTTCAGATACCTCCGCAACCACTGCCGGGCGGGAAGAGCCCGACGAAAACACGGCCCTCGAGCCGGCCACGGTTGCGCGAGCAATCGACGAGCACCAGCGCGAGGAAGCGTATGATCAGGTCATTGTCGGTTACCTGCTTCAGATCGGAGAAGAGTTACGCACCGCCGAGGGGCCGGAGGCCGCGGGGCTTCAACGTCGCGTCTCGCGGCTCGTTGGCTCCCTGAAGGAATCGACGCTGGAAAAGCTGCTCGAGATGGGAGGTGACAAGACACAACGCAGGAAATTCCTGCTCGACGCTTCTCAAGGCATTACTGTCGAAGCCGTGATCGATCTGGTCAAGGCCGCATCTACCGCCGAGGGCCAGACGGTTTCTCACTCGATGCTGCGCATGTTGTCGAAGCTGGCGCACCACCCTTCCGGAGGCGCAGCCAAAGGGAGGGCTGATCCGCAGGTACGAGATGTAATGCGGCGACTCGTGGATGACTGGAGTCTCGACGATCCCAACCCGGAAGCATATCGAGCCGTGCTAGAGAACATGTCGACCAGTCGCGCCACGAGTGGCGGGTCGAAAGTAGACAACTCCGTTCCAACCGACTGCGAGCCGGAGCGCGTCGTAAAGATCTCCATCGAGGTAGGTGCGACCGGGCCACAGGTCCGGGCGGCAATGCTTCAATTGTGCAGAGAAGGAAGAGCAGAGTTGCTGCTGGATCTGGTTGAGCGCGCGCCCAACGCCGAGGCGGGCGCGCCTGTTTGGGAGTTTCTTTTAAGTCAGAAGATCTGCGACGTGCTTCTCGAAGCGGAAAAGATCGACGTGCCACTGGTAAGCAGGTTCGCTCATCGCATCGGTAGCGGGTGCGTTCCGCTTTTGCTGGCCACAGCGACAGCACGGGACGACGGAAAGCTGCGAGCGCAGCTCTATGATCTTGTCCAGGCTCTGGGCGATGGCGTCGGGGACGCCGTCGTCGCTGCATTGGGTACAGCGCCGGCTGTCGTTCAGCGCGAGCTGCTCGCCCTGCTCGGTCGACTGCCGGGAGAACTTCCTGGATTCCCCGTGGAGGAGTATCTGCGCCATGCCGACTCTCTGGTTCGCCGCGAGGCGGTCAAGTTGATGCTTCGGAGTCCCTCGTCTCGCGATGCGGCGATCGTCAACGCCATTGCCGACGACGATGACCGCGTCGTCTTCGTCGGGTTGACCGCGGCTCACGACAGCTGCCCGCGAGAAGCAATTCCAACGATGCGCGGCCGTGTCGACCGCGGCGAGCTGGACTCCAAGCTTCGGACCATGTGCATCCGCATTGTCGCGGAGCATCGCGGGGCCGAGATACTGGAGTGGCTTTTGACCATGGTGGTGACGAAGGCACGCTGGCCGCGGCGCGCAAAGCTGCGTCCCTCGACTCCGGAGATGCTCGCGGCTCTGAGTGCCATCGCCGCTCGTTGGCGCCAGCATCCGGATGCCTCGATGGCGATCAAGCTCGCAGAACACAGCAAGGATGGAGCGATTCGGGCGAAATTGACCGCGCCGGCCGCTCGTGAGCGTTCGACCAGAATTGAAGGATGAGCGATCCCCTACGGTTCCTCGTGTCATTTGGCCAGGCCGTCTCGACAATGGCTCTGTACAATGACGGGCACCCCGCGCGCGAACGCGCTGTCGACAGGTCCTACCGGTGTCTCCGGGATCTGCAGCAGCACGATCCTGCGCCGCAGTTCTCTTTCCTCGGTGAAGAGACGATCTATCGCGAGACTCCACTGCGAGAGCTCGGCGACTGGGAATGGGGAGTTCGTCTGGCGCAGGCTGGCGTGCAGAGAATGGAGCTGGACGCGAACGTGACGCGAGAGGAATACGAGGAATTCCTCGAGCAGATGATGGCTCGCATCACGCTCTCGTTCATCGATTCCGCCGAAGCGCGGCCCACCCGACCCGGCGGTATCAAGATCGGCGCCCTCGGCATCCGCGGCGACACGCGCGAGCTGCAGGACAGCATCGAAATCGACGTACCTGTCGCCAATATTTCGTAT
>JBHEME010000013.1:0-47894 GCA_046262755.1 Gemmatimonadaceae bacterium | reverse complement strand
TCTGGGAGAAGAAGCGGAATCGATCCAATCAATGCACCGGGCGGTGCAGGAACGCGGCAAGCTCCCGCTAGCGGAAGCCGAAGCGGTGGTGCGTTCGCTCTCCATGGCGATGCACGGCGATCAGGAAATGATTCTGCCACTGCTTCAGCTGAAGGAATTCGATGAGTATACGACTACCCACTCCCTCAACGTGGCGGTGCTGACCATGGCGCTGGCGGAATTCCTCGAGCTGGCCGCGCAGGATGTGCGCACGTTCGGGATCGCGGGTCTGCTGCACGATCTCGGCAAGGTCAGCGTACCCCTCGACATATTGAACAAGCCAGGCAAGCTGACGGACGAAGAGCGCAGGATCATGCAGCAACATCCCGTTGAGGGAGCAAAGCTGATCATCGAGAGCGGTCGGAAGCTGGACTTAGCCGCTGCGGTGGCCCACGAGCACCACATCATGATCAACGGTCACGGCTATCCATCGTGCCACTATCATCGCGACTGCCATAAAGCCAGCAAGCTTGTGCATGTCTGCGATGTGTACGACGCCCTGCGGACACGACGTCCATACCGTGATGCGTGGGAAGCCGAAAGGGTGCTGACGTATATCGAGGAGCGCGCCGGAACGGAGTTCGAGCCCGAAGCCGCGACCGCATTCGTGAAGATGATGCGGAAGATGGAAAACGGGATTCAGCTTTCCCCAATGGGCGCTACCAACGGCCATCCGCCGGCCCCCGCGCAGGAACCTTCCTCCGTACCAGCCGTGGCGGTCTCGGTATCCGATCCGTCGAAAAAGCCGGCCCAACGGCCGTAAGGGGCCCCTAACCGCCTCGAAACAGAGATATGTCGGTACCGACGCATATCCGTTGGCACCGACGTATTCCGGTTGCGTCGGGTGTCAACACTCGTCCACTACATAGCAGGTGCAGTGCGGAAATTATCAGTGGAGGACGTATATATGTCACGACACCAAAAGGGCTTTACCCTCATTGAGCTTCTGATCGTAGTCGTCATCATCGGCATTCTTGCCGCGATTGCGATTCCGAAGTTCGCCAACACGAAGGAGAAGGCGTACGTTGCGGCGATGAAGTCTGACCTCCGCAACCTCGCCACGTATGAAGAGCAGTATGCCGCCGACAACGGTGGCGCTTATTTCTCCGGTGATGGCTCGGTCGAGGGTTTCAAAAGCTCACAAAACGTGACCATCGCTGCAACGGCAGTTGCCGGTCCGCCCGCGGACTGGAGTGGGACCGCTAGTCACTCGCAGACCTCAAAGACCTGCGCTTCTACTGGCGGCATAATCACCTGTACCTGAACGGGTGATGAGTTTGGATGTAAAAAAGGGGCGTCTCCGACGCCCCTTTTTTACGTTTGTGCGCGCCTGCTAAGTTTTCTTTCCGCGCGCCTGGCCCCCAGTCCCAACCAACGGTTTATCGAACAGCATCGAAGAGGGAACGCTCGAGAGCCCGGACGCGGCCAACCACTTCTCGAGCCCGGCGGCAAGTCCACGCCGCTCTGACGGGCGCAGCAGCGCAAAGCCGTCGATCAGATCCTCCTGGATGGGGCGCGGTGTATTTCTCAACAGGTTCGTGCCCTGACGCGTCAGGCGGAGAACCGCCCGCCGCCCGTCAGCTGGGTCAGGTGTGCGCGTAACGAGTCTCTTGCTAATCAATTGCCCGACCACCTGGGATACAGTGCTATGGGTGGTCATCGTTACGGCGGCAAGGTCCTTCACCGATTGGTCCGGCACTCTCGACAGCTCGGTCAACACGAACAGCTGCGCTGCGCTCACTCTGAAATCGCGCTCGACTGTTTCGGCGGCCGAGCGAAGACCACGCACCATACGCCTCAACGCGTTCAGTGCCCGGGACGCCTCGGACTGCTTGATCCTCGACTTCGGCATAATGACCCGGGTGGGTCTCGAACCCACGACCTACGGATTAAAAGTCCGTTGCTCTACCAACTGAGCTACCGGGTCGAACGATCCTCAAAAATACACTGCCAAAATACACTGCCACGGTGAGGGGGTGTATCGCGCCCGCGCGTTAACCGGTCAGTATCACAAATATAGGTTGCGCTCACTTGGCGGCTCCCAACGGCTTTGCGAGCTGCTCGGTGTGTCTCATGACGATTAGTGGTCGTCCTTAGAGTGAGCAGAATTGGGGGTCGCGAATGGCCTTCACCTTTTCCAAGGTCAATGCGGTGATCCGCGCTGTGACGATGTCCCGCCGGCGCGAGATAGCGGCTGCTCGTGTGGCTGCGCTCGAAGAGAGCAACAGCGTGCTGCAGACGCAAGCGCGGGAGCTCGAGCACCAGACCTCCGAAGCCAGGGAGCTCGCACACGAATTGGCCCTTACCAACGAGGAGCTTCGAGCCATGATCGGCGAAGCGAAAAAGGCGTGGGCCGCCGCCGACGCAGCCAACCGCTCCAAGGCTGAGTTTCTCGCCGTCATGAGTCACGAGCTCCGCACCCCCCTAAACTCGATTGGCGGCTACGTCGACCTGCTCGAGATGGAGCTGCGTGGACCCGTCACCGACGCCCAGAAGGCCGATCTCCAGCGCATAAAACGCAGTCAGCAACACTTGCTCGGCATCATCAACGACATACTGAACTTTACGCGTCTCGAGGCCACTGAGATCGAGTACGACATAATGGATGTCCCCGTCCGCGGACTGCTGAATGATCTGGACGCAATGGTGGGCTCGTTGGCGAAGGCGAAGTCCGTTGCGTATACGTGTCACGCTCCGCCGAAATCTGTATTCGCGCGCACCGATCCTGACAAAATGCGGCAGATTCTCGTCAACCTCGCCTCGAATGCAGTCAAGTTCACTCCGAGCGGCGGACGGGTAGACATTTCAGCCACAGCGGATGCGAAGGTGGTGTCCATCAGCATCAGGGATACCGGACCGGGAATTCCGCCGGACAAACTGGAAAAGGTTTTCGAGCCCTTCGTGCAGCTGGACCGCGGACTGACGCGCAGCACCGACGGCACCGGTCTCGGCTTGCCGATTAGCAGAGGACTCGCACGGGGCATGGGCGGCGACATCCTTCTCGAGAGCAGATTGGGGAACGGAAGCATCTTTACCCTCGTACTTCCGCGCGGTCAGCGCCGCCCGACACCGGTAAGTACATCGATAGCTGCCTGACGTCCGTAGGTTCGGAAATTGGTCTGATCTTCGCAATACCCCAAGTCTCGACCGGAAAACCCAATCGAGAGGGTGTCGAACGAATGGCAGCAGCGAAATCGGGAGCCGACCAGTGTCGCCGCAAGTTTTTGCGATTCTTCCGCAAGGGTTTTTATGACGACAAGTACGTGGACTGGGAGCGTGGCTATAAGTGGGAAGCGCACCAGCGCTGGCAGGCGACCCTCGGCCCTGACACTTTTCGCGCTCTCATCAAGGATGGTCAGCACGCCGAAGCCGCACGGCGCGCTGTCACCATCGAGTCGCGCACGAATCTGCTATTCTCATTCGAGAAAATGGCTCTCCGCGACGCGATCAAGCCGGCGGCAGGCGCGCGCGCCTTCTCTGAAGGGCTCTGCGAGTTTCTTTACGGACGCGGTCGCGTTCGCAACAAGTTCGAGCGGTGGATCGAAGTGGTGGCCGGACTTCCCCGCCGTCAGACTCGGGTTCTGACCTGGCCACTCGTCACCGTATTTGGATTCCTTGCCCGGCCCGACGAGCATTTCTTTCTCAAGCCGATGGTGACGCGCTCGGCAGCCCGCGAGTATGGATTCGATTTCGCTTATAAGTCGCGACCCAACTGGGACACCTATTCGAATCTGCTCGACTTCGCAAAGACGGTCGGTAAGGATCTCAGCGATTTGCGTCCGCGCGACATGATCGACATCCAGTCCTTCCTGTGGGTCCAGGGCTCGGACGAATACGAGGAGTAGCGTGCCCGCCGGGTCCGACTGAGGAGTGGCTCAGAGGGGGGTTGCTCGTCTAATAACTAGCACTTTCCCCCTTCTACCAGCGCCTTGCCGAAAGACCAGGTACTTACCAATCCGGGCCGGCTTGCCGCCCTAAAAAAGACCGGTCTCACCGAGACACCGGGGGACGACACCTTCGATCGCTTTACGCGGCTGGCCGCACAGATTCTGGGCGTCCCGATCGTTGTCGTGTCATTGGTCGAGTCGAAGAGACAGTTCTTCAAGAGCGCGATCTCTCCGGACAACGCGGTTCCGCTGGGGTGGAACCCTCTCGGGGCCAGCTTCTGCGAGGAAGTCGTGCTCACGGGCGAGCCATTCATAGTAAGCGATACCGCGAAAGATCCTGCGCTCGCCGGGCGCCCGGGCAATCACCGCTCTTACGCGGGAGTGCCGCTAGTCAGTCACGACAACCACGTTCTCGGGGCGTTGTGCGCCATGGATGACAAGCCGCACGCCTGGACCGCCAAGGAGGTCGATATCCTGTCGGCGCTGGCGTCGGCGGTGGCCTCCGAGATTCAGCGTCGTCTAGCGGAACGCGCGGCCCATGATGCGCAGCTGCGAATGGTCGCGGAGAGAACGCTGGCACATGCGGTTCAGCACCAGATGCCGGCGGGAGTGGTGGTTGCGGAAGTTCCCTCGGGTCGCTTGGTGTCGGTGAACCCACAAATGACCGAGATCTTTCGACTCGCCTTCAAGCCCGCACCGAACCTCGAAAGTTATGCGTGGGTTGGAATCAACGAGGACGGTACGCCGATGATGCCAAGTGATTGGCCCCTCGCGCGGACGGTTCTCACCAGCGAGACGGTGAGGGGCGAGGAGATACACATTCGGCGCGGCGATGGAACAGATGGGTTCGTGCGAATGAGCTCTTCGCCAGTAGTCGATGCGGAGGGCAAAGTCGTCGCCGCGGTGGCTATCGTCGTTGATTTCACGGAGCAGAGAATCGCGGAGCGGGCGGTCCGAGTGAGCGATGAACGCTTCCGGTTCGTCGCGAGGGCGACCAACGACGTGATCTGGGACTGGGACGTACGCTCGAATTCTCGCGTCTGGAATGACGCTGTCGAGACGGTATTCGGCCACATGCAGCACGAGATCTATCCGGAAGTACAGTGGTGGTACGACCACATCCACCCGGAAGATCGTGATCGAGTCGTCGCGGGTATCAACGGCGTTTTGGATCACGGCGGAACGAGCTGGAGCGACCAATACCGGTACAGGCGCGGTGACGGTTCCTACGCCACGGTTGTAGACCGGGGGTATATCGCTCGGGACGCAGCGGGAAGCGCCGCGAGGATGATCGGCGCGATGACTGATGTCACGGAGCGAACCCGCTCCGAAGCCGCAATTCGTTTTCAGGCCCAGTTACTCAATGCCGTACAACAGGGAGTGGTTGCCACTGATCCGGGCGGAATTGTCTTGTTCTGGAACAAGTTTGCGGAAGTTCTTTACGGCTGGACGGCGGAGGAAGCGGTTGGAAAAAAGATTCAGGAACTGACGCCATCGCCGTTCATGAAGGAGCACGGCCGCGAGATAGTGGAGCGGGCTGCGATGGGCGAGAGCTGGACGGGCGAATTTCAGATTCAGGGCAAAAGCGGAAAATCGTTTCCCGCTTTGTTGACCAGCTCGCCGGTCAACGACGAGCGCGGTCAGGTTCTTGGTCTCGTTGGAGTTTCCATCGATCTCTCCGAGCGACGCAACCTCGAGGAACAGTTCCGGCAATCGCAGAAGATGGACGCAGTTGGTCGGCTGGCCGGCGGTATCGCGCACGATTTCAACAACCTCTTGACTGTCATCCGACTGAACACCGAGATGATCCTCGATGGTTTCGACCCGACCGATCCCCGGAGCGAGGACGTCCGACAGATCCGGAACGCGGCCGAGCGTGCTTCGTCGCTCACCAAGCAACTGTTGGCGTTCAGCCGCAAGCAAATTCTTCAGCCGCGCGTACTGGACTTGAATACGGTCGTCACCAACCTCACACCAATGCTGTGTCGGCTCATTGGTGAGGATATCTCGATCACTTCGACCTGCAGCGCTCGTGGATACGTCGTGGCCGATCTCGGACAGCTCGAGCAGGCGCTCGTGAATCTGGTGGTGAACGCGCGGGACGCGATGCCACAGGGCGGTCGGATAAGCATCGAGACGAAAAACACCGACCTCGACGATCATTACACCAGCGAGCACTCTCCTGTCGTACCCGGTCGTTACGTGATGCTGGCTGTTGGTGATACGGGGATCGGCATGAGCCGGGACACCAGGGAGCACGCGTTCGATCCATTCTTCACCACGAAAGAGGCGGGGAAAGGCACAGGACTCGGACTGGCAACTGTCTACGGAATCGTCAAGCAATCGGGAGGATACGTCTGGATCTACAGCGAGCCCGGGTTGGGGACGACCCTCAAGCTGTACTTCCCCGAGGTGAGCGCGGCAGCAGCCTTCACCACCAGTCAGGAGGCGGCTTTGGTCGTCCAGGCGGTCGCGCGCGGGTCAGAGACGATTCTGCTCGTAGAAGACGAGGATGCGGTTCGAGGGCTGACCTCGCGAATTCTCCAGCGGCAGGGCTATCGGGTGCTTGCCGCGCAGCACGGACGCGAGGCGATGGAGATTGCGACAAAGGAGGAAGGAGTCATTCACCTCGTCCTGACAGACATCGTCATGCCAGGCATGGATGGACGAGGTCTGGTGGAACGACTTGCCGGTATCCGCCCTTCTATCAAGTCTCTATACATGTCCGGCTACACGGACGACGACATAATCCGCCGCGGGCTCGTAGAGCCGTCGAAGAGCTTCCTGCAAAAGCCGTTTACTTCGGATGGACTGCTGCAAACGGTAAGGAAAGTATTGGACGAAGGCTGAAGCCGCAGACACGCAGCCACGTCGGACGCCCCCTATAATTGTAGGATGAACACCAGCTGCCGCCGTCTTTTCGCGGCTTTGCCACTGCTGGCGGCGGGAAGTACGGGGGCGGGCGCGCAGGACACTGCGACGACTCGACTCGAGCCAGTCGTCGTCGAGGTCGCGCGGGGAGCTCACAGATCAACGCTGGATCTGCCCTTCGCGATCACCGTACAAATGCCGGATTCCTCACGGCCAGGCCAGCGCCATCTCGCACTCGATGAGGCGCTCTGGCTGATTCCCGGACTGACTGTCTCCAATCGCAACAACCCCTCGCAGGATCCGCGTATCTCGATCCGTGGCTTTGGCGCGCGTTCGGCGTTTGGGGTAAGAGGAATTCGAGTGCTGCGCGATGGAATGCCTCTCACACTTCCCGACGGACAGACCCCGGTGGACTACCTCGACCTGGAATCGGTCGGACGAGTCGAAGTGATGCGCGGGAGCGCCTCCAGTTTGTATGGCAATGCCGGCGGGGGAGTGGTGGACATTAGGACCAGTGATCCTCTTCCCGTTCCGCTCTCTGCTGGGACACGCATATCCGGCGGGAGCTTCGGCAGTCGCAAACTCCTCGCGCGAGCGGGCGGTGTCTCCAACGATTTGACTTATCAGGGAAACGTCTCACGTCTGGATAGCCATGGCTATCGCGATTACTCGCGTCAGCGGGTTACGACCGGCTTCGGACGACTATCGCTTGATCGGGAGGGCGCCTCCTATTCGCTCCAGTGGATGGGCATGAATACGCCGATCGCAGAGAATCCAGGCGCCATTACGCGAGCGCAGTTCGAAGCGGATGCGCGTCAGGCAGACCTGGCATCGGTGCGCAAAGGGGCGAGGAAAGCCGTCAGCCAGTCCCAACTTGGCCTCAGTGCGCGACGCAGCGGAACGGTCGGTGAAATCGAGGGCGCGATCTACGCCGGTACGCGAGCGCTCGACAACCCGCTGACTTTTGCAGTCGTCGATGTGGATCGCGCAATGTCGGGGGGCAATCTCAGGGTGTCAGCGCCGATCACGTTGCTTGGGCTTGGGCACCGTGTCACAGCAGGCTCGGAGGTTCAGCTACAAAACGATCTGCGCAGGAATTTTACCAATTGCAACAGCGTCCCTCGCCCCACGGCTCCGACCGCAACTTGTCCCGACACGGGCGTCGAGCGTGGCAGTGTCACACTGGACCAACGCGAGATCGTCTCATCCCTTGGCTCCTACGTGAGAGACGAAATCGGTTTAGGCGAGCGCATCATTCTCACGGGCTCGGCCCGCTCCGACGCCGTAAAGTTCAGAGTTGAGGATCACTTGATAGACGCCAACAACCCCGACGATTCCGGCGAACGGTTGCTCCACGCAATCAGTCCGATGCTGGGTGTGCTGGGACGACTCTCGTCATCGCAAAGCATATATGCCAACGTGTCATCTGCCTTCGAGACTCCGACCGCTACAGAATTGGGAAATCGACCGACTGGTACGGGAGGAATAAATCGCGAGCTCCAGCCGCAGCGCTCCACCACCTACGAACTCGGCACCAAAGGAATTCACAGCAGCGGCGCTCAGTACAGCGTGGCGGCTTATGCAACCAGTGTACGTGAGGAGTTGATTCCTTACGATATCCCTGCCAGCGGCGGTCGTCGGTATTTCCGAAACGCGGGTCGCACTTCCCGGCGCGGCGTAGAGGTGAGCGGCGGAATCGGGTTGGGCATTATCGACCTGAGCGGCGCCTACAGTTACGCCAACTACCGCTTTCGCGATTTCACGGTGGACACCGCGCACTACGCGGGGAATCACATCCCAGGCATCCCACGGCATACCCTGCAGGCGAGCGCGATCTTGCGGCACAGAGCGGCGACCATTGTCACGGAAGCGACATTCGCGGACCGCATGTTCGTTAACGATGCAAACTCGGAAAGTGCGCCGGGGTATGGCGTCGTGAATGTACGACTGGTCAGCGGAATGGACATCCGGCGCACCGGCGCCGAGCTAACGCTTGGAGCACAGAATCTCTTTGACACGCGATACATTTCTTCGGTGAGTGTCAATGCTGCTGGTGGAAAATTCTACGAGCCGGGTAGTCAGAGATCGGTTTTTCTGTCGGTCAGTCTGATCGGGGCCTCTCGGTCCGTGCGATAGGTATCGACAGAATGCCGCTGCTGTGGGGATAAGGCACGTTTTTTCCTACACCGCCGGCCGTGCCGACACGAACAGCTCGTGACACCGCCGTCAGGTAAAGAGGAACCGGAGGAGTCGAAGCCTTCGAACCCGTTCGGCCGGAAATCCGTTCGCGCGCCGGAGACCGGCACGCGGCTGAGTGCGCTCGAGATCCACGAAAATATTCGCGCACCGGCGGTCGAGGAGCTCGAGCGCCCCGCGAGTTCCCTCTTTTTCTCCTCGCTAGCCGCGGGGATGTTGATCGGGTTCAGTTTTCTCGCGACCGGATTCGTTTCGCACTACGTGCCAAAACCTTTTGCGCACCCGATCGCATCGCTTGCCTACCCGGTCGGATTCATGTTCGTAATCATGGGTCGAAGCGAGCTCTTTACGGAGAACACCCTCGAGCCAGTGATTCCGTTGCTGCACAAGCGCGACGCCAAGACTCTCCGCCAAATGCTGCGGATGTGGGGAATCCTCATCGTCGGCAACTTGCTGGGAGCGCTGATCTTTGCCTGGCTGGTGGGCGGCACCACGATGATAGAGAGCTCGCTGCATCCCACTTTGCAGGATGTGTCACGGCAAGCGACCGAGGGCGGATTCGGCGATGTGTTCTACAAGGCGATTTTTGGCGGTTGGCTGATTGCGCTTCTCGCGTGGCTGCTGGCGTCGACCGTCGACAGCATCGCCCAGCTGTTTCTCATCTGGGTGACTACAGTGCCGATTTCGGCCTTTCATTTTCGTCACTCCATTGCCGGCAGCGTCGAAGCGTTTTATCGAGCGGTAACAGGTGCCGCGGGCTGGGGTGAGATGCTCGGTGGTTTCGTAGTCCCGGCTCTTCTCGGCAACGCCATTGGCGGGGTTTTGCTCGTCGCGTTGTTCAATTACGCACAAGTCGCCGAAGAGCACGCCAGCAAGTAAGACCTACCTCAGCGTATAGAGGTATGCCGCGATATCACGGGCGTCGCGCGGCGTGACTCCCATGTTAGGCATGGCAGTTTTTGGATCGACTCCGGGCGGATTTTCGAGCCAGCTGATCATGTTCCCGGGCACGTTAGGCAGAACGCCTGCGATATAAACGCGGCTGGCGATTCCAGTTAGGGGAGGCCCCACCAATCCCCTCGCGCCCGTGATTCCATCGATGGTATGACACGAGCCGCAGCCATACTTTCTGATAGCAATCTCGCCGCGATCGACATCGGCGTTGGTCAACATGTGACGTTCGTCCCCCGAGGCCCGGTCGCAAGCGGCTAGCGTCGCAAGAGAAATACAAATCACTGCGACGCGGAGGCCGAGCACTACTGTCTCGCGTCGCATCGTTCGTCTGTCCGATTCCCGGAGCCAGCCGGCAAAGATCGTCAGCGCGGCGACCAGGTATGCGATGCTGCCGGGGATCCACATGATGAGGCCCCCGAGCTGTTGGTCCTCGAGCGGCGTCAGTCCCCACGCGGTGGTGGTGGAGCTGTACGCGGGATACCAAAGGGTCTGGCTGAACGTCAACAGCGCGCCCAGTGCGCCGGTCTGCAGCGCTGTGGCAAAAAGATAGAACACCGCGGCGCCACGACCGAATTCGGCGCCCCGCGCGCTGAGAATCGCCCACCAGAACAACAAGGCCGAAAACAGGAAGCTCGCATGCTGCAGCGAATGCATAACGTCGCTGTGTAGCGTCGCCTGATAAGGACCGGGCAAGTGCCAGACCCATAGGGCAATAGCGTGCAGTCCGAACGCGACAGATGGGCGCGACAGTCCGTTCCACGTTGCGCTGACCATCCGAACCTTTGTAACGGTCGCTGCTGTTTGCCGCGATTTGGACTCAAGCGACCAAACGAACGCGATCAGGGGCTTTCCAAGGACTATCAGTGGCGCTCCCACCGAGATGAGCAGCTCGTGCTGTGTCATATGCGCAGAGAAGAGCGCGCTCCCGAGTGCGTGCAAGGGTGACGTCAACGCCAGTGCAATCGCCGTCCAACCGGCCGCGAACGAACCCACTTCCCAGACGCGCAGTCCAGCGCCTCTATGCGAAGCGGACCAAAGTCGTCGAACCCCGCGGGCGTAGAGAATTGCGACCAAGGCGAGCGAGACCACCACCAACGGCTCGAAAGTCCACGCGCTCCATAACTGGGTGGGGGCGATAGACCGAGTCTCATGCGCCACTGCAAGTCGGGGCAAAAGAGTGAGCGCGAGACCGCCCGTGACCATGGTTTTCACCGGACTCACGTGCCCTGGCATGCGCGTAGGAAGAAAACTGGTATCCACTGCATGATGATGCCGAGAGCCGCAAGGGCTGCGGTCAGGATGCCGACACTGGTCATGAAGCGACTGCGAGGCAGAAGTCCTCGGCCCGTTAGTTCCCGGTCCCCAACTCTCTCGTGCAAACGCCAGGCTGTCAGGCCCGCACCAACGGCGACAGCGAGGAAAAGCAGCGTCAATACGTGAAGAACCAGCGAGCTGTCCGTCACGCAGGCTCGGTCAACCGCCGGATAGCCGATGCTAACGTTGAGAAATCCGGCGACCGGTCCCCCGAGAAACCCGAACCAGAGACCAATCGAAGTCCGCAAAGACGCGAATTCCTCGTGTCGCTCTTGGCGGTCGACGCGAGCCGTCATATGAACCTCGGAGCGAGGAACACAATGGGATACAACGCGACCCACGATACGACGATGAAATACCAATACACCGCCATGACAGTGGCGTCGGTGTAATGTTTTTCTTCAACCGGCCCTGTGAACAGCACCAGTCCGATGAGGAAGGTCTCGATCGTGCCCGCGATCAGGTGCGCGAGATGGACGCCCAGAATGGACCAGGTGATCGAACCATAGGCATTTGAGTCCCACCGAGTGTGGAGACCTCGGAACTCGTAACCGCGAAGAACCACCGCCACGATTCCACAGGCGACGCCGAGCATTAGCCACGCTCCCACCCGACCCGGCTTCTCGTGCAAATGCGCCAGCCTTGCCGCGTACCAGAAGGGTGCGGCACTCACGATCAGCAGCAGGAGATTGAGCGAAGAGATCCCGAGGTCTGGCAATAAAGTTCTTGTCGGCGGCCAGGTGTCGAAGTTCCTGCGGATGTAGAAGTAGCTTGCCGCGAGGATGGCGAACGCAGCGCCCTCGATGAAAATCATGAGGAGGTTGCCCCACCAGATCGGCGCATGGTGGCTGAATGCGTGATCTGGGAGCACTGCGACATCCGCTGCCGGCCGGCGCTTCATCGCCTTTTCCTCGGCGTGTCGTGATCCGGCGAGATCGTCGGCCAGAACCAGCACGCGAGAACGATGAGAGATGCGATCGCTCCAACTGTCACTCCCCACGGCGTAAAGATCGCGAGCACGATGCAACCACCACCGAAAATGGCGAGCAGCAGCGGCAGTATAGTTGGGCCCTTGAACTCGTAGCGATGCTCCGGTTCCGCGTCCATCAGGCTGGTGATGAGACCTTCGTGCCGATCGGTTCGCAGTCCCGTTACCACTGCAAGCTCCCCGTTCCGCACATCCCAGAGCGCATCGCGCCCCTCGACAACCGGAATGAAGAGGTGATTGTAGGCAGGTGGCGGGGATGTCGTGGCCCACTCCAGGGTGGGGGCATCCCAGGGATTGTCACCGGCCGGAACGCCGCGGCGAAGGCTAACGAAAACGTTGCCAATGAATACGCACACGCTGGCGACGATAATCACCGCGCCGGCACTCGCCAGCAGGTTCAGATCGCCCCATCCCATCTCGGGGAGATAGGTGTAAACCCGGCGCGGCATCCCGATGAGACCAAGGATGTGCATGGGGAAGAACGTGACGTTCATGCCGATGAAGAAAAGCCAGAAATTCCACTTCCCCGCTCTCTCACTCAACAGACGTCCAGTCATCTTCGGAAACCAGTAGTAAAAAGCGCCGAAAAGGGGGAAGACGGCGCCGCCGATAAGCACATAGTGGAAGTGCGCGACGATGAAGAAAGTGTCGTGCGCCTGCAGGTCGAACGGAACGGACGCAATCATGACACCGCTCAGACCCCCAATGATGAAGAGGAAGAAGAAGCCGAGGATGAACATGAACGACGTCGTAAAGCGCGGCCGGCCGGACCAGATTGTGGCGATCCAACAGAAGATCTGAACTCCGCTCGGTATGGCGATAGCCGTGCTAGCCGCGGTGAAAAAGCTTTGTCCGAGCTGAGGGAGGGGGGTGGCGAACATGTGGTGCACCCACAACCCGAAACCGAGGAAGGCGGTGCTTATCATCGACAGGATCATCGCGGGATACCCGAAGATTCGCTTTCTGGTAAAGGTCTCGACCACTGACGAAATCATTCCCAGACCGGGGATGAAGATGATGTAGACCTCGGGATGCCCAAAGAACCAGAACAGGTGCTGCCACAGCAGCGCGTCTCCGCCTTCCGCGGGATTGAAGAAGTGCGTGTCGACCAGGCGGTCTGCCGCCAGCATGCTGCTGCACACGACTATCGCCGGCAGCGCGAAGATAATCATGAACGCCGTGACCAGCATCGACCAGACGAACAGAGGTATCCGATTGAGCGACATGCCTGGCGCGCGCTGCTTGAAAATGGTAGTCACGATCTCTACCGCGCCGATGAGAGCGGCGATCTCGGTGAACGTGATCATCTGCGCCCAGATGTCCATTCTCTTGCCGGGCGAGTATTGCGGGCCGGCCAGCGGCACGTAGGCAAACCACCCCGCGTCGGGGCCGGTATTGTAAAAGAACGCAACGTAGAGCAGCACGCCGCCGAAGAGATACATCCAGTAGCCGAGCGCGTTCAGTCGTGGGAACGCAACGTTGCGGGTACCGATCATCAATGGGATCATGTAGAGGCCAACAGCTTCCATTACCGGCACCGCGAATAGGAACATCATCGTGCTGCCGTGCATGGTGAAGAGCTGGTTGTACAGGTCCGGCCCGATGAAGCGGTTCTCGGGGCGCGACAGCTGGGCGCGCATCATTCCCGCTTCGATGCCGCCCAGAATGAAGAAGATTATCGCCGTTACGATGTAGCGCTTGGCGATCGACTTGTGGTTCGTCGACGTGAGCCACGCCCAGAGCCCGCTTCCCTCCCGCCACGACGCGGAGAGTTTGGCCCGCACTTCGTCCTCTTCTCGGGTGGTGAGGATGCCGGGTCTCTCTTCGGGATCGATGACCGCAGGAAGAGCGTGAGCGTGCGCCATTACTTGAGGCTCTCGAGGTAGGCGAGCAACGCCTGAAGTGCCGGAGGATCGATCTGATTGGGCGGCATCTTGGCGCCTGGTTTGATGCTTTGCGGATCGAGGATCCAGCCGGCCAGATTCCCCGTAGTATTCGGCAACGTTCCCGCCGCGATCGTGCGGCGGCTGGCGAGGTGAGTCAGATCAGGCCCGTAATGACTCCCCGCACCGGTGCCGCCAATGGCGTGACACATTGCGCACGTGCTGCTCAGAAAGACTCGCTCTCCAGTCTGCGTGAGCGAATCGGTCGGCTTCGCCGCGTCGCCTTTCTGCGTTTCCAGCCAGTGCTCGAACTGAATTTTCGGCTCCGCTACAATGAAGAACGCCATTTTTGCATGCTGGTGTCCGCAGAATTCGGCGCACTGCCCGCGATAGACGCCGGCAGTGTCCGCCCGGAACCAAGTTCTCGTTTCGTGGCCAGGAATCAGATCTTTTTTTCCATCCAGATTCGGTGCCCAGAAGCTGTGGATGACATCGTCAGAGGTCATTTTGACGAACACCGGTCTTCCGACGGGCACATGGATCTCGTTCGCTGTTTCAATAGTGTTCTGCGGATTGCCCTCGTCCGGGTATTTGACCTCCCACCACCACTGATGGCCGACGACGTCGATGCGTAGGGGGCGGAGTCCACCGACGCGAGAGATCGAGCGTGCCGTTGTCACATCCACGAACAGGAAAGTGAGGAGTATGATCGTCGTCGCAGCTACCGCTGCAGCCACCCATCTCGTGCGCGTGCGCTCGCGCTCAACCTCCTCGGCGTCCGTTTCGTCGAAGGCTACTTCGCGGGTGGCCGCGCGCCGTAGAGCGAACAGTAGCGCGCCGATAACAACCACATAAACTGCAGTGGCCGTTATGACGAGAAACCAGTTCAGGTTCGCGACAGCGTGAGCTTTTGGTCCCTTCGCGTCGAGAGCGGACTGGAATCCGCTGCAAGCGGCGAGAGTCAGGCACAACGCTGAGAAACCGTAAGCGGTCAGCTTTCGTTTTTGCACGCGAAGGCGCGCTCCCATCATTGCTTTTCGGAAGCGGGTGGAACGAACGTGGGTGAGGGATGGCCCTTGTCGCGCGCCTGCTCCGACTCCTTGTACATCATGTGATCGTCACGCGTCGTCCGAATGGCCTTTCCCTGGAGCCCTCCAAGCGCGCGCACGTACGCCGCGAGCTCCCAGATTTGGTAATTCGGCAGGCGTCCGCGGAACGCAGGCATGCCGCCCGGACGACCCTCGCTGATCGTCGAAAAAATGTTCTCTGGATCGCTGCCATAGATCCATTCGTCGTCCGTGAGAGGCGGTCCGATTCCCCCGCCTCCATGGGAGTGGCAGCCCGAGCAGTTCATCTGGTTGAAGAGCGACTTGCCTTCGCTGACAGCGTAGGCGTTGTCTTCGTAGGGGTTCCGCACGCCGGTCGAGATGACGCTCGGACCGGGCTGCAGTTCACTCATCGTCAAAAGGTTCGACGCCGTTGCAGTGGGCGGCGTCTCCCGAAAGCGGCGCTCCTCGCGCTTGCAACTCACAAGCGCGGCAAGGAGCAGCGCTGATACTCCCGCACGCCGAGCGAGCTCACCCGCGCCAATCGACCTCATGATGTTGGTGATCCTGATTGAACGTCTAGCCGGGGCACGCCGTACTCGCTGAGCACGCGGTCGATCTCCGGACGCCGTCGTTCGATGATCGCATTGAGCTGCTGCTTCAATCCATCGTGACCGCGCTGGACGCCCATCGAGATGTCGAACACGAATGGGAGAAATGGCAGGTCGATCTGGGGCGACACCGGGGTCAGCTCGAGGGGGACGCTCGCACGCTGCGCGAAATACCCGGCCAGGGGTCCCCAGACCAGGGCTACGTCAACTTCACCGGACGTCACGGCATCGATCACGCGCGCGGGCGGATTGGGCTCTCGGTAATCTCCGTACAAACTGTAGCCGCGCACGTTCTTGATGACGCCGCGCCGGGAAAGCGCGTGCGCCGGCGGTGTGTTCATGAAATCATCTCCGACCATCTGCACACCAACTCGAAGCGTCTTAAGGGCGGGATCGTCGAACGAGGTCAGCTTCAGTCCGCGATCACGCCGGCTAACGAACACATAGGTCGAGCGATAATAGGGGATGGTCGTACTGGTTCGCTCGAAGCTCGTAGGCACGCCAACGAGCAGGTCGCACCGCTGCGCATTGATGGAGTTTCTTGCAAACCCGCGGCGTTGCGCCCACCAGACGTAGGTGAGCCTGGCGTGCAGATCACGCGCGACAATTTCGGCGATCCGGTTCTCGAAACCCTGCTGCTGGCGGTTGGAAAAAGGAAGATTGTTGGGATCAGCGCAAACTCGGAGCTCGCGCGTTATCGTCGCGGCGCGCGCGGGACCGCAGGCTACTGCAGCGGACGCCGCTAGCAACAGCGCCACGGCCATGGAGACGCTTCTCAACAAGCCCTTTCTACGGGAGCGCGAAGACATAGAGCATCCCGCCCTTGTTGGTAGCACCGGGTAAATCGGTCATGGCGTTGACGAATCCGAGGGCTGCGGATGAGTCGCGCGGATCGATCCCACCGGCGACGATCGCTCCGGACCAACCGCCCACGCCCGACAACACCGCGACGTACTGCTTGCCGTCGGGACCGCGATAAGTCATTGGCTGACCGATGATCCCGGATCCCGTCTTGAATTTCCACAGCTCCTGACCGGTGCGCGCGTCGACTGCTTTGAACCACCCCTCCATCGTGCCGTAAAAAACGACGTTGCCAGCGGTAGACAGGGCACCGCTCCACACGGGAAAGTTTTCCTTGATCCTCCAGACAAGCTTCCTTGCTACCGGATCCCACGCGTCGAACCAGCCGCGGTTACCGCCCGGTCCGGGAGACATCTTGACATTCATCCCCACGAACGGCGTACCAGCTATGTAGTTGGCCTCTACTGATTCGACGTCCTGACAAAGGTTTTGATGCGGGATATAGATCAGACCGGTAGCGGGCGAGAACGAGGAGGGCTGCCAATCTTTTGCGCCGGGCGAAGCTGGACACGCGTTGCGTACGACGTATCCCATGCGTGGTTCCTTCTCGGACGCGTATTGTAGTCGCCCGCTCTTCAGATCGACGCCGGTCGAGGTGTTGATGTAGCCGAACGGATCCGCCCCGAGCACTTCTCCCGTCCCTCGGTCGATCGTGTAGACATAGCCGTTTCGATCGGGGTGAACGAGAACCTTTCGCGTCTGGCCCTTGATCGGCAGATCGAGGAGAATGTTCTCATTGACGCCATCATAGTCGTGGAGATCGTGGGGGCTCATTTGATACGCCCAGATCGCCTCGCCCGTGTCCGGGTCCCGCGCGAAAATCGTCGAGCTCCACTTGTTGTCTCCCGGTCGCTGCTCGGGATTCCACGGACCCGGATTGGCTGTGCCGTAGTAGATCAGGTTGAGCTGCGGATCATACGAGATCCATCCCCATACCCCGGCACCACCAATTTTCCAAGTGTCACCAGGCCAGGTATTGACGCCCAAGTCTGCCTTCTTGTCGGCGGCGTAGAACGGCTTGAAGCGGCTCCCGATCAGTACGTCTTTATCGGGGCCGGTGTGGTAGGCACGCCACGCGATCTTTCCGCTGGAGAGATCCAGCGCGGTGAGCCAGCCGCGAATTCCGAATTCCCCGCCGCTGTTCCCTACGATGACTTTGTTTTTGACGATGAGCGGGGCCATCGTCATGCTCTCGCCGAGATTTATCTCACCGACCTTGGTGTTCCAGAGCTCCTGGCCAGTATTTGCGTCAACAGCCACGGTGTGATCGTCGAGCGTATTGTAGACGATCTTCCCATCAGCGTACGACGGACCGCGGTTCACGACATCGCAACAGGCGACGCCCTGAGCTGCGGCCACCGGACCGGGCCGGTAGATCCACTTCATCGGCGCGCCAGGCTTGGTAAGGTCGAGCGCGTAGAGAATGTTGGGAAACGGCGTCACGATATACATCGTGTTGTTCACGACGAGTGGCGGCGCCTCGTGCCCGCGCAGAATGCCTGTGCCAAATGTCCAGGCGAGGTGAAGATTGCGGACGTTGTCAGCGGTGATCTCTGTCAGTCCGCTGAATCGCGTGCTGGAGTAATTCTTCGCCGGTCTCACCCACTGGCCGTCTTCGTTCTCGGCAGCGATGGCTCCGCCATTACTGCGGCCGCCGAGAGGCGTCGCGACAGGCGAACCCGGTGTCTGCGCGACTTCGTCGGCGGGTTTCGTCCTCGAGCAAGCTGTTGTGATCGCGAACGGTGCGAAGGCAAGGAAAGCCGCTCGGTAGAAAGAAAAACAGTTTGACGTACAGCCTGGCGCCATGGATCTCCTCATCATCGCTAGCAGGAAGCGCATTACAATTGCACTGCGCTCAGGACGCTTTCTCACGGAGTTGGACATCCTCGCTGATTTCGCAGACGACCATTGCAGAAAGTATTCCGCTGCACGCCGTAGTGACAAGTGCGTCGGTGCCGTCCAATCTATTGTCGCTGGATTTTTTTTTCCCATAATCACTTTATGTACGCTAGAGGACCCAGCTTGACTGTTCTTTTGCTTTTTCTTCCGCTATTTCTCGCGGCAACCGCGACTCCCGCCTCGCCGCAATCCAGTCCGCATATTGCGCTCCGCATCGGAGTACTAATCCCATCTGCCGCTTCGGCGACGAGGCAATCACGCTCAGTCCTGGCCGGACTGAGGCTCGGCGCCAGCGAGGCCAGGCAAACTGCTGCGCTCTTCGGAGACGATGCGATTTTTTACGAGGCAGAGGCAGCTGACGAGCGATCGGCGCTGGTTGCGGCGGAGAAATTGTTGTCCAGGCGACAGGTGCAAGTGCTCGTCTCCACCTCGCTAGCTCTCACGGACGCACTATCCAGATTTGCAGAGTCGCACAGAATCATCTTTCTGAATGTTGCTTCTCGGAGGTCCGATGTCAGGGAAGCGTGCCGTCGCTACACGTTTCATGTCGAGGCAAGCAGCGAGATGTACGACGCAGCACCGAAGCTGATCCGGACGTCTGCCAAGAGCCCACCAACTTCGCCCGCGGATCGACGCGATTCAGTGGTGCTCTGGTCCGCACAACTCGAAAAGTTCGGTGCCGCACAGTTGAACGATCGCTATCGCGACAGGTTCCGCGTCGGAATGGATGGCGGCGCGTGGGCGGGCTGGATGGCGGCGAAGGTAGTTGCCGAAGCAGCTCTGCGTGCGCGCTCGGTCAGCGCGGCCCGGCTGGTCACCTACATGGAGGCCCGGTCAACGCGCTTCGATGGCCACAAGGGCTGGCCACTCAGCTTCCGACTCGAGGATCATCAACTGCGACAGCCACTATATATAGTTGTGCCGCCCGCAAACGACCGCGCTAGCGCTCAGGTGCACGATGTTCCTGAACTTGGGTCTCTTTCGTCGGGAGACGCCGATGACCAGGCAGGCAATCGGTTGCTCGACCAACTGAGCCCGGCCGCTACCAGCCATCAGTGTAACTGGGAGCGCCGCAATTGAGACCGGGGCTCGCCATCATACCCGCGCTTGGACTTTGCGCGGCCATCAGCGCCGGACAGCAGCGGGGACTCATCGCTGTCAGCAATGAAGTAGGTCACAGCATCACGCTTATCGATCCAGCCTCGCTCACGGTCATCCGCACCATCTCACTTCCCCAAAGACCCCGAGGCCTGGAATTCAGCCCGGACGGCAAAAGACTGTTCGTCGCTCTCAGTGATCCGCAGCCAAAAGTTCAGACGAGCGGTGATGGCATCATCGCTATCGATATTGCGTCCGCAAAGATCAACGCTTTTTTCCCGGCGGGCACGGATCCGGAGCGGTTTGCAATAACGCCCGACGGAAAGCGACTCTATGCCTCGAATGAAGATGGAAGCTCGGCGTCGGCGACCGATGTCGCCACAAAAAAGGTAGTCGCGACGCTGATCGTCGGAATCGAGCCGGAAGGAGTTGCGGTGTCTCCCGATGGGCGCTGGGTCTACGTGACAGCCGAAACCAGCAACAGCGTTTCCGTCATCGACACCCGACGCAATCGCGTTGTGGCCAATTTCCTCGTCGACGTGCGCCCACGTGCCGCGGCCTTTTCACCCGACGGTACACGTGCTTATGTCACCGCCGAGATAGGAGGAACGCTTTCCGTCATCGATACCAGGTCGAAGGCTGTATTGCGCACGATTCCGCTCGAGCGACGGCAGGGGAAACCGGTCGGCGTCGCGGTGTCTCCGGATGGAAAGTGGATCTACGTCGCCAACGGAAACGCAAACGCTGTATCCATAATCGATGCGACAAAGAACGTCGTGACGGGTCGGGTTCCGGTCGGGCGCCGGCCGTGGGGTATCGCGGTTTCGCGCGATGGCCGCACGGTTTACACCGCGGATGGGTTATCGGACGAGATCAGCGTAATCGATGTCGCGGCGCGCGGGGTGCGCAAGAAAATCAAAGTCGGCCGGCAGCCGTGGGGCGTAGCGGTCGCACCATAAAAAAGGGGGGCCGGCGGCCCCCCTCTCTCGTTGCGGTTTGAGCGAGCTACATCTTCCGCAATTCGATGCTTCCGTTGACGCTGCTCGCCCGGATGTCCCGGCCGCCGCTACCGATCGTGCCTGCGGCATGTCTGGGTCCGAATTTCCCGGTGAGTGTCATTGGAAAATCGCTGTCGATTCCCCCGTGAACGGTGTCGAACCGGAAGTTCGCATCGAAGCGGGCCGGCACAGTGATTGAAACCGAACCGTTGACTGTTTTGAAGTTCATGTCGTCATCCCCCTGCAACGACGCCATCCGGGCGTCCACGTTGCCGTTAACGGTCTCGGCGCTAACAGGGCCGACCGACGTGTTCACATCCACCCCGCCGTTTACGGTAGTCGCACGCACGCGTCCGCTCGTATTTTTTACGCTCACGCCTCCATTGACTGTATTGGCGCGTACCTCGGTACCTACATCTCTCACTGAGACGCCACCGTTCACTGAGTGTGCCCCGACTTTGACGGTGCGCGGGACACGAACGGTGAACCTCACTGAGGAGTGAGTTTCATTGTTGCCATCGTGTCGACCGCTGGACATTCCCCCATCTTCGCAGCGCGAGTTGTCGTTCCAGATCGCGCAGATGGTGACATTTCCGCCGGCCTGGACGACCTCAAAATGAATGTCGTCCATCTCACGTCCGTTCGAGCGCTTTTCGGCAAGCACGTGCACCATGTTATCTGTGCTCGGCATGAAGTCGACGGAGCCGTTGATGTTGAACACGTGCATCCACTTCCCCGCGTCGACGCGGCCGTCCCATTTCCAGGTGTCGGTGTCGCGTCCGTATTCCTGCTGAGCGCTTAGCGCCGGCGCGACAAGAAACACCGCCAGCGCCGCTATCGTTCTGAGGCTATTCATCATCTCTCCGGGTGGTTGAGCCTGAGTCACTGTTTATTACGATGCGACCGCTGAAAGTCTGCGCCGTGATGCGCGCCTTTCCGTCGCCAATGGTGAACTCGAAATGTCCGTTGCCGCGTCTGCTGTTAGGCGGCATCCTGGCAGCAAAGTCAGTGCTGATGTCACCGCTGAACGTTTCCACGCTGACCTGCGCACCGGATGCCGAGGGAATATTCAATCGTATCGTACCCGAATGCGACTCGTAGCTGTACTTGCCAGTCGGATCGATGTTGCCGGTGTAAAGAATGTCCCCGCTCACTGTCTCCGTTCGAATGTCCCGCGACTTTATTCCGAGCAGCCTGATACTTCCGCTGACCGAGGTCGCCTCGACATTGCCGCTGACATCCTGGGCGCGCACGTCCCCGCTTACACTTTCCGCGCGCAGGTTCCCGCTGACGTCCACCGCGCGAACTGAGCCCGAGACCGCTTCGACATTGACCTCGCGAGCCCCGTTGCTGACGCTCACGTCGCCGCTCACGCTCGTCGCCTCGATTTCGCCCTGCGACCCGGAGGCGGTAATGTCTCCCGAGACCGCCTCGAGCATCAGCTTCGCGCCCCTTGGCACCGAGACCTCGTACCGTGCATCGCCAACGTTGTGATGTCCGTAACGTCCGTCCCGCTCGGAACGATCCACGCTCAGCGTTACGCGCGAAGAGTTCGCGTCAAAGCGAAGCATCCCGCTCTCGATCGATGCGGAGACTTTGACATCTGACCGGTCCCAACCGATCACCGTGATCTTACCGGATATCAGCGAAAGATCTACGGTGCCATTTCGCTCGAGGCGCACCGTAGTATCGATCTGCCTGCGGACGTTGTAGTCCTGACCTTGCGCGAAGGCCGGTACACCCACCGCGGCCATCGAGACGAGAATCAGATTGACCTTCAAAGGGTTTTTCATGTTATGTGCTTGCCGGCAGCAATGCCGCCGTGCGTAGAAGCTCGACTTTCTTGTCGAGCGAATGTGTAAGCTGTTGACTGAGCAGCATGCTGGCCGGATCCTTGGCGAGCGCCGCTCTGCTCTGGGCTATCGCACGATCGATGATCGTAAGGTTCCTCTCGATAACGGCGACAGTGACCGGATCGAGCTGGCCTTTCCGCTCGCTGACGATCTTTTGCAGCATCTCGATTTCCTTTCCATACACTGTTTCTGAGTGTGTGTTCGGAGAACCGATATTCCGGCTCGCCAGCGTTGCCTTCGTGGCGCCGCCGCGCTCATCAACACCTGATACTCTCGCGGTTTGAGAAATCGCGCCGCTTGGTGATCCAATACGTGCGCCGTTGGCCGAACCCGTTGCGGCCGTTTGCGTCGCACCTGCGCCTTGATTGACGTCGGTTGACTGCGCCGCATTCGCGTCCGGAGAACCGCTCGACGCAACAACCCGCTGCGTCGGTGTCAGTGACCGTGCGGTGAGCAAGTAGGTGACACCCGCGGTGCTGATAACGAGTGCAGCCGCGGCTACACCCATCCATGCCGCGAAGCGGCGCTGACGCACCGCGCGACTCGCGAATGGAATGACTGGAGCTTGAATGCGTGAGTCGATTCCCGCCCAGAGATCGCGCGCCGGAACTAGATCAGGAAGTGCGGCAGCATCCTTCCGAATGCCATCAATGTCTCTTACCAACGCCGCGCAGCGCAGGCACTCTCTCAGGTGCTGCTCCACAGAAGCCCGGTTCGGTATGTCCAGCGTTCCCTCCAGATAATCAGAGAGCATCGCGTCAAAGGCTTCGCAGCTCATGTTTGATCCAGTCATCGTTCGAGCGCCTCCCTCAAAAGAAGCCGGGCGCGGTGAAGCTGCGCCTTGCTTCCGCCCGAGGTGATTCCACACATCTCTGCAATCTCCTCGTGCTTGTATCCTTCCACGTCATGGAGCACGAATACCCTTCGGGCCCCGGCCGGCAACTTCGCTATCGCGTCCTGCAGGTCCATCCTTTCTATGTGGAGCGGCGCCCGGGCAACTTCGTTCCACCGCTCGTCCTCCACGTCGTTGTCTTCGGTTCTCGAGGCGTCCTTCCCCTCTGTCTTCCTCGCGTTCAAAACAACGTTTACCGCCAAACGGTGCAGCCATGTCGAGAACGCGCTTTCGCCCCTGAACTGCGGGAGCTTTTCCCAGGTTCGCACGAATACGTCCTGTGTAAGCTCCTCCCCTTTCGCCCTGCTTCCCGCCATGCGCGTGCAGAGTGAGTACACCCTGTTCGCGTGTGTCCGGTACAGCCGTTCGAAAGCCTGCCGGTCCCCGCTCGCGGCCAGCGCCACGTCCGTGGAATCACCCATCGCTACGGGTATCGCATTCGAGAGCGCCAGCATCCCTTTTTCTTCTTCCAGGCTTTGTTGCAAGGTTGGATAGCTGAACGGCCTCAAGGGTTTGAATTCGCAGCAATAAGTCTTTCCTGGGACTGCAGATATGACAGGAGCTGGGCCCGCAAGGTTTGAACGGGCTTCGGGGACGTTTCGGAGAGGCTTTCATGCGCTTTACTCACCGCTGGGCTCACTGCTTGTCCTCTCCAATGGCGTCCTCTAGCCGGCCCGCCGCTAATGCCAACGCCGTATCCGAAGCCGCTACCAAAGTGACGTGGCCGACTTTGCGCTTTTCCGTCGGGTTCTTGCCATAGAGATGCAGGTGTGCCCCTTCAACCGACATTACGCGCTCCCGCGACGGAATGTGTCCGATGATGTTGAGCATCACGGCCCTGCCCCTCGGGGCCGTGGACCCAAGAGGCAGACTCAACCCGGCACGAAGGTGGTTCTCGAACTGGCTCGTCTCCGCACCCTCGATGGTCCAGTGCCCCGAATTGTGGACTCGGGGCGCCATTTCATTGGCGAGAAGGGCTCCGTCGACCGCGAACATTTCCAGAGCAAGTACCCCGACGTACTGGAGCTCGTCCAGCACTCTGCGGCAGTATTCGATCGCAAGTGCTCCGAGCTCCGGTGTAATCGTCGGCGCGGGCGCTGTGGATTTTCGCAGAATTCCTTCACGATGAACATTCTGGACGGGCGGATAAAAAACTTCGTGTGCGCTCGCATCGCGTACGCCAATCGCGGAAAGCTCGTGCTGAAAATCGACCAGCTCTTCGACGATGAGTGGTGTCCCCTCGAGCCGTCGCCACGCCACCTCGAGGGAAGAACCGTCGCGAATGATCACTTGCCCCTTCCCATCGTAGCCCATCACGCGGGTCTTCAGGACCAGAGGGAGCCCGATCGTCTTTACCGCGTCGCGCAGATCGCCCAGGCTCTCGATGGCGCAAAATCGCGGCGTTGGGATACCGAGCTGCTGGAACAGCCCTTTCTCGAGCAGCCTATCCTGGGCAATCCTCAGCGCGTTGACAGGCGGGAATACTTTCACTCGCTCGGCCACGAACTCCACGGTCGAGAGCGGTATGCTCTCAAATTCGTAGGTGACTACATCGACTCCTTCGAGAAATCGAGCCAGGGCAGCGCGATCGGAATAGTTCGCAGCCACCAGCTCGCCTATCTGACCGACCGGCGCGCCCGAATTGGGGTCGAAGAATCTGAACTCGATTCCTAGCTGATAGCCGGCGAGAGCGAGCATTCGCCCGAGCTGCCCGCCGCCGAGCACACCGACTCTCACTCGGCTGTGGCCGGATCCGGCTGGGCGAGAACGGCGTTCGTCTGTTCGGCGCGGAATGCACGCAATGCGTCACGTAGCTCCGGACGACTGCGAGAAACGATGGCCGTCGCGAGCAGGGCTGCGTTGATCGCACCTGCTTTGCCTATTGCCAGTGTACCAACTGGGACTCCCGCCGGCATTTGAACTATCGACAACAGCGAGTCGATTCCCTGCAGCGCCTTCGATTCCACTGGAACACCCAGCACTGGAACGGAAGTCTTTGCCGCCGTCATTCCGGGCAAGTGGGCTGACCCGCCTGCACCGGCGATTATCACCTCGATACCGCGCGATTCGGCCGATTCGGCGTACTCGAACAACAGGTCAGGTGTGCGGTGCGCGGAGACGACTTTCGTCTCGTGTGGGACGCCGAGTGCGTCGAGGATTTGGGCGGCGTGCTGCATCGTGTCCCAATCGGACTTGGACCCCATGATGAGACCAACAAGCGGAGACGCCACGATTTCCTTCCCTTTGTCTGCGTGCGGTGCCGAGGGGCTCAGGCTCTTGCTTCGCGTTCCTGCTCGCGTCCGTCGAGTCCGATTTCCGACTCACCCATCGGACTTTCTTCGACATCATCTTCGTCCGGCACACCCACGTCGTCCAGAGCGCGCTGCTCGATGTCTTCCAGCGCGGACTGGTGCTCGAGCTCCAGAAGCAGATCGCTGATGCGACAGAAGCTCTTTCTGTGGTGCGGAGTTATACCGTAGGCCGCGAGGCCACGAACGTGATCGCGCGTGGTGTAGCCGGCGTTGTGGTCCCAAATATAGTTCGGATAGCGCGCGCCGAGTCGGGTCATTAACAGATCGCGGGTCACTTTCGCGAGTATGGATGCGCACGCAATGCTGAAGCAGCGGGCGTCGCCGTGCACGACTGCGGTGTGCGGAATCGGAAGCGTCCGCATCGCTCGGCCGTCGATCACGACATAATCCGGCCTCACCTTCAAACGGCCTAATGCGCGACGCATCGCCAGCACACTTGCCTGGTAGATGTTGATCGTATCGATCTCATGGACCGACGCTGCCCCGAGCGCGAACGCGACTGCCCGTTCGCGGATCTTGGCAGCCAGGCGTACCCGCTGGTCATGAGTGAGCCGCTTGGAGTCGTCGACTCCCGCGATAGCACGAGTGTCGGGGGGCATTATCACCGCGCAGGCGACGACGGGTCCGGCGATGGGCCCGCGGCCAACTTCATCGACGCCGGCGAGGAGCGGACCTTTGGCCGCCCGCAGATCGCGCTCTATTGTGGTCCAGCGTTTCCGCCGCGGAACGAGCTTGCGGCGGGTTTGCCTTTGTGGGTCTGAACTTTCAGGAGTCGGGGGCGTCTCGGGCGAGCCCTGTTCGACTTCGTCCTTCATCCTCGTCCAGCTCGCCGAGTGGCGGTTGCTCCGCTACGCCTCGCTGGGGGCTTCGGTACCGGGGACGATGACCTTTGCCTTGCGCTCTCTAATGCGCGTCGCCTTACCGGTCAGGTGACGAAGGTAGTATAGCTTCGCGCGGCGAACGCGTCCGCGCCGGAGGACCGCAATGTCGGCGATCATCGGGCTGTGGAGAGGGAAAATGCGCTCGACGCCGATGCCGTTCGAGATCTTGCGGACGGTGAAGGTCGCGCTGACTCCGCTGCCGCGCTTGGCGATGCAGACACCTTCGAAAGCCTGGATTCTTTCCTTGTCGCCTTCGCGCACGCGCACGTTGACCTTGAGCGTATCACCGGCCCGGAAGGGCGGGATGTTGTCGCGAAGCCACTGTTTCTGGGTTTCGATGAAGGGATGCATATATTGCTCGGGGCTGGAGGGGTCAGCCTGGTAAAAACGTATTGAAATTTTCCTTCTTAGCCCCCAAAACTAACCCGCGAACGCCTCAAAATCCAGTTTCGCGGGTTCGGCGTTGCTCAGTAAGTCGCTTGCCTTCTTCGTGGCGCCACCGGTCAATCCGCGCGTGGTCTCCTGACAGGAGTACCTCGGGCACCACGTGACCGCGAAACTCGGGCGGACGAGTGTAGCTGGGCGCGCTCAGACCGCGACCGAAAAACGAATCCCCGCGCGCGCTGTCGAGATCCGACATCGCGCCGGGTAGCAGGCGAACGGTGGCGTCGATGATTGCCAGGGCGGCCGCTTCACCACCACTCAGAACAAAGTCGCCGAGCGAGATTTCTTCGGTCGCGAGATGATCGGCAACTCGCTGATCGATGTCCTTGTAGTGACCGCAAAGCAGCGTCAGCTCTTGGCCGCCGGCAAAGCGCTCGGCGTCCGCATGTGAAAAAACGCGGCCACGCGGAGAAAGAAGCACGATCGGCGGCTGAGTGCGAAGTGATTCAACGGCCTCGAAGAACGGCTGAGGCTTCATCACCATCCCGGCCCCTCCTCCGTACGGATAGTCGTCGACGGTCCGATGCTTGTCGTGAGTGAAATCCCGCAGGTCGAGGATGTTGTAGCTGACGCTCCCCGCGGAAGCCGCGCGTGAGGGAATGCTCAGTCCAAGAGGACCGGCGAAGAATTCAGGAAAAATCGTAACGACGTTTATGCGTAGCGGCATTCGATCATTCTGATATCTCAGCGTCGTGGTCAAAGAATCCCGAGCTCGAATCAACGACCATCGATTTCTCTTCGCGATTGGTGCGGATAACCACCTCAGGGCGGTACGGAATCATGACCGTTCCGTGTGACGTCGAGACGTCAAGCAAAACTCCGTGCGGCAGCTCATAAAAGTTCGTAACGGTGCCGAGCTCTTTCCCGCCGCGGTCGCTCACCTTCATGCCGACGAGGTCGTGGAGGTAAACTTCGTCCGCCGCGAGCGGCGGCAGCTCGCTGAAAGGCGCAAGAAGGTAACGCCCTCTCCACAGCTCGGCGGCGTCTCGATCGCGCAGCTCCTCGAACTGCACGATCAAACCATTCTTGAATGGCTTCGAGTACTCAATCGTAAGGGTGGATTGTTCATGCTCGCTACGCACATCCCGTGGCGGCGCAAGGTCTCCGTTCGAGTCGCCCGCAAAAACACGACTGCCGGACGCGAAGACCACGTCCGGCTTGTCTGTGAGCGGCTCGACGATAACCTCACCGCGAATGCCCTGGGCTTTGCGGATCAGCCCGACGATTGCGTACTCGGGCTCGGGCATTTCGGACCTGGTGGCGCTACGCGCTGGTGGCGGCGTCTTCGGCAGACCGCTCGGCGACCGCAACCGCTGCTGACTTGCGCTCGATGCCGAGTCTCTGCTCGTGACGGCGCTTGAGAACGCCGGCCCGCCGAAGGAGCGAGCGGACCGTGTCGGTTGGCTGGGCGCCCTGGTTCAACCAGTAGTTCGCTCGTGCCTCGTCGACGTTAAGCCCACCCACACCCTCTTTCTGACGGGGAGCGTACTGGCCAATGATTTCGATAAACTTTCCATCGCGCGGACTCTGCGAGTCGGCGACAAGAATGCGGTACACAGGCGCTCTTTTCCGCCCAACGCGGCGGAGACGAATCTTTACCATCGGTGTAGCTCCCTGGTGCGGGTGTGATGGACGGCACGCGCCGTCCTAAGCCGGGCTCCTCGCGACGCTGGAAGGTCCAGTGCGCACCCGGTGAAACTGTCCCTTGATGGGGAAAGGCAATCTAACAGGGACTGGCTTGTGAACCCAGACGGGTGCCAAGCCACGAGTGGAACGACGGCTTAGGACTACCTCATCCCGAACATTCCGGGCATTGAAGGCATGCCTCCCCTTCCCCCTGCTGCCATCTTCTTCATCATCTTCTGCATCTCGCGGAACTGGTCGAGCAGACGGTTGACGTCGCTGATCGGGCGGCCACAGCCTTTCGCTATCCTCGCGCGGCGTGAGCCATTGATGATCCCGGGATTCTTGCGCTCGTCGGGCGTCATCGAGAGTACGATTGCCTCGACGTGCTTTATCCGCTTTGGGTCCGCCTTCATCTGCTTCAGCGCTTTCGTGTTCACGCCAGGGAGCATTTTCAGGATTCCCTCAAGCGGACCCATCTTCTGGATCTGCTTCATGCTGTTGAGGAAATCGTTCAGGTCCATGCCCTCTTTGCGAACTTTTTTCTCGAGGCGCTTTGCTTCCGCCTCATCAAACGATGCCTGTGCCTTCTCGACGAGAGTGACGATGTCGCCCATCTGAAGGATGCGACCCGCCATTCGATCCGGATGAAATTCCTCCAGGGCATCGGATTTTTCGCCGACGCCAATGTACTTGATCGGCTTCTTCGTGACGCCGTAAATCGAGAGGGCAGCCCCGCCACGGGAATCGCCATCCATCTTCGTGAGGATAACGCCGGTTACGTCGAGTGCTTTGTCGAATCCCTGGGCGATCTTCACCGCGTCCTGGCCAGTCATGCCATCGGCGACCAGCAGTATTTCCGTTGGACGGAGTGCTTCTTTGAGACGCGATAGCTCCTGCATCATGGGTTCGTCGATCTGCAATCGGCCGGCGGTGTCGACGATCACCACGCGGTCGCGCTCGCGTAGCGCTTCGGCAACTCCCGCCCGGGCGATCTTCACGACGTCGGTAGTGGTACGATCGGCATACACGGGAACCGCCAGATCGCGCCCCAGGGTCTCGAGCTGATCGATGGCGGCGGGCCGATACACGTCCGCCGCTATGAGTCGCGTCGACCGCCCTTCGGCTTTGAGCTTCCGCGCCAGCTTGGCGGCGGTCGTCGTTTTTCCCGACCCCTGGAGCCCTACCATCATCACCACCGAAGGTGGAACAGTGCTCAGCTTGAGCCCTTCCCGGCGTTCCCCGAGCATTTCGACCAGCTCTTCGTGGACGACCTTGACCAGCTGCTGGCCCGGCGAAACGGTGCTGAGCGCGGAGATACCTTCTTTTGCCTTTTTTTCGACACGTTCGAGGAACTCGCGCGTCAATTGAAAGTTGACATCCGCTTCGAGCAACACACGGCGGACTTCGCGGAGCCCTTCCTTGATATCCGCTTCGCTTAGAACACCGCGCCCGCGCAGGCGGGCGAATGTTGCTTCCAGCTTTTCACTAAGGTCTTCGAACATAGCCTTTAAACTTAGGCGCCGTTATGTTCACAAACAACCGAACCACATAGCAGTACGAGAGGGATTTGATGCCGCCCGCCCAGCGCAGAGACGACATACTTCAGGCTGAAATTCCGGCGACGCTGCCGCTCATGGCGCTGCGCTCGACCATCGTTTATCCTCTCGGCACCATCGCGGTTCAGATGGGTGCTCCCGAGAATCTTTCGCTGCTCCGCGCAAATGAGCAGTCCGGACTCATCGTCGGACTGGTGGTAGCTACCGGAGATCACGACGATGTTCTCGATCCCGAGCGCTTCGTCGGTCGCGTCGGCGTCGCTGCGCGTGTCCACGAGCGAATCAATCTTCCCGGCGAGACAGTACAGATCACGCTGCAGGGATTGCGGCGCATAGTGGTGGAGGGCGTCGTTCAGACGGAGCCCTATCCGATCGTTCGCATCAAGCCCGCCAAAGAGGTCGCGCCCGATCCCAATGAAGTCGATGACCTGATCTCCCGCATCGTTACGGGCGCCGAGACGCTGGCCGAGCTGATCGATCGCATTCCCGACGAAGTGCCGGCGATTCTCAAGATGAACATCTCCGATCCCGGCCGTTTCGCTGACCTCGCCGCCACCAACCTGAATTTCAAGGTTTCGGACAAGGACGAGATTCTTCAGCGTCTCAACATCGGCCAGCGGCTCAAGTTCCTGCTCGGACGTGTCGAGCGCGAAGTGGGTCGGGCTCGAGTCGCCGAGGATGTGAAGCGTCAGACCGAGATCAAGATCGAGCAGCACCAGCGCGAGTTCTATCTTCGTCAACAGCTGCGTGCCATCCAATCGGAGCTGGGCGAGGGCGATCCCGGCGAGAAAGAAGCGATCGAGACACTCAAAAAGCTCGAGGAAGCGAACCTCCCCGAAAAGGCCGCACAGGAAGGCAAGCGGGAGATCGAGCGCATGCGCAACCTGTCTCCAGCTTCGAGCGAGTATCAGGTCATTCGCACTTATCTGGACTGGATGCTGGCGCTTCCCTGGAACAAGAAATCCGCGGGCGACGGCAGCGAAATTGTTCTCAAGAACGTCGAGGAGCTACTCGACAGCAGGCACTACGGCCTCAAGGAAGCGAAGGAGCGCATCGTCGAATACCTCGCCGTGCGCAAGCTTCGCGGAGGGGATCCACACGGCCCCATCCTCTGTTTTGTCGGGCCGCCGGGAACGGGGAAGACGTCGCTGGGCGAAGCGATCGCAAAATCCATCGGACGCGAGTTCTACCGAATCTCTGTTGGTGGCGTTCGTGACGAAGCCGAAATCCGCGGCCACCGCCGTACCTACGTCGGCGCAATGCCGGGTCTCGTTCTGCAGTCACTTCGACGCGTGAACGTACGGGACGCAGTGCTGATGATCGACGAGATCGACAAGATGTCGAGCGGTGGTCCGTCTGGAGACCCGACGGCGGCGATGCTCGAGGTGCTCGACCCCTCGCAGAACTCGAACTTCGTCGATCACTACCTGAATCTGCCCTTCGACCTCTCGAGCATCCTCTTCATCTGCACGGCGAACAACCTGTTCGATATCCCGGCTCCACTGCGGGATCGAATGGAAGTCATTCGTGTCCTCGGCTACACCGTCGAAGAGAAAGTCGAGATTGCGTGGCGGTACCTGTTGCCGCGTCTTCTCGAGGAGCACGGAATTACGGACAAGGATATCCAGTTTACCGACGAAGTCCTCGGCTTTGTCTCGAACCGTTACTCCCGTGAGGCCGGGCTGCGCAATTTCGAGCGCAACATTGCAGCTCTCATGCGCAAGCGCGCGCGCAAGAAGGCCGATGGTGAAGAAGGTGCGTGGGTGGTCGACAACCCGATGGTGACCAACATCCTCGGCAACCCGACCTACACCCTAGAGGACGCGGAGCAGGAGCCGGAGATCGGAGCAGTGACGGGAATGGCGTGGACGGCGACTGGCGGAGACCTGATGGTGATCGAGGCGTTACGGATGCCAGGCTCGGGACGCCTCACGGTTACAGGGCAGCTCGGAGAGGTAATGCGCGAGTCCGTCGACGCTGCGTATTCCTACGTGCGCTCGCGCGCGCAGACACTTGGTGTCGAAGATCTCGAATTCAAGGAAGTCGATCTGCACGTGCACTTCCCGGCCGGTGCGATCCCCAAGGATGGCCCCAGCGCGGGCGCTGCTGTCACGCTCGCTATCGCCAGCGTGTTGAGTCGCCGTCCGGTGCGTCGGGACATCGCACTAACCGGCGAGATGACTTTGCGCGGCAAGGTGCTCGAGATCGGCGGGGTCAAGGAGAAGGTCATGGCCGCTTATCGCGCTGGACTGCGCCAGGTGATCCTGCCGAAAGCAAACGAGAAGGATCTGCGCGGAATTCCGGATGAAGTGGTCAACAGCATGACGTTCACCTTTGTTTCGACGATGGACGAGATCATTCACATGGCGCTTCTGCCGAAGCCACCTGGTACCTTGGCTGACTCCGCGGAGCCGCACGGCGACGTTCCCGCGAAGAACGCCGTCAGCGATTCCGCCGGTGCTTCGATCAACCAGTCCACACCAGCGGGATCCGTAGCGAAGTAGTCCTGTGATTCCGAACGCCGTTAGGGACTCGTAGGGTGAATCTCAACAATCCCTGGCTCCAGTTCGGGATCCATGTCTTCGTTGGTACCATGGCGGGTGGCCTCTCCGACACGGTCGCCGTTTGGATGTTGTTCAATCCGAAGAAGAAGCGCTTCGGATTTCAGGGCGCGATTCCGAAGAACCAGGCGCGCCTAGCCAGGAGTCTTGGACGAACCGTGGGCGAGCGCCTCCTCACGCCCGGTGACTTACAGACAGAGCTCGCGCGTCCGGAATTGCTGGCCGCATTTCAATCGCGGCTGGAGGACGTCATTACCACAATGCTGACGTCGCGCGATCCGCTGATCGACAAGGTTCCTCCGGCCGTGGTCAACGCTCTCGAAGGAGCCACCACTGCTTATCTGCCAGTCGCTATGACCAAGCTCGGCGCGTTCCTGGGCCAGCCGACGACGCGCGTCAAGCTCCGCACCGCGCTGCACGCGATGTTCAATCGCTTTGTCGACGACATGCGGTTTCACGAAAGGATCTTCGCGAAGCTGATGATGACGGAAAAGAAATTCGATACCGTTCTCGACGCGATCGAAACCGACGGAGTCGAGCAAGTCGTCGGCCTACTCGAAGAACCCGAGATTCGAGAGGAGATCTCAAAGGCCATCCACGACGCGATCCTCACCTATCTGCAGAAGCCAATCTCCGACATCCTCGGCGACGTCGAGGCGAAAAAAGATCCCGAAGCGCCGAGAAGATTGGCTGCGCAGGCCGCGCCGGTGATCTGGGAATGGATTCACGACCAGCTCCCGGAGTTGATAAAGAAGTTGGATGTGCAGGCAATGGTAGAGCGAAAGGTGATGGCGTTCAGCGTCGATCGCGTCGAGGAGATTCTACGCAACGTGATCCAGAACGAGCTCAACCTCATTATCACCACCGGATATGTTCTCGGTGGTTTGATCGGCGTTTGCACGTTCGGGCTACAGAAACTGCTCGGCCTCTGAGCCGAGCCCCAGGCACTACTGCGTCAGGCGAACCTGCGCTGGCTGAATGATCGCCGTGCTCGCGCCGGCGGGAACGTCAACGAAGACGACCACCGGGCGGCCGGCGATCTCTGTCGTCGTCAACTGCACCGACCGGCCGGTCGGTGAATAGTTCTTCACTAGCTGTCCCGATCCAGCGGCAAGCTTGGTGCTGAACCGCTTCTCGATCGCCTGTCCCGCAATATCGAGAAACTCCCCCGCGTCTACCTGTGAATCCCACACGGTCAGCCACACGATACCCTGCCCTCGTGGAGTATTCACGACAGCGTAGCGGTCGCCGTCCCAACCTGTCGCGCCTCGTACGGCTTCGTTCTGATCCTTGAGACCTTCGAACAGAAATAACCGTGTCTCGAACTCGCCCAGATTGTTGTCATAGACCGACGTCGCATTCGCAAGCGCGCCGAGCGAGACCTTAGTGGGTGCATCGCGCGTCGCGAAGAATGCGGCCGGATGAAGGATCTGCTCAGTGGAGACAGGCATGTCCTTATAAATGATCGAGCCTGGCTTACGGTCCTTGTAGTTGCGCACGAACTCGGCGCCGCTCAGGTAGGGGAAAATGAGGGTCTCCTGAATCACAGTCGGCGCCGCGGCGAAGATGGGCATCGAGCTCTGGTTCTGCCGGATCATCTCCCGGATGCGGTCCCACCCTCCGGGAAGATTGATGGCTACGTTGGAGCCGCCGAGCATCGCCGAAATTTGTTCGTATACAGCTTGACCCTCGAAAACCGCCTGCGCCGCTGACTGCCGATCGTTATCGCCGTGTATTTTCTGGATTGAATCCAGGCTTATGTACTGATCCTGCAGCGCGTGTACGAGCTCGTGAGTTATCGTGATGCCCGCCATTTCCTTCGCCGCGCCTTCCACGACGTACAGAACCTTGCTGCCTGGATCGTAGTATCCGACGATCTGTTCTTCGAGCAGACTCGTGAGAAAGGGCTGGAGCTTCATTGTATCGGGAATCAGTCCCAATCTCTTGTACGCCGCTTCTTCGCCGGCGAGTTCCTGAACGGCCTTTTGATCAGTGAACTGCTTCAGAACGTACTCGCGCACCTGCGCTTTTGAGCGCGTTTCGACCTTGGGCGGGGTCTTGAACTTGAGACCGACTGCGTTTTCGATCATCGGAACGGCCTGGGCGACCTCCGATGCGTACGGTCCCTCGTATTTCGGTTTCTGGCTTTCGCATGCGGAGACGAGTGTGAGCCAGGCGCAGCTCGCGAGGGCCAGACTCCTTTCAACCCGCATTGTCATGCCCCGCCCACTCGAGTTCTCATCACAGTCCGGAAATGCGAAGGTACCACCCGATGATTGCATCGCCGAAAAGCAAAGCGACGAGAGCCGCGGGCGCAAGAAAGACGCCGAATGGAAGCTCCTTTTTCCTCCACCCCCCCGACTTTTCCAGCTCCAGCTCTGTCTGGCCGCGGTCATCGGCGAACCCGCGCGCCGAGAGCGGATATACGACCGCGAGGAGTGCAATGGGTGCCAGCACAGCACCGATGAATATCGTGAGGAGAGCGCGCGTCGGACCGACCGCAGCACCCACCACTGCCATAAGGGTGACGTCGCCAAACCCCATCGCCGGACGCTTGAGCCAAACCTCGCCGAGCCAACCGACGATCGAGATCGCACCCGCCCCGACGCACATTCCGAGTATCGCATCCCAAGGTCCCGCGAACGGAAAGAGATCACCGAGGTACAGCGCAACGAACACCGTCACCAGAACGAATAGAAGTCCGAAAACAGTAAAACCGTCGGGAATGAGAAAATGCTTTGCGTCGGTGATTGCTATGCCAAGCATGACCGTGGCAAAGACCGCGAGACGAAACGCGCTGAAAGACATGCCCAGATCCAGATAGGAGCCGAGCCAGATCAATCCCACTAACGCCTCAACGATCGGATATTGCACCGAAATGCGCTCACCGCACGCGCTGCATCGTCCGCGCAGAAAAAGCCAGCTCACAATCGGGATGTTTTCGATCGCGCGAATCTGGTGCCCGCACTTCGGGCAGCGTGAGCGCGGGCGGATCACAGACAGCCCGTCCGGCCATCGCCCGATGCATACGTTTAGAAAAGATCCAAGCGCCGCGCCGACCGCGAACACATAAATGCCTGTAAGAATTTCAATCATGCTCGAAGCTCGTAGAGGATAATTCCCGCCGCAACGGCCACGTTCAGCGACTCGACGTTGCGGATTGGCAGCGAGATGTTTCGGACAGCCCGGCCCCGAATCTCTGACGACAGACCGGCGCCTTCGTTGCCGACAGCAATCGCCAGGCGCGCGGGAGCGCTGTCCCTGTCGAGCGGTTCCCCTGCGACATCAGTTGCCCAAAGGTCGATGGATTCGCGGCTCAGGAATTCAAGCACATCGCTGGTCGGCGCGTGGAAGCTCGTGTGCTGGAACTGGGCGCCCATCGAGCTGCGAATGACTTTCGCGTTCCAGAGATCGACGCTACCCGGAAGCGCGATCGTCGCGGTGGCCCCGAGCGCGGCAGCAGTGCGAAGGATGGTACCGACGTTTCCCGGATCCTGCACTGCATCGAGCAACAGAACGCGGCACGATCCAGGCAGCTTCAGTGTATTCAGGGAATGGGCGGGGATTTCGCCGATGGCTATTACGCCCTGCGGTGAGTCGGTCTCCGCCGCGCTCCGGAAGTCTTTCTCGGAAACTTCGTCGACTTCGACCCGCGCTTCGTCAAGCTTTGCGCGCAGAGCCTGACCGCGGGGCGCCGAGGACAGCTGGGGAGCAACGAGAGCACCACGCACCGAAAGGCCCGAGCGGAGCAGCTCTTCCACCGATCGGACACCTTCGGCGACGAAAAGAGAATGTTTCTCCCGCGCCTTTCTGCGACTCAAATCGCGGGCGAGCGTGAGGATTTTCACCGACGGGGATTTACCGGGTCGCTGGAATAGGATTTGCCTCCCCGTCTCATCAGTAATTTCATCGTCGGAGTACCAATGAAGCGAATACTTACAGTCGTTGCGATCTGCTGCTCCATGGTTGCTTGCGGAATATCGCAGCAGCAGGAAGTACAGATGGGACAGGAATATGCGCAACAGATCAACGCGCAACTACCGATCGTGCAAGATCCCGAGTTGAACCGCTACATCAACGTCCTCGGCGACTCGATCGCGCGTCTCACCAGCCGGGCTGATCTCGACTGGCATTTTTTCATCGTCGACAGTAAAGAGGTGAACGCCTTTGCCGTGCCGGGCGGATTTGTCTACGTGAATCGCGGCCTCATCGAGCGGGCGGACAACATGTCGGAAGTCGCCGGTGTCCTTGGCCACGAAATTGGTCACGTGGTTCGCCGACATACGGTGAAGCAGATGGAGAAGCAACAGGGCGCCAACGTTGGGGTAACGCTCGCCTGCGTTCTCACCAGCGTCTGCAACAGTCAGGTTGCCGGCGCGGCAATCAACATCGCTGGCGGCGCTGTTTTCGCGCGGTTCAGCCGCCAGGACGAGGCCGAGGCCGACCAGGAGGGTTTCAATAACGTCGTCCGCGCGCGCATCAGTCCAGTCGGAATGGTGACGATGTTCCAGAAGCTGCTCGAGGAACGAAAGAGACGTCCTGCGGGCGTCGAGGCGTGGTTCCTCACCCACCCGCTGGAAGAGGAGCGCATAACGGCGATCCAGGCTCGCATCAACCAGCTTCCCCGCGCGCAACTCGCGTCACTCGGAACGGACACGCGAAACTTCCACACCTTCAAGTCAAGGCTGCAGTCGCTTCCTCCCTCGCCGCCTCCGCGGCAAGGGCAGTAATTCGGTAGCAGTAACATTGGATGCGCCGCGAGAGATCGCGGCGCATCTTTCTTTATGCGCATTGCGCTGACGATCGCCGGCTCCGATTCGGGCGGTGGGGCCGGGATCCAGGCCGACCTGAAGACGTTTCAGAGATTTGGAGTTTTCGGCACTTCCGCGATCACCGCGATAACTGCCCAGAACACACTTGGAGTCAGCCGGTGGGAACCAGTGTCGGCTGACCTGGTCCTGGCGCAGATCGAGGCCGTCGTGCTCGACTTGGCCCCCGCCGCCCTCAAGACCGGAATGCTAGGGACGGCCGAGATAGCGGCAACTGTAGCCGGCGCCATCGGTACTTACTCGCTCACGAACTACGTACTCGATCCGGTGATGGTCGCAACATCCGGAGATGTTCTTCTCGATCCGGCCGCAATCGACGTCATTCGTGACCGCCTGATTCCGCACGCTTCACTGGTCACGCCCAACCTGCACGAAGCTGCCATCCTGTGCGGAGAGAAAATTGAGGACGAGGATGGGATGGTGCGTGCGGCCGAGACGCTCGTAGCAAATCTTGGCGCTCGGGCGGTATTGGTGAAGGGAGGGCACCTCGATTCGGGCGATCGGGTGGTGGACATCCTTTACGATGGAGCCGTCCGCGCGTTCCGATCAAAACGCGTCGAGACAACGAACACACATGGCACGGGCTGTACGCTGTCGGCGGCGATTACGGCGCACTTGGCGAAAGGGGAATCGTTGCACGCAGCAGTACGCAGCTCTATCGACTACGTGCACAACGCCATTGCGACGGCGCCTGGGCTTGGGTCAGGCCACGGCCCGCTCAATCACCTCGCGGACTCGTAGGCCCGATTATCTCGCGCGCGGAGTTGGAATCTCTGACGTTCGAGACAGAAACTCAATCACCAGCGACTCAAACGCCGCGCTCACACGTGCCGTTGCTTCCAGAACCTCAGCGTGACTGAGCGCCGCTCCCGTCACGCCTGCGGCCGCGTTCGTGATGCAGCTGATGCCCGCCACCCGCATTCCGAGAGCGCGAGCGACGATCACCTCCGGCACTGTCGACATTCCAACCGCGTCGGCGCCGAGGCCCCTCAGCATCTTCACCTCGGCGGGGGTCTCATACGACGGCCCAAGCAAAGCCGCGTACACTCCTTCGCGCAGCGGAATTCCCAACTCCTCCGCTGTCGTGCGCAGCAAACGCCGAAATCCCGGATCGTACGCATCGGTCATGTCAGGAAAGCGACTGTCGCCTTCCTGCAACTCGCCGACGAGCGGATTCGTTCCCGTGAGATTCAGGTGATCGGATATCATCATCAAATCGCCCACAGCGAGTTTCGGTGAGATCCCGCCGGCTGCGTTCGAAACAAAGAGCTCGCGCGCACCAAGAGCATGGAGGACACGGACGGGAAATGCCGCCAGGGAAGCGGCATGTCCCTCGTACATGTGAAATCGGCCGCTGAGCGCCAGAACCTCGCGGCCACCGAGCCTTCCGGCGATGACAGCTCCTTCATGACCGACGACGGTCACCTCGGGGAATCCCGGGATCTTCTTGAAGGGAATTCGCACCGCGTCGTCGATGACCCTCGCCAGTCCACCCAACCCTGACCCGAGAATGATTGCAACAGTTGGATTGCGAGCCCCGACGTGCCTTCGAATCGAGCTGGCTGCCTTCACCGCAGCTTTTGACGAATGATCGCTGGTCAAGCCCCGCTCCCAATCATCTGATCGATCTTTTCCGACGCCTCTTCGATCAGTACCAGGCGCTCTTCCCACGGAAGAAACGCGCTCTCGAAACCGTTCAGCGCGATCCCGGCCAGCTCGTCCACGGTAAATCCCAGGTGCTCGGCGGCATAGATGTATTCGTCCGTGAGCGTGGTCGCGCTCATCAGCCGATTGTCGGTGTTGAGCGTGACATTGAGCCCCCGATCGAAGTACTGCCGCAGCGGATGGGTCGCGTAGGAGTCGGCTGCCCTAGTCTGAACGTTGCTCGTCAAACACACTTCGAGGGCGATACGACGGTCGTTCACATACTGCGTCAGCTCCTCATCCTCAATCAGACGGGTGCCGTGACCGATTCGATCGGCTCCGCAAATGTGCACCGCCTGGCGAATGGACTCAGGCCCATCGCCTTCGCCCGCGTGAACGGTGACGGCGAGATTGTGCTCACGCGCGTATTTGAACGCCGCCACGTGTGCGGACGCGGGATATCCCTTCTCACCCCCCGCGAGATCGAATGCGACGACCCCCTCGTCCTTGAACTCCACCGCCAGCTTCGCCATTTCGAGCGACGTTTCCGCAGGGTACTGACGCAGCGAGCATATGATGAAGCGTCCGATGATGCCAAAATCGGTTTCGGCTCGGCGCAGACCGCGCAGTGGCGCCTCGACCGCCTGCACTAGCGTCATACCCTGGACGATATTGAGGATGGGCGCGTTGCGGATCTCGATGTAACGGACGCCGTCTTCGGCGGCATCCTCCGCGAGCTCGTATGCCACTCTCTCGAGCGCGTCCGCAGTCTGCATCACCGATATCGTTACATCGAACCGGCGCAGATAATCTTCGAGCGTGTCGGCGTCGACCACGTGCATGTATTCCGCCAGACCCTGCACCGTGTCCCTGGGCAAATTGACACGGTGCTCGCGCGCCAGCTCGAGCAAAGTCGAAGGCCGGACAGAGCCATCCAGATGACAATGGAGTTCCGCCTTCGGCAGCTCTCGCAGCTTGTTGGAGAAAATGGAAAGCGGCATTACAGTGGGTTGGGATCGGGCTCGTCCGCCGCGGTCTGCTTGGCGCGAATGATTCGGAAGATTGCGCCGTTTTGTAGTTTCGTGTCGAGGGGCGCAGCGATGCCGCGGCTATCGGTAAGCATTCGCTCCCCGGCGCGTATCGCACCTGCCTCCGAGGAATCCCACGCCTCTACCGCGTCGATTGCCGTGGCGGTCGCGTCCACATCGATTGGGCGCGCGTTGATGTAGACTCGCACCGTCTCACTCACTGAGTGACAGGGGCGATTCTCACCTCGTTCGGCGCTGAAATGGGCGCGGGTAGAGATCGCAGGTAATCGATGAGAGCGTCGAGGTCGACAATATTCAGCGGCCGCGAAGACGTCGCTCTTCCTCCGGCGTTGTAGCCTTCCCCACCCGTCGCCAGAAAGTCGTTGACTATAACCGTGTAAGTACGCGAATCGGAGAGGGCTGCCCCGTTACCAGTGGTGACTGAGACCAACCGCGCGCCTTTCGGCTTGGATGGGTCGTACTTGATGGTGAGTCCGCTGACGTGAGCGTTGACGCTGGAGCCCGCGAGCATTGTCTCGAGCAAACCTCGCAGCTGCGTTCCAGTCATCGTGAGCGAATAAAGTGTATTCCCGAAGGGCTGCACCTCGAAAAGCGACCCGTAGGTCGCCTCGCCCGCTCTGATCTCAGTACGTATTCCGCCGTTGTTCATGATTGCGACGTCGCCCTTCCCCGCCCACCGCTGCGCATCGGCGATGAGGTTCCCCAGTGGATACTGAGCCCCCTGACGGTTCAACGTCATTGGAATATCCGCAACGTGTCGATTCACCATCGGAGCAACACGATCTACAGCGCGCTTTACAATGGAGTCGACAGCCGCTACAGGTTGGAGCGTATCTGCGGCGAGCTCTCGCACTTCGTGGCGAACGGCAGACCCCATTGTGCCAGCGCCGAGCTGGATATCGAGCACGTCTATCGCGCGACCACTGGAGCGGCCCTGTACTATCGGAATCCCGTTGACCACCGTGTTGACCAGCGTGTGGGTGTGACCGCTCACGATCGCGTCCACCTTCGTCTTCACATTTCGGGCGAGCTCGATTATCTCGCCTCCGCAATCGACGGCGCCGTCACGTCCGCAGAAAGCTCCGGCGTGGGCGATTACGACGACGAAATTCGCGCCGCGTTTGCGGAGTGCCGTTCCGATACTGTCAACGATCGGTGCCGGGTCGTCGAACCTCAGGCCGACAACATTGGAGGCACGAGTCGTTGTAGGTGTTGCGACCGTGGAGACACCGATTATTCCGATGCGCGCCGCGCCGCGTCGGACGATCGTATCGTTGCGAATCCACCGGACGTCCCGACCGTCGGAGTAGCGAACATTCGCGCCGAAGATTCCGTAGTGTGCCTGGCGCATGCGGGCGCGTAGTGTGTCCAGACCCCAATCGAACTCGTGGTTTCCGAGCGCGGCCGCGGAATAGCCCATTCTATTGTAGTAATCGACGACGGGACGGCCGAATGCCAGGTTGGACGCTGGGGTGCCCTGGAACATGTCGCCACCGTCGAGCAGGAGGGTAACGCATCGTGGAGCGCACTCACGGCGAGCGCGCTCGATCGCCGCCGCGACATACGCGGCGCCGCCCCGCCTTACGCCGGACGGATCAGCCCGCGGCTCGAGCGCCCCGTGAAAATCATTCGTCGCGATGATGCGGAGGTATCGACCACTGCCGGCGAGAGATGCCGAGCCCGGTGTGGACTGGGGTGCCACGATCGGCGCACCACGCACCAACGTCCAGTTGGGCGTGAAATAATCGGCCGTGTGCAGCTGTCCCCGGCGCTTCACTTCGTCGATGAGAAGTTGTCTGATCTCGGTTTGTGTCTGGTATGTCACCGGCGCCCCGCTCAACATCGCGTACCCACCGCCACCCGTTTGTCGATAGTTGTTCAGCGCCATCGTGAACGTGTCGGTGTCCCGCACCGGAGACCCTTTGTAGTCTAGCCTGGCTATACGCGATCCGATGGGTCGCGAAATGTCGATCGTGTAGTCCACACCGGAGACGATGTCGAAGTTATAGCCAGGGATCCGGGGATCTGTTTCGAGCGGCGAAGTCCCTGTGGGAAGAGTCCGATAGTAGCGTGCGCTGAACTCGAGGTAGTCGCGTAGCTGCTTGCCGCTGATACGAACCGCGCGCAGAGTGTTGTCGTACGGATAGAGCTGCGCGACTTGCGCGATGGTGATCGAACCGGGCGGAACGGTGAGATCGGTCGAGAACGCCGCGGTCGAAGCCAGGTCGGTGCCAGCTGCCTTCCGCTCCGTTTCCAGGATGAAGTCTATGAGAGGCGTGTCCTTCACTCGGCCGGAATCGGTACTCCAACGTTCCGTGGTCGTGCCGATGGGAGTCGTCACATACGCCACTGCTTCTCCGTGCACCGACTCTGTGGCGGCCCGCACAGCGGCGTTTTCGGGGTGACCAGCTGCCTGGACGAGGTCGCTCCGTTTTTGCGTAACTCGCCACATGTTGCCGACGCGCGTAACCGTCAAATGGGCTATATCGACGCTAGTTGCCCAGTTCTTCGGTTGAATCAGGAGTGTGCGTCCGATCGTCGTGCCTCGTACTTCCTTGTGTGAATGGCCATACAACACGAGATCGATTCCCGGGATCTCCGCCGCGATTCGCGCCGCGACATTTTCGCTCGGCACACCGGTCGCTACCGTGTCGTAGCTCGAAGGCTCGTTCAGTCCCGAGTGGACGGTGACCAGGACGATGTCGGCGCCCGCGGTTCGGACCTCACCAACGGCCTCGCGCACCGCGGGTATGATGTCGCCCAGCCGCAACCGTCCGCGAACGTTGTCGGCGTCCCAAAGCATTACTCCGGGTGTCGTCGCGCCAACGATACCGACCTTTATCCCAGCGCGCTCGATGATGACCCACGGCCGATAGGCGTGGACACCCTCTGGATCGAGGCGATACGTGTTCGCGGAAAGGAACGGGAACTTCGCCTGGCGGATCGCGCTGTCCAGATAGGGAACTCCGTAGTTGTACTCGTGATTACCGATGGCAGATGCGTCGTAGCCCATCGCGTTCATGGCCGCGATAATCGGGTTGGTGCGATTCGTTGAGACCTTCGCGGCAACGTATGCGAGCGGATTACCCTGGAGCAAATCGCCTCCATCCAGCAAAATCACCCGCCCGGGATTCGCCGCGCGAACGGAGTCGACGATCGTCGCTGCGCGTGTCAGACCTCTCACCGATTCAGGCTGGTTGGCGTAGTAATCCCACGCCCGCAGGCGGCCGTGGACGTCGGTAGTGGTGGCGATCACGAGGTCGACCGGCTCGGCAAAGCGTCCGAGCTGTCCCGATGCACACGCAACCGCAAGGATGGGAGAAGCTGCGCGGAGCGCCCTGAAAGTCATGCGGATAGCGGATTCCATCTTTGAACAGCAAAGGTAGCTGTACGGGCACCAGTGAGGGAGTCCGTTGCCAGTGTCGCACGTTCGTCACACAACACGAGTTGACTCCCCGTCGCCGTGGCGGACAACTTCAGGCGTGACCGAAACGGCCGCTTCCACCGAACGCCTGCTCAGGCTGACTTTCATAGCTCTGGTGCTGCCTGTTGTCGCCCCGGCACAACAACCCGCTGACACCACCAAACCGGCACCCCCGCCGGCGCCAACGGTTTCCATTCCTGTCGATTTTTCGGGAGTGATCTATGCCAACTTCCAATATCGCGGCGAAGCCGGAGCGTCCAAGTCTCAAAACAAATTCGACCTCGAGCGCGCGTATTTGACGTTCCGAATGCCGGCGGGGGACAAGGCCAGCGTCCGCATCACGGCCGACGTTTTTCAACAGACCAGCGCCGCTAACGATGCCTTTTACAAAGGCTGGGTCATTCGCGCAAAGTACGCGTACCTCCAGTACGATTTCGTCAAGAGCCCAGACTTCGGATTTCTGGGTCGATTCGGCATCCTCCACAACGTTGTGATCGACCACGTCGAATCCTTCTGGCCCCGCTGGATCTCACAGACTCCCATTGAACGAGCCGACTTTTTCTCTTCTGCCGACGCGGGAGTCGCCGCGCTCCTTACGCTTCCCAACAAGTGGGGCGAATTCTACGCGACTGTGGTTAACGGACCGGGCTACGTGTCAAGGGAAACGGATCGATTCAAGGACTACGCGGCGCGTCTTTCACTCACTCCTCTGTCGAGTGCCGGCAACAAAGTTCTGCGCACATTTGCGCTAACCGGTTGGGCCTATCAGGGAGCGATCGGTAGTCGTTTCGCCGCTGGCGGAGCCGGCCAGATCGGTCCCGTCGGCAGTTCTCTCCCAAGAACGCGCTCTGGAGCATTCCTTGGCTTCCGCGATCCGCGTCTGTCGGGCGGCTTCGAGTACGACACCAGAAAAGACGGCGAAGAAACGGGCGCCAACACCACTCTCGCTCCTCGCGTCGAGGTCGACACGACTGCTCGACTCATTGCGGGATTCGCCTTTGTGAAGCCGTTTCAGCTCCTCAACGATCAGTCGAGGTTTCCGCTTGGCTTCGTTGGCAGATGGGATCGGTTCAAGCCAAACACCGCGACAACGGGCTACCTCAACACCGTCATCGCCGGTATTACGTGGGATCTGTCGAAGCGAACAGCGCTGTCCATCGATTATCAGGAGCAGACACCCAAATCAGGACTGGTCGGGACAGCTCCGAGCAAGACCTACTTCATGCACCTGGTGGCGAACTTCTAGATCCTCCGTGTGCTGCGGTACCGCGCGTCCGGCCGTTGTGACAAGGTCGTTACCAGACCTGCGTCGACATCTCGCGGCGGCTCAGCTCCCTGCTATGGCTGAAAGTACCCAATAGCTCACTGCCGCCACGGCGGCCGACGCTGGGATGGTGATGATCCAGGCCCAGACGATGCGCTGCGCGATCCCCCACCGCACCGCCGAGAATCGATAAGTAGCACCGGCCCCCATGATCGAACCGGCAATCGTGTGAGTCGTGCTGACTGGAATTCCAAAATGCGTTGCGATGCTGATTGCAATGGCACCACCGCTTTCCGCCGCGAAACCGCTCACTGGGCGTAACCGCGTAATGCGGGATCCCATGGTATGAACGATTCTCCAGCCGCCAAATAGAGTGCCGAGTGAAATGGCGGTGTAGGCGCCCATCTTCACCCACAGGGGAATTCCTTCATCGGAAACGTAGAGGTGGTGAAAGAAACCGGTCTCCGACGCCAACAATCCCTTTACCGATACGAGCAGCCCAACGATGATGCCCATCGTTTTCTGCGCGTCGTTAGCCCCATGGGCGTGCGAGAGAAGCGCCGAGCTCGCGAGTTGGGCTGCCCGAAAAAAGCGATCCACGCGACCCGGGCCCATTCGCTGGAATGTCCAGTAGACAGCTACCATCAGAAGAAATCCTGCCAACATGCCGACGAGAGGAGAGATCACGATGAAGGAAAGCGTCTGCAGCCACTTTATTCCCCAGGTGATTGCACTCCATCCAGCCTTGGCCACTCCCGCTCCCGCATACCCACCGATCAATGCATGCGACGAGCTGGATGGAATGCCCCAGAACCACGTGATCAGGTTCCACACAATGGCACCGAGCAGTCCAGCGAGAATCAGATTCGGCGTAACGATCTCGGTGCGGATGATTCCCTTTTGAATCGCTTTGGCGACGAGCTCACCGGCGGTAAACGCCGCCGTGAAATTGAAGAATGCAGCCCACAGGACCGCCGCGAAGGGACTCAGTACGCGGGTGCCAACAATGGTGGCAATGGAATTTGCCGAGTCATGGAAGCCGTTGATGAAATCGAAGACGAACGCGACCAGCACGATCGCGGCGACGTAGTAGACCACTAGGCGTTCTTCAGCGCGATGCTCTGCAGCACGTTGCCCACATCCTCACATTGGTCGAGAGCGTCTTCCAGCTTGTCGTAAAGGTCTTTCCACTTCACCACCTCCAACGCGTCACCCCCTTCGGCGAACAGCACGCCCATTGCTTCGTGGTAGACAGCGTCGCCTTCTTCCTCGAGAGCCTTGAGCTTCTCGCTGATCGCGTAGACGTGCTTGGCGTTCTTCATGTCGCGAACTCCTTCCTCCACACAGGTAGCGGCCCGAGCGAGCACCGCCGCCAGCGTTACCGCCGCCGGCCTCGTCTTCTGAATTCGGAAAATTGTCGCGCGACGCGCGGTTCCATCTATCAGATCGATGACGTCGTCCAGCTCTGATGCCAGCGCGTGGATGTCTTCCCGATCGAACGGCGTGACAAAAGTGCGATCGATGCGATCGATGATGTCGTGCGTGAGATTGTCAGCCTGGTGCTCGAGTTCTTTGATCTGCGACACTTTCGCGTTGAGCTCACCTGGGCTGCTGAACAACTGGCAGAGGAGCTTGGCGGAGGCAGTCAGTCTCTGCGCAAGTTCGGTGAACAAGTCGTAGAACTTTTCGTCGCGGGGCAGGATCCGCAAAATGATTCTCCAGGATGTCGATTGCGCTGACGACGTGAACGAGAATTTGCTGCTGGAAAACTACGCCGACACTGACCTTCGAGCTACCAAGTGGTGCTTCTCGAAGAACTTTACGAGTAACAATCCGGTAACGAAGCCGCCGACGTGCGCCCAGACGGCTACGCCGCCAGTCAAATCAGCGCCGTTCGTAACTTCAGGAAGGGCGGCGACGATCTGCCAGAAGAACCACCAGATCAAAACCATCCACGCGGGGATTGGAATGACCTTGAAGAAGACGATGAAAAAGAAAAGCATCCGCACCCTCACCTTCGGATAGAGCACCAGGTAGGCGCCGAGGATGCCCGAGATCGCCCCCGAAGCCCCGACCGTGGGGAGCGGCGAAGCCGGCTGCACCAGAATGTGGGCGAGCGCCGCTGCCAGCCCGCAAATGAGATAGAAGCCGAGGAAGCGAAAGCTCCCCATGCTATCCTCGATGTTGTTACCAAAGACCCAGAAGAAAAGTGCGTTACCCAGTAGGTGGCCCCAGCCGCCGTGCAGGAACATCGAGATGAACGGCGTCAGCATATTGATAGGCTCATTGTCGACAACACAGGCCATGCCCCGTCCGAGGGGCACCGCCGTCCCAATCCGGGCCATGCGGGTCAGCTCGCCCGGAACCATGCCGAGGTTGCAGACGCTCGCTGCCAGTGCCTGCTGGTCGAAACCTGCTCCCTGGACCAGGACCCAGGTACCGAGCATTCCGGCCAGGATGGCATAGGTCATCCATGGGGTGCGGACGGTTGGCAACTCATCGCTGAGTGGAATCATTTTCCCTGCTGAAAAGCCGGTCCGACCGCACGTCCAATGACAGTTCGCGCTGACGAGAGGCGCTCAAGACTCCGCCGATATGGCAGAAAACGACGGCCCCTCGATTGCCTATGACAAGCCTGCGCGGACAACCGTCCGCTCACGAATGAAGAACCCAGGAGCCGCACCCGCTCCGCAGGAGAAAGAAGAATGGCTGATAAAGTAATCGGAATCGATCTAGGTACCACCAACTCCGTCGTAGCGGTCATGGAAGGTGGGGACCCCGTCGTCATACCAAACGCCGAGGGTGGTCGCACCACGCCCTCCGTCGTCGGTTTTACCAAGGATGGCGAAAGGCTTGTTGGTCAGATCGCGAAAAGACAGGCAGTAACCAACCCCCAGAACACGGTCTTCTCCAT
>JBHEME010000012.1:0-73067 GCA_046262755.1 Gemmatimonadaceae bacterium | reverse complement strand
TCTGTGAAATCGCGAGCCGCAGGACCAGATTGGCAAGGTCTTCCTCACCGCCCGACAGCACCGGCTTTGGAATGCCATCCTCGAGAATCACGATGTTGTACTGGTCATCCAGCTCGAGCTCGGTGTAGCGCGCGTCGGTCAACTCGCTGAGGAATGCGCTAGCGAGCTCGGACAGCTCTGGCCGCAGCTGGAAGTTGAGATCGGTGCGGAGGTCTGAAAAGGCGCGGTCCAGCTCATCGTGCATGCGGCGGTCTGATTGAAGTACGTGCAGCTCCGCAACCTTTCTCTTCAAGTCTTCGGCCGCTTCCTGTGCGGCGGCGAGTGCAGCTGTAGCACTGGACACCTGTTCCTGCGCGCGGGCCGCCGCAACCTTCGATTCCTGGAGCTCCGCACGCACCCGATCGTATTCGGCCTTCAGCTCGTTGAAATCCTTTTCCGCAAAGGAGATTTGCGCGCGTCTGGTGCGCAGCGTGCCGAGCGTCGACTGGATGCGCATGATTTCCTGGGCGATGCGCGTTTGCTCCAGCTTCAGCTGCGGCTCGCGCTCCAGCATGGCCTGAAACCGCGCTGCATCGGCCTCCATCGGTGTGAGCCGCTCGACTTCCGCGACCACGTCGGCGTGTCGAGCGGCGTCGTAGCCGGGCGGAATGCGGGAGAGGTCACGGTTCATCTGAAGCTGGCGCTGTTGCTTCGCGGCGATTTCGCGAACGACGGTGCCGAGCTCCTGCACGGCGAGTTGAACCTTGGCCAGCCGTCTTTCCAGCGTTCCTACTTCCTGCATCAATGCGCGGCGTCGCTCGTCCAGCTCGCGCACATCGTCGGGCATCTCCTCCAGTTGCTCGACGCGCGCCTTGTAATAGTTGCCATCTACATTGACCGTCTCGAGCATCTCGTCAAGGTGTTCGATAACCGTATGTAGGCTGCCACCGAGCGGTCGACTGCACGTAGGGCACTCGCCATCCTCGCCCAACGAGACGACGCGATCACGCTGCTGCTTTAGCTCTGCGTACTGCTGCCGCAGCGCTTCGCGCTTGGTTTGCGCCTCCTGCCGGTCCCGCACCCATTCCGTGCGACGCGCCTCGAGCAAACCCTGCGCGTCCTCCAGCTCGACGCGTTTTTTCTCGAGCTCCAGCGTGGCTTCCTCTTCGAGTGCCGGCGCGCGCTCGATCTTGGTGTGTCGCTCCTCGAGCCGGGCGATCTCTTCGCGCAGCGCCTGTTCGGCCTCCAGCAAAGTCTTGCGCCGCCCTTCCTCGCGGTAAAGCGTGTTGAGAGCCTGCAGCTCGACGTTCAGCGCAAAGAGCGGCTCGATGTTCTCGCGCAGTGTATCCAGCTGCGAGCGAGCGGCATGGACACCCTCGAGCTCTCGACCGATTCGCTCCGTGTCGCGGTGCAGCGCTGCTTCCTTTTCCTCCGCGACCGTGATCTGGGTAAGAAGCTGTGCCGATTGCTCGCGCTGCCTCTGCACCATTTCCCAGCGTGGCTCTATCGCCATCATCTCGCGCGCACGGACCGCTCCGCGATGAGCTGCCTGCTGTGCCCGCGCCTCGGCTTCAGCCTTCCGTGATGCCGCTTCTGCCAGCGCGCGCAGCACCGCCTCGGGATCCGGCATTCCGCGCTGCATACCTTCAATCGCCGCTCTCACCCGATTCCGCTTCTCTCGCGTGAGATCCTGGGCGATGCGGAGCTTTTCGTAACCCAGCACCCGGGACAGAAACTGTCCGCGGCGCGCCGGCGTCATCGACGCCATCACGCTCAGCTCTTTTTGGCCGGTGAAATAAGTGTGGAAGAACTCCGACAGCGACATTCCGAGTCGCCGTTGAAGGAGGTCGGTTACCGCGGAGATGGAGTTCGCGATCGGCGTGTCGGCGCCGTCGAGATAGACCTCCGCGCTGGTCAGACCGCGGACGACGCGATAGCGGTGGGCGCCCAGCTCGAAATCGAGCTCGACTTCTACCGGTGCACGAGCCCCGGCGCCGATAAAGCGGATGGAGTCACGATTGCCACGGATCGCCGCGTTCCCGTACAGCGCCCACGCAATCGCCTCGAGAATCGTCGTCTTCCCTGCCCCGTTGGGACCGATGATCCCGGTGAGGCCGGATTCGAACCTTATTTCGGTCTTGGCGTGCTGGCGAAAGTTGCAGAGCCTGAGACTGTGGAGTCTCACGCTGTCGCTTCCTCCACGGTCGGACCAGCTACCGCATCCGCTTCGCGAAGATAATGGAGACCGAGCTCCACGAGCGCTTCTCTATCGATGTTCTCGGTCAGCGCGCGGGAGCGAAGCTTCTCTCTGACGGTGTCCGCCAGCGATGCCCTCCGCCCCGGAGATGCCTGGCCAGTCTCCCGCCTTACAACTTCGGGCCGCGCGTCCAGATGGAAATGGAGCGCCCGTCTCTTGAAATCGCGGAGAGCCTTGTGATCCAGCTCGCGGAGAATGTGCCGCGGCACATCGCGAACGACGAGCCGGACGATCTTGTCGTCTATGCCTCCGTCGCATTTTTCGAGTGCATCCCGGATCAACTCGTCGAGCGACGCCGGTGAAAGCCCCGCGCCGGACACAGGTGTTAGATCGACCCAGGGCCGCGATGGTGGGATGCGATGAAATCTGTGCGTCCGGTTGGCCAGATCGTGCTCGATGATTCCCTTGCCGTTGATGCCCGTCTCGCGCTCCTCGGCCAGCTCCCCCCACGAGTTTGTGCTGGTGTAATCGAGCGAGCCCGAATAGAACGCGTTCGGCGCCACCGAGCGATAGACGTGGTAGTGACCCAGCGCGACGTAGTCCCAGCGGTGAGCGCCCAGCTCCTCGTGAGTGATTTCCATCGGTAGTCGATCGAGCGTCGCGCCATAGCGAGGAATGACGCCCTCGATCTCTCCGTGCAGCAACAGGATGTTGTACTTCGCATGCGGGTCGGGATCGAGTACAGGCTTCCTTCCCGGGATATCGGGCACCGCCAGGAGTGAAAGATCGAGGTGGGCGAATGAGATTCGTTGCGCATCACCTTCCACGACTTTGATTCCAAGCGGCTTGAACAAATTGAGAATGCATCCAGTTTCCGCAGTCCGCGGCGTATCGTGATTGCCGGCGACCATCACCACTGTCGTCTCGGGAACCATTGTCACGAGCCGCGAAAATTCGTTGAACGCGTGCAGGATTGCCGGGTTGGTTGGCCGCACGGTATGGAATACGTCGCCGGCAATGAGAACGAGATCCGGCCTCAGCTCAATGACCTTGTCGATCACCTTACGCAGAGACGCGGCAACATCGGCTTCGCGCTGATTGAAGCCCGCTTGGTTCTGCCGCTGGTACTGCCTGAAGCCGAGATGTATGTCCGCGAGGTGGACTATTCTCATCGCGCCCGCATCGCCCGTATCCACTGCGTGATCTTCGTGCGCACCTGAATCGGCTCCTGCGGCTCGCCTTTTCGCGTAGGCGACGAAGTGATCATCGACCTTACGATGATGCTGCTCTTTGAATCGGTTATCCAACCAAGTCTGGTATCGATTTGAATTGTTCCGGAAAGCGTTCCTGAAGTGCCGTAGCCCGGCCCCGCCGGCTGTGTGCCCGGCAGATTGATTCTCGACATCGTTCCGCGCATCGAGATAAACGCCACGTCCCCGTTTTTGCCGAGCGAGTCGAGTTGAAAGGTAGCGCGAACTGACCCCATTGCACCTGGCTCACTGCTGAGCGGTATCTGCATTTCTCGCGTCCATTTTTCGCCAACCGACACAGAGTTGCGGGAAAGCATCGCGGGCATTTCGCCGAAGATGTGACGGAGCTCACTGTTGGGGTCGCCATCGTCGACCACGTCCATCGCGCCATCAGGCGAGACCTTCACCAGGACTTTCCTCGACTGCATTGCCTTCCGCTTGAGCTCAGCGAGGGATGCGGGGGAGGCGGGATTCATCGCCACGGAGTCCGTGATCGTCTGCATCAGGGTTCCGGTTGACGTCCACTGCTGGGCGATCGCGCGGGTGAAGACCTCGATCGACGTAGTCATAGATTTTGGCGAATCGGGCTTCCCTCCCTGGGTCATTCCGGTCATCTCGACGGTCTGGGACAAGTGCATCCGCAGCGTGTCGCCTATGTGCGGTCGGATCTGCAGCAGTACCGATTGTCCCAGTGCCACGTGTGCCGCGAGTGACAGCACAACGGCAACGCGACAACAAACAACCGCTCTAAAACCCATACGGATCATTTTCGGGGGCAGATCGAATGCTGGCTACCATCGTCCGTGTCGCTGTCTGGGCCGGAATGACTTTCCGGAACTGAGCGCTGAAGTAGGCCTTGACGTTGTCGGGACGCGCGAGGAGGGTGGCGTTGCGCGCACGCAAGATCTCTTCTTCAGTGTAGAGTGCGGTGATTTCCTGGACCCACGGCAGTGTGATGGTCGGATCGAGTTGACGGAGTGCGCGCAGAATCGCTGCATCGAGTGAGACGTCGCTCCTCTGCGGGAACCGCTCCGCACCTTCTCGACCCTGCATGACCGACGGACGCGGGAAACGCACGAAAATGGGTTGGGTGAAATGCGGATGTCGAATCATCAACTGCCCCTTCTCCAGCGTGGCCAGCTTGGTTCTCGTCGCGGGACTCAGTACGGCGTAGCCGGGCGTCGAGAGCTCGTCAGGGTCCATTCTGCCAAAGAGAGCGGTACCCGAGTTGCCGACGACGCGACGGTGCACCTGCGAGCGGAACTGCTGCGCGCTGAACAGCACGAGTCCCAGATAGCGACCGCGCTCGGCGATATCCAGCAGCATTTTTCGGACGTAAGTGTCGGGTCCATCACCCGGAGCATATTTGTTGAGCTCATCGACGAAGACGACAAGATGCTTGACGCCGAGATCGCGTCTCTCCAGGTGCTCACGCAGCTTAGAAACGATGCGTGCGAAGATGAGATCCTGCGCATCTTCCTCGAGGTTGGCGACGTCCACTACATACACCGTTCGGTCGCCAAAGCTCCCGAATGGCAGGTCGCTGACCGTTCCCGAATCTGTCACGAGTCCGGCGCATCGGGTGGAGATATTCGACAACCGGTTGCGCACCTTGCGGATCGTCGCGGGATGGTGGGTGCGCCAGCTCTCTCCGTTCTTGTTCTCAATTCCCTGCAAAACGTCGCGAAACCACGCGTCCAGATCGGCGAACGATTGCACTTTGTGCTTCTTCGACAGCAGGGCATCGCTGAATTCCTTATCGACCACATTCTCCTTGATGAAGTCGATCAGGGCGTCCGCTTTCGCGTCGACGTCGTCCTTGTTGAGCAGCACTTCCGCGAATTGGAGAACTTCGCGCAACCCCCACGTAAGTGGCGTGACGTTGTCGAGCAGCTCTTCGTTGTTGCGGAATGTGTTGAGCGCCAGCCCCTTCGCTGTGTACGGCGCGAAGTATTCCACGCTCTCAAACGGTGTCGGCTCGACCCTGAGCTTTTCGTAGAGGACCTCGTCAGTCTTTTCGACCTTGCCCGGCTTGTCGAGATAGCAGAGATCCGGACCCTTCACGTTGAAGCAGACGGCCGCGATCGAGCCTTTCTCCTCGGGAAAGTGCTTGAACAGGGATGCCAGCAACCACTCGACCGCGCTCGTCTTCGTCGCGAGGCCGGAGACACCGGTGATGTTGAGGTGCGCCGCCTCGGGTCCGAGCAGAAAATCCGCGTCGAGATAGATCACCGCGTCCGTCCCACCGGCGCGGTAGACGCCAATCGGAATGCCGGTGTTTGCTCCTTCCCGCAGATAGCTGTCCATCCTCAGCGCGATCTGGACGTCTTCTTCCTGCGCCAGAAAAACCTGTCCCATTGGCACGGGCTGCAGAGGCTCTTCCGGAATCTGGCGCAGAACAGCGGCAGTGTAGAGACGGATCTCCGCGCGCTCGGTAGACGCAAAACCAGTTAGCGTCGGGAGGCCGTCGTGCCCGAGCACGTCGTGCATCGGCGTCTGAAGATCGGTGTAGCTGAAACCCTCGACCACGATGCCGTAGATGTGCGGAATCTGTCCGTCGATCGGTTGCGCGCCGTCTACACGCACGATCGTTCCAATTCCCACCGGCGAATCGATAGCCGTCCAGAAGTGGAACTCGTGGGGAGTGTTCGGTTTCCGCTCCGTGGCTACGACCCGGCCCAGCGCTTCGGTCATGAGATAGCCCTCAGGAATTCTTCGCAGTCGCGCACCCCGTATGACATTTTGTCCCAACGTCCGTCGGGCAACGCCAGCGGCGCCGTCTCGGCCATGACCCAGCGTGAAATCTCATCCGCGCGCTCCCCGGGCCGGTCGCACTCCGACATTTCGATGCGCACCAATCCCCACATCGCATCGTGTCCATCGGGATTTCGCAAACGTAGATACCAGCTGAGCACCCCGCTCCGCGAGCGCGGCGAAACGCGGAATACCGACGATCGCTCTCCCGCCGCGAGGCCGAGTACCACTGCCAGAGAATCGCCGTCGACGTAGAGCGTGCGATGACTCTTTACGACACCGATCGCACACGAGGACGACGCCACGTTCTTGCTCCGGCTGATTCCCCCATCGATGAACAACGGCGCTTCAGCACGGGCACACCACGCCTCTGCCAGACTATCCTCGAGAAGGTCGCGCTGCCTGTCGACGCTTCTCACAGCGCGTTCGAGGAGAACGGTCGGATGCTGGCTCGGGTACTCTCCATTCGAGTCTACGGTTGACGTATCGACGATCCCCAGTCGCGACGAGGACGAAGCCAGATCGGCCATTGCCGGCAGGTATCGAAACGGCAGATAGAGCTTTCTCTCGACGCGCGGGGGCTGGTGCCCCCACGTGATCAACCGCCGATTGACGCGCACTCTCACCGCCGCTGAGATGGTCCCCAGCACGATCGGGATTCCGCCCTGGCGAGCGATCACCTGCACCCTTTGCGCGCCGTCCAGAAACGCGCCGAACCCGGACGTCATTTGACGTGATACGTTCGGAACCTTTGCGGCACGCAGCGAGCTGCCCTCGACGATCTGCGCGGAGCGGAGAATGGGTGGATCGAGCGAGTTTATCGGCTCAATCGCGCCGCCACCGTCGACGACATTCAGCCCGGGGACTTTTTGCAGCAATAATTTGAGGGCGCCCAGGGTCGCGGTGTCCGGTCCGGAGCTGCTCAGCAGCATTTCATTACTCCAGGCCGATGTCCCAGGCTTGCTCGAGATCTTTCTTCGAGTAGGCCCGGAATGCAGTGAGCGTGTGGGTCGATTTGATCCCGGGAATCACCGTGACTTCCTCGGTCACAATCCTCGCAATTGCCTCGTGCTCGGCGACTTCGATCATCGCCACGAGATCCCACTCGCCCGACACGGAGTACACCTGCGACACACCTTCGATACCGGCAAGCTTCGTCGCGCACTGGGCGATTCTCTGCGGTTCGGCCTTGATTAAAACGATGGCGGTGATCATCAGCGCAAAGGGGAGGAGGTGCTATCTTTGGTGCGAGCGGTACGCCGCGAGGCGAAAGATTTCATATAACGATACCGGTGCGGCCCACGGGCCGCCACGTTGCAAAATAGAGGTTTGAAGATGCCGGAATTGGAGGAGTTCGAGGACCGCACATCAGGCCAGGTGAACCGGAGTCAAAACCTGGTTTACCTGCTGCCCTACACGACGGAGTCGATCGCGGAATTCCTCGGTCCGGTACTCGCTCGCATCGACCCATCGTCGGGAGGAACGCAAGTTGTGGTCGTGACGCGCGACTCGGAGACGGCGCTCACCATCTCTGAAACGATTCTCCGCATCGCTGGTGCCGGGAGCATTGAAGTCGTCCCGATCACGAGCGCATCACGCGCCGGGCGAATTTTCAAATCGCGGCCGGTTCTTGCCGTTGCCGGCACACCCACCGAGCTCGGTGCGCTCGTCAGGAGCTCGCTTCTGAAGATCGACAAGGTGCGAACCATCGTTCTCGCCTGGGCAGACGACATTCTCGAGGAAGGCCCGGCTGCGGTTGCAGCTCTCGAAGCACTACTTGGCGAGCTGGGTGAAGCGACACGAGTGATCGTCGCCAGAAAGGCAGCGCCGCCCATCGAGAACCTCGTTGAGCGATACGCCCGCCGGGCTCGCCGCATCGGTGCTCCAGAGACGGAAGCACCGCCCGCGGTCGAAGACTATCAGCTTCCCCTGATTCAGTCCGTGACGGTAGGAGGAAGCGCGAAGCCCGCAGCCCTGCGTCGCCTGCTGGATGATCTCGATCCGCCGTCGGCAGTCATAGTGGCTCGCGATGCGCCGTCCATTGAGACCGTCAAGCAAATGCTTCGGACACTGGGCTACCGCGAGGACGATCCGAGCATCCGCGTCACACAGTCAGATTTCAAGAATCCCACTCATACCGTGATCTTTTTCCAGCCACCGGTGACGCCGGCGGAGCTGCAGCGCGTCGCCCAGGTGAAGCCGGTGCAAGTCGTGGTGCTCGCCAAGCCCGGCGAAGTCGCTTGGCTCCGTGAGCTTACGAGCGGCCGGCTGACTCCACTCAACCTCCACGGTGCCGATCGCCGAGCGCACGACCGCGACGAGGCGATGCGCCAGGAGCTGCGGGGAATTCTCGCCAAGGGAGTTCCCGCACGTGAACTGATCTCACTCGAGCCCCTTCTCAACGAGTTCGATGCCTCTGAGCTCGCTGCCGCGGCGCTGCACGTTCTCGAGCGCGAACGTGCTCAGCGTCGCGCCGTGGCGGAAAATCCGCCGCCGGCTGCGAGAGCAAGACCACTCGACGGCGACAAGCACAAGGCCGGCGGGATGACACGCCTTTTTCTAACTGTCGGCACGCGTGATGGCGTCAAGACCGGCGATTTGATGGGGGCGATTGCCGGCGAGGGCGGGATTCCGGGAGATCATGTCGGGAAAATCGATCTCCGGGAGAGTCACGCGCTGGTCGAAGTCGCTGAAGCCGACGCCGCGGCGGTGATTGCCCGCGTGAACGGGACGACGATTCGCGGGCGACGCGTAGTCGTACGAGGTGAACGGGATCGTGAGGATCGAGAGCGCACTGCCGCGGGCCGCGGTGATCGTCCGTCCCGCAGCGACCGGCCGCGTGGTCCACGCGATCGGGGCGGAGCCCCGCCGCGCCGGGGTGCCCCGTCGGAAAGATCGAGTCGTGGAGGACCTCCAGGCAGAAATCGCGACCGCTCGTGAGCGGACCGAGCGGGCCATTCCACCAAGCCGGGGGATGGATCGAAGTCATTGCCGGCGTCATGTTCAGCGGCAAAAGCGAGGAGCTGATCCGCCGCGTGCGGCGGGCCGTAATCGCCCGCAAGCGTGTTCAGGTGTTCAAGTCGCACCTGGACGCGCGCTACGCTGGGATCTATTCCGTCTCGAGTCACGACGGCCGTACGGTCGAAGCGATTCCGGCCGATTCATCCACTCAGATAGGACAACAGATCGATCCCACCGCCCAGGTGATAGCTATCGATGAGGCGCAGTTCCTGGATTACGGAATTGTGCCTCTGGTCACCTCACTTGCCGGCCGTGGGCGTCGCGTAATCGTTGCAGGAACCGACACCGATTTCCGGGGCGAGCCCTTCGGATCGATGCCCGATCTCATGGCTATCGCGGAAGTCGTGGACAAGCTGCACGCGATTTGCGTTCTATGCGGAGGTCCGGCCAGTCGCAACCAGAGACTGATCGGTGGACGCCCTGCGCCCTACAACTCGCCGCAGATCATGGTTGGGGGCACGGAGTCGTATGAAGCGCGGTGCCGGATGTGTCACGCTGTCCCCGCCGGCGACGCCGCGCAGGTGCCGCTCCTCTGAAGCTCAGGGGCAGTGAAATGCTCCAAGCAGTTGTTTATGCGTGACATGTATCGGAGAACGTTCTATCTTGCCGCGCATCAATGCTGGTGAACTCACCTCAATCAGACGACAGATGATTCTTATCGGACTGACCGGAAACATCGCCAGCGGAAAATCCGAAGTTGCGAGGATGCTCGCTGACCGCGGCGCCACACTCATCGACGCGGATGTACTGGCGCGCGAAGCGGTGCTACCCGACACACAAGCACTGAAGGACATCGTCAAACGCTGGGGCAAGGAAGTCCTGGCCGAGGACGGCAGTCTCGATCGGAGAGCATTGCGTCAGATTGTTTTCGCGGATCAGGCGGAGCTGGACGCCTTGAATCGTATCGTTCACCCCGGAGTCACCAGACTGCGCGATCGCGAGATCGCGATCGCGCGCGAGCGGGGCGATCAACTCGTCGTCTGTGTGATCCCTCTCCTCTTCGAGCGGAATCTGGTGGAAGAGTTCGACGCGATCGTCCTCGTCGACTCGCCGCGCCCGCTCCGCCTCGAGAGACTCGTTGCGACGCGCGGTCTCGATCACACCGACGCGATGAACATGATCGCAGCTCAAATGCCCGCGGAGCTCAAGCGGGCGCGCGCGGATTACGTGATCGAAAACACGGGCTCCCTGGAAGATCTCGAGCGCGATGTAGACGCGCTGTGGAGCTCCCTTCAGCGAGATGGTGCCGAAGTAGAAACAGCTGCACGCGCCTAACATGGCAAACATTCCGGGCGATTTGCTCTATACTGAAGAGCACGAGTACGTCCGTAGGGCCGGCGACGTCGTGGAAATCGGGATCACAGACTACGCTCAGGGCGAGCTCGGGGACATCGTCTACATCGAATTGCCCAAGGTGGGAACGAAGTTCGGAAAGCACGACGTCTTTGGGACCATCGAAGCAGTCAAAGCCGTGTCGGAGCTGTTCGCTCCGATCGCGGGAGAAGTGATCGCGATCAACGAGCGTCTCGACAAGGAACCCGCGCTGGTCAACAGCGATCCATACGGCGCCGGGTGGATGATAAAGGTAAGGCCCACCACCTCAGCGGAGCTCGACGCACTCCTCAAGTCCGACGCCTACAGCCGGCACATAGGTCAATAGCTTCGCGCTTAACGAAGCACGCTGTCCGCCTCGTGCGGAACGCGCCGCAGCGTCGTCGTACCTTCGAGCCGCAAGCTGTCTCGATCGAGTCTGTATGTTCTCTGCTCCAACTGTGTGGGGCAGCACAGAGGGTCGTCCTCAGCCTGGTTAAGCAGGCGAAGAAATAGACGTTGATGGTCGATCCAGAGAGACTCGGCGACCACGCGGTCGCCAAGCGTTGAAGGCTTGCCTACCTTGGCCGTCAGAGGAGAGCCACCACGCCCGCCTCCAGCGACGACAGGCACCAGGTCAATGAATTTTCCCGACGCGCCGGGGTCGGTGAATAGAACCACGACCGCGTCCGCTAAATCATCTCCTGTGAGATCTCCTCGCGCAGTGCCCGGAGTTATGTACAGCTCGCGGGTCGCTCTGCCCGGCAGCGTGTCGGACCATTCTCCGCTATGAAGCCTTACGTTTCGACCCAACAATCTGGATGGATAGGAAAGCTCACCAAGCAGGCTGTCAGACAAGCGGAGAGCATTTGGCGGGAACAGACCTGCTATCGAACCGCTATCGGTGACAGCGGACGATCCTGAGGCCTCGCGCACCGGGGAGTCGCGACAACAAAGGCAAAGCCCGGTGAGCGGGACGAAGAGTCGTCGCCAAATCAACTCGGCGACCACGCTCCGATCAATCGTCGAACCGCCACGATCTGGCCGACGTGATAAGATGTATGATCGACAGCGACAAGGATCGTGCGAAGATAGGTCTGTCCGGTACCGTGAGGAATTTTTGACGTCAAGTCCACGTCGGTCTCGGTAGCAAACTGGGCAAATGCGGTGCGGTCGCGACGAATGCCCGCGAGAGTTTCCTTCCACGCGTTCTCACTCGGCGGCTCAGGCGCCGAAGGCCAATAGTCGTCCGGCCACTTGAGCTCCTCGTACTGCGGATTCTGACAGAACTCCAGGAGATCGCGCTGGGTCAGTCGAATGTGCTCAACGAGCTCCCAGACGGAGTGCGGGAAGTTCTCGGGTCGCTTCCCGCGCATTGCGGGAGGAAGGCCCTTTACCGCGCTGTCGAGGGACGCGTGCGCCTGCTCCCAATCAAGCGAAGAAGCAACGATCGAGCGCCATTTCTCCGTCTCCGCCATCAATCAGCCGGACCCTGTTTGCGCCTCGACGTAGGAATCAGTCGGCAGGCATGAGCACACAAGATTGCGGTCGCCGTAGGCGCTCTCCACTCTCGCGACCGCGGGCCAGAACTTGAGCTCGTTGCTCCAGGCGGCGGGAAAAGCCGCTCGCTCACGGGTGTAAGGATGGGTCCACGCACTGGCTGTGACGCGCGCTAACGTATGCGGAGAATTCTTTAGCAGGTTGTCCTGTTTGTCCGCCTCTCCCGCCTCTATCTCGCGGATTTCTTCGCGTATCGAGGTCAGCGCATCGCAGAACCGATCCAGCTCCTCCTTCGGCTCGCTCTCCGTTGGCTCGATCATAAGCGTCCCCGGTACTGGAAACGAGACCGTCGGCGCATGAAATCCGTAGTCCATCAGCCTCTTTGCGATATCCTCTACTTCCACGCCGCTGGTTTGCTTCACCACCCGTGTGTCGACTATGCACTCGTGGGCGATGGTGCCGTTTACACCCTTGTAGAGCACGGGAAAGTGTGGCTCCAGTCTGCGGGCAATGTAGTTTGCGTTGAGTATTGCGATCTTGGTTGCGTACTCAAGACCGTCGCCGCCCATCAGCCTGATATAAGCGTGCGAGATAGGAAGAATGCTCGCACTCCCCCACGGCGCGGCTGATACGGCGCCCACAGCGTCGCGTCCCGCCTGGTCGATCACAGGATGCCCGGGAAGAAACGGTACGAGATGCTTTGCCACGCCGATCGGACCCATTCCCGGTCCACCCCCACCGTGCGGAATGCAAAAAGTCTTGTGCAGGTTGAGATGGCAGACGTCCGCGCCTATGTCCGCCGGGCGGCAGAGACCAACCATCGCGTTCATGTTGGCGCCGTCCATGTACACCTGACCCCCGTGCTGATGGACTATGTCGCAGATCTCGACGATCGATTCCTCGAATACGCCGTGCGTCGAGGGATAGGTAACCATCAGCGCGGCAAGATTCCCGGCGTTCTGTTCGGCCTTCGCGCGCAAATCAGCAACGTCGATGTTTCCGCGCTCGTCTGTCTTGACCACCACGACCTTCATTCCCGCCATCACCGCGCTTGCTGGGTTCGTCCCGTGAGCGGACTGCGGAATGAGGCAAACATTGCGATGCGACTCTTTTCGCGACGCGTGGTAGGCGTCGATCGCGAGGAGTCCGGCGTACTCTCCCTGCGAGCCCGCATTGGGCTGCAGTGACACCGCTGTAAATCCAGTGATTTCTGCCAAGGCACTCTCGAGCTCCCTGAACAACTGCTGATAGCCCTCTGTCTGGTCCAGTGGCGCGAATGGATGGATCTTCGCGAACCCAGGCCAGGTGATCGGCATCATTTCGGCGGTCGCGTTCAGCTTCATCGTGCAGGAGCCGAGGGGAATCATCGAGTGGACGAGCGAGAGGTCCCGCGACTGCAGCTTGTTCATGTAGCGAAGCATCTCGGTCTCAGCGTGGTGCTTGTTGAACACGGGATGCGTCATGAACGGCGTCGTACGATTGAATCTCTCGTCGTACCTGGAGTCGCCGGTGGATGCCAGATCATCGACAGCGAAGTTTGTGTCCTTTCCGCCGTTGAAAGCCGCCAGCAAGTTGGCGAGATCGGCCTCGGTTACGGTCTCGTCGAGTGCGATCGCCAGGCTGGCCTCGTTGATTACCCGGAGGTTTATGCGACGACGCTTCGCTTCCTCGATGATACCCGACGCCTTGCGGTTGCCGAGTTCCACGCGAATCGTGTCGAAGTAATCCTCGTGGGCGATGGTGTAGCCCAGTCGGCGCAGACCTTCCGCCAGAGCGCTGGCGAATCCGTGGACCCTTTTCGCAATGCGAGTCAAACCCTGCGGCCCGTGATAAACGGCGTACATGCTCGCCACCACCGCCAGGAGCACCTGCGCCGTGCAAACGTTGCTGGTCGCTTTTTCGCGGCGGATGTGTTGTTCCCGCGTTTGCAGCGCCATCCTGAGAGCAGGCTTGCCGTCGGCATCGCGCGAAACGCCAATGATCCGGCCCGGGATGTGGCGTTTGAATTCCTCCTTCGTGGCAAAGAACGCGGCGTGCGGACCACCATAGCCGAGCGGTACCCCGAACCGTTGGCTGTTGCCCACCACAACGTCGGCTCCCCATTCGCCGGGAGGAGTGAGCAGCACCAGGCTTAACAGGTCTGCCGCGACGGTGACGAGAGCGTCGGCTGCGTGCACTTGCTCGCAGGTCTTGGTGTAATCGATGACGCCCCCGTCGGTCGCCGGGTATTGGATCAGGGCACCAAACACCTCGGGTCCGATCTCGAAATCCTGATAGCTCGCCACTCGTAAAGTGATGCCGCGCACACTCGCGCGAGTTTTCACTACGTCGATTGTTTGGGGATGACACTCAGCGGCAACGAGAAAAACTTCTTTCCCGGGTTTTCCTTTCAGCGCATAGCTCATCGTCATCGCTTCTGCCGCAGCAGTCGCTTCGTCCAGCAGCGAGGCATTCGCGATCTCGACGCCTGTGAGATCCATCACCATCGTCTGAAAAGTGAGCAGAGCCTCGAGCCTGCCCTGTGCGATCTCGGCCTGGTACGGAGTGTAGGCCGTGTACCAACCGGGATTTTCGATAATGTTCCTCTGAATCACCGGCGGGGTGACGCAATCGGAGTAACCCATGCCGATGAACGAGCGGAAAACCTGATTCTTCGCAGCCATCGCCCGGAATTGGGTGAGCACTTCCAGCTCGGTCAGGCCGTCGGGAAGGTCCAAGCCTTTGCGATAGCGGATTTTTTCCGGCACCGTGGCATCGATGAGTGCTTCGAGTGACGAATACCCGAGGGTTTTGAGCATCTCGGCGACGTCCTTCTCGTCCGGTCCTATGTGCCGGGGAATGAACGATTCGGCCGGGGAAATTGCGTCTTCAACGTGCTTGATTGTGGTGCTCATAGGAGTGACAATTTAACACGCTATGCACCCCCGGCGAAGTTTCAGCACCTGGCGATTGATGCTCGCGCCGCCGCGTTCGGGCGCGGAGAACATGGCGCGAGACACAGCACTTCTCGCGCGCGCGGCGCGCACCGGAGAAACCGTCTTCAGCGTCTACGGATGGGAACGGCCTACACTTTCACTCGGACGTAACCAGCCGGCAAATGGTCGGTACGACTTGAATAGAATTCGTGCCGCTGACGTCGACATTGTTCGACGCCCCACGGGAGGGCGGGCAATCCTCCATCATCGCGAAGCAACTTACAGCGTTACTGCTCCACTGGAGCCCAAGGATTCGTTGCGTGAAACGTACGGCCGCATCAACCACATTCTTGTCAGCGGACTTGCGCGTCTCGGGATACGCGCCTCCTTCGCCGCGCCGAAACTGAGAGCGTCGGCACCGAGCACGCGTCCATGCTTCGAGACGCCTGCCGAAGGCGAGCTGGTGGCCGACGGAAGGAAGCTCGTCGGAAGCGCTCAATGGCGCGACGAGGATGCGCTGTTGCAGCACGGCTCGATTCTCATAGAGAACGACCAGGGATCGCTCGCTGGTTTTGCGGCGAATGCTGACGAGATCGAGCGAGATTCTTTGCCGAACCCGGCCACGCTGACCGACTTGATGGGATACGCGCCGGCCCTCGAAGAGATTGCGACGGCAATGTTCGGCGCTGTTCGCGAGCTCGTGGACCCCGCCGCGGCGGAAATGCCGGAACAGGAAATCAGGGATCTGGCGCTGGCCGAGGTTCCACACTTTCTCGACGACAACTGGACATGGCGACGGTAAGGGTGAGATGGGTCGCGCTGGCGGCAATGTTGTGCGGGTGTGTCGGCACTGAGTCGCCAGCCCCCGGCACGGGAGGGACGCTGGTCATATCAACAGGAGGAGACCCGGACGTCCTCATTCCGGCTCTCGTCACGTCTGTGCAAGCGGCGGAGGTATGCGATCAGCTCTACGATCGGCTCGCCGAGATTGGTGATTCGCTCAACATCGTCAACGACGCCGGCTTTACACCCCGTCTCGCAAATCAGTGGAGCTGGAGCAGGGATTCCCTCAGCATCGCGTTTCACATCGATCCCCGCGCGAAGTGGCACGACGGACAAGCGGTCAAGTCGAGCGATGTGCGCTTCACTTTCACGAGCACTCGTGATTCGACCTTGGGATCGCCGACGGCACCACTCATCACAAACATCGACTCCGTCACGACGCCCGATTCGGCCACCGCCGTCTTCTGGTTCCATGCGCGGTCGCCGCAACAGTTTTACGACGCTGTGTTTCAGATGCCAATCATCCCTGAGCACGTGTGGGCCGGAATTGCCCCGTCGGCCTGGAGAGCCTCGGAACCAGCGAAACACCCCATAGGCTCGGGACAATTCAGGTTCGCGCGCTGGACACCACGCGCGTTCGTCGAGCTGGTTGCCGACACCGGCAACTATCGTGGTCCGCCACGCCTGAACAGAGTCATCTGGAGCATCGCGCCCGATTTTAACGGGGCGCTGACGCGATTCCTGGCCGGCGAGACCGACTTCTTCGAAGCCCTGAGACCGGAGAACATCCCGGAAGTCGCCAAGCATCCGCAGCTCAGAACCAAGGCGTATGACGGCCGCATTTATCTCTTCGCGCAGTTCAATCTGCGTGATCCGGCGAACCACGATCGTCCGCATCCGCTCTTTCGCGACAGAAATCTGCGTCGCGCCCTGACGATGGCGGTGGACCGAGCGAGCATAGTGCGGAGCGTCTACGACTCGCTCGCTTATCCGGCTCTGGGTCCGACCGTGCGAGCGTATCCGACCACCGATCCGAATCTCCGACAGCTGCCGTTCGACCTGGCGCGAGCGAAGCAGCTACTGGACTCGATTGGCTGGCGGGACTCCGATGGAGACGGAGTGCGCGAGCGTGGCGGACGGAGGCTCGAGTTCGGTCTCGCCGTACCCAGCACGAGTACGACGCGGGTGAAGATGGCAGTCCTGCTCCAGGAGCAGTTGCGGCAGGTGGGCGCCAAGGTGAATGTCGAGCAAATGGAATTCCCGTCGCTAATCGAACGCGAACGGAAGCGCGCCTTTGACGCGGCGATCGGCCAATGGAATACCCAGCCTAGTCCTGGATCAGTGCGCGGTTCCTGGGGCACCGAGGGATCGCGCGCGAGCAGCGGAACGAACTACAGCAGTTACGAGAATCCGGTTTTCGACGCCTACGTCGATAGCGCCCTTGCCGCGTTCAATCCCGCCGCACGCAAGGCGTATTTCACACGGGCGTACGAGACGATCATTCAGGACGCACCCGCAATCTGGCTCGCCGAGCCGCGTCCCACCGTCGGTTACCACTCGCGTCTACAACTCGCCCCGCTGCGGTCCGACGCCTGGTGGGCACACATCGCCGAGTGGTGGATCCCGGCCGACAAACGGATTCCGCGCGATAACACCCCGTCCTCCCAAGGCGCAGTACCCGCTGAGTCCGCGGGTAAAAAGACGCGATAGGGGTGGGCCGCTACCTCGCCTACAGGCTTGTTCAGTCCGCGATCATCGTAGCGTTCGTCGCTGCGATAAGTTTCGCGCTGATTCACCTCGCGCCCGGAGACCCTTTCAGCGCGGTACTCGACAACCCTAACGTAAACGAGCGTGTGCGTGAAACTCTGCGCGCACAGTACGGGTTCGATCGACCTCTGCCCGAGCAATTTGGTCGTTACGTGAACCAGCTTGCCCACGGTGAGCTGGGATGGTCATTCTCGCACGACCGCCCTGTGCGTGATGTGCTACTCACAACTCTCCCGAACACGCTCCTCCTGATGTCTATAGCCTTGTTCGGCAGTTTCCTTCTCGGAATACTGATTGCCTTGATTCAGGCGGCACGCCGCGGCTCAGCCAGCGATCACATTCTCAGCGGAATTACGCTTTTTTTCTTTTCAATGCCCGACTTCTGGCTCGCGATCGTGGCGCTGCTCGCATTTACCTACTGGATTCCACTCTTCCCGGTCGGCGGGGCCGTTGACCCCGTGATGCATGATTACATGAGCTTTGGCGCTCGGATTGTCGACCGGACGCGCCACGTCGTATTGCCCGCGCTTACTCTCACCGTCCTCGCTTCCGCCGGAATCGCGCGGTTCCAGAGGGCAGCGCTCCTCGACGTGCTCCCTGCCGATTACATACGCACGGCGCGGCTCAAGGGACTGACGGAGCGCCAAATCCTGCGACGCCACGCGCTGCGCAACGCCACGCTTCCAATTATCAGCCTCATCGGATTGTCCTTCCCCGCTCTCCTCACCGGCGCCGTATTCATCGAGCGTGTTTTTGCCTGGCCGGGAATGGGGCTCGCGCTCGTCAACGCGATCTATACGCGCGACTACCCGCTCGTCGTCGGCGCAGTGATCGTTGGCAGCATCATGGTAACCATTGGAAGCCTGCTCGCCGACATCCTTTATGCCTGGGCTGACCCAAGAGTCCGCGGTCGGTAGTCCCGCTCGTCCGCGCGAATCAGCATTTGCGCTTGGCCTGAAGCGTATTTTGCGCAAGCCGTCCTCCCGAGTTGCATTCGTTCTCCTCGGCGTAATCGTGATGGTCGGTCTCTTCGCGCCGCTGATCGCGCCGTACGATCCGGCGGCTCAGCCCGACATAATTGCGCTCAAGAGTCTTCCGCCGTCACTTTCGCACCCATTCGGAACCGATCCTTACAGTCGCGATGTTTTCAGTCGCGTCATCTACGGCGCGCGTCTGTCGCTGTTCATCGGCTTTCTGGCGACGATCGTCAGTCTCACTCTGGGCGTCGCCTACGGCGCGATAGCGGGCTACATCGGAGGCGCGCTCGACACTGTGATGATGCGCGTGTTGGACGCCTTCTTGGCAATCCCCCGTCTCTTGCTCCTGATCGCAATCCTCGCGGCCTGGCCGAGACTTTCTATTACCGCGCTCGTCTTCTTCCTCGGCTTCACGGGCTGGTTCGGTCTCAGCCGCATCGTCAGGGGTCAGGTTCTTGCGTTGAAACACGCGGATTTCGTCACCGCTGCGCGGGCCCTCGGCGCGAGCCGGCGACGCATCCTCGTGAGACACCTGCTTCCGAACCTTGTCTCATCGATCGTGGTTGCGGCAACACTGGGCGTCGCCCATGTGATCGTTCTCGAGGCAGGGTTGTCGTATCTGGGCATCGGTGTGCCTCAACCTTTGGCGAGCTGGGGCAACATCATTCAGGATGGCGGTGATCAAGTCGCGACTCTATGGTGGATGTCTCTCTTCCCCGGTCTGTTGATGGTGATGACCGTTATGACTCTGAACGTTATTGGAGAAGCGTTGCGCGACGTCTATGACCGCCGTTAACACGCCTACCGCGGCTCCGCTCCTCGCCATACGCGACCTGCGCACGTGGTTTTATACAGAAGCGGGCATCGCTCGCTCCGTCGACGGGATCTCTTTCGATGTCGGCGCGGCCGAGACCGTGGGCATTGTCGGGGAATCGGGATGCGGAAAATCCGTGACGGCGTTGTCGATTCTCCGGCTCATTCAAGCGCCGGGACGCATCGAGCCGGGCAGCCGCATCGAATTCGAGGGCAACGACCTGGTGACCCTTGGCGACGACGAGATCAGACGTATTCGCGGCAATCGCATCTCGATGATCTTTCAGGAGCCGATGTCCGCCCTTAATCCCGTGTTCACCGTCGGCGACCAGGTGGCGGAAGTTGCGCGCATTCACGGTGGCGTCACCAGACGAGAGGCCTGGAGCAGGGCCGTGGAGTCACTCGCGCTCACCGGTATCCCCGCCGCAGGCGAGAGAGCCAAGCAATATCCGCATCAGTTGTCCGGAGGGATGCGCCAACGCGTCCTCATCGCGATGGCGCTCATGATGAATCCTGCGCTCGTCATCGCGGACGAGCCGACGACGGCTCTCGACGTGACGATTCAGGCGCAAATCCTCGAGCTGCTCGTCGATCTGCAGAAGAAATTTGCGACATCCATCCTGATGATCACGCATGACCTGGGCGTTATCGCCGAGACGACCTCGAGAGTGATTGTGATGTACGCCGGCGAGATCGTGGAGCAGGCAGCGGTCGACGAGCTATTCGCCGTGCCGCATCACCCTTACACCGAAGGGTTGATGCATTCGATGCCACACATCGGCCACGATCAGGAGCGACTCAATGTGATTCCCGGCACCGTTCCGTCGCCGACCGATTGGCCGCACGGTTGCCGCTTCCGCGATCGGTGTCCGTATTCGTGGGAGCTTTGTGAACGCGAGCATCCACCGTTGTATGAGGTGGGTGTCGGTCATGTTTCGCGCTGCCATCTGGCCATCGAGCCAGAGCGACGCAATCATCCGCATCCACCGCTCGTCGTCCTCGAAGGAGTGGGAACGGCATGACGGTCCCAGCATCGTCCATGAACGGCAGCACGGCCCTGTTGTCCGTGCGGAATCTCCGCAAGGAGTTTCCGATCAGGAAGGGTGTGTTCTCCCGCCAGGTCGGCGCAGTGAAAGCGGTGAACGACGTTTCATTCGACGTCGCGCGTGGTGAGACGTTGGGTGTCGTTGGCGAATCCGGATGCGGAAAGACCACCACGGGACGGGCGATTTTGCGTCTTATCGAACCGACTTCCGGGGAGATCAGTTTCGAAGGTCGCGACGTTCGCTCCATGGGCACCTCGGAGCTGCGCGCGCTGCGGCGCGAGATGCAGATCATCTTCCAGGATCCGGTCTCCTCGCTCAATCCGCGCATGACAATTGGCGCGATCATCCGTGAGGGCCTGACCATTCACAAACTCGCCGAGGGCGCGGCTGCGTTGGCTCGCGTCAGGCAGCTGCTCGAGGAAGTCGGACTGCGCGCGGAATACGCGAGCCGTTATCCACACGAATTCTCCGGCGGCCAGCGCCAGCGTATTGGCATAGCGCGCGCTCTCTCAGTGCAGCCAAAGTTCATCGTTTGCGATGAGCCGGTGTCCGCCCTCGACGTGTCCGTACAGGCACAGGTGATCAATCTGCTCGAGGACCTGCAGCGCGAGCACGATCTCACCTACATGTTCATCGCCCACGATTTGTCGGTGGTGGAGCACATCGCCGATCGCGTGGCGGTGATGTATCTGGGAAAGGTCGTGGAGCTCGCCAACGCTGACGACCTCTATCGCGAGCCGACGATGCCCTACACGCAGGCGCTGCTCTCGGCGGTCCCGGTCGCGGATCCGAAAGCACGAAAGGAGCGGATACTTTTGCAGGGTGACGTTCCTTCGCCGGCGAACCCACCATCGGGATGCGTGTTTCATCCACGCTGTCACCATCCCGCCAAGGATGAAGCCTGCTCGCGCATCGTTCCTCCGCTGGAGGAAAAAGCGCCGGGGCATTTTGCGGCGTGCATTAAGCAACCACCCACGACCATCACCTGGGAACAGCAAAAAGAAGCCGGCGGGGTACGTCCCCCTGAGAAGTATCTACCGCTTGCCGCAGTGCACGCCTAACGACCCCAACTCCTCTGACCATGGCCAGAAATAGAGACGTCTTCGAGCAGCCTTCGGCAGGCACCGTGACTCACGATGAGCCGCCTCCGGGAATTGTACGCGGCGCCAGTTCCCGTACGTTCTTCGGACAGCCAATCGGTCTCTCCACGCTCTTCTTCACGGAGATGTGGGAGCGGTTCTCCTTCTACGGCATCCGACCGCTCCTCATCCTGTTCATGACGGCGGCGCTCGCTACCGGCGGATTCAATTTCACGCGCGAAACAGCAGGCGCTATCGTGGGAATCTATGCCGCATGCGTCTATCTCTCTGCACTGCCTGGAGGATGGATTGCGGACCGACTGTTGGGCCTGCGGAAAGCCATCTGGTACGGCGCCATCCTCATCGCGCTGGGCCACCTCTCGATTGCGCTTTCAATCATCTTCGCTCACTCAGCCTTTTTTATCGGCTTGATCCTCATCGTCCTCGGCACGGGACTACTCAAGCCGAACATTTCAGCGATCGTGGGCGATCTCTATCCCGAGAGTGGATCTCGGCGCGACGCGGGTTTCTCGATTTTTTACATGGGAATCAATGTCGGCGCGCTCATCGCACCACTGATCACGGGTTACCTGGGGGAGAAAATCGCCTGGCACCTCGGATTCGGCGCGGCTGGCGTCGGAATGTTGATTGGAGTCTTCACGTACTGGCGACGGGCTGACAAAACCCTGGGTGACTTGGGCGTTGCTCCCGCTTCAACCGATTCGGCCGAGCACCGGCGCATCAAACTCATTATTGGGGTGAGCGTCGCGATCATCGCTCTGCTCGTCGTGCTCGCGATGACAGGCGTCGTCACGATCAACTCCGTAGCCATCGCGCGCAGAATGACCGTAATCATAGTGGCGATGGCGCTTCTCTATTTCGCTTACCTCTTCGTGGCCGGCGGTCTCAACAGCGAGGAGAAGAAGCGCGTCCTGGTAATCTTTCTGCTTTTCGTGTTCGCGGCGATCTTCTGGTCCGCCTTCGAGCAGGCGCCGACGTCGCTGAACCTGTTCGCACGCGATTTTACCAACCGCGTCGTCTTTGGCTGGGAGATGCCCACGCTCTGGCTTCAGTCAGCCAATTCCGTGTTCGTAATCGCGCTCGCGCCGGTGTTCGCAGTCATCTGGGTCGCGATGGGAAAGCGCGGGCAGAATCCGTCGAGCATCACCAAGTTTGCATTCGGCCTGCTATTCGCCGGCTTCGGTTTCCTGGTCATGCTGTGGGCGGCGAACATAGTGATCAGCGGCGGCGGAAATGTCAGAGTTTCGCCGTGGTGGCTGGTGCTCAGCTACCTGTTCCAGACCGTTGGAGAGCTGTCTCTCAGTCCGGTCGGGCTGAGCTCCATGACCAAGCTCGCGCCCGTGAAGTTCAAGGGACAGATGATGGGTGTGTGGTTCATGGCCTCCGCACTAGGAAACCTCATCGCGGGTCTTGTCGGAGGGAAAGTCGATCCCGAGAAGCTTCAGGAGATGCCAAAGCTGTTCTGGCAGACGTCGCTCTTCCTGATTATCGCCGCCGTGGTCTGCGGCCTGCTTGCCTTCCCGGTGCGTCGCATGATGCGTGAGGTTCCGGCGGCGAATAGGTAGACTGACTCCTACGGCCAGTTGAACACTGTCGCCGGAACGGACCGTTCGCGGCTGAAACGCACATCCTCCGGTTCGTCTCGGAAGATTCGTGTAAAATCCCTGACGGTGACCCGCACTTCCCAGCCGTGATGAAGGCCGCGAATCGGATGAGCAAAATCCGCTCTTACGGTCCGGCGTGACTGGGGCGGCGATGCGCCAAGAATGCTGAAGCCGGCGGATGCGCTGAGCGGTGTATCGACACCAAAGGGCGAATCGCCAGCCCACATCTTCCCGGCGTCGAAGAACCCGGCCAGGCCAATACTCGCGAACTTCTTGTACCTGCCGACGAAATAGCGGTCCTCGGCGCGCGCGATCACTCGCCTCGCTCCGCCGGCATCCGAACTTCTGAATCCGCGCAGTCCGCCTTTGTGGTCGGCAAGTGTGAGCTGAAAAGGGATTCTTTGCTTCCACCCTCCACTCCAAGTCAGATCAGACATAATCGTGTGGCGGTTGAACGGCTTGAGGTAGATAGCGCCCCGTCCATGTGCCAGAATTCCATCCCATTTTCCGAGCTGATCGCGACGGCCCTCGCCCGAGATATCGATAGCGGCGTACGAGATTGCTGTCGCCGTGCCCGCATATATATCCGTCGAGCCGAACCAGTCGTTCTCCTTGCCACGCAGCAATCGCACTCCTTTGCCGACGAGAGTGGCAACCTGGACACCCGTGCGCAGGTCCTGCGTTCCTTCGAGCGCATCGAAACCGCTGACCCGCAGGAAGCGAACGTTGCGCACTCCCCACAGCGCGTTGATGCGCGCCGTCTGGTGCTTCGTGTAGCGGTTGATGAGGATGGTGCTGGTGTCGTCGACGATCTGATCGTCGATCAGTTTGGGCTGCGTCCCGGGGTCCTCGTCCTCGAATGACAACGAACCGCCGATCAACGCCACGCGACCGAGCGGAGGGCCGAACCGGATTACTCCGCCTATGTCGCTGTAGGAGCGACCGATCTTGAGAAAGGTTGGATCCGCGTCAGGGCGCTTGAACTGGAAATAACCGTTCTCGTTTCCGGCGGTCGTCCGCCACGATATGCGTTGCAGGTCCGTGAGGAACGGGTGACTGAGCTGGGTTTGCCAATCGCTTCCCAGCTCGCGCCGCCCACCTTCCGCACTGAGCTGATACGGCCTGCCCAGGAACTGGTAATCAACGACCTTTCCGGCATAAATGTCTCGAAAGTGCTCGCCTCGCTTCCATTGGCTCTCGACGTGGATCGCGCTCCCAAGGAGATTGTCTTCGCCAAGGGTGACCGAATAGATGTGGGGCGCCCTCGCCGTCAGGCCCAGCCCGACTATCAGCGAGACTTCATCCACTGTCGTGACAGCCAGCGTCACCCCGCCATCGCCGTCGGCATAAGCCAGCACGGTAGCGTCGGCGATAAACGGCTGCGCGCGAAGAATGCGCTCCGACTCGGCGCGTCTGAGCTCCGTGCACTGGTCACCGAGCTGCAGCGCAAGGTACCGGCGAATGACGGACTCGCGCGTTGTCACGTGCTGTTTGGCGGCGAATCGTCCAGCGCGTTGCCACATCGCGTCGCCTTCGATTCGGAAAGGCGGATTCGGATCGATATCGATCCGGGTGATGCGCTCCCCCTTGCAGGCGACCGGAACCCCGGTCAGACTTGGAGCTTGCGCCAGAGTCGAACCCGCCGACGCGGCGACGAAGAGCAATGACAACGTACTCAGCCTAAGAGAGATCACTCGTGTCGTCCGCGCGCAAGCCGGCTTCAGCCTGCACTGTTGCTGTAACCGCTGGCATTCGACCTGATGGCGACACCAGTCGTGTCCGGCTTACCGCCGCTTACGTGGATGCCCTCGAAAATGCAGGGCTCGTACCACTCATCGTACCGCCGCTCTCAAACGCAGAAGCCGCTTCGGCAATTCTCGGGTCTGTTTCAGGACTCGTGCTCACCGGAGGGGAAGATGTCGACCCCGCGCGATATCGGGCTGAGCGCCACGAAAAGTTACGTTCGGTCAACCCAGTCCGCGATGCAACGGAAACGGCTCTGATAGAAGAAGCGCAAGCCCGTGGAACTCCGGTGCTCGCAATCTGCCGTGGCATCCAGATCCTGAACGTCGCGTTGGGTGGAACTCTCATCCAGGACATCCCGTCGGAGTGCGACACCGCAATAGGACACGACGATGACACTCCGCGCGATTCGCGCTCGCACGAGATCAGTATCGAGCCGGGATCGCTGATCGCGAGGGCGGTTGGAGTTGAGCGCTGTAGCGTGAATTCCTTCCATCATCAGGCCGTGAAAAAAGTCGCGGACGGGATGCGGGTGACCGCGCAATCGCCGGATGGGATCATCGAGGGGCTCGAGTCCACAGAAGACGACTGGTGGGTCATCGCCGTGCAGTGGCATCCCGAGGAAATGACTCACTCGCCCGAACCGTGGGACCGCGGCTTGTTCAACGCCTTCGCGCGACAGCTCGGAGCTTAGTGGAGCCGCTCCCCCCGCGAGTGCTGCACATCGACTCAGGCCGCAGTTGGCGCGGCGGCCAGCGCCAGGTATTCCTTCTGGCAACGGGACTGCGCGACCGCGGATATCGAACGCTCGTCATTGCGCCAACTGGCTCTCCGCTTGTGCGACGATCCGAGCGCGCCGGACTACCGACCTACCGGCTGACTCTGCGCGGCGAGTGGGACATTCGCTCCGCGCGCGAGCTGCGGGCGGTAGCACGCGAGTGGAAGGCGGACGTCGTACACGCCCACGACGCGCGGGCACACTCGATCGCGCGGATCGCCCTCATCGGCAAACGAAAAACGAAACTCGTGGTGACAAGACGCGTCGCTTTTCCCCCGCGGCAGGTGCGCCTCAAGTACAAGCACGGCATCGATGCGTTCATCGCGATATCCCACGCCGTCAAGGCAGCTATGGTGCGCGCTGGAGTTCCTTCGCGTCTCATCGAAGTTGTCTACTCCGGCGTTCCGGCGCCCGTCGTCAGGCATCCACGAAACTGGCGCAAAGAGCGTGGTTGGCCCGCCAGCTCCGTCGTCTGCGGGATTGTGGGGGCTATGACTCAGGAAAAAGGACTGGACTCGTTGTCAGCGATAGCACGTAAGCTGCCGGGCGAAGTCTACCGACGAACGCGTCTGGTATTGCTCGGCGGCAAGGGTAAAGCCGGCTCGAGCGTCGCCGGCATTGAGGGAGTTGACGCCGGATTCATCGAAGAAATCCACGACGCGGTGGCTGGCCTTGACCTGCTCTGGCATCCAGCTAGATCGGAAGGCCTGGGCACATCAGTCATCGACGCCATGGCACTCGGCGTGCCCCCCGTTGCGTTCGCGGTTGGCGGCCTTCCGGAAGTGATTGAAGACGGGAAGAGCGGGCTCCTCGTCCCGCCCGGCGACATCCAGGGGTTTGTCCGCGCGGCTTCCGCGCTCATCACTGACGACGGCCTCCGGTCAATGCTGGCCGAAGGGGCCAGGCTGCGGGCGCGAGAATTCGATGCTGACCGGATGATCGAACGTACCGCTGAGGTGTACACTAGAGTGACCGCGGGGTAGCGAGTAATCGTCCTTGACTCCTATCTTGCGGTGATCTCTGCCGTTCGTCCGCCCAAGGCGGCCGGAACCCCGTAACAGCGAGAATTTTTGATCTACATCTGTATTCCGACCTTTAACGAGGCGCAAACCGTAGGCGTTTTGCTTTGGCGCATCCGGCGTGTCTTTCAGGACTACTCCCGTGAGTACGAGATCATCGTGTACGATGACGCTAGCACCGACGGGACCGGTGAGACTCTTCAGCCGTACGCCGAAGTAATTCCGCTCACACTCCTGCGCGGCGAGGGACGCCGCGGATTTGGCTTTGCGCTGGACAAGCTGTGCCGCGAGGTCTCGCGTCGGACGCGCTACGCCCGCCGCGATGCGCTCATAGTCATGCAGGCCGATTTCACCGACCAGCCGGAACACATTCCTGAGCTGGTGAAGCGCTTCGAGGGCGGGGCCGATATCGTCGCAGCGAGTCAGCAGCTCAGCGAAGCGCCCGCGCCCGTGAGAAGACTGCGCAGACTGGCGAATTTCGTCAGGCGCGCAGGCCTTCCGACCACGGGGCCTGCGGATCCGTTCACAACCTACCGGCTCTATCGCATTTCCGTCATTCGTGAGTTGCTCAAGTCACTCGGCGACAAACCGCTCGTTACGAGCAACGGGTGGGCGGCAAACATGGAGCTGCTACTCAAAGCGACCCGCTTCGCGAGGCGGGTGGAAACCGTTGACCTCGCGCCGCGCTACGACGTCCGGACACGCGAGACGAGAGTGCGACCGGTTGCGGATGCGTTCAACCTCTTCCGCTTCAGTCGTAGAGCGCGGAATCTGGTTGCGCCGAGTGGAGGTGCGGTATGAAGCGCGGATTTCTTCTCTGCCTGAGTCTTGGCGCGGGTTTGACTGCCAGCGTGCGCGCGCAATCGACGGCCGTAAAGGCGCCCGTCGAGACCACTTCCGCGATCAAGCGTGCACCCGTCCCGTTTGGTGCCGGTGAGCGACTGGAGTATGAAGTTCGCTTCGGCGCGATCAGGGTCGGTAGAGCGCACATGGAGGTAGTCGCCCTCGACAATCTACGCGGCCGTCCCGCGTGGCATACCGCGTTCTGGGTACAGGGCGGGAACTTTCTGTACCGGGTAAACGACGTCTACGAGAGCTGGTTGGACGCCGAGACTCTGTCCTCGCTGCGCTTCGTGCAGGAGCTCGAGGAGGGCGGCAAAAATACAGAGCGCAGGTTCGAGATCTATCCCGAGCGCGCGGTGTTCATCCAGACCAGCAAGAAAGACGCGACCGAGGAGAAATCGGTAAGTCATCCCCTCGACGACGGATCGTTTCTCTACTTCATTCGCACTATCCCGCTCGAGGTGGGACAGACCTACGACTTCGATCGATACTTCCGCCCCGATCGGAACCCGGTTCGGATTCGCGTCTTGCGCAAGGAGCGCGTGAAGGTTCCGGCCGGAACGTTTGACGCGATCGTCGTCCAGCCGGTCATCAAGACGAAAGGCATTTTCTCCGAAAATGGCCACGCCGAGATCTGGTTGTCCGACGACGCGAGGCACATCGTTCTGCAGCTCAAGTCGCGGTTGTCATTTGGTTCGCTCAACCTGTATCTGAAATCGTTCTTCCCATCGCCAAACCCGTAAGCGGTCGCAGCGGCTCACGCTCCGGTAAGAGCGCGAGCGAAGGGCACAGGAGCCGGCCTTCCCCGCAAATCGCGGAAGCTGACCTCTCCAAAATCCGCACAGTTCCTATCGAGCGACGCCCGAACAAGGTTGCCGCCGCGGAATTCGCCACCCCACCGGGATCCGATCGTAGTTTCGCTGGCTTTCTGAAAGCGCTGCCGGACGTCCTCGTTGCCCGCGATTTCCGGCGGGTAGTCGAGGCAATCGCTTCGGCGGCAAAAGCGAAGCGGGCCGTGGTAGTGATGCTGGGCGGACACATCGTGAAGACCGGACTCGCTCCGCTGCTCATCGATCTTATGAACCGCGGGGTGGTTACACACCTGGCCATGAACGGCTCCGCGGCAATCCACGACTATGAGATCGCGCGATTCGGAGCGACATCCGAGGATGTTGCGCGCGGACTGGTCGACGGGACTTTCGGCATGGCCGAAGAGACTGGCGCGGGAATGAACGAAGCGTTCGCCGAAGGAATGCAGAACGGCTGGGGAATGGGCGAGTCTTTAGCTCGGGGGCTTGAAAGGCTGCCGCTGACCAACGGCGAGCTCTCGGTACTGCTCGCCGCGCGGCGGATGCGCATCCCGTGTACCGTTCACGCCGCGCTGGGTGCCGAGATCATCCACCAGCATCCGACAACGAACGGCGCGGCGATTGGCGACACGAGCCATCGTGATTTTCGCCGGCTCGCCGCCTCGCTCCCCGCCCTTGACCAGGGCGGTGTCGTCCTCAACCTCGGCAGCGCGGTCATCATGCCGGAGGTATTTCTGAAAGCGCTGACGATCGCGCGCAATCTTAATTCGGGGAAGCCGACCGGCTTCACCACGTGCGACCTGGACATGCAGCGTCACTACCGCCCGCGGGTAAACGTTGTTCAGCGCCCGACGCAGGGATCCGGCAAAGGGTACGAGATAACCGGGCACCACGAGATCATGGTCCCTCTGCTTGTATGGGGTGTGGTCGAGGCGATCGAAAAAAATCGATGAGCCGCTCGATGAGCGGGAACTACTTTGTTACGCAAAAACTAACTGCGCTGCCCCGCGCTACCCGCTGTTAGCTGCCCGCGAACCGCTGCAAACGTCGGGACAGCCGCTCATCCGGCCGAGAAAAAAACCCGAGCGAAGTCCGGCGAAACCGCGGTCTAGTACCGGGTCAGTCGGGTCCCGGAGAACTTCTCCCTGAGTCGCTGAGCCGTTCCCGGGCTGAGAATCCGAATCCCGAAGTACAGTAGTCCGCCGACAATGAGTACTTTGAGTGCCACCGCGACGAGCCAGAACGTGAGACCGATCAGGCCTCCGAACAGATTGAACACCATGCCTACCGCGAACAGGCCGAGCATGGCGAAAAGGCCGATCATGAAGATTGCGCGAAGCATGGTGTTCTCCGATAAAACGGTGACAAGATTCCCTACGCTACTTTGGCTGAACTTGTTTCAGCGAGCAAGCTGAGCCAGCATAGCCCAGAGCCGCCGAGCTGTTTGCCGGAGCGCCGGAGCCGATCATCGCCGCGGACGTCATCGTAGTCGGCTCGGGCCTAATCGGCCTTTCCGCTGCGATCGCAGTCGCAGAGCGAGGCGTGAGTGTCAGTCTCATTGCGTCGTCGCGACCCGGTGAAGCCTCACGCGCGGCGGCGGGCATGCTCGCGCCGTCCGTAGAGCGCGCAGCTGGGCGGGCTCACGACTTTGCGCTTGCCTCCCGGGATCGATATCCCTCGTACGTCGAGTTTCTCCAGGAACGAACCGGGATCACGGTCCCACTCAATCGACTGGGAGTACTCCAGGTTGCGATCAGTGAGAAAGGAGTCAGAGGTCTCCGGAAAGGGGCGCTCGCCACCAGCGTCTGGCTCACCGCTGACGAATTGCGCGGCGTCGAGCCTGCGCTGCCACACGCGTTGGGGGCGGTCTTGAATCCTGACGATGGCGCGGTCGACAATACGGTGCTACTCGAAGCAATGGTGAGACTCGTCTCATCAAACGAGCGCATCGAGCAAATCTCCGGCGATGTGATCGACGTGAAGGCCGACCATCGCTCATGCATCGTTCGAACGAAAGCGGGCGCTACTCACACCGCCCGGTATGTCGTTGTCGCCGCGGGTGCCTGGGCGAAGGAAATTTTTGGAGTCACGCATGCGCGGTTCGTCGAGCCCGCCCGCGGCCAGCTGGTCTCCTATCCTGATACGCCGGTTAGGCACGTCGCATATGGTCCCCGCGGATACATCGTGCCCCGTGCTCACGAAACGATCGGCGGCACCACAATGGAGAACGTCGGATACGACGCGCGCACAACTCCCGACGGAATCCTGCGCGTTCGCGCCGCGGCGGAAGAGATCTGTCCGCTGCTGCGATCGGCCTCACCGGTTCGCGCGTGGGCTGGACTCCGACCTGTAACTCCAGACCTCCTGCCGATCCTCGGACCTCACCCGGACAATGATTCGCTCATCTACGCTTGCGGTCATTCGCGAAATGGAGTGCTGATGGCCCCCCTGACAGGCGATATAATCGCCGATCTCGTGACAGCAACACCACTTAGCCACGATCTGTCACAATTTCGCCCCGGCCGTTTTTGATGTAGATTGCCTAAGCTCGACGGATACTCCCCCGTCGACCCAAAAGATGCCAGATACTCTCTATCAGATCATGGGGCGTCACCGCGCCGCGCCGCTCCCGGAACGCAAGCCGCCCTGGCTCAAAGTAAAAGCGCCGGGCGGTCCCAATTACATGCGGCTGAAGAGCCTGATGCGCGAGCTCGATCTGCACTCGGTGTGCGAGGAAGCCCACTGCCCTAACGTCGGCGAATGCTGGGAGCACGGCACCGCCACCTTCATGATTCTGGGCGATGTTTGCACCCGCAACTGCGCCTATTGCGCAGTCGCCCACGGGCGTCCGCCCAAATACGATATCGCCGAGCCTGCGCGCGTTGCGCAGGCTATAGCCGAGATGGATCTGCAACACGCGGTAATCACATCCGTCGATCGCGACGATCTGCCCGATTTCGGCGCGTACATCTTCGCCGAGACGATAAGACAGATCCACGAGCGCATTCCAGGATGCTCGGTGGAAGTGCTTGTCCCCGACTTCCAGGGCAGCGAGAGCAGCATTCGCGCGGTTCTCGAAGCGGCTCCCGAGATTTACAATCACAATACCGAGACCGTCCCCCGACTCTACAAAAAAGCACGGCCGGGTGGACGCTATGCGCGCGTGATGGAGATTTTCCGCTTCGCCAAGCGCATCGCTCCGGATATACCGACAAAAACCGGAATGATTCTGGGCATGGGCGAGACGATGGAGGAAGTCGTATCCGTCATGAGGGATTTGCGCCACGTCGACGTCGACATCCTCACCCTCGGCCAGTACCTCCGTCCGTCAGACGCTCACATCGCACTCGATCGTTACTACACTCCGGAAGAATTTCGCAAGCTCTACGAAATCGGAATGGAGATGGGCTTCCGTCACGTCGAGTCCGGTCCGCTCGTTCGCTCCAGCTATCATGCCTGGGAGCAGGTCCAGGCGGCTGGCGTATGAGCACCGAAGCGAAGCGTCCTCCGTCCGCGCAGAAGCGCAAAGAGCGGCCACCCGCGGGCGACAACGGCGCGGGTGAGGATCCGCCGACTGATTTCGGCGGTACGACAGTGGAACAGCGACGTGAGCTGCTGAAATCGATGCTCGTCCAGCGCCGCTTCGAGGAGCGATGTGCAGAAGCGTACGCGCTGGGAAAGATCGGCGGCTTCTGTCACCTTTATATCGGACAGGAAGCTATTTCCACCGGAACGATGTCGATGATTCGTCCGGATGATTACGTGATTACCGCCTATCGCGATCACGGGCAAGCGCTCGCGCGGGGAATCAATCCGCGCTCGATCATGGCGGAGCTTTTTGGTCGCGCCGACGGCTGCTCGGGCGGCAAAGGTGGCTCCATGCACATCTTCGACTCGGGCACCAACTTCCTCGGCGGACACGGGATCGTGGGCGGACACGTGCCAGTCGCCGCCGGGGTGGCTTTCGCGATCAAGTATCGACGCGGCAATCAGGTTTGCGTCTGCTTCTTCGGCGAAGCTGCGGTAAACATTGGTGCGTTTCACGAAGCGCTGAATCTTGCTTCCCTGTGGGATCTTCCGGTTGTCTTCATCATCGAGAACAATCGTTACGGCATGGGAACCGCAATATCGCGCTCCACTGCCAACGAAGACGTGATCGTGCGCGCGAAGGGCTATCGAATGGATGGGGAGTCGGTAGACGGCCAGGACGTATTTGCGGTACGCGGCGCAATCGGTCGAGCGGTCGAGCGGGCGCGAAAGGAGAAGCGCCCAACGCTCATCGAGATGAAGACCTATCGCTTCATGGGACATTCGATGTCCGATGCGGTCAGCGGTACTTATCGCACCAAGGACGAGCTGGAGGAGAACATGAAGCGAGATCCCATTCTTCTCCTCCATAACCGGATGTACGAGGCTGGAGAGCTCACCGAGGGTGAGATGCACAAGATTGACGACGAAGCGAAGGCGATCGCCCAGGATGCCTGGGATTTCGCCGACGCGAGTCCCGAGCCGGCGCTCGAGAAGCTGTATGAGGACATAGTCACGGACTCCACATCATGACTTCGCCGAGCCTGGACTGATGCCCGTCGTCACTTACCGCGACGCCCTGACCCAGGCGCTGCGCGAAGAGCTGCAGCGCGACGACCGCGTATTCCTCATGGGCGAGGAAGTCGCTCAGTACAACGGCGCCTACAAGGTTTCCAAGGGATTGCTCGACGAATTCGGCCCGATGCGAATCGTCGACACCCCGATCACGGAGCTGGGATTCGCGGGCGTTGGCGTCGGTGCCGCGATGGTCGGCCTGCGTCCGATCGTTGAGTTCATGACCTGGAACTTCGCCCTTCTAGCGCTCGACCAGGTCGTGAATGCTGCGGCAAAGATGCTTTACATGTCCGGCGGCCAGTTCAAGATGCCGATGGTCTTCCGCGGGCCGAACGGAGCGGCGCTACAACTGTCAGCGCAACATTCACAGGCGTGGGAGAGCTGGCTCGCTCACATTCCCGGACTCAAGGTCTGCACGCCTGGAACGCCCGCCGACGCAAAGGGACTTCTCAAATCGGCAATCCGGGACGACAATCCGGTGGTGTTTCTCGAGGGAGAAATGCTGTATAACACCAAGGGTGAAGTTCCCGAAGGTGAGCATGTTGTCCCAATCGGCCAGGCCGAGCTCAAGCGCGAGGGCGATCATTGCTCGATCATTACTCACGGGAAAATGGTGCTCGTCGCGATGAAAGTCGCCGACGACCTGGCTAAGGAAGGGATCAACCTCGACGTCGTGGACCTGCGCACCGTTCGACCAATGGATGTGGAAGCGATTTCCCGCTCGGTTCAGAAGACGAACCGCGCCGTGGTGCTCGAGGAAGGTTGGGAGATTTGCGGAATGGGCTCGCAGGTTGTGGATTTTATCCAGCGCGAATGCTTCGATGATCTCGACGCGCCCGTGCTGAGAGTCCACCAGGAAGATGTGCCTATGCCCTACGCGAAGAACCTCGAGCGAGCGGCCAAGCCCGACGCGGGCAAGACGATCGCTGCGATCCGCAAAGTCATGTACCTCGACTGAGCTTTTATGGCAACCAAAGTCGTGATGGAGGCGTTGTCGCCGACGATGGAAGAAGGGCGACTCGTCAAATGGAACAAGAACGAAGGTGACGCAGTCAAAACCGGCGATGTGCTGGCAGAGGTAGAAACCGACAAGGCGGTGATGGAGCTCGTGGCCCGCGCCGACGGCGTGCTGAGAAAGCGCATGGCAAACGAAGGGGACGCTTCGCCCGTCGGAACTCTCATCGGCGTCATCGCCGGCGCGGATGAGAACATCGACTCGATCGTAGGCGGCGGCGCACCCGCTCCTGCCGCGCAATCCGGACAGAATGCGCCGGGTGGCCAAGCGCCCGAGGCGAACAAGCCTGCGCAAGGGGGCGGGGCCAATCGCGTCGTTGCTGAAACGAGGGAAGCGCCAGGCAGGAGTCCAGTTCCTCGATCTCCCGCCGAGGCGCAAGGTGAGGCGTCAACTCCGCCGCAGGAGAAAGCCAGTGGCGGACAGGCTGCCTCACCGCCGTCGCGACCCGCCGCCCCGCGTCCCTCTGCGCCGCCTCCGCCCCGCGCCCAAGGAAACGGTGCGTCCGCGCCAACAGGCGGAAGGCAGCGCTCATCACCTCTGGCGCGCAGACTCGCGACCGAGAAAGGGATCAAGCTCGGAGCGATCCAGGGCTCTGGTCCGGGCGGCCGCATCGTCAAACGCGACGTCGAAAATGCAAAAGCCTCTGGCGCCGTCGCGCGCTCGGCGGCCGCCGAGCGTCTCGCCACCGAGGGGGACTTCAAGGACGTTCCGCTCACTCAGATCAGAAAGACGATCGCGCGTCGCCTGGCCGAGTCCAACGGACCAGTTCCGACTTTTTTCCTCACCGCTGAATTCGACGTCACGCGCGCAGCCGAAATGCGCGCCCAGCTCGCGGAGATGGGCGACGAGTACAAGGCTTCGTTCAACGACATCGTCATCAAGGCCGTCGCGCTCGGGTTGAGTGAACACCCTGAAGTCAACGCGCACTGGCTCAACGACAAGATCCGCCAGTTCAACCGCATTCACGTCGCGATGGCCGTCGCCGTCGAAGACGGATTGATCACGCCCGTACTTTTCGACGCCGATCGGCTCAGTCTCTGGGACATTTCCGGAAAAGCGCGTGATCTCGCCAAGCGCGCGCGCGAGCGCAAGCTCATGCCGGAGGAGTACACCGGTTCCACTTTCTCCGTCTCCAACCTCGGCATGTTCGGAATCGATCAGTTCACCGCGATAATCAATCCGCCCGAAGCGGGAATCCTCGCCATCGGCGGCGTCGAGGAGAAACCGGTGGTGATCGACAGCGCGCTCGAGGTTCGGCAGCGCATGCGCGTGACGATGAGCTGCGACCACCGCGTGATCGACGGGGCCACCGGGGCGAAATTTCTCCAGACCGTTAAACGGTACATCGAGAATCCGCTCTCCTTGATTATCTGACTGCGAGCTGCCGACTTAGCGCAGTGCGGCCAATTACTGCGGACTGACTAGATTTACTCTCGACCTTTCCGCGATCAAAAATGGCAAGTTACGATGTAATCTTTATTGGCGGCGGCCCGGCTGGCTACGTGGGTGCGATTCGCTGTGCACAGCTTGGGATGTCGGTCGCCGTTGTCGAGCGCGAGGGACTTGGCGGCACCTGCGTCCTCTGGGGCTGCATCCCCGCCAAGGCTTTGCTCGAATCTGCATCGCTTGCGACAAAGGTCACCCACGCCAGGGATTTTGGCGTCAGCATCACAGATGTGACGCTCGACTACGGCGTCGCGATGAAGCGCTCGCGCGCTGTGAGCACCCAGAACTCGAAAGGTGTCGAGTTCCTCTTCAAGAAAAACAAGATCACCTGGATCAAGGGCACCGCGAGGCTCGCGGGAAAGAACGCGGTCTCGGTAAAAGCCGACGGCAAAGACGAAAAGCACGAAGCCAAAAAGGCCGTCGTCATCTCGACCGGATCGCGAGTCAAGGGACTACCGCAAATCGGTCTGGAGCTCAATAAATCGACCGTCCTGTCATCGGACGAAGTTCTCGTTCTGGAAAAGGCGCCCAAAACCATGGCTGTCGTTGGCGCCGGGGCCGTCGGCTGCGAGTTTGCCGACGTGTTTGCGGCGTTCGGCACTCAAGTTACGCTCATAGAGGCGCTCCCTGTCATCCTGCCGCTCGAGGACGCAGACTGCAGCGCCGAGCTCGCCAAAAGCTTCAAGAAGCGCAAGATCGATGTAATGGCGGGCGCCAAGATCGGCGATGTGAAGATTGGCAAGAATTCCGTAACAATGAGCGTCGAATCGGGCGGAAAGAAACAAAGCCTCGAAGTCGAGAAGGTTCTCGTCGCCGCCGGCCGCGCACCGAACACCGAAAACCTGGGTCTCAAGGAAGCGGGCGTGCAGCTAACCGACCGTGGCTTCATCAAGATCAACGAGCGTATGGAGACATCAGCCAAAGGTATTTATGCGGTTGGCGACGTGGCCGGCCCTCCAATGCTCGCGCACAAAGGCCAACGCGAAGGCGTTGTTTTCGCCGAATTCCTTGCTGGCGAAAAGCACGTCCACCCGGTGAACTACGGTAACGTGCCCAATGCCACCTACTGCCATCCGGAAGTGGCGTCGATTGGAATGACAGAAGCGCAGGTCAAGGAAAAGAAGATCGATTACAAGGTGGGACGGTTTCCCTTCTCAGCCAACGGCCGCGCACGCACCTCCGGTGAAACCGAAGGCTTCGTCAAGATCATTCGTGACGCCAGGTACGGTGAGATCCTCGGCGCTCACATCATCGGAGCACACGCGACAGAATTGATCCACGAGCTGGCGGTCGCCAGAGAGAACGAATTCACCGTGGAAGAAGTCGATTTGGCCATCCACGCCCACCCAACTCTCTCCGAAGCTGTCGCCGAGGCCGCTCTCGACTCGCTCGGCAAGCTTCTACACGCGTGATCCTGGTAAACCCCTGTGTTAGCGCGTGAGCTATGGACCGTTCCGCTCGGGCGCATGCCCTACGCGGATGCGCTGGAGCTTCAGCGCACCATCGCGCGTGACCGAATCTCCGGCGCGATTCCGCAGGATGTCCTTCTCCTGCTCGAGCATCCCCCGGTAGTAACCCTTGGTAGATCTTCGAAGGAAAAACACGTCATCGCGTCACCCGATTTCCTTGCCAGTCACGGCGTCGAGCTTTTCGAGGTGGAACGCGGCGGTGATGTGACATTCCATGGACCTGGCCAGCTGGTTGGATACCCGATCGTCGATCTCAAGCGACACAAGCTGGATCTCCACTGGTATCTGCGGCAGCTGGAGCAGATGCTCATCGACATGCTGGCTGTTTATGGCATTCCCGCTGAAAGAAAAAACGGCCTCACCGGGGTTTGGGCACGGGACAGGAAGATCGCGTCCATTGGAGTTCACGCGCGCGATTGGGTGACCTGGCACGGCTTCGCGCTCAACGTGACCACAGATCTGTCGTTCTTCGAGCTCATCGTACCCTGCGGTATCGACGGCGTCGTCATGACGTCCATAGTCCGCGAGTTGGGCTCGGATCAATTGTCGATGAAAGACGTGATGGACCGCGTGACCGATAGCTTCGCACAGGCGTTCGACCTTACCGCCGTGATGACGCCCCGCTCGGCGCTCATGGAAAGCGTCGCTTGACCGAGACACTCAAAGTCTATCCGCCGCGTCCCAGGCTGGAGTCCCTAGGCACCCCGCGCGATTTCACTTCCGAGCTCAATCCACAGCAGTTGGCCGCGGCTACGCACGGGGATGGTCCGCTTCTCATCATCGCTGGAGCTGGTACCGGTAAGACACGCACGCTAGTCTATCGCGTCGCACACCTCATCGAACGCGGGGTGCCGGCCGAGCGAATCCTGCTGCTGACGTTCACGCGCCGCGCCGCACAGGAGATGCTCTCCCGAGTCGAACAGCTCGTTGGCAGCAACAGCAAGCGCGTACACGGCGGAACGTTCCACGCGACCGCTCATCGCCTCCTTCGCCGCTACGGGCAGGCAGCGGGACTCGCGAAAGGCTTCAGCATTATGGATCAGGGCGATTCCGCCGATCTCATGCAGTTGTCCCGCGCGCAGCTCGGGTACGGCGCCAGGACGAAGCGCTTTCCCAAGAAAGAGACGCTTCACTACGTGTACTCGCGGCACATCAACACCGGGATCTCAGTCGAGGACATCATCCGCGATGAATATCCGCAATTCGTGGATTACCTCGACGATTTCGCGAAGATCTACTCCGACTACACCCGCAGGAAGCAGGAGAGAAACCTCGTCGACTACGACGACCTTTTACTTTTCTGGGCTCTGCTACTAGAGGCGTCACCGGCGCTGGCCGGCAAGATTGGCGGACTCTACGACCAGATCCTCGTTGACGAGTATCAGGACACGAATGTGCTGCAGGCGCGCGTTCTTCGCGGTATGTGCCGGACGCACAGCAACATCACTGTGGTCGGAGACGACGCCCAGAGCATCTATTCTTTCCGAGGCGCGAACTTCCGGAATATCCTTGATTTCCCGAGGCAGTTTGCTGGCGCAGAAACAGTAACGCTCGAACAGAATTACCGATCTACGCAGCCGATTCTGAGTGTCACCAATACTCTCATCTCGAGGGCCGCGGAGCGTTTCACCAAGAACCTCTGGACGCAGCGAACTGGAGGCGAAGCTCCGTGGCTCGTTGCTGCGCGTGACGAGCAGCAGCAGACCCAGTTCGTCGTCGACCGCATTCTCGAGCTGCACGAAGAAGGAACGCCCCTGCACAAGATTGCTGTCCTGTTTCGCGCCGCGTACATGTCGGCAGATTTGGAGATCGAGCTCACCAACCGAAAGATTCCGTTCGAGAAATGGGGTGGTCTCAAATTCCTCGAGGCCGCTCACGTAAAGGACGTATTGGCATTTCTGAGAATTCTCGAGAATCCGCGCGACGAAGTGAGCTGGTACCGCTTGCTGTTGTTGCTTCCGGGGATTGGCGATGCCACCGCCCGAGCCGCGATCGATTCAATGGCTGCCGCGGCGTGGGAGTCGGCCGCGTTCGGACGATACAATCCTCCACCACGCGCTCGAGTGGCCCATGCCAGCCTCGTCGCACTTCTCGATGGGCTGCGCTCGGGACCTCCGCAGGATGAAGCCCAGGTCGCGCTGGACATCGCCCGCGTTCGCACGCTCTATGACGGCATTCTCCGTGAGCGATACGATCGCGTCGAGCCGCGGCTGGCCGATCTCGATCAGCTCCAGACTATCGCGGCTGGATATCCGGACCGCGCCACATTTCTCTCCGCCCTTGCTCTCGAGCCGCCGCAGGGGACTCAGGATCTCGCAGGTGGCAGTCGCGAGGATGAGGATTGCCTCATCCTCAGCACCGCGCACTCGGCAAAGGGCAAAGAATGGGACGCGGTCTTCGTCATCTGGGCGGTTGACGGCTGGTTTCCATCGGCGCGGTGTCTCAACACCGAAGAAGAAACCGAGGAGGAGCGGCGACTGATGTACGTCGCTTTGACGCGCGCAAAAAATCATCTCGCCGTCACTTATCCTCTCAACGCATATTCCTCGCGCCGAGGGGCTGAGTACACGCTCGACCAACTGTGTCGCTTCATCGACCGAGGCGTACGGGACAACATGCAAAGGGTCGCATTGGGCAGCCCAACCAGATCCGGTGCTGAGGACACCCCAGCAAGGGAACCCGTGCTGGATCTCCGCGCGCTTCTCCGTTCACGCTTTCGAGTGTGATCCGGTAGCTTGCATCACACGACTGCGCGCGCATCGACTTGACAGTGCCTGCGCGGTCCCTCATTGTTTCGATGCCCTAGCAGGAGCGCGTATGCGCACGTACCTGTCGTGTTTTGTAACGCTGGTTCTTGGGATGAACGCGTGTGCTTCCGTGCACCCACTCGAATCCGCAGAGATCCCCGTCAACGGCAAAGTGATCACGGGAGAAATGATCGCCGCGACGAGCGCCGCCACCGCCTGGGACGTGGTCCAGCAGAGCGGCCTTTTCCGCATGATCAGCGATCCTTCCTCAGGACGTTCGGGAGTACACTCGCGCAGGGGTCGAACAAGTGTGCTCATAGCCGGGAGCGACGTTCCACGCTTGATCGTTGATGGGGCGCGAGTGAGCGACTTGGGAAGGCTCCGTGAGATCCCTGCTGGTTCTATCGCGTGGATGGAGCTGTTGGGCGGAATCGCAGGCGCTGCCGAAGAAGGTACCAATTCGGGCGGAGGGGTAATCCGCGTCGTGAGCAAGGCAGGGCGATAGTCATCGACTCGCCGTGAAGGGACAAAAAAAGGGGATAGGCAAAAGCCTATCCCCTCTTTTTTTTAAGTTTCTTTACGCGGCACGATCCAGACAACCCGTGAAGTTCGGATTGTTTTTCTCCTGATTGGGAATAACGAGGTTGACGTCAGTCCCGTAGCTACCAGAAGCCGCGCCGGAGTGGAAGAACGTTCCGGTCGGGAACACCGTTTCGGAGTTACGTCCATACTGGCGAATCAGGCGACGCATATCCCCGAGCCGATGCGCAGTTAGCCATAGCGAGTATGCTCTCTCCTTAAAGAGCAGATTGACCTGGTCGTCAAACGTTGCAGGGAGGGAGGAGAGAGTTACGCCCTGCGCGCTTTGCTCCGCGTTGATCGCTGTCAGATACCCGACTGTGTTGCCGGCTTTCAGAGCGGCCTCGGCTTCGATTAGCCGCGCCTCGAGACCGGTGGCCAGTGGTATGGAAGCATCTCTAACAGGGTACTTGCCTTGCGGCGCCCAGGTGTTCGCGGGAGCATTCGCAATCCACAGCGGCGTCACGCCATCGAAGCCGGTAGTTGTAGTAATGAGCGTTTGGCGAACCCGCGGATCGTTGTCCGTGCGGTAGGGTAAGCCGTTGATCCCTTCCACGTCGGTGGGGGTGAATCGTCTGTTGTTCTGATTCCAGAAGAAAACGCCGTTGTTTTCCCGACTCGTATTAAGAGAATAGCGAACGAGATAGACGAAGTTTGTGGGAATCGCCGACACGAGCGCTGCTGCGGCCGCGTAATCGCCCTTATTCATTAGAGCGCGTGCCTTGCCGATCCTGGCAAGATTGAGCTGAGTCGTGCCATTCGCGCCTGCCGCTGTTGCTACCGTAATCGCGGTATCGAATTTCGCGATCGCGTCATCCCACAGCTGCGCTGTTGTTTGCGGATCTCCGAATATGACCTCCCCAACATCGGTCAGCTTGCTGATCGGAGCGCCCGAACAGTAGTCCTCACCCATCATATCGATCATGAAACCCGCCAGACTGATTGTTTCGGATCGCCGGACATCGTTAGGGTTGACGCTCGCGATCTTGGCGCTGGCGAAGTCTGCCGACGCCCGCGCCTTTTCTGTAGCCCGGAAGACAGCCGCGATGTTGGAATTGTCCGCGGTGGTGCTGCGCTGGTCGATCTCGATCCGCGTCGGAAACGTTTCGGCGTTCAGATATTCGTCTGTGAGCAGGGCGGAGTAACCGAGCTCGCCCTCTGTTGTTGTATTGCCGCCGAAGGCCAGTGCGAAATCGCCAACAGCTCCGGCGTATACGACCGGAATGGCAGCAGCTCCCGAAAGGGAAATGGGCTTTGCCACATCCGGGTCGGTCACCTCCAATACACGTTTGGAATCGCAGGCAACTAGCGAAACGGCCAGCAAAATTATCGAAGCCAGCGGAAGCGCTCTTCCCTTCACCCGGCCCGCGCGGCCGGTTCGGGGCATGTTGTATGTAGACGTCATTGAATGATTTTCCATTGGGATTAAAAAGTCATGTTCAGACGCGCCACCCAATACCTTGTCGGCGGTTGCGTCAGGAAGTCGGCGGTGTTGAAGTTCGAAGCCGACGAAGTGTTGAGCTCGGGATCGAGGCCTGTGTACTTGGTCCATGTCTTCAGGTTACGACCGGACAGCGTGACGCTCACATTCGAGGCGCGAACGCTGTTGGCAAATGTCTGCGGCAACGTCGCCGTGATGGCGAGCTCCCGAAGCTTCCAGAAGTTGGCGTTCTCGAAGTAGGCGCCTCTTGACCCCATCCTCGTCGAAATCGCCTTGGCCTGCTCGAGTAGCGACGCTGACTTGTCCTCTATTGCCTTGCAAATCGAGCTCGAACTCGAGCACCGGAAGAATTCGGTACTGTTGTTCAGCGTGAGACCGCCACGGTGATCGAACAGTGCCCGAATATTCAGCCAGTTCAACAACGTCAAGTTAGGAGTAACCGCAAGCTCGGTGCGACCAAGCGGGTTACCCAGATACACGGCTGTGTCGCTGAGAACTACTTCGCAGGCCGGTCCGCCGGCTATCTGCGGGTTGGGAGTCGCGTTGTAGGTCGGACAATTGACACGGCTGATGATTCCGTCACCGTTCTTGTCCTCGAAGGACACGAGCTTCCAATCCCAGTAGCCTCCCAGCGGGTAGCCGTTCTGGTGACGTTGGCTGGCTCCGCCCAGCCCGAAGATGATCGGGGTGATCGGCGTGCATACACCAGCTACCACCGTGCAACCAAGGTTTACCACCTTGTTGTCGTTGACCGATCCGTTGAACGAAACGTCGAATTTGAACCTGTCGGCGGTGAGCGGCTTCAGGTCGAGAAGCACCTCGTGACCTCGGTTGTCGACGCGTCCCAGGTTGACGAGCTGCGTGTTTGTCGCGCCGAGCGAGGGGGCCAAAACGCGCCCGATTAGTGCATCTCGCGTCGCCTTCGCGTACTTCGTAAACTCGAGGTTGACGCGATCACTCAAGAAGCTTGCGTCAAAGCCAAACTCGACCTCTCGCGTCCGCTCTGGCTTCAGATTCGCGTTCCCGGCGCCACCGAGCGTGATGCCCGAGACCTCGTTGCCCTGAACATTGACGGCAACCGGGTTGAAGAACTTGTCTGCCTGACGGAAATCAGGACGCTGCCCGGACTCGCCGTAAGCAAATCTCAGTCGGAGGGCATTGACGATGTTCGTTTTCGGGAACCATGGCTCCTCTCCGACCACCCACGAAAGCTGCGCCGACGGATATCTCACGAAGGGGAGATTAACCCCGAAGTTGCTGTTCTTATCCTCGCGGAGACCAACACTCAAAAACAGCTTGTCGCGCCATTCCAGCCGCTCGGTTGCGATATATCCGAGCGTGATAATGTCGGAGTTTGATTCGCCTACCGAGAATAGAGAGCTCGTGCCGTTGAGAGAACTCGTGCCTGGCAGCAACGCGTCACCGAACGCATCTGTACGGGAGAACGCTTCACGGTTCCACTGCGCTCCAAGCGTGGTGATCGAACGGAGACTCTCGGTCAGTCCGAAGGTCCCGGTCGCGGATGTGTTGGTTGTGTAAGTCCTGATCTCGGCACGATTGACTTGGCGGTAACCCTCGGGATTGAAGAGAGTCACTGCACCTTGGGGCAACGTCTCCTGATCGTAGCGCTCGAGGAGATCCATGCCGCCCGTTCCTATCACACTCAGCCATGATGCGGGCTGCCAGTTCGCCTGGGCACCTCCGATCAGTCTTTCGACGTTCTGGCGTGTGTCGTAGGCGTAAATTCTGGTCGCGGGATAATTCGGATTCCGATAGCCCCGCGACAAACTGTCCGTGCCGCAGGTAGCGTCGTTTGGAGGAAGGCCAGCGTTGGTTTGACCGACGGTGTGACAGTCGAAGGCCTTGCCGATGAGAGAGCCCGAGATCGCACCCAGAACGTCGTTGTCGTTCTGTGGGAGGCGCAGCCTGCTGCCCGTGTAACCTCCGTTTATGCTGAGCTGGACGTTCGGGCGGACTTGTGCGTTGACGTTAGCGCGCACGTTTGCCTTCTGCAGCCAGTTAACGGCATAGACACCCTCTTCGCGCTCGAAATCGCTCCCCATGTAATATTGCGTGACGTCGCTGCCACCACTGACGTTAGTCCCGTACTGCTCTCGCCATCCGTCGCGGAAAGGACTGGCCAGAGCGAGCGGAAGGATATTGAGGAGAGAGTCCGGCTTGGCCGTACACACTCCGCGCACCTGATTGTCGAGGTTGCAATCGGTGTTGCGCGAACCGTTGGGATTAGTGCCGATCTGGCGATAGTTGTGCTGGTAATCACCCTGTTGGCGCACTGTTCCATACTCGGCGTTGGCCTGCCAACGCGGACGGCCAGCCTTTCCGCGCTTGGTGGTGACCTGAATGACACCGTTCGAAGCAGCGGTACCATAAAGGGCAGCCGCAGCTGGGCCCTTAATGATTTCCACGCTCTCGATATCTTCGGAGTTAATGTCGTTGAAACGGGAGGGAGTCTGCCCACCCACTCCAATCGCCGTGGAGTTTGGGTTGTTGTTTGCCCTGATTCCGTCAACGATGAGGAGTGGATCATTGGCCAGGTTGATGCTGTTGGAGCCGCGTACCCTGATTCGTGACGAGCCTCCGGTGGTCCCACCGGCTTGTTGCACCACCACTCCGGGAGCCCTGGAGGAAAGGACGTCAGAAAAATTCTGTACGCTGGCCATATTGATTTGGGCGGTGTCGATCTTGGCCGTGCTTACACCGCTTTCGCGGCGTCGTTGCGTCTCGCCGGTCGCCGTAACGGTCACCTGATCCAGCGTGGTTGCCGTTTGATGGAGAGCGAAGTCCAGCGTCTGGGTAGTGCCGGCAACAATGGTTACCGTTTGTGTTTGCCCCTGATACCCGATGCGGATGGCTCTGATTTCTATCGCTCCGGTCGGGACGCCAACTATTTGAAACCGTCCGTCCTCCCCCGTCCGCGAACCTCGAGGAGTCCCGGCAACGATCACCCGTACGTCCGACAGCGGTTGGCCCGTAGCTTGGTCGATGACTCTCCCGGTCAGCGTGGCGTTCTGCGCCTGGGCGGCGGCGGGAACTAACGCTAGGCCAAGAGTCACTGCGACAGAGCGGAAAAACTGACTTAGTGACATAATCCCTGCACCTCTGGTGATGGTAGAAATACGCGGCGTTCAGACTCTCCGCGCGAAGCCCTATTCCCCTAGTCCTGTGTTAACGCCTCCTCGAGTTGATGGTTGTGCGACAGTCGAGAACTCGTCGACCGTCACGAGATTGTTTATCAATCTTGCGGTCCATGGCTGGAAGGTTTGCCAAGCGGGGGTTAATCCAGGGACGCCGGTATAAATACGAAGCAGAGTCGCCCGTGAAAAAAACCACGAGCCACCACTCGGCCGGTCCGCCCCCTTTCGATTCGGACAGGTGTGAAAGGGAATAGCAGACCCGTCGCGGAAGAGTTTAGAACGCCGCGAGGTCGCTGTCAATGAGACTCTCGGTAGCTGGGCTTCCAAATGCTGTCGTTCACCGCACGGCGTCGCCTGAACCTCCCACCCAGGTTCGGAGTGCCGCGAAGGGCGCATTAGGCCGCGACCTCGCCAGAGTGATTACTCTACCGATCGTGCGCCTGAGGCTCCTTCCTTCCCGCTCGTAAATGCGGTCAAAGACGTCCAGATCGCTGGCATACACGCGACGCGCCAGCAAGGACGCGTTGTCGAGTGGAACCCGCTGCGCGTAGCGCGGACTTACCGTCTTGAGCGCCGGAGCGACCTCGTTGATCAACGCGAGACGGGCGCGCGAGTACACGGTGTCGCGCACAGCGATCCTGGCGTCTCTGCTTTCCGGATGCGCGGCGTAAGCGGAGTCAAGCGAATTGATCAATCGCGCCCAGAATCTCGCCAGCAGCTTGTCGTCTTCCCACTGCGCATCAAGCCGCGCCGCCGCAGCGTCCTGTCCCCGCGACCTGAAGAAAGCCGCCGCCCCCCGCGCACCGACGAACATCGCGAATGACTCGTTGAACGGGGCCTGCCCACCGGCGTAAAACGTGTTGTGGGTGAGCTCGTGGATGACGGTGTTGGCGAGCCCCAGCGTATCGCCCCTGAGCGTTGTGTTGAGCAGCGGGTCGTTGAAAAAGCCCAGTGTGCTGAATGCGTCGGACGGCCGCACGTAAACATCGAATCCATCGGCAGCCAGTCCCTTTGCCGCCTTCCTCGCCTCGTCGAAATCGAAATAGCCTTTGTACGGTACCCGCCCGACGACTGGGAACCACCAGGTATATGGTTTTAGGGTATCTCGATAAGCGGCCGATACGACGAGCACCAAAGTATCGTGATCGAGACGGGAATACGTTGTGAAACTGTCTTTTGTTCGCAGGCGAAGGCTGTCTTTCGCGTACTTTCTGGCTGCCAAAACCACCTTTAGTTTTTCGCGGACGTCGTTCGGAGTCCGTCGATCGGCCACCAGGTCCGAAATGGGTTGGCGCCGACTCAGGATTTTCGCTTCCTCCCACGCACCGCGGCTCAGATAACAGGCTGTCGGAGCAGAGATTAGAGCGAGAACCCCGAGCGCAGCCGCTATCGCCAGGAATCCGCGTCGCATATTCTTATCACGTGTCCTTCGTTCACCTCCATTGCCACTCCGAATACTCACTTCTGGACGGCGCCAACCGGATTGACGACCTCATCGCCAGGGCGCTCGAGTTCGAGCAGCCGGCCCTCGCCATTACCGACCACGGTAACCTACACGGCGCATGGGAGTTCCAGGAGAAAGCGAATAAGGCCGGGCTCAAGCCGATTATCGGCATGGAAGCCTACGTCGCGCCTGGAGATAGACGCGCGCGCGATCGCGTCGGCGGCGACCGGGGAAAACCGTACTTCCACCTCGTCCTCCTCGCCCAAAACGCCACCGGTTATCGGAATCTAGTCAAGCTATCCTCACTGGCCTACACCGAAGGCTTCTACGCCAAGCCGCGAATGGATCGCGAGCTGCTTGCCAAATACAACGAAGGCATCGTCGTCTCCTCGGCTTGCATGGCCGGTGAAATCGCCCGACATCTGCTCGCCGACGAATACGATCAGGCCCGCGAGACCGCTTCCTGGTATGCCGACGTGTTCAAGGATCGCTATTACCTCGAAGTTCAGGCGCACTCTTCCGAGAACCAGGACACCCTGAACCAGCGGGTTTTTCAGCTCGCCGCAGAATTGAATCTTCCTGTACTCGCCACAAACGACGCGCACTTTCTACGTCGCGAGGACCACGATGCGCACGACATCCTCTTGTGCATCGGGCTCGGAAAAGATTTCGCCGACAACAACCGAATGCGCTACGACGAAGGACTCTACTTCAAGAGCGCGCCGGAAATCTCCGCGGCGTTTCCGGGCCGCACTGACGTTCTCGAGAATACTCTGCGCATCGCCGACGAGACCGCAATTCAATTCTCCAAGCAGTACCGGGTTCCTGCCTTCCCGCTCCCCGCGGGTTTCGAGAGCGAAAACGAGCTGCTGGTTCGCCTCGCTGAGGAAGGCGCGCGCGAGCGTTATGGAGCCGATTTGCCGCCCAACGTTCGCGAGCGTCTCGATTATGAGCTGGGTGTCATCACAAAAACGGGATACGCCGGTTACTTCCTGATAGTCGCTGACTTCATCAGGGCCGCTCGTGAGAAAGGGATCCCGGTGGGTCCCGGGCGCGGATCCAGCGCCGGATCACTCGTGGCGTACTCGCTCCGCATCACGGACATCGATCCGCTCAAGTTCGATCTGCTGTTCGAGCGATTCCTCAATCCTGAGCGGGTTTCGATGCCGGATATCGACGTTGACTTCTGTTTCGAGCGCCGCGGTGAAGTGATCGAGTACGTCCGTCAGAAATACGGGCGGGACTCGGTGGGTCAAATCATCACGTTCGGAACGCTGAAATCCCGCGCGGCCATCAAGGATGTCGGGCGCACTCTGGGCTTCACTCCGTCGGAGACGGACTATCTCGCCAAGCTCGTTCCGAATCACCCGAACTTCTCGCTCACCGTACAGGAAGCGATCGAGCGGATACCGGAGATTCGCGAGTTCTATACTGTGCGCAAGGACGACGGCCGCGAAGTCAAGGAGCGGAAGGATCGCTACCGTCAGCTCCTCGATTACGCGATGAAGCTGGAAGGCCTTTCGCGACACGCTGGCGTACACGCCGCGGGTGTCGTTATCGCGCCGGGTCCGCTCGATGAGTACGTCCCCGTGTGCACGCAGGCATCAAAGGGCGCCGGCTCCGGCAACGGCGACGACGATTCCATTGTCGTCACCCAGTACGACATGAACGCGCTGGAGCACGCGGGCATGCTGAAGATGGACTTCCTGGGGCTGACGACTCTGACGGTTATCAGCGACACTTTGCGGTCGATCCGGGAGCGGACTGGCTCGGCGCCCGATCTCGATTTACTCCCGCTCGACGATCCTGACACTTACAGGATGCTTCGGGCGGGTAGGACGGTTGGCGTGTTTCAGTTCGAGTCTCCGCTTGCTACCGACATGCTGAGAAGCATCCGCGCCGACCGCTTCGACGACCTCGTTGCCTCGAACGCTCTGATGCGCCCGGGGCCACTCGACGCCGGGATGCACCGCGTCTACATGCGCCGCAAGCGCGGCGAGGAGCCCGTTTCGTACATCCTGCCCGAGCTGGAGCCCGTGCTCGAGAGCACTTACGGTGTCATCACCTACCAGGAGCAGGTGATGAGGGTGGCGCAAGCGCTGGCGGGCATCTCGCTCGCCGAAGCCGATGTACTTCGCAAGGCAGTCGGGAAAAAAGATGCTGAGCTAATCCGCATCGAGCTCGGCAAATTCATCGAGAAATCCGTCGCACGCGGACACGACCGCGAAACCATCGAAGAGATTGCCAGCCAGATCGAGACTTTCGGGCGCTATGGGTTCGTCAAGTCGCACTCCGTTGCGTACTCGATAATCTCCTACCACACCGCCTGGCTGAAGACCCACCACCCCGCCGATTTTATGGCGGCGCTGCTGTCGTCCCAGATCGGCGACACCGACAACGTCGTCAAGTACATCAACGAGGCGCGCCTGCTTCACGTGCCCGGCGCGACTGATGCGGGTCTCGAAATTCTTCCTCCCGACGTCAACGAGTCAGGCTACAAGTTCACCGTCGTCGGCGACACCAGAATACGATTCGGCCTCGGCGCAGTGCGGAACGTGGGTCGTACCGCAATCGAGTCCATTCTCAGCGCCAGGCAGAAGGATGGACCCTTCCGTTCGATCTTCGATCTTGCGGAAAGAATCGACCTTCGGATCTGCAACAAGCGGGTTCTGGAAGCTTTGATCTTCGCCGGCGCGATGGATTCGCTCGGCGGCCATCGGGCCCAGCTGGCGTCAGCGTTGGACACCGCGATCCGTGAAGCCTCGCTCAAACAGGAAGACATCGCCACGGGTCAGGCATCGCTGTTCGGAGTTCCCACCGGAAGTGCGGAGAAAGCAGAAACGAATCTCGTTTTGCCGAACGTTCCGCCGTGGACGGAATCGGAACGCCTAGCCAAGGAAAAGGAAATTCTCGGGTTTTACATCTCCGGTCATCCGCTCGAGCGGTTCCGCACCGAGTCCGAGATATTCTCGACACACACCGTTGCCGATCTCGGCCACTGGCGACCGGAGCCGATGACGCTCTCTGTCGTGGTGACCAGCATCAAGCGGCAGGTCAGCAAAAAGACCGGCTCGGAGTTCGCGCGTCTCACTATCGAGGATTTCTCCGGTTCGACCGAGGTGCTGATTTTCCCGGAGAAATGGGCGACTCTCTCTGATCAGATCAGAACGGACGTTCCAATGCTGATCAAGGGCGCGTACCCGCGGCGCGACGAGAGCGCCGACAATCCGACCTTCATCGTGGACTCCGCTGAAAAGCTGGCCGAGAAGCGGACCAATGGACAGGTGACCGTTGCAATCGATCTGGCGAAGGGAGCATACTCAAGCGATGTGGTCGCCGATGTGCGGGCGATCGCCGAGACGTATCCTGGATCGGCGCCGCTGGAATTTCGCTGGAGTGACGGGAGTGGAACGCAGGCTCGGCTGCGCTCACGCTCGCTGACTCTGGCGGCGGATGGTGCGGCGCTCAGCGCGCTGCGCAATATTCTGGGCGAGTCGTCCGTTCGACTTCAGCGCGGGGGCTGACGAGTGGCATCTGCTACGCAACTGGAATTCGAAAAGCCCATCGTCGAGCTCGAGCGCCAGATCGACGAGCTCAAGAAAACGGCGGGTGACAGCCAGCTGAGTGTCGCCGAGGCAATTGAGCCCCTCGAGCGCAAGCTCGAGGATTTGCGCGAAGAAGTCTATCGCAACCTGACGCCGTTTCAGCGCGTTCAGGTTGCGCGCAATCCCAAGCGCCCGTTCACCGCGGACTACATTCGACTCGCGTTCACCGATTTCATCGAGCTGCACGGCGATCGCGCCTTCCGCGACGACGCGGCGATTATCGGCGGGTGGGCGCGTCTGGACGACGATACGGTGATGGCCATCGGTCATCAGCGGGGGCGCGACACCAAGGAGCAGCTGCGGCGAAACTTTGGCATGCCCCATCCCGAAGGCTACCGTAAGGCGTTACGCCTGATGAAGCTCGCGGAAAAATTTCACGTCCCGGTGCTCACCTTCATCGATACGCAGGGCGCGTGGGCCGGGCTGGGCGCCGAAGAGCGCGGGCAGTCGGAAGCGATCGCCCGAAATCTTTACGAGATGAGTCAGCTCACCGTACCGATCATCGCCACGGTAATAGGCGAAGGCGGCTCCGGTGGTGCGCTTGCGCTCGGGGTTGCCGACCGCGTACTGATGATGGAAAATGCCGTTTATTCCGTGATCTCGGTCGAAGGTTGCGCCGCAATTCTGTGGAAGGACGCCAAGAGTCCGGAGATGCGTGAAAAAGCAGCCACCGCCCTCAAGATCACCGCGCCCGAACTGCTCGAGCTCAAGGTGATCGACGAAGTGATACCGGAGCCCAAGGGCGGAGCGCACGCCGATCACGAAGCTGCGGCGAAGTCGCTGCAGGAAGGAATCTGCCGCCACCTCGAGGAGCTGCGCAAAATGCGTCCGGAGAAACTGGTGCGACGTCGCCGCCAGAAATTCCTCCGCCTTGGCGCGTGGTCGGAGTAAAGCTTGGCGCACCTCGTCGAAGTCGCCTTCAAGGGCAATCGTAAGGAATTTTTTCTCTGGGATTATACCGATCCGCCACCCGTCAACGCGGCTGTGATCGTCGACGTGGACCGAGGCGAAGATCTCGGATACGTCCACGCGCTTGGTGATCTGGCGCAGAAGCGCAACGGTGGTTGCTCCCATGGGTGCGGCGCTTCCTTGCCGGAGCGAAAGGCGCTCCGCCTGGCCACAGAGAAAGATCGCAAGCAGTCGAAAGAGCTCGATACGCTGAATGAGGAAGCGCGGCGTAAGGCGATGGACCGAGTGCGGGCGAACAACCTGGGCATGAAGCTGTCGGACGCCGAGTGGCAGTGGGATCGCAAGAAGCTCACGCTCTATTTCACAGCGGACAAGCGTGTCGATTTTCGGAACCTCGTGCGCGACCTCGCCTCACTGTTTCGCACGCGCATCGAGCTCAAGCAAATAGGTGTGCGCGACGAAGCGAAGAGACTGGACGGAATCGGCCGCTGCGGGCGGCAGTATTGTTCCGCCTCGTGGTTGCCGGAGTTGAGGCCCGTCAATCTCGGCGTGGCGAAGGATCAGCGACTCTCCTTGAACCCGTCTCAGATATCAGGTGCCTGCGGCCGTCTCATGTGTTGCCTGCGCTACGAACATGAGTTCTACGTCCAAAGTCGAAAGCGCTTCCCGAAGGAAGGGAAAATCGTTGCCACCCGATTGGGTGAGGAAAAAGTCGTAAGCATTGACATCTTCCACGAGCGCATCACGCTGCGCGGAGTGGAGGGCGATAGCCGCTCCGTGACGCTGGAGGAATTCAAGCTGGATACGGAGCAGGTTTCGGGTGCGCCTGTCGCCGTACTGGAGGAAGAGGAAAGCGCGACGGATGCAATTCTGCCCGAGGAGATCTCTCCCGAGTTGATGTACACCGCCGAACACCAGATTCCCGCGTTGAAGACGACCGTCTCGCATCCGACTGCCAATGGCTATGTGAATGGACGGTCGGGCGAAACGTCGGGCAAGCGGCGTCGCGGCAGGCGAGGCGGGCGTCGGGGCCGCGGTGATGACTCAGGTGATCACGGCGGCATGTCATCCGGCGGAAACGCTGGCGGACCCGGTGGGAGCGAAGGGGGGGGCGGGAACGGGGGCGGAAGCTAGTTGGCAAAGTATTTCCTCACCTGCGCCATCGATTATGCTACCGCGGATCCGCACCAGGGACACGCATTCGAGAAAATCGGCGCCGATGTAATCGCGCGCTATCATCGCCTCAAGGGCGATGACGTCTATTTCCTCATCGGGATGGACGAGCATGGACAAAAGGTTGCCCAAACCGCCGCCGAGCGAAAAGTCTCGCCACAGGAGCTGGTCGATGCGGTCGCCGAGAGCACAGAGGACATCTGGTCCAGATTGGAGCTCTCTTACGACCAGTTCATTCGCACGACGGACCCTGCCCACAAAGCAGGCGTGAAGAAGCTGATAGAGCTCATCTTCGATCAATCTCCCAACGATTTTTACGAAAAGTCTTACGCTGGTTGGTACTGCGTCGGCTGTGAGGCATTCAAGCAAGACAACGAGATCGCAGAGGGGAAATGCATTCTTCACCCTACCCGCACGCTGGAGTGGGTAGAGGAGAAGAACTGGTTCTTCCGCTTGAGCGCATACTCGGACCGCCTACGGAGGCTCGTTGAAACCGACGAATTTCTCCAACCGAGATCGCGGCGAAACGAGATCATCGCACTTCTCGATTCCGGCCTGGAAGACATCTCGGCGAGCCGCAGTCGCTTCTCGTGGGGCGTTCCGTTCCCGCGCACCGGCAGTGCAGGCGATATCCAGACTACTTACGTCTGGTTCGACGCACTACCGAACTACCTCACTGCCACGGGATTCCCGAATCCCGATTACGAAGCGCTCTGGCCGGCCGATCTTCATTTAATCGGAAAGGACATTACGCGCTTTCACGCGGTGATCTGGCCGGCCATGCTCATGGCGGCTGGCCTCGCGCTTCCCAAACGCATCTGGGTTCATGGCTTCGTTCTCGTCGGAGGGTCGCGCGTCAGCAAGTCGGCTGGCGGCAATCTCGATCTCAGAGAGGCGATCGGCCGATACGGCGCCGACGCCTTCCGGTACTTCCTGCTGCGCGAAGTTCCGTTCGATGGCGATGGCAATTTCTCCTGGGAGCGTTTCGAGGAGCGGTACAACGCTGATCTGGCGAACTCGCTTGGTAATCTCGCCAGCCGGACGATTTCAATGGTCGAGAGGTACTGCGATGGAATCGTGCCTCGCGGGGAACCAAATGAGATCGATATAGCGGACGCCACGGATCTCGAGAACTACCACGCGTCGATCGGCGGGCCGCGAGGGTTCCTTCTCCACGAAGCGCTCAAAGCGGTATGGTTGACGGTAGCCCGCGGCAACGAATACGTCGACCGACAGGCCCCCTGGAAACTGGCCAAGAATCCGGAGAGCAGGCGCGAGCTCGAGGCCACGCTCGCCTCGCTGATTCGTCAGTTAGCCCGGCATGCAGTCTATCTTTTCCCTTTCATGCCGCAAAAATCCGAGGAGCTCTGGAAGTCGCTTGGTGCAAAGCAGCCTTTGGCCAAGATGCGATTCGACGAGATTCGAAAATTGGATCCGTCGGGCTGGCGGGTAGTGAAGGGCGGTTCTCTCTTTCCGAAAGCCGAGGCGGCTACCGCTTCGTGATCAACTGGATCACGCCGCCCATGTGTCCGCTACCGAACTTGTACTGCGCTTCGTAGGCCTGATAAAACCTTACCTCTGCCAGCTCTGACGCGGGAATCGACTTGAGCGTAGCGATCTCGCCGAAATAAGTATCGTCCACGAATACATGTGCGGGTATTTCTGGTATGCGCGCGTCGAGCGATTGCCGGCCGCGGCTATGGAGATACTCCGAGTGCGTTCGCGAGACCACGTCGTAAGCCGACGCCGCGTGCATGGCCGCGATATCGTCTTCGCTTACTACGTCGATACCCGAAGTCGCTGACCGCCGCGGTGTGCTCAGACAGCCGGCAAGGAACAATAGCATCACACCCTGGCTTAGCCGAACACACCTGAGCATATGGGCTTCTGCTTATCGCTTCAGCAAATATATCGCGAAAAAACAACAGGGCTCGAGCGTTGAGCTCGAACCCTGTCGACGTGAATCTGCGAAACCAATTCGTTCACTGGCACGAAACATTTCCGTTGCGTGCGTCGATTTCCGACTGTGGATATGGGAGAACCTTGTTGTACGGATCGCTCGCGTACGGCGCTATCGGATTGCTGCCAGGGTTTGGGAACGAAGTCGCGTTCAGACGCCCATACGCACGAAGATCGACGAGCCGCTGCGGGCCGTCGGTGAGAAGCGAATAACGCTTCTCGTACAGAACAGCGTTAATCGCCTGCGTCTGATTCGCGAAAGTCGTGTACGGAGCGAGCGCCGGACCGCCCGACACGCTACGAACGATATTCATGTCTTGAGCGGCACCAACAAAATCGTTCAAACCGATTTTTGCCTGGGCGCGGAGCAGAAACAACTCCTCGTTCTTCAAAATGGGGATCGGACGCGTCTGGTTCGCCGCATTGCTCGTGACGGACACGGCCGGGTCGTACGGGGTGACGAAGGTTACGCCATCCACTATCAGTTTGGCTGGAGTCGACCGGGTAATGATTTTCGCACCACGCAGGTCGCCAGCCTGCAGGCTGTCGTGCACTGAAGGCGTGAAATGGATTTGCGAGTCGAAGAGCAGGTTGGTAATCTCGCCGGAGAGCGTACTGAACTGATAGTACGGTCCCCCCGCCAAACCAGCGGCATCCGGCGTCACTCCGGTGAGGGCGATGTCCAGCGCCGTTTTCGCGTTGGTGAAATTCTGCGCCGTGCCGCCCGCGGCCAGTCCACGGTACAGCTCGATCTTTCCCTTCAAGCCACGATTGTACTTGATCTCATTGCCGAGATCGGTGTAGTCTCCACCAATCGAAGACCAGCCCGATGGCAGCGTCGCCGGGAAGTTGGTCGTCCCAGCGGCCACAGCTGCGGTGAGGTCGGTGTAACCCGAATCCAGCAGCGCAGAGAGGTACGCAAGTACTGCCGGCTTGCAGCGAATCGGGGCCGGCGCGCCATTCGGATCGGACAGCGCAATCGGAAGGCCGATCGAATCGCGTGTCTCCAACACTCGATACAAATCATTCGCCTTCAACGTCCTCACGAAACCGGTGATCGCGAGTTTGTCCCCGGCGGTGAATTCACCCGTCGCCTTCGGAACGGCATCGATAAGGTTTTGCTCCGCCCGCTGCGCACTGAACCACGTCGTAAAACTGCGCGTCGAAATGAACCCACCGGGTGACGGTGGACCCTCCAGCGTTTCGCTCTCGAAGCGGGATTCCGTTGAGGCCAGGAGCCATACGTCGCGCGACATCGTGGCCGGCACCACGTAAAACGGGTAATCAAGAGCTTCACGCTCCCGGTTGAGAATGCCCGTGATGAGCAGCTGGAGATTCCCCGGCGTCAACGCGCCGCCTACTGAAGACACTGACGGGTTGTTCAGATCAGGGACTCCCGTGGAATCCTTGCAAGCTCCGATCGCCAAGGTAAAGCAGGCGAGAGCAATTATATGCTTCTTCATATCCATTGTATGCGTCATTGGTTGATGTGGCTTGGCCTAAAAGTTTGCGATGATCGAAAAGAAGAACTGCCGACTGGGCGGGAACGGTGTTACGTCCTGAGCCTGTCGGATATTCTGGTTGCCGAAGTTCGAGACTTCGGGGTCGAGCCCCGTGTAATTAGTCCAGGTCTTCAGATTGCGCCCGCTGAATTCCAGACGGACATCCTGTGCCTGACCACGGAAAACCTGGCTGGCCAAGTTCGCGGGCAGCCCATACGACAGCGTGATCTCGCGCAGCTTGAGGAAGGTGCCATTCTCGGCGTAGACCGGCTGTCCGCCGCGATACGCCTTGAACCTCGCAGCCGCCAGCACGGGATCTGCTCCTAGACCGCTTCCGTCGAAGTAGTTGTTCGTGAGGTTGATGACCTTTCCTCCCTTCCTCCAGTCCAAAAGGCTGGTAAGCCGTACTGGCCCGATGTCGAAGTCGTTGCCGAAACCCATCTGGTAGTCCGGCTGGAAGTCCCCGTACGCGCCGTACTTTTTGTCATTGCAGCGACCAGAAGCCGTAAGCGGTATGTTGCACCCTATCTGGACGTACACCTGCGTCGGAGACTTACCCTGCTCGATGCGGCCGCTGCCGTAAACCGTCGAGAAGGAGCCGCCCGTCAGGAACGCGGGGACTGCGAGCGCGGTGACCTTTCCACGGTTGCGTGAGAATGTCGTGTTCGAAATCCAGTTCAACCCCGGCCGTTGAATTACGTTCAGATTCAGGCCGATCTCCGTGCCGTTGTTCACCAGCGCGTTACCAGACTGAATGATCTTGGTCGAGAATCCAGTGGTTGGCGCCAGAGCGGCGCTGAGGATGAGGTCGGTTACCTTCTTCCGATATTGCGTCACCGACAGCTGGGCGCGCGAGTTGAGAAAAGCCAGGTCGAACCCACCCTCCAGCTCTGTCGAAGTCTCCGGATGAATCGTCGGCAGTCCCAGTGTCAGGGCGGGTCGGCCGCCCAGCATGTTATCGTTTGTGCCGATTATGAGAGCAGTGTACTTGAACCCGTAAGGCGGAAGGTTTCCTGCCTTCCCGTAAGCGATGCGTAGTTTCAGGTTGTCGGCATGGCTGGGCAGGTACGGCACGTTATACGACGCCGAGAACTTCGGGTACGCATAGAACTTTTTGTCGTCGCCGTTCACGCTGGAGCGCTCAGCGTTGACACCCGCTGTAAGCAATAGCTTCTCGCCGAGTGTGAGGAACTCTTCCTGGCCGAAATAGGACAGCGACTTATCGATCTGCTGGAACTCGGCGTTGAACGTCTGCAGTGCCGCGCTTACGTCGGTGATTCCCGGCGGAAGCCCGCGACCGGTCGCTGTGGTAGTCTGCTGGTTCTGACGACCCTGGCGCAGCCCAATCGAAGTTGTAGCAGTGAAAGGCGACGCGTAGAACTTGTGAATGAAAGTACCGTTCAGGTTCGCGGTAACGACATTACCTTGGGCGTTCACTACGGTGCCCGCTAGACCATCATCCAGCGGCTCGAAGACGAGCTCTGGCGGTGAATAGATCTTGCTCTGGTCGGCGTATGAGTCGATCCCGCCGAGTAGCGAAAGGGTTAGGCTCTGCTTCTGGGTTGAAATGATATTCCAGTCGGCCGCCGCGCTCCCGAGCAAGCGATAGACGTTCTCAGGTGTACGGATCATTGCAGCGTCCTGAAGCAGATTCGTCTTATCGCTAAGGTACGGGTTTGCTGGATAAATCCCGTTCACCGGATTGAAATCAAAGAACGACGGGGTAGCGGAGATGATCGTATAGGGAGAGACGTTGTTGTTATCGTTGCCGCTGAGACTGCGCTCAGTGAGTGTGTGGAGCAGCTCACTATTCACCCTCAGAGTGAGAGCGCTCCCAACCAGCTGGGTGACATTTGCGCGCAATGATTGCTTGTTGTATTGGGTGTTGACCTGAATGCCGGCGTCATGCCGGACAGTGCCCGCCAAGAAGTACGTCGTACCACCCGTGGAAGTGCCTCCTCGAACCGACATATCGGTTTCGTAGGACAGGGCTTTCCGACCATAGAGCTCCTGCTCGTAATCGCGGCATTTGACGGCCGCGGCGTCGAAACCCGTCGAATCGAAACCGGCCGCGTCCACCTCTGCCGCCGAACTAAAGCAGCGCGAGCCTAGCTTGTTGCTGATGCTCTGGGTTCCCAGCCTCTGCGTGAACGCGACGAGGGGTTTACCTGCGGTGCCACGCTTGGTCGTGATCACGATGACACCGTTAGACCCTCTCGATCCGTAGATCGCGCCGGCCGACGCGCCCTTCAGAACTTCGATGGTCTCGATGTCTTGAGGGTTGATGTCGGCGATTCGATTTACTTGTTGGTCTTGATTGGACGCGAAGTTGCCGCCCGCGGCTGCCGAAACTGCGTTGAGTCCGTTCTGGATGGCGCTGTTGTTGACGACGACACCGTCGATCACGTAGAGCGGGCTCGAGTTTGCGTTGATCGACGTGACGCCGCGCAACTGAATCTGCGTGCCACCGCCGGGTGCGCCGGAGTTCTGAGTGATGACCGCGCCCGGAACTTTGCCTTGGAGTGCCTGATCCAATGCTTGGGCGGGGGCCCGGTTGAGCTTCTCACCTGAAACGACGGCGACTGAATTGGCAATGTTGCGACTGGAAACGCTGGTGGCCTGCCCGGTGACGACTTGGGTTTCAAGCTGAAGGACGTCCTTAGTCAAACCCACGCTGAGCTCGTTAGTTCCGCTCGGTACATCCACAACTTTTTGCGTGTAACCGATGCGACGAACGCGCAGCGTTGCGGGTCCAGTCGGGACCGAGAGCGTGAAACGTCCCTGGTCGTCAGTGTACGTTCCGAAGGTTGTGCCTACGACGCCGATGCTCGCCGCGGCGATTGGCTCAGCACTCCCTTCCACTGTAACGCGACCGCTTATTACCCGCGTTTGCGCAAACGCGTTACCGCTCACAACTGCAAGTAGCAGTAGTGAGAACAGCAAAGACCGAATTTTGTTCATGCCTGCCTCCATAATGGGATGGCTGAGGCTTGCCACACGGGTGCGGCAAGCACGCACAGAGCTGTCTCAGCACTGCGGTTTGTTACTCTCAGCTCTGCGTATTCCTTACTCGATGGTTCTCTACCGGTCTTTCTATCTACCCCTTGGTCACCTAAGTGTCAAGGCGGGAGACCGTTAAGCACCAACGCCTCGATCGACGCACCCAGGCGGTCGTAGGCAGGCAATCATTCTCTTTCTTTTCCAGAAAAGGAAGCGGAACCGGTCGCCTTTGAAACGATAGTTGCCTTGCTGGTCGCGTGAACCGGCCGTACAATAGGCCCAGAACATCTGTCGCCGGAGCGTACTGCTTCCGCGACGTAACGCTCCATCGCAAGGGGTGATTTATGAATCGCGAGTCGTCCATCTTCAACCCCCGATTACTCAGACGGCGTTTTTCGACCGTGGGACTCTTAACCCTGGCCCTCCAGCTGATTGCGTTCTCGGCCACCGGCGCGCAGCAGGAAGGGACGCTCGGTGGAGTCATTCTGGGTGTGGGGGGTCAACCGCTTGCTGGCGCTCAGGTTCGAGTGACGGGAACCACGCTTGGCTCCGCTACCGATGCCAGCGGGCAGTTCAGAATCGTCGGAGTCAGCGGCTCCCAGGCCTCCATCGAGGTGCGGCGCATCGGCTACCGCATGGAAACCCGACAGGTTCGTGTCGGCGACACGAGCCTGCGGATTCCAATGAGCGAGCAATCGGTCGCCCTCGATGCTGTCGTCGTGACGGGCACTGCTGGCGGCCAATCCAAGCGCGAGCTCGGCAACTCCGTCACTACGATCAATGCGACCCAAGCCACCGAAATCGCGCCGATCAACAACATCCAGAATCTCATCAACGGCCGCGCTCCAGGAGTCTTCGTCAACAGTGCTACTGGCAACGTCGGGGCAGGAGCGAGAATTCGCATTCGCGGCGCATCGAGCGTTTCGCTTTCCAACGAGCCGCTTCTCTATGTCGACGGCGTGCGAGTGGACAACGCGCCGGCTACCGGACCGCAGAACCAGTCGTTCGGGTCCTCCTCCATCTCACGTATCAATGACTTCAACCCAGAAGACATCGAGTCGGTAGAAATCATCAAGGGGCCGGCGGCTGCGACTCTCTATGGAACGGAAGCATCCAATGGCGTTATTCAGATCATCACCAAGAAAGGTTCTACGGGCGCGCCCCGCTGGAGTCTGTCCACCCACGCCGGAATCAACTATCTGCAGGACCCCGAGGGCAGGTGGCCTGTCAACTATGCGACGGTACCCCGGCCCGGTGGACCCGCGGGGGCGCTCGACACGGCGTCGATCGACATCATCGACCTCGAAGACGCACGCGGGACGCCGGTGTTCACTAAAGGCCCGCTGCGCCAGTACGATGTCAGCGCGAGCGGTGGATCCAGTCTGTTCACCTACTATGCCGCCGCCGGAAGCGACAACCAGCACGGCATTGAGCCAACGAGTACGGCAAAAAAATATTCCGGCCGTGTGAATCTTTCGGTTGTTCCCGGACCGAAGTTCAACGTGGCCCTCAACATGGGATACGTGAACGGCGATACCCACCTGCCGTGCGAAGCCGGTTGTGGCGGGCGCACTCTCGGCACGATCTGGGCGAACCCTGCCAACAACGTTCCGCTCGCCAACGGGCAACCCAATCCCAGACGCGGATTCAACTCCGGCCTGCCGACCCAATACGACAACCTCGTAAGGTACTGGCAGGGTCTCGATCGGTTCACCGCGAGCATCAACCTCAACAATCAGCCGTTTGATTGGTTCAAACAGCGCCTGAGCGTCGGCACCGACCGCGTCGACGAGGACGACAACTTTCTTGGAGTGCGTACGGAAGATTCGCTGAGCAAGGTGATCTTCGGCAGCGGAGCGCTTGGAGGACGGTCGATTAATAACCGCCACATCGATTATTACTCGATGGATTACTCGGCGTCGGGGACGTGGAACGTGCGCGAAGCGATGAAGTCGACGACCTCTTTCGGCGCGCAGTATTACCGCAACAGCACGGCATTCCAGTCGTCATCGGGCGACATCTTTCCGACCGTCGGGTTGACCGCGCTTTCAGCCACCACGACGAACAAGACCACATCAGGTGACATCGAGCAGGACGCGACGCTCGGCTTCTACGTCCAGGAGCAGGTTGGCTGGCAGGATAGACTGTTTCTGACCGCGGCGGTCAGAGCGGACGACAACAGCGCGTTCGGACAGAACTTCAATCGCGTTTACTACCCCAAGTTCAGCGCCAGCTGGGTCGTGAGCGAGGAACCGTTCTGGCATTTCCGCGCTCTGAATGCGCTGAAGTTGCGGGCGGCGTACGGTGAATCCGGGAAGCAACCCATCACCTACTCTGCGCTTCAGACGTACACAAGCGCGACCGGTCCCAACGATGTAGCGACGGTTACACCGCAATTTCTCGGAAACGCCGACCTCGGACCGGAGAGAAGCAAGGAGCTCGAGGCAGGCTTCGACCTTGGGGCGATCGACGATCGCCTGGGACTCGAATTCACTCTGTACCGCAAGAAGACGCTCGATGCGATTCTGGACCGTCAGATCGCGCCGTCCCTCGGACTGCCGAACACGCAGCCGTTCAACGCGGGCGAGATTCGCAACTGGGGGACCGAGCTAATGCTCCGTGCGACTCCGCTGATCCGAGACTCCTTCAAGTGGGACATGGGTTTTGGGTGGGCCACCAATGACAGCAAAGTCGAGAGCCTCGGCACATCCCAGGCGATCCTCGACCTGAGGAAAGCGAGCGGGACGCCTGACTTCGTGGTCGGTGGATTCGCGATCAAGCACCAGGTCGGCTATCCCATCGGATCCTACTTCGAGCAGCGTGTTGTAAGCGCGGTGATCCTCCCGAATGGAAAGGCAGATGTTGCGAACGTTCTCTGCGACAACGGCAAAGGCGGGACGATGATCTGCGCGGGACCCGATCTCGTCTACAACACCGCCGACGACGCGCCGGACGTTTTCCTCGGCAGGTCGTTGCCCCGAAAGGAGGGGTCGTTCAGCAACACGCTCACATTCTTCAACCGCATTCGACTCTATGGGCTGCTCGATTTCAAGGGCGACTTCTTCAAGATCGACGGCAACATGCGGTCACGGTGTGCGATTTTCGGCCGCTGCCGTGAGAACTTTTATCCACTGGAATTCGATCCCAAAAAGATCGCAGGCCTGCAGTCGAATGGTCAGCTGATCGACTACTACATCAATAATTCCGGATACACGAAGCTGAGAGAGGTGAGCATTTCGTACATGCTGCCGGCGATCAACACGCGGTTTGCGAGGTTCAATCGCGCGGTCGTTACTCTAGCCGGCCGCAACCTCCACACCTGGACGAACTATCCGGGACTGGAGCCGGAAGCCTTTTTCCTCGGCGGAACACGCGGCGGCAACTTCGGGCAGTTTGAGCAGACCACGAACCCGCAGCTTGCGCAGTGGGTGCTCGGTCTCAATCTCGATTGGTAATGCGCGCACTACAAACCTCTAACTCGAGAATGATTTTCATGTCCTCATTCAAAAGCCAGTCTTCGTGGACCACGCGCATGGCCATTGTCCTGCTGATAGCGTCGAGCGCGTGCGACACGCTTAAGAACCCGTTGAACGTCGAGCCCGCCAGCCGGATACCTGCCGGCCAGCTCGAGACATCGGGCAATGCACAAATCCTTTCCGATGGCGCCATCGCCGACTTCGAGTGCGCGTTCAATGCGTACACATATCTCGGTGGCTTGATCGGGGAGGAGTTCATCTACGAACAGCAAACTGCGTCGCGGACTCCGTACGACAGGCGCAACATGACGAAGGACGACGCCGACTACGCGGTGAACGCCTGTGACGCCACGAACCCCGGGGCGTACACGCCGCTGCAGATCGCGCGGCAATCCAACGAGAATCTGCTGGCGCACCTCAATGTCTGGACAGACGCCGAAGTCGCAGCCGGTGCAGGGTCTCCGAACAGGACCAACCTCATGGCGATAGCGGCCGCATACGCCGGCTATGCCTACGTTCTGCTCGGCGAAGGGTTCTGCACCATGGCGATTTCGTCAGTCAACCTCGACAAGACGCTCACGTATGGTGGAGAGATTCAGCGAGACAGCGTCTTCAAGCTTGCGATCGGCAGGTTCACGGAAGCGATTGCCTCGGCTACAACAGCGGGGAATACGAGCATCCGTACCATGGCGCTGCTAGGGCGAGCGCGGGCCGAGCTCGATCGCGGAGACTACGCCGCCGCCAAGGCAGATGCGCAGCAGGTGCCCTCGGGGTATTTGCGCAACGTGAGCGCGTCGGCAACGACGACCCGGCGCAGCAACCGAATATTCCTCGAGAACAGCGCCGTAAACCGCAACTTGTCGGTCGGTGATCCCTATCGGACCATGGGTGATGCGCGAGTACCGGTGACTGCGACCACACTTACGAGCGCAACGGGTATTGTTCACTACTATCAGACAAAATACCCGACCGCGGCGACGCCGCTTCCGTTGTCGACCTATGAGGAAGCGCAACTGATCATCGCCGAGGCCGATATTCGCGCGGGAGACTTGCCCGGTGCCCTTCTGATTCTGAATGCGTCGCGAGCACGTGGCGGCCAAGGTGCTTTTACAGGCGCCACTCCGGCGGAGTATATGGCAGACCTAATCGACCAGCGGCGGCGCGAGCTGTTCGCGGAGAGCCAACATCTCGGCGATCTGATCCGGTTTGGCATAACACCGCAGCCGCCGGCGGGAACGCCGTACCACTTCGGGGGAACGTACGCGAATCAGCTGTGCATGCCGCTTCCATCGGCGGAGAGGTTGAACAACCCACTGATCGGGAGCTGACCCGCTAGCGATACTGCTTCAAGAGAAACGCCGGCCAGAAAGGCCGGCGTTTTTTGTTGCGGGGAATTTCGCTCGCTACGGAGTGCGCGGAGGGGTTGGCGTGGTGGTGGGGGGCGTTGCCGGCTTGTTCGTGCCGAAATCCACCTTCGGTGGCGCCTCCGATCCCGGTGCCGCTTCGAAGTATGTACGCGCCTTCGCGCCGGTAACCCTAGCCGTCAGAGCCTGCGGAAAAGTGCGGATGTAAGCGTTGTAAGCCTGGACGGCCTGGTTGTAATCGTTGCGAGACGTGGCGATGCGATTTTCGGTTCCGGTGAGCTCGTCCTGTAACCGGAGAAAACCCTGATCAGCCTTCAATTGCGGATAGGCTTCGGAGATTGCGAGCAACCTGCCCAGCGCGCCGGTAAGCGTCGAGTTGGCTGTTGCCATCTGAGCCGGGTCGCCCGTTTGAATTGCACCGGCAAGTCCGGCGCGCGCCTGGGCTACCTGCGTGAACACCGCATTCTCGTGCTGCGCGTACCCCTTTACCGTCTCGACGAGGTTGGGTACGAGGTCTGCCCGACGCTGCAGCTGCACCGAAATCTGCTGCTTGGCCTGCGCTGCCTGCTCGTCGTACTGCTGGATCTGGTTGTAGCCGCAGCCCGTCAGCAGAAGCGGAACGAGTGCGAACATCATGCGACGTTTCATTTTTGCTGACTCCTGAGTGGTGATTGAATTCATCCTTCCACGTAATTTATCCGCGAAACTCGTTGAGATAAGCGACCAGCCTTTCCATCGCCCCGAGAAATCCTTCGAGAATTGACGCTGCGCTTTCACGCTGAATTTTTTCACCACCTCGCGCGTGGCGTATGACCTTGACGAAGGGGTCCGCTGGAAAGCCAGCGCGCGCAGCCAGGGCTTTGGTGAGCTCTTCGTAATCCTGCGACGGTACCTGGCCCTGCAGCCTCGACACGCCGCGAAACACCACCATGAGTGTGCTCAAACTTTTCTCGAGCACCAGCAGTTGCAGCGCGTTGTCACCGCCGGCGCCCATGGTCGCCTGACGTAGCTGCAGCAATTTGCCCATCGTTTGCTGCTCGACCTGAAGACGGAGATCGGCAGGAGAGACCTTTATGCCGTCAAAAGGCGTGTCACCGTAAAGAATCCGGTGCCGCTCGAGTATGTCGGCATATTCCATCGGAAAGATGTCGGTCGATGACTTCCATTCGCGGGCGGTGAATGTCATCGGGGGAGGATTGCCACCCTCCGCCCATGCTTTCGACACCGCCGCCACTGCGCGGAGTCGCTCGAGGGGTAGCGAATCCACGATGACGAGGATGTTGTAGTCGGATTTTTTTCCTCGGTGCTCCCCGGCGACCGCAGATCCGAACAGCACCACCGATCGGAGGCCGCCGCCATAAGCCAGCTGAAGCTGATGCACCAGTTCCTCAAGTTTCATCATTGTGTTTTCCCCGAGTCGTGAAGGATCCTCTCGGCGCCGATTCCATCACCAGCTCGATCCGCCGCCACCGCCGCCAAATCCACCCCCGCCGCCAAAGCCGCCAAATCCACCGCCACCGCCGCCTCCTCCCCAACCTCCACCGCCCCAACTACCGCGACCGCCACCAAATCCACCAAACCCGCCGGTTGGAATGAAAATCGGGAAACAGCCGCCACCACCGCAGCCACGCCCGCGACGTCCCCGCCTGCGACTGAGCAGAAGGAGAACTACCACAAAAATTACGAACCAGAACTGCGGGGGAATTCCGCCGCCGCGTCCGGAGAGCGGATAGTCGTAGCTCGGCCCCTGAACTGCTGGCGGCGCGATCGCGGTGTCGAGTGTGAAGTTGAATTCCCGCGCAAAGCGCTCCGCTGTCCGCAGTGCGACGAGCTCGAGTCCGGTGCTGTAGTCACGTTGTGCAAACGCGGGCGTCGCTTCCCGGCAAATGTCACCAGCGTCAGCGTCGGTGATAAAGCCCTCCGCTCCGTAGCCCGTCGCAATGAAGCAATGGCCGCGGCCATCTTTGCTGGTTTCCTTTGGCACAAGGAGTATGACGGCCCCGGCATTTCTCGTCGGATCGCCCGGATTGCCGATCTTGCCGACTTTCCACTGACGTCCGATGAGAAGCGCGATTTCCTGAACGTCGCGGGTGCCGATATCCGGCAGCGTGACGACGGTGATCTCTCCCCGCGATTTGGTTCGAACATCGGCCGCGATCTGCTCGATGCGCTGCGCCGCGTCCGCATTGATCACGCGGGCGAAGTCGTTGACGAGCCCCGTTGGCGCCGGGATTTGAATGCCCTGAACCACGAGGAAGAGAACACCTGCGCGCACAACGGCTGCCAATTTCGCCGTTGATGGAAAAACCATCAGCACCGTGTTGAGGATCTACTCTCCCTTGATTTCATGGTTGGGCAGAGGAGTATTTAGCAGATGCTTCGCTCTCAAGTCAACCGCTCGTGCTCGCTCTTGGCGCTCGCTTTCGCTTTCGCGTGCAACTCGGCGAGGAGCAGCAACACAGCTGGTGAATCAACTGGCGCCGTGCGTCCGGAAACCGCGAAGGTTGCGTCTGCATCGCCGGTGAATGACTCAATCCTTACGCGTGCGGACCTCGCCCGGATTCAAGGTAGCGCGAGCGCACCGGTGTGGGTCATAGTGGTCAGCGACTTCCAGTGCCCTTATTGCAAGCAGTGGCACGATCAGACCTACGCCACTTTCCGCGACGAGTTCGTTAAAACCGGGAAGGTTCGCATGGCCTACGTCAATTTTCCGCTTTCCAGCCACCCTTTCGCGTGGCCTTCGGCCGAGTCGGCAATGTGCGCGGGCGAGCAGGGAAAATTCTGGCAGATGCACGACGCACTGTTCACGACGCAGTCGGAGTGGGAGACGAAGCCCTCGCCCGCGCCGATCTTCGACTCTCTGGCGAAAGCGACGGGCGTCGATCTTCCCCGCTGGCGTGAGTGCGTCAAATCAGGGAAAATGAGACCGCTCATTCAGGCGGACCACGATCGCGCTCAACGAGCAGGCGCGAGCGCAACGCCGAGCTTCATGATCGGAAACCAGCTTCTCGTCGGCGCGCAGCCGATCGACAATCTGCGACGCGCGATTGATTCCGCTCTCGTTCACACCAAGAAAACAAGTCCCTAAGCGCAGGCGACAAATGGGCGCCGCGTGAACCGGCTGTTGCGGATTCCCTACTCTGCCGCGGGTTCGCTGGCGACTGCGCTCGGCCGGGTCGTCCCACCGGGGCAGTCGAAGTTTCAACGCGCGCTGGTCGCACGGCGTGACATCGTTGATCGATATCGTTCCTGGGCCAGAGACTCGAGAGACGCCTCCCGGCCGCTCGTCTGGTTCCATGCGCCTTCGGTGGGTGAGGGGCTCCAGGCACTGCCCGTAATCAAGCTCGTTCGGCAACTCCTGCCGGCGGTGCAGCTCGCATACACGCATTACTCCCCGAGTGCGGAACAATTTGCGCGATCGGTGCCATGTGACTTTGTCGATTATCTGCCTTTCGATACCTTCGCGCAGGCAGAGGCGATCATCTCCGCGCTCCGGCCTCACGCTCTCGTTTTCAGCAAGCTGGATGTGTGGCCGGCTCTCACCGAATCCGCGGCCAAGGCACGGGTAAGTGTTGGCGTCATCAGCGCGACTCTGCCTGCATCATCCGCGCGGCAAGGCTTCTTCGCGCGTCGGGTTCTCGGTGACGCTTACCGGTCCCTCGAGCGTGTGGGAGCAATCGACGAGCAGGATGCCGCACGTTTGGTAAATGCAGGCGTGCGCGAGAACCAGATCAGCATTACGGGCGACACCCGATACGATCAGGTCTGGACCCGCGCGCAGTCCGCCCCGGGTGCTCTGGTTCAATCACTGCGTTCGTCCAGGCCGACGCTGGTCGCAGGATCGATATGGCCGAGCGATGAATTGCACCTTTTCGCAGCCTGGTTGAGGGTGCGTGAAAGGATTCCGGATGCGCGCCTCATAATCGCACCCCACGAGACGAGCCCCGCGCAGCTTCGGACGGTCGAACGTTGGGCGAATACCGCTTCACTCGTATTGGCTCGCATCGATTCCACGGCCGCCAGGGATGCGGACGTTGTGCTTGTCGATCGTTACGGGATTCTGGGGGATCTCTATGCTCTCGCCGACGTAGCGTACGTCGGCGGTGGCTTTCACTCGGCCGGCGTGCACTCGGTGCTCGAACCCGCCGCCTTTGGTGCGCCGGTGCTGTTCGGCCCGAAGAACGAGAGGAGTCGCGACGCGCAAAAGCTGAGTGCAGCACGCGGCGGAGCGGAAATTCGAGGATCCACCGACCTTGCACTGCGCCTGGCCGATTGGCTCGGATCGATTTCGGGACGCGATGTTGCCGGGGCGAATGCGCGGGAAATGGTGCGTGAAGGCCTCGGAGCCGCGGAGCGCTCTTTCGACCTCGTCAAGGCTTTGCTACGTCGGGAATCGTCGGCATAGGGTGAATGGGCGTCCGCCAAGTGCCCACCGCGTCGGCGCTCGGCTTGTGAACGAAAAAGCCCTGGACGAGATGGACGCCGAGTGACTTCACCATGTCGTACTCTTCCCCTCTCTCTACGCCCTCGGCGATGACCATCGCTCCATGCTCGTTTGCGAAGCGAACCATCGTCTCCACCAGGTTCTGCTTGATGAAGTTCTGGTCAATGCAGTTGATGAGAGAAATATCGAGCTTGATGAAATCCGGCTCGAGATTGGCTATGGACCCCAGTCCGGCGTAACCGCTGCCCGCATCGTCGACCGCAAATCGATAGCCCTGGTCGCGAAATTCCTTCAGCCGGCCGCGGAACTTCGGGTAGTCCTTGATAGCTGTGCGCTCGGTGATCTCTATCACGACGCGCGTCGGATCCTTGACCTTTAACTCCTTCACGTCGAAAGAAGGATCCGCAAAATCGGCCGGATCAACGTTCATGAACAGGAGCTCGCCGTCCTTGAGCAACTTTCCCATTCCTTCGATCGCTCGCTCTCGGCATAGCCTGCTCAAGTCCCAGATCAGATCGGATTGGGCGGCGATCTCGAACATCACCTCGGGGCTCCGCATGCTGCGCATCGTCCCGCGCGCCAAGGCTTCGTACCCGAAAACTTTCTTGTTGTCCGTCACGACGATGGGGTGATACTCGATGTAGAGGCCACGACTTCGCAACGTCTCACGCAGGTCGCTGATTTTTTTGGCTTGCTCGCGGTGCTCCAGGCTCTTGGAGGCATTTGCCGCCTCGCGAATGCCGCGATATATCTGCCGCTCCAGCCGCAGCTTCGGGTTGTAGACGACCAATGAGCGCCCAACGAAGATGTCGAACAGCGCGGCGATGTCATCACCATGCACGCGCTCGATCTGAGAGGATACTGCCTCCTTTAAGCCCACGGTGAGCTCGGTGATCTCGGCGTCGGTCGCGGCAGGAGTATCATCCTGAGGAACGTGGAAAAAGACGAAATCGTCGTCGTTCGGAAAAGCGACCATTAGCCTCGACGACGCCAATTGGCTCTTGCCCAGATAGTCGCGCATGGTTTCGCCGGTGGTCTCGAGAACGCTGTCCAGTTTCTCCCAGCCGTAAACCTCTTCCACTTTGGAGTAGCGATCAAAGTTGAAGTAGAGGACGACGACCTCGCCGCGATCCTGAATCGCCTTGCGTACGCTATCTATCGTGGCGGCTACGGTGGGGAGACGCGTCAGCGAGTCGCGTAGCAGCTGATGGTAATCCACGCTCAGTTGGTCCGAGTGGAAGCGGGAACGAGGAACTTGAGGTTACGCTCGACTGTCGAGGCGAGCCGCGCGAGCTCGAAAGGCTTCTCGACGAAATCATCCGCTCCGGTCTGTAGTGCCTGCCGCTTGTTCACCCAATCGTCCAGTGCCGTCACCATTACTACGCGCACGTTCTTTCCCAGAGTCGGATGCTGCTTGATCTCCCGACAGACCTGCCAGCCATCGCGTCCCGGCATCATTACATCGAGAAGAACCAGCGCCGGCTTGATCTCGTTGAACGCCTTGAGCGCATCATCGCCGTTGTACGCAACGGTGATTGGATAGCCCCGGGCCTCCAAATAATCTCTGATGATGTGGGCGTTGTCGGGATTATCGTCGACGACGAGAATGGGGGGGTGCGAAGGATCGGCCATAAACGATTGGTTGATGTGTTATGACCTGAGGGGGCGCAATTCGCAAGCCATTGAGGGCAGGAAAAAAGGGCCCAAAATCCTTTTGGACCCTCTTGGATGTCGGCTCGTTGGAGCTTCTTTTCTACGCCGCGCTCGCCTTCTCGGTTACTACGCGGACGTCGTTATTGAAGACTTGCATGAAGCCCCCACTGATCTTGAAACGCCGCTCTGATCCGCCGCCGAGTCGCAGCTCGCCATTTCCGAGGAGGGCCATCAGCGGCGCGTGACCGGTCAGAATTCCAACCTCTCGGTCGTAGGCAGGCGCGACGATGGAGTCTGTTTCGCCTTCGAACAGGACCGATTCCGGAGAGATTACCGAAACTTTCAGCATCGGTTACTTCGACAACTGCTGGGCGCGCTCGACAACGCCGTCGATGCCGCCTTGCATGAAGAAAGCCTGCTCAGGATACTGATCGAATTCTCCGGCGACCAGCCGCTCAAAGGAGGAGATCGTTTCTTCGAGCTTCACGTACTGACCGGGATAGCCGGTGAATTGTTCGGCGACCGCGAAAGGCTGCGACATGAAGCGCTGAATTCTGCGGGCGCGGCCGACGACGAGCTTGTCGTCCTCAGAAAGTTCGTCCATGCCGAGAATGGCGATGATGTCCTGGAGCTCCTTGTAGCGCTGGAGGATCTTCTGGACATCGGTCGCGACCTTGTAGTGACGGTCGCCGATGAACTGGGCGTCGAGAATTCGCGAAGACGAGGCGAGTGGATCGACGGCCGGATAGATGCCGAGCTCGGTGATGGCGCGCGAAAGCACGACGGTCGCATCGAGATGGGCGAACGCGGTCGCGGGCGCAGGATCGGTAATGTCGTCAGCCGGTACGTAGATCGCCTGCACCGATGTGATCGAGCCGTTCTTGGTCGAAGTGATGCGCTCCTGCAAATCCCCCATCTCCGTCGCCAGCGTCGGCTGATAGCCGACCGCGCTCGGCATCCGCCCGAGCAGCGCCGACACTTCCGAGCCCGCCTGAGTGAAGCGGAAGATGTTGTCGATGAAGACCAGCACGTCCTGATTCTCGACGTCCCGGAAATACTCGGCAACGGTGAGCCCTGTGAGGCCGACGCGCAGACGCGCTCCCGGCGGCTCGTTCATCTGACCGTAGATCAGCGCGCACGAATCGATGACTCCCGATTCCTTCATTTCCAGATAGAGATCATTTCCCTCGCGCGTTCTCTCTCCGACGCCGCAGAAGACGGACTTTCCACCGTGACCCTTGGCCACGTTGTTGATCAGCTCCTGGATGACGACCGTCTTCCCTACTCCCGCTCCGCCGAAGAGCCCGATCTTCCCTCCCTTCACGAACGGGGCGATCAGATCGATCACCTTGATGCCCGTCTCGAAGATTTCCGTCTTCGGCTCAAGGTCGGCGAATTCCGGCGAGCTGCGGTGGATTGGCCAGCGCTCGACGTCGGCAGGAATCGGTGGGCCGTTGTCCACCGGATTGCCGAGCACATTGAGAATTCGCCCCAGTGCCGCGCTGCCTACCGGCACGGTGATGGGACCGCCAGTGTCCTCGACACTCATCCCCCGGACTACCGCGTCTGTAGAGGACATGGCGACAGCACGAACCTGATTGCGACCAATGTGCTGCTGCACCTCCACGACGACATCGATGTCGACGCCCGCGTCGGACTTGCCTCTAATGCGAAGCGCATTGTAAAGCTCGGGAAGATCCTCGGTGTCGAACTCGACGTCGAGAACTGGACCGATGACCTGGATCACTCGTCCAATGTGGGTCTTCTTGTTCCCGGCGGCTGGCGCCTTCTTTCGTTCGGTGCGGACGGCAGTTGCCATTGAATTACTCCAGCGCAGCGGCACCGCCGACAATCTCGGCGATTTCCTGCGTGATCTGCGCCTGACGGGCGCGGTTGAATGTGCGGCGTAACACGTTGAGGATCTCACCGGCGTTGTCGGTCGCGTTCTTCATCGCGGTTCTACGCGCGCCCTGCTCTCCGGCCGCGGTTTCGACTAGCGCGCGGTAAACGGAATTACGAACGTAAGACGGAAGTAACTGCGTAAGTATCACCTCAGCCGACGGCATCAGTATGTAATCAGGCTGTGGCCCCGTCCTCTCGGGCGGAGTAACCGGCAGGATCGTTAGCGTCGCGGGTGGAGTGGAAAGCGCGGAGTTGAACCTCGCGTAAACGACGTGCACCGCATCGATCTCTCCCTCCGCGAATCGCTGAATCAGGGCGTCGACGAGCTCCGCGGCGTTTTCGGCGGTAGGCCGGTCGCTGATGTCGATACGGCTCGACGCCACCGATCGGCCCACGTACCGAAAGTATCCGAGCCCCTTCTTGCCGACGACGTGGAGCTCGGGCTCGACATTGTCGTTCTTCAGCCGGTTCAGCAGCGCCCGCGATTCCTTGAGCAGGTTGGCGTTGAACGCTCCGGCCAATCCGCGGTTGGTGGTGAGTACGATAATCGCAGCTCTCTTGATCGTGACGGGCTGCCGAAGGAGCGGAAACTTTTCCGCGAGGTCGGGCGTGTAAAGATTGGCGATTACTTCAGTCAGGGAGTTGGCAAAAGGCCGGGCCGCAACTACGCGGTCCTGGGCACGCTTCATCTTCGAGGTGGCCACCATCTCCATCGTCCGCGTGATTTTCCGCGTGTTCTCCACGGTCTTGATTCGTCCCTTCAGCTCGCGCCCTTTGGCCATGGGTTAACGCTTGCCTGGTCTCTGCGCGTTGAAGCCTTCGAGCGCGCGCTTGAGGTCGGCCTCAGTCTCCTTCGAAAGAACTTTCTCCGAGCGAATGCGCTGCGTAACCTGCGGGAACTGTGAGTCGACGTACTCGAGGAATCCCCGCTCCCATTCCTTGAGCTCGCCGACGGGAATCTGGTCGAGATACCCATTCGTCACTGCGTAAATCACAACGACCTGTTGTTCGACCGCCATTGGGTGGTACTGCGGCTGCTTGAGAACTTCCACCGTTCGGGCACCGCGCTCCAGCTGCTTCTTCGTCGCCGCATCGAGGTCGGACGCAAAGGAGGAAAACGCTTCGAGCTCGCGGTACTGAGCGAGGTCGAGTCGTAGTCTCCCCGCTACAGCTCTCATCGCTTTCACCTGTGCCGATCCACCGACGCGCGAGACTGAGATACCGACGTTCACCGCCGGACGTACGCCGGCGAAAAAGAGGTCTGCCTCGAGGAAAATCTGGCCGTCGGTGATGGAGATGACGTTGGTCGGGATGTACGCGGAGACGTCGCCCGCCTGTGTTTCGATGATCGGGAGGGCGGTCAGGGATCCGCCCGGCTTTCGTATGTGCGTGCCGTCGACGATGGACTGGTCTTCGCTGAGCTTCGCCGCTCTCTCGAGCAGACGGGAATGCAGGTAGAACACGTCACCGGGAAATGCTTCCCGTCCCGGCGGCCGGCGCAGTACGAGCGATAGCTGACGGTATGCCGCCGCCTGCTTGGACAGGTCGTCGTACACGCACAGCGTCGGAAGTCCCTCGTTGTACATGAAGTACTCAGCCATCGCGCAACCGGAATAAGGCGCGATGTACTGCATTGGCGCAGGGTCCGAGGCTCCAGCGACGACGATGATTGTGTACTCCATCGCACCCGCCTGGCGCAGGCGCTCGACGACCGCGGCCACCGTCGAATTTTTCTGACCGATCGCCACGTACACGCAGATGACGCCCGTCCCCTTCTGATTGATGATCGTGTCGATCGCGATCGCAGTCTTGCCGGTGCCGCGGTCGCCGATAATCAGCTCGCGTTGGCCTCGACCAATCGGGATCATCGAATCGATTGCCTTGATACCCGTTTGGAGCGGCTCTTTTACGGGCTGGCGAACGATGATTCCCGGCGCCTCGGATTCCACCTTCCTCGTGTGCTTGGCGTTGAT
>JBHEME010000011.1:69357-81186 GCA_046262755.1 Gemmatimonadaceae bacterium | reverse complement strand
GTGCAAACGCCAGCTTCATCGGCGCAATTGAGGGCACCGCGGAAACCGTCGCGTCGCTGCTCAAGATTGTGAGCGGCTGGTGGTCGGACAAAGTCGGCGGCAGAAAGAAGCTTGTTGTGATCGGGTACGGGATTGCCTCGTTCGTGAGACCGTTCACGGCCGTTGCGCAGACTGCGATGCAGGTACTCGGTCTGCGCGTCACGGACAGAATTGGAAAAGGCATTCGGACCGCGCCTCGCGATGCGCTTTTGGCAGACTCCGCTCCTCCCGGAGCGCGTGGAAGGGCATTTGGATTTCATGCCGCGGCTGACAATGCGGGTGCGGTACTTGGGCCCCTGGCCGCGTTCCTGATTCTGAGATTGCAGGGCGTCGCATCATTCGAAGGGACGAAGCGGCTGGCCCCGCACGCCGAGCAAGCGATCAGGAATGTTTTCTGGCTGGCGTCGGTTCCCGCGCTGGTGGCGGTGGTCATCCTCGTGATTGTGGTTCGCGACGTCCCGAAGGGCCCGGCCGGCGACAGGATCGAGGCCGCAGAGGAAGCGCATCCCTCATCGCGACTCAACCGACGATTTTGGGCGTATCTCGTCGTGATTCTGTTATTTACTCTCGGGAATTCGACGGACGCGTTTCTGTTGCTGCGCGCGAGTCAGCTGGGAGTTCCAATTGCCCTGGCTCCGATTCTCTGGGCGGTGCTGAATTTCGTGAAGGCAGGCACAGGCACTTACGGCGGACAGCTCTCTGATACGATCGGGCGCAAGCCCCTTATCGTTGGTGGGTGGCTGCTCTATGCAGCCGTGTACTTCGCGTTCGCTCGGGCTAGTGCCGCATGGCAGGCGTGGGCGTTGTTCGCCGTGTACGGAATCTTTTACGGGATGACCGAGGGTACAGAGAAGGCGTTGGTCGCCGATGTAGTTCCAGCCGCCCGTCGCGGGTCGGCATTCGGGTGGTACAACCTGGCCATCGGATTGGGTGCGCTCCCGGCGTCACTGATCTTTGGCGCGATCTGGGACAGAAGCGGAGCTCCCAGTGCATTTGTCTTTGGCGCCACGCTCGCTTTGGTCGCATCTGTTCTCATGGCGTTTGTCGCTCCCGCGGCGGCTCGACGAGAGGCGAAGTGATCTCGTAAGCAGTCCGTCGATTACGGCCCCTCCTTCGCGAGCTGCTAGTGTGCGCGCTTCACCACCGCACCACTCGCCGAGGAGGAATCATGAGACACACACATGGCGAAGAAGCTCTTTTTGTGGTCGCGCTAGCGGCGCTCGTTGCCTGCGCGGATCCTGCGACTCGAATCGCTGGCCCAACGACATCCACTGCTGGACTCGAGACAGGAACGGGGGCTGGTGTTGCAGACGAGAGATCCGCACTGAGCACGATAGCGCGTCTGGTGGCCGTGTCTCTCGACAATGAACCGGCGCGTCAACACCTGAAGCGTGACATGCGCGCCGCGCGCTTCCGGGAGCACAAGCTCGCTCTTGGGCCCTACCTCCATTCGAAGGATGGAAAGGCTCTGCTCAAACGCATGACTGAGTTGAGTGGCACGAGCGAGGAGGTGTTGTTCGGGACATTGAACGCAGTGCGCCCACTCGAATTCTACATGCCGGTGGCCGGGCATCGCGAGAAATGGACGGGCAAGGAAGATGTCCTGGTGGTCTCCCAGCTCGACGAATGGCAACCGATCGTTGCATTCGACGAGGCAGGACGGGAAGTAAAACTCGATCGAGCAGCACCGCCGACACAACCAACGCTCTCCATCGTGCCGGTAGAAACGCGGTTTGATGCGCCGATGGATTCGTTGAAATCGAAAAACGCGCGTGATGCTAATGGCGCAGCGATCGGAACGCTCGAACCGATCGCAACGGTAAATTTAGCCAATCGCGCGGCGAGCGTCGTGTGCGATGCGTCGTGCAGCGGGGGTGAGACCGCGATTGAAGTGGCGGTCGGAGATGAGACGGCTACTGGCGGAGGGGTAGCTTCCATTCCCCCGGGGCTCTACCTCGAGTTCTCGCGAATTCTTGACGCAAAAGAGCCGTGGTTCCGCGGCGACCCCGAGATCGAGGTGCATATCCAGGGTCCGCAGCAGCCAGGGTCGCCTACATCCGGAATCGATCTGTCGTGCTCCGGAGAGCACGCATACGACTATGCAAAAGTCTTTGACCAAAACGACGGTTTCTGGCAGGGTAGGGTGCTGCTCTATTCAGAAGCCGAGGCTCTGGCATTTGCGAACAAATTCAATCAGGGCTTTCACGTCATATTCTGGGAAGACGACAATGAGCCCTGTCTACTGAAGGTTGACAACAACTCACTCGTGGCGGCAGTCCAGTCCACCGCCAGGGCGCTCGGCGCGGTTGCACTCAAGGTTTTTCCAACAACTAGATGGTGGGTGATCGGCGGGGCGTTCATTGCAACGCTGTTCTCGGATTCAGGTCCCTGGCTCCTGACCAACGACGACTTTCTTGGGGTTGCGACGCCCCAACCAAACGCCGAGTACAACTACCCCGACAACACCCACGTCATCATGGACGGCACGAGGCTCAATGGACGCGCCACAATAGTGTGGCGATAGGGAGGAGGTTAGAATGAGAGCGCGTATTCTTGCGGTTATGGTCGTAGCATCGATGATTGCGAGGCCAATGGCGATGAATGCACAGGCAACTTCCAGCTACAATGACAACGCCTTGCGCGTGGAAAGTCATTTCGGGGATGCTCGTCTGGTTCGAGGAGAACAAGGAATCCTCGTGGGGAAGCTTGGTAATTTTCGAGTGATCGACCTCGCCAGCATCGTGAAGTCGTCGCCAAACGCAGTGGTAGAAGCGAAGAAATTCCAGAAGGATTACCTCCCGGGAGCGATGTTCGCCGGCTTAGGACTCGCTGCTTTCGGTGCCTATCTCGGGGTGTCGCGCATCCCGGATGTGAACGGACTGATCACCTACGGGCTGTGGATGGGCGGTCTGACGCTAATCGTCTACGGTGGGGGCCGAATGCATAATGCCTATAACGCTCTCTCGAGATCGATCTGGTGGTACAACCACGACTTAGCGAAATAGCTCTGCGGTATCGGCAATTCCAAGAAAAGACGCTTCAGTGATCTGCTGAAGCGTTTTTTTCATCTCAGCCGGTGACCGCCGGTGGGTTGCAGCCGTCTCTCAAGAGAATCAGCTATCCGCCTGCCACCGAGAAGAAAATGCCCAGAACGCTTTCAGCGATATGCATTGCTGCTCTGCTCCTATCAGCCGTCACTCCAGCATTATCCGCCCAGGAAAAACCCTCTGCGGAAGTAGCTCAAAAAAACGAGACCTCTAGCACGCCGGCGGCGACGGCCCCGACGACGGCGGCAGCAGCTGAAGGCTACGATGCGGGCGCGTTGCGAATGGAGTCCCACTGGGGCGACTTCAGAGTCATTCGTGGCGCGACGGGTCCCGTCGTTGGGACTGTGGGACTGTTTCGCTCGTTCGATGTCGAGAAGCTCGTCGCCCAGTCGCCAGTGGCGGCCGCCGAAGCGAGGGTCTATCAAGCGAACCATCTACCGGGCTCGATAACCGCAGTCGCGGGGATACTGTCGCTTACCGCAGGGATCATCATGTCCAGCAACAGCTCCAACAATGCTTCTACTCCGATTCTCATTGTCGCTGGAGCAGGCGCGATCGGGTGGGGCGCTGTGCATCTCAACGCTGCTTATGCCGCGCTGTCTCGATCGCTGTGGTGGTACAACAGAGATCTGAAACGATAGAAATCGAACGCGATGAGGAAAGCGCCGTGGATGGCCACGGCGCTTTTTTTTACGCCTTTGGCTGAAACCAGTACCGGACCCAGCGACGGTACACGTACCAGGCCAGCACTCCGATCGCCGCGAGCGGGATGATCACACCGAGCGACGCGATGAGGCCGGCAATAAAGCCGATGAAGTTTCTCCAGGCGCGGCGCAATGCGCCGACGAGTGGGTTTTCGCCCGGGGCATTGCCCAGAATTGGCGCCGGCTCGTGCACCGTGACCGTCAAAGTGCTGACGGCCACCCGGGAGCTGAGGAACCGCAGGCGCCCTTCGTAGCGCTCGATCTGCTCGCGCACCCGTGCGAGCTCGCGCTCTACGCTGAGAACCTCCTCCAACTTTCCCGTTCTGGTAGCCAGAAGAGCGATCAGTCGCTGTTCCAGCCTTTTCGCATTGTCCACCCGCGCCGTCACGTCGACGTATTCTTCCCCGACATCCTGCGCACTGGTTGTAACCGTCTCGACCTTTCCTATCGTTGACAGGGATGACACTGCCTGGTCGTATTTCGGCGCCGGTATCTTGAGCTCGAGCGTCGCCTGACGCATCTGATCGCGCCCGCCGCTGACGGATGAGTTCGTGATGTAGCCGCCCACTTGAGCGGCTAGCTGACGGAGCTTGACGATCGCGGGATCGACCTTGTCGACCTCGATGTACGCCTGGCCGGTTCGAATGAGCATCGACGGTGCGGCCGGGGCCGTCTCGCCGACGCTGACGTTCTGGCCAACATCGAGCGACGTCGGACCGCGTGTGGCGAAACCAGCTGCGCCGCTCGCTACCGCGCGACCGGAGAAGTCCGCTTCGCTCGTTTTCTCGCGAGAGAGGTCCATTGCGGGTGCAGCGGCTGGCGGGGATCCGACTTGCGCCGACACAGCGCTGACGCGTTCGGCGCGGGAAGGCGTGTCGCGCTCACATCCTGTAATTGCCGACAACAAAGCCAGGGCGAAGGCTAGAGGCACAATTGATCTGGATTTCATCGAAGACTCGGTGGGGTACATCAGTTAGACGTAGCGCCGAACGAATCCTGCACATCGTTCAGGACCAGCCCGTTCCGGAGCCATTGGTCTTCATGACTTAGCAGCAACGCGAGCCCGCCCGATTGTACCTGTCGTTCATCCGGCTGTGATCGAATTCCGTGCGTGACATAGCGCGATCACCCGGATGCGCGGAGCGCATGTGCTCGAGGTAGCGCTCGTAGTCGGGCACGCCCGCGATCGACCGCAGGGTCGCGGCGAAAGCCTTGAACAAAGAAATCATGAAGCTCATTGCTTGTTCGTCTTGCCGTTTGGCAGATACCGCTCAAACAGCTCGAAGATGCGGCGATACTCGTCCGCCCATGACGACGGGCGCACGAAACCGTGGTCTTCTACCGGGTAAACCGCCAGCTCCCAGCGCGTCTTCCCCAGCTCGATGAACCGCTGCGTGAGCCGCACTATGTCCTGGAAATGAACGTTGGTGTCGACCATTCCGTGCGCCATCAGCAACGGGTCCTCCAGACCTTCGGCGAAGTAGATCGGCGACGACTGGCGATAGGCCAGCGTATCGTTCTGCGGCAGGTTGAGGATGTCGGAAGTGTATCCCTGATTGTAGTGCGCCCAATCAGTGACGCTGCGTAAACCGGCGCCAGCGCCGAAATGCTTTGGCTCGGTGAAGAGCGCCATCAGCGTGATGAATCCACCGTAGCTGCCGCCGTAAATCCCTACTCGTTCCGGATCGATCTGGTAGTTGGCGTTCAGATACTTCGACGCATCGACCTGATCCTGCAGATCACGACCCCCCATGTGCCGGTAGATAGCCGTCCGCCAATCGCGTCCGTATCCATCCGATCCACGGTAGTCGAGGTCGAGCACGACATAACCCTTCGAGGCGAGAAACTGGTTGAACATGTACTCGCGCGGATATTCCGACCAGAAATTGCCGACGTTGTGCAGGTATCCGGCGCCGTGCACGAAAACCACAGCCGCGCCGTTCGGCTGTGCGTGCATGTCCGCCGGCTTGTAGATGTGCGCGGGAACCTGGACGCCGTCGGACGCGGGAATCATTACCAGCTCCGGAACTATCCACGGAAACGACAACCACTCCGCGCTCGGCGACGTCGTCAGCTGCGACATCTGCGCCCCGGGATTGTTGGCGAGAAGGAATAGATCGGGCGGCCGATTGACGTAAGAATACACATCGGCGACCAGCTTTCCATCCGGCGACACCACCGCCGCGTGCTTTCCGGACTTTGTGGTGATCCTCTCGAGGGGACCACCCGCGACAGGCATGCGATAGAGGTGCTGCTCGAACGGCGACACCTGATTGGTGGTCAGGTAAAACCAGCGATGATCGGGCGAAAGCTGCACGTCACGAACCTCCCAGCGGCCGCGAGTGACCTGCCGTTTGTCACTGCCATCACTCGCGACGCTGTAGAGATGCGAGAAGCCGTCCGCTTCCGAGACATACCAGACCCGCGCGCCATACCATCCACCGCAGTCGCTGCAAGGACCGCCGACCCAAGCGGTATCGCGCAGTGATTCGATCGTCGAGATCCTGCCACCCGGGTCGATCGTTTGCAGCAGGCGGAACTTGTTGTCTCCGCTGTATGCGTAAAGCAGCCCGCGCGTCCCCGAGTCGTTCCAGCCGAGCAGGTCGAAAGCGCCAGTCGTCGTATCGGCTGGGAATGGCTTTACCCATGTAACGCTCGCCGCCGGCAAAGTGATCAGAGCGATGCGTCCCTTCTGCTCGGCGTCTCCCACCTTTGTTCTTACCCGCAGCTCCTCCGTGTAGCCGCTGCGCGTGACATACTGCGGGATGTCGGTGGTACGATTTCCGGATGCTGGCGTTCGCGTCGTAATCAGCAGCGAATTTCCATTGGGAGAAATCGCGAAATCCGCGACGCGCTCACCGCTCTGCAAATAGATGGGTTTGAGGCCGAGCGAATCGCGCTGAAGCCGTTCCGCCTTCGCGATGCTGTCGGCGCGAATGCGATCGCGTATTGCCTCGAACAAATCGCGCTGTTGTTGCTCGAGCCGGCCACGCTGTCCCTGAGCCCGTGCAGAATCGGTGGGCGCTGGTCCCTGCCGAATATCTGTCAGCTGGCGCAGGAAGCCTGTCGTCAGGTCCAGCGAATAGACGTTGTCTCCGCGCGCGAAGAAGACCTGACGATCGTCGGCGGAGAATTTTGGATTGCGCTCAGGATCGACTGTCTGAGTAAGGCGGCGAGCAGTGCCGGTGCTCAGATCGTTGATGTAGATGTCGCCGTTGAACTCAACCACCGCGTAACGGCCGTTGTGCGACCGGTCACCCTGGGCGAATCGCGATCCCGTGGAGTCAGCTTGCTGCACCGAAACACGCTCTGGTTTGGCGCCGGGAATCGCGCGGACACGGAACTGCCGCGGCTGTTCGCGCCAGTCCGTCCCCGGCTCTAGCCAGGTGAAATAGATCCACTTGTTGTCGGCGCTCCAACGAACGTTGCTGGGTTGTCGGCCGTACAGCTCCGGCCCGCGCATGATGTTCTTTATTGAGAAGTCGAACGGATGGGTCTGCGCAGAGACCCGACCGGGATCGTTCAATAAAATGAGTGCGCCGATGGCGACGCCGGCAACGCGAAAGCGAAATTTGTCGTTCACGGTCCTGGAGTCTGAGGATTAAATGTCGGAGATAAATTACGCAGCGCGCGTCGCGGGCTGGAATGGAACCTCAGTCGTTTGAGCGGCTTTTCGTCCGCTGAGGACCGTAAGCCATTCATACGCAGACGCGAGGATTATTATCACGACCGAAATGAGAAAGAACGCGGCGACGCCTGCGTCGATGCGGTCGTTGAGCATGAGCCGGCGAGCGTCGCCAAGCGACTGCGCGCCTGGCGGTAACGCACCCCGCGCTAGAGCCTCGCCGAGCAGCCGCGCGTGCGAGAGAAAACCAAGTTTGGGGTCGCTCGCAAAAATTTTCTGCCAACCCGCCGTCAGAGTGACCGTGGCGAGCCAGGCCAGCGGCAGAATGGTGACCCACGCATACCGCGCCTTTCCCATCTTGATCACGATCGTAGTCCCGACACAAAGAGCTACCGCCGCCAGCAGCTGATTCGAAATGCCGAACAGTGGCCACAGAGAATTGATTCCGCCCAACGGATCGAGCACGCCCTGATACAAAAAGTATCCCCACATTGCCACGACGATCCCGCTCGACAGAACCACGGCCGGATACCAGGACACGCGTCCGATCGGCGCCCACACGTGCTTGAACAAGTCCTGTAACATGAAACGGCCGACACGTGTACCCGCATCCACCGTCGTGAGAATGAACAACGCCTCGAACATGATGGCGAAGTGGTACCAGAGCGCCATCGCCGTGGAGCCACCCAGCACATTCGAGAACAGGTGCGCCATTCCCACCGCCAGACTCGGCGCTCCGCCAGTACGGGACAGGAGCGTCTTCTCGCCAACTTGTTGGGCCAGCAGCTGCATCTGCGCGGGGTCCAGCGTGAATCCCCAGTTCTGGATCGCCGCCGCCGCGCTCGCTGCCGTAGTGCCGATGGCGCTGGCCGGCGCGTTGATCGCGAAGTAGACGCCAGGCGTCAGCACGCAGGCGGCAATCAATGCCATTACCGCCACAAGTGACTCGGTGAGCATTCCGCCGTATCCAACAATCCGCGCGTCGACCTCACTGGCGAGAAGCTTGGGCGTGGTGCCAGATGCGATCAGCGAATGAAACCCGCTGATCGAGCCGCAAGCGATGGTGATGAACGCGAAGGGAAAGATCTTTCCGGCGAAGACCGGCCCCGTCCCGTTAGTGAACTGAGTCAGAGCCGGCATCTGCAACGGAGGGAGAACGATGACGATTCCAAGAGCCAGCGCGAGCACGACGCCGATCTTGACGAAGGCCGAGAGGTAATCGCGCGGCGCCAGCAACAGCCACACCGGCAAGACCGAGGCGAGGAAGCTGTACGCCATAATGAGGAGTGCCAGCGTCTTCCCGGTGAGCGTGAAGGTGGGGGCCAGCGAAGGATTCGCCGCTACCCACCGCCCTCCGTACAGGGAGAGCAGCAGCAAAACCAAACCGATCGCGCTTGCTTCGAGAACGCGGTGAGGCCGTATCCAACGCAAGTAGACGCCCATCAGCAGCGCTGTTGGTATCGTCAAGCCGATCGTCACCACTCCCCACGGGCTCGCCTTCAGCGCGTTGACCACGACCAGCGCGAGAACCGCAATCAGAACGATCATGATGCCGAGCACCGCTACCAGCGCCGTGTAACCGGCGACGGGGCCGATCTCCTCTTTCGCCATCTGGCCCAGCGATTTTCCATCGCGTCGCACAGAGGCGCAGAGGATGACGAAATCCTGCACGGCGCCGCCCAGCGCAACACCAACAATTATCCAGAGCGCGCCGGGAAGAAATCCAAATTGCGCCGCCAGCGTCGGCCCCACGAGGGGACCTGGCCCCGCGATCGCCGCGAAGTGGTGGCCAAACACGATCCAGCGGTCAGTGGGAATGAAATCACGGCCGTTGTTTAGTCTCACCGCCGGGGTCGGACGCGCGGGATCGAGAGCGAAGATCCTGCTGGCGATAAACCGACTATAAAATCGGTAGGCCACAGCGTACGTGCACACCGCCGCGACCAGCAGCCACGCGGCGTTCACCGGCTCGCCGCGCGATAGTGCCAGCCACGCGAAACTGGCGGCTCCGAGGACGGACACGAGCGACCAGATGAAGATTGAGCGGATTCTTCTCATGGCACCAGGTAGAGCGTGTGCGATGAAATTGGGTATCGGTTAACTTACCCGCAATCCAGCCATGAAATAGTGCGCACGATTCTACTCATCGCATCCGCAGCGGGCATCGTCGCGGCCTGCGCAAAGCCATCCGAGCAGGAGAAGGCCGGTGCTCCGTCGCCGACTGTGATGCGCCCGCTGGAGAGGATGGCGGGGCAGGAGATAGTAGTTTTTCCCGTGCAGTATCTCGGATCGACCGATACTCTCGGATGGTTTCAGCACATCACCGATCGCGCCGCGTTTCTCGCGACGCTCGACGACCAGATCGAGGCGGAGCTCACGGCGCGCGGCTTGGGACGCTCGTGGACGTTTGGCCGAGAGGTCGAGCGTGCATCCAAACTCAACAGCATCCTCGGAGCCGACGCGCGGTCCCTGTCGGCTGAATGGCTGCGCGGACGCATCCTTCCCGAGCAGGCTGTGCGCGATCCGCTCGCGTCACAGGTCCGGGCGCTCGTCGGCCTCAAGGGCCAGCGCTACGCCCTGCTCCCCGTGGAGCTGAGGCTGCAGAATCTGGGCGTTGGTACGGGCGTTGCGATTTTGCGCGTGGTGATGATCGACGCCCGTCTCGCGCAAATCCGCTGGGTAGGTGAAGTGAGCAGCGAACCAATGCCGACTTTTTCGGCGGCGCTCGCCACCAGCGTGGCCAGGCATTTCGCGGATCTCGTCGTCGCGCCATAGCCCGATCTCGACAGGGACGACGTGACCACTGTCTTCCATGTCTCTGATCTGCATTTCGGATGGCCTGCGGTACCAGAGCAGATCGAAGCCATCGAGCGGATAATCCAGGCCGACCGTTTCGACGTCGTGGCGATTTCCGGGGATCTTTCCCAGCGCGCGCGGGCCGGCGAGTTCCAGCGGGCCGCGGTATTCATCCGCGACGCCGCCAACGTGAGCAAGGTGATAACGATCCCGGGGAATCACGATGTTGCCTGGTGGCGAGCTCCGCTCGGACTCGGTAACAAGCAACGAGTGTACGAGAATTACAGGAAGTTCATCGATCGGAATCTGGAGCCGGTGTTGCACGTTGCGGGCGTCACGTTCGTTGGCATCAACACTGCTCACGGAGTTACGCGTAGAACACTGACCTGGAACTTGCGTGACATTTCGATCATCGGAGACATCAAGAAGAAACAGCTCGACAAAGCGAAGGAGATTTTTGAGAAGTCGGCGCCGCGCGACGCCCGGGTGATAGTGATGCACCACAATCCGGTGCGGGGACAGCTGTCGGGGCGCCACGGGCTCAAGAACACGCAGCAGATTCTCGGAGCTTTCGCCGAGATGGCGGTGGACCTAGTCTTATGTGGACACGATCACCAGGAATCGGTGCACTACATCGAGCACACTCGGAAGGGGACTGTCATTTCTACCGCGGGCACAGTCTCGAACAGATCGAGGGGAGGACGCCCTTCTTCGGTGAACGTGATCGACATCGGAATCAAGACCATCGACGTGCATACGCGCGTCTGGTCGAAGGAACAGCGAACCTTCGTCAAAGGTCCGCACAAATGCTTCAACCGATAGAGCGATGACCTGGCGCCAGAGCGATAGGGATCAATTGGCTCTGGAGCTCGAAGAAGAGCCGCCGACAAATGCAGAAGAGCTACGCGCGCGGCTACAGCGCTTGGGGCTAGGCTCGCAGTACCGGGTTCGTCTGACGACCAACCAGACCGTCGTCGTGAGTTACAGCGGTGGCGAGCTCAGAATCCACAACAGCTTTCTCGGCGCGAGCGAAGATGTCTGGAAGGCAATCATTACCTTCGTGCATGGCAGGAACAGAGTGGCGCGACAGGAAGCGCGGCGCACGATTCTGGAGTTCCCGGTGGTGCGAACTCCCAGCGCCCAACGACGACGACGAAAACCCGAGCGCAGCAACCCCGCCGATGCGCCTCTCATACGCGAGCTGACCAGCTGGCACGCGCGCTACAACGAAGAGAGGTTCGGAGGCGCGCTGCGCTCGGTTCCGATCAAGATCTCGCGGCGAATGAAGAGCAGACTCGGCCACTACAGCCCGGCGGTCGACGGATGTGAGCCCGAAATCGTGTTGAGCCGGCGACACATTCGCCGGGATGGCTGGACGGAGGCGTTGCACACGCTGCTACACGAGATGGTGCACCAGTGGCAAGACGAACAGGGCCTCATCGTCGATCACGGTTCGGCCTTCCGGGCTAAGGCGCGCGATGTTGGTATCACGCCGCTCGCATGTCGAGCGGTTGCCTAGCCCTCTTTTTTTCGAGATTGTCGCGCGGTCGGTCGGTGGGTGTGTCCTCTATGCCGCCGCTCTCGCTTACACGCAAACCCTGCCCGCTCCGCTGGCGCT
>JBHEME010000011.1:50627-69348 GCA_046262755.1 Gemmatimonadaceae bacterium | reverse complement strand
GCACCCAGCCGAGTCTCTTGCTACGCGAGGACGTCGGCTAGGAGGACACACCCGCCGCCCTCCCAAACCGGCCACACTTTGTTAAGTCCGCGGCGACAACCGGTCGTGGCCCGCGCCTGATTCGCCCAGCGACCGGCGGAGGAGTGGGGATAATGCCCTGTTCGGTTGGTTTCGCGGGAAGTGGCGGCCTGCGGCCGCCTGGTGCGTTGTTGTTTTGCGATGCCTACAGGGAAGGCTGGAGGGTGTCGGCGCAGGCGGCGTCCTCGCGTAGCAAGAGACTCGGCTGGGTGCCCGCGAGCGGTGTCAGCCGCGAGTGGGCTGACGAGGCTCGATGCGTGTAAGCGAGAGCGCCGCCGAAGCCGACACCCTCCAGCCTGACCGCGCAAAGATCTCGAAACAAACAACGAAACTGACCTAGGTCGCTAACTTTCTCGATATGGCAACCGACTTTTACAACGTGGACTCCGCGCTATCAGAAGAAGAACGCGCGATCCGTGACACCATACGCGCGTTCGTAGACGAAAAAGTCCTCCCGGTCATCGGCGACTGCTACATAGAAGGCCGCTTTCCGAAAGAACTCGTCCCGCAAATGGCGGAGTTGGGCGTGTTCGGCGCGAACCTGCCCGAGGAATACGGCTGCGCCGGACTCAACAACGTTGCGTACGGCCTCATCATGCAGGAGCTCGAGCGCGGGGATTCCGGCGTGCGCTCCTTCGCTTCGGTCCAGGGCGCCCTGGTGATGTACCCGATCTTTGCCTTCGGCACCGAAGAGCAGAAACGCCACTACCTCCCGAAAATGGCGAGCGGCGAAATAATTGGATGCTTTGGACTCACCGAGCCGGACTACGGATCGAACCCTTCCGGAATGATCACGAGGGCGCGCGAGCAGAAGGACGGCAGCTGGGTCATCAACGGCGCCAAAATGTGGATCACCAATGGATCCACCGCGCGGGTTGCGATCGTCTGGGCGAAAACTGGCGAGGACAAGAGCGACAAATCCATTCGTGGCTTCATCGTTCCCACCGATACACCAGGTTTCACCGCCAAGGACCAGAAGGGCAAGCTCTCCTTGAGGGCGTCGGACACGAGCGAACTCGTGCTCCAGGATGTGAAGCTTCCCCCGACGGCACTCCTACCAAAATCGGACGGAATCAAGAGCCCGCTCATGTGCCTTACCCAGGCTCGTTATGGCATTGCCTGGGGAGCGATCGGCGCCGCAATGGCCTGTTACGAGGAGGCCCTCGCTTATGCGGGCAACCGTGTGATGTTCGGCCGCCCAATTGCCGGGTTCCAACTCCAGCAGCAGAGATTGGCCGAGATGCTCACGGAGCTGGTGAAGGCACAACTCCTTGCCCTCCACCTGGGCAGGCTCAAGGACGACGGCACCTTCAATCCACAGCAGGTGTCTCTGGCGAAGCGCAACAACGTCAGCGCCGCCACTGATATCGCCAGAGAGGCACGCCGCCTGCTAGGTGCTAATGGTATCCTCGCGGAGTATTCCTCCATGAGGCACATGGCCAACCTGGAGAGCGTGTATACCTACGAAGGTACCCACGACATCCACACACTGATTCTTGGACAAGCCGTAACCGGCATCAACGCATTCGAATGAGATATCCACGCACCAGAAGAAGCTCGGGCACCGTCGAGCTCGGGCTCCGCGACGAGCGTGTCAACCTCGGCGACCACATCGCCTACTTCTGGGAGAAGCCCGAGGAGTTCGAGGAGGCAGTACAGTTCCTCATCACTGGCCATCGCCGGGGCGAACACCTCGTGATTTTCGGTCACGATGAGGCCAACCAGAAAATTCTTGCGATTCTGAAAGGAAAAAACATCGATCCCGATACGCTGAGATCACGGGGGCAACTGTCGGTGCTCGGTGGCGGTTCCACCGGTGACGGCATGCTCAACGACATCGGACAAACCTTTCAGAAAGCGATCGACGCCGGCGCCGGCTGCATTCGACTGCTCGGCAACATCGGCTGGGGTCGCAACAACTGGCCCGACGACCTCGACATCCTCGCGTTCGAAGCCAAGGTTACGGGCGCCGCAAAGCTGTTTCCGTCGGTCGTGGTCTGCATGTACGACGTCGGATCCCTTTCTGGCCGCGTGATAGTGCATGGTGCCTACGAAACGCACCCGCTTACATTTCACGGCAATCTTCTGCGCGAGAATCCGTTCTACGTCGGCGTCGACGAGTACCTCGCGCGCCTCAAGGGTTCTGACGAGCCGCTGACAGCGGACGCTTAACTATCACTTTGTCGGAACCGACGAAGCGGAGCGAAGGAGTCCGGACGCGGCGAGCGTCCGGACTCTTTTTTGGCAGGTATCTTTATGCGCAATCATTCACATGGAGATTTCCGCCGTGAAGATTGCCGTGTGCATCAAGCGGGTGCCCGACATGGACGTCCGCTTCCGGATCGGCTCCGACAACATCTCGGTTGATGAGTCCGGTCTCAAGTTCGACATCAACGATTTTGACGCCTGGGCGGTCGAGGCCGCGCTGCAGCTCAAGGAGAAAAACGCCGGGAGCGAAGTCACCGCAATTTCTCTGGGGCCCGACGTCGTTCAGGAAACAATCAGGAAAGCGCTCAGCATGGGCGCCGACAAGGGCATCCAGCTCAAGGTTGACAGAGTCCCGTTCGACGGGCTCGGGATCGCACACGCTTTGGCCGCCGAGCTAAAGGTCGGTGGCTACGATTTGATCTTGTTCGGGAAGATGTCTCCGGATTCCTCCAATGGGGTCGTCGGTCCGATGGCCGCCGAGCTCCTTGGACTTCCGTGCGTCACTGCCATCTCGTCGCTCGACATCGCGGAGGGGAAGGGGAAGGCCAAGCGCGAGCTTGAAGGGGCGCAGGAATTCGTCGAGTTCCCGCTGCCCGCGGTGCTCACCGTGGACGAAGGTCTCAACACTGCGCGCTATCCCTCGCTGAAGGGAATCATGGCTGCGAAAAAAAAGCCTCTCGAAGTAAAGCCGGCCGCTTTGCCGCAATCCAAAATCACCGTGCGCAAGCTTGAGCTCCCCGCTGAGCGAAAGGCTGGAAGGATTGTTGGAGAGGGGGCTTCGGCAGTGCCCGAGCTGGTGAGGCTGCTCCAGAGCGAGGCAAAGGTTCTTTAATGGCGAACGTCTTTGCCTTCGTGGAAACGCGCGGCACCGACATACGTAAAGTTGGTCTCGAGGCGGTGACTGCGGCCCGGATGCTCGCCAATGCATCCGGTGGCGGTGAGGTACATGCGATGGTTGTGGGGCCGACCGGCATCGCCGCCAAGGCAAGTCAGGTCGGACAGCACGGAGCCGACGTGGTAATCGTCGTCGAGCATACTGCCCTCAGCAACTATAGTCCGGAGGTTGCCACGGCGAGCGCTGCCGACCGCATCAAGTCAGGCGGATATCGCGCGGCGATTTTCAGCACCTCCGCGCAGGGGCGCGACCTGGCCCCGCGAGTCGCCGCTCGACTTGGAGTCAGCATCGTAACCGATACGCTGTCGTTCGAAGTCGAGGGCGACTCGATCGTCGTACGTCATCCTGTGAACATCGGCAAAGTCATCGCTACGCTCGTGATCTCAGGTACGCCCGCGATCATTGCGATGCGGCCCAATGTCATTGGTCCGAAACAGAATGCAAAAGCAGGTCAAGTCGAAAAGGCGCAACCGGCAATCGATCCGAATGCGGCTCGCGTGAGGGTCACCGAAACTCGGCAGGGCACAGGCGGGAAGCTCGATCTCGCCGAAGCGCCCGTCGTGGTGGCGGGTGGACGCGGTCTCAAGGCGGCCGAGAATTTCAAGCTCGTGGAAGACCTCGCCACAGCGTTTGGAAACGCTGCTGTTGGCGCGACTCGCGCAGTGACGGACGATGGGTGGCGTCCGCACAGCGACCAGATCGGACAGACCGGACGACTCGTGAGTCCGGACCTCTACGTCGCCGTCGGAATCTCCGGCGCAGTGCAGCACCTCGCCGGGATGCGAACATCCAGGACGATCGTCGCCATCAACAAGGACAAGGACGCGCCAATATTCAAAGTCGCGGACTACGGAATCGTTGGCGACGTCTTCGAGATAGTTCCCGCACTCACCGACGCGGTGCGCGAAGCCAAGAAGCATCACTGATGCCTGATCGCGCCGGAACGGTCTTGCCAGCGCGTCACCAGGCTGGCCTTCCGCTCGAGCGATTGATCCTCAGGGAGCCGCCCGACGCTGAGGCGGTTCCGATGGACGTGGTATTCCTAGGTGGAGGGCCCGCGGGCCTCGCGGGCGCCATCGAACTTGCCAATCTCGTCAAGCGCGACAACGAAAGCGGCGGCACACTCGGTGAGATCCAGATCGGGGTTCTGGAAAAGGCCGGGGCACTGGGTGAGCACTCGCTCTCGGGTGCCGTCATAAATCCGATCGCAATGCGGGCGCTGTTCCCCCAGCTCACCGACAAGGATTTTCCCTTTCGGTCTGCTGTCGACGGGGAGCGGGTCTATTTTCTGACCGAAAATCGCTCGCTGAGAATGCCGACACCTCCGACGATGCGAAACCATGGCTATTTCATCGCATCTATCTGCGAGGTCGTGCGCTGGCTCGGTGAAAAAGCAGAGGGACTGGGCGTGAATATTTTCACCGGATTCCCAGCGGCCTCCCTGCTGACTGAAGGGAATCGAGTAATTGGCGTCCGCACAGCTCCCACGGGGTTGTCGCGGTCGGGCGATCCCGGGACTGGCTACGCACCACCGACGGACATCACCGCGCAGATCACCGTCCTGGCGGAAGGAACGCGTGGCGCGCTGTCGCAGGCGTACCTCGAATGGCAGAAGATCACGTCAGATAATCCCCAGATCTTTGCCCTTGGTGTGAAGGAAATCTGGGAGACGCTGAAGCCGCTCGATGCAGTCGTCCACACTCTGGGATGGCCTGTGCCGAAGGATGCTTTCGGCGGGAGCTTCATCTACCCCCTCACTAGAAACCTCGTTGCTCTTGGGATGGTGGTGGGTCTCGACTACAAGCGCACCTCGGACGATGTGCACGAGATGCTGCAGCGACTCAAGCTTCACCCGTTGATCAAGCCATACCTCGAGGCCGGGGAAATGGTCGAATGGGGCGCCAAGACTATTCCGGAGGGAGGTTACTACGCGCTTCCGCAACGCCGTCACGGCGACGGAGTCATGATAGTTGGCGACGCCGCTGGCTACGTGGAAGTCGCCTCGCTCAAGGGGATTCACTACGCAATGCAATCCGGGATGTTCGCCGCCCGAGCAGCTTTCGACGCGCTAAAGCGAAAGGACACGTCGGCCGCATCACTCAAGGAGTACGACACGATGATTGACGGCAGCTACATCGCGAAGGACCTGCGGCGACGACGCAACATGCGCCTCGCTTTCCAGGAGAGCGGCTACTACATGGCGGGAATCAAAGCTGGTCTGATGACAGTGACCGCCGGCGTTTTCCCGGGCGGAAAGATTTTATCACACCGGGACGCGGACGTGCCGCGCGAAGTTGTCCCGTCTCCACCGCTCGTCCCTGACGGTAAACTCACCTTCAGCAAGCTCGATGCGGTATTTAAATCGGGTAACGCGACGCGGGACGATATTCCTTCACACCTCGTCGTCGGCTCCGACATTGTACCGCAAGTGGCAGAACTCTACATCCACATGTGTCCCGCGGGGGTTTACGAGCGGGACGGCGGGAGACTGGTGGTGAGTCCAGCGAATTGCATCGATTGCAAGGCGACTGATGTTATCGGACCGCGGTGGACCCCACGCGAGGGGGGAAGCGGGCCCAAATACCGCCAGATGTAGGGCTTCCTGGTCGAGACTAGACGGGCTCCTCCACAAAAAGAGACCTCATAGCTTGTAGCTACAAATCTGGGGGCTTTCATACCGGCGCTCAGTGAATGCCGCTATGGTGAGACGCGCGCGAGGTGATAGAGATCGATTTTCTGTTTGATCTCGCCGACCTCGAAGGGGCGGGTTTCTTTTTTCTCAATTGCTAAATTCGCCGCGCTGCAGGATTCCACAAAAATTGGCGCGGCGACTCGGCCTGGATCCGCGATGATTGCTTTTCCGTGTGCGGTCAGGCTGCGCTCCAGGATCACCGGCAGCAGCTCGGCGTATTCCTTCTCGTACAACACGTCAGAGGCGAAGACCAGATCGAACGTGCCGAGGTCGGATGGCAAGTGGCGCCAGTCAACGAGCCTCGTGCGCGCGATTCGACCGAGATTTCTGAACACGTTCGCGCGCGTGACATCAAGTGCGTCCTGGTAATAGTCTGTCGAAAGAACATCGAGGCCGGCACTGGTGGCGGCGAGCGTGCATAGTCCTACTCCGCAACCGAGCTCGAGCGCGGTTCGACCCCGGCCATCCACCTCCAGAAGACACTCGGCGAGGATCAATGACGAAGGCCAGACATCCGCCCAGTAGGGAAGACGCTCGTCCCTGACGAAATCCTCCTCGCGAATCAGGTCATCGGAATTCGCCGGCTTGAGGATGCTGTAGGTACGATTCTCGAGCGTCGCGTCTTGGACCGATGTGCGAAAGCGCCGCTTGAGTGCGGCAACGAGCGCATCACCATCCAGCGCTTGTTGGGCAACCCCCGACAGATCAGCGGACTCGATCACAGCGAGAAGGCAGAAGTTTCGTCAAGCGTTTGATCGAGGAGTAATGCCTTGATCTGACTGCCCCTCTCGACTCTGGGCGACGTCTCCGGGACAATCAGCAGCGCGTTTGCCTTGGCCATGGAGGTCAGGGCGCCCGAGCTCTGCGCGCCGGTCAAACGTGCAGCCAATCGTCCTTCTTCGCGCGTCACGCACGCGCGGAGAAAGTGCGTGAGCTTGGCGCCGAGCTTGATCTCTTCGTCCACGGTCACGGTCACGGTACGTCGGTGCCACGACGTATAACCCTGCATTTTTCTCAACACGGGCCGGACGAACAGCTCGAAGCTCACCATTGCGGACACGGGGTTGCCGGAGAGGCCAAGCCAGGGCACCTCGTTGAGGACGCCAAACGCCAGCGGCGCACCGGGCCGCATCCGCACCTTCCAGAAGCGTTGCTTTCCTCCCAGAGACGCGAAAACGTCGCGAGTGTGATCCAGATCTCCCACGGAAACTCCGGCCGAAGTGAGGATCAGGTCGCAGTCGCGCGCGCGATCGAGTTTCCTCTTCAGAGAGGCTTTCGTGTCAGCAGCGATGCCAAGGTCGATCGGAATTCCACCCGCCACACGGGTCAAGGCTTCGAGCGTATAGCTATTCGTCGACACGATCCTTTCTCCAGCATGTACTCGATCGAAGTCTTTAATCTCGACGAGCTCGTTGCCGGAACTGATGATTGCGACACGCGGTCGCCGGAAAACCGAAACCTTGGCGATACCGCTCGACGCCAACACGCCAATCAGCGCAGGTCTTACCGGTGATCCGCGTTTTGCCAGCAAGTCGCCACGCTGATAATCCTCGCCCGCCGGCCGAATGTTCTTCCAGACGTCCCGCGCCTGGCGTATTTCGACTTTCTTGAGTCCGCCGTCCGTGTCCTCCTTCCTGATGACGGAATCGGCACCCTCCGGAACGGGTGCGCCCGTCATGATTCTCATCGCCTCGCCGCGCTTGAGCCCGCGCGGGGCAAAGCCTCCCGCCGGGATGGTGGCAACTACGCGAAGGCGCACTGGCTTGCCACTCATTGTCGGGGTGATGTCGGCGGAACGCACCGCGTATCCATCCATCGAGGAATTGCTCCACGGCGGCATTGTCACAGTGGCAACAATGTCTTCCGCGCAAACTCTTCCCAGCGCCTGGCGGAGGGAAACCCGTTCGGTTTTCAGGGGCCTTATCTCGGCGAGGATGCGCTCGCTCGCCTCCTCAACGCTGAGCATGTCGCTACCGCGTTCGGTACGCCGCGAGTGCCGCGGCGATCTGGTCGGCGACCGTTGTGACCGCCGAGCTGGGCGTGGTCCAGTTGTTGGCGAGAATGCTGAAGATAAGTCGCTCGCCATCTGCGGTCGTCACGTAACCTGAGAGTGAGCGAGCGTAAGTGATGGAGCCTGTTTTCGCGTGAACATTCCCCTCGGCTGGGGTTCCCTTCATTCGCGTATCGAGCGTTCCATCGACGCCAGCTATCGGCAGCGCATTGTAGAAAACGGCGAAGGCAGTGTCTTGCTGGATCCGGTCCAGCACGCGAACCAGCGTCTCCGGTGAAACGAGATCGTGCCGCGACAGACCGCTCCCGTCGCGGATAACGAATCCGTCCGGTGCCACTCCCCAGGCCAACAGCTGCTGCGCCACGATCTTGCGCGCGCTGTCAGCCGTTCCCATTCCTCCCCGCTCGAGACCGATCGTCTTGAACAAGATCTCCCCGATCTGATTTTGAGACGGCTTGAGAAAGGCCCGCAGGATATCGCGGAGCGGTGGTGACACCAGTACGAACAGTGTGTCCATCTTGACGGGCGTCGGCATGATGGTGTCCAGCACGCCGCCTTCGACAGTAATCCCCTTCCGGATCAGCGCGTCGTTGAAGGCGTTGAGGTATGCGGTGGCAGGATCCTTCGCCGGCCCCGAGAACAGACTATCCCGCACAGTATCGAGTGGTGGACGCAGCGTGGGCAGAGTGTCCCGCAGTGAGTCACGCGCACGTAGCGTTGTAGGCGCCATTCCCTCGTTGAAGTAGAGCTCGTCGACGCCGGCGCCGTAGTATTCGCCGAGGTCGTCCCACTCCCAGCCGTAGCCGTGGATCGAATCAGGGAATGCGTTACCGACGCGCCCCAGCGAGCCAGTCACCTGCCTGATGCCATGAGCGCGGACTGAATCCGCGAGCGCGTCCATAACGAACGTCGCTGTCCCGCGCATCCGGTCGCTCACGGTCGGATCTCCCCGGCCGATCACGATCAGGTCCCCATCGAGCAGCGAGTCGCGCACCTCGCCGTCCCTGAGAAAAGTCGTCTTGTAGGTGTAATCCGGCCCGAGCAGCGTCAGTGCCATGGCAGCGGTGATGATCTTCTGATTCGACGCCGGCATGAACACCTTGCTGGCGTTCCTGGAATAGAGAGTGTCGGCGGTACGCGGATCGACGATCAACACGCCCCAATGCGCGTTCCGGAAAATCTGCTGCGAAGTGAGTGAATCGATCTGGTGCCGGAGTCGATCGCGGTCCGATGAAGGATGCACACCGCGCGCGAGCGTGACGCACGCGCCGAGCGTCAGGGGCAGCATTGCGCCCACCAGCGTGCGCACGATTGTCCGAGCGTGAAGGTCCAGCATTGATCTCTCTACTCGCGACTGTAGGTGGCGCTCAGTGTGTCGTCCTCGCCAACTGTAACCCGCATCACTCGCGTTGGCTTCGGCAGCTCGCGCTCAACGCTCTCGAAGATGTAACGGGCGAGATTCTCGCCCGTTGGAACGAGCTTTCCGTCAGCGAACTCGGGCACATCGAGATTGATGTTACGGTGGTCGAAGCGGTCTTTCACCTGCTCCTTGAGAATGCTGTCGAGGACCCCGAGATCGACCACGAAACCGGTGGTCTCATCGATGGGTCCGGTAATCGTGACGTCGCAGACATAGGTGTGTCCGTGGTAGTTGGGCCAGGCGCAGGCGCCGAACGTCTTCACGTTTTTTTCGTCACTCCAGTCCGGCCGACTGTACCTGTGGGCTGCGGAGAACGAAACCCGTCTTGTAAGAGAAGCGCTCGGCATCACCTGTAATTTGTGCAATGCCGAGCGCGGCCGCCTCCAGCGATTACCACCGGGGGCGCAACCTAGTGATCTTCACCCATCACGTTCGGAGTAGCGTCCGTGCCGCTCAGCCCTTCCGGCGTCGGTGACTCGGGCGGAACCCACGGAATCGCTCCCTCAATCGACTGCTGGACATCGGTGGTACCGAACAACTCGGCTCGGAGGTCCTCCTGGAGATGCTCCGCCTCGGGATCTTCGGGAAGAGCGCGATCGCCAAGGAGCAGGCCTTCGTGCGCTTGCTCGTCCGCGATATGCTCGTCGATCGGCATTGGACTCTCGGCGCGTCTGATCGCGTCGACAACGAGATCGTTCTTGACCTTGGTGAGGCCGACCACATCGGTCACGACGTGCTCGATGATGCGGAGCTCCTCTTCTGTTCCGACGCGGCCGGAAAGACGGACGATCCCGCCACGCACGGCGATTTCGACGTCATCGGGGTCAAATGCGAGCTGTTCGTCGAGACGATCGCGTACCAGCGCCCGAAGCTCGCCATCGCTAAGGTCGCCGGTGTCTCTGATGTCCTCGTAGTCCTGCGCCACGCTTCCTCCGGGTTCCGCTCCCAAGAGAGCGGTTCAGGTTACCGGAAGAACAGGAGCGACGCGCCGATGGTGAGTGCCGGGTTGTTCTTCCAGAATGATCGGGCCTGCCGCGCGTCCGCGAGCGGAGTCCCGTTTAACACAGGAGCTACGTAGTACGCGGTTGGGTATTTGAGCTGGTACAGATAATCGTTCCAATCCGCCCGAAGCTCGAACCGCCCTCCCGGCACGAAGCGCAGCCCGCCGCCAAAAGAAAATGCAAACGGGGTGCCGAACTGATAAGGATCGGGATCTACCCCGCAGCTGCAGGACCCGATGCCAGCGCCAAAGTTTATCACGGGAACGATGCGATGAAAGCTTTTTTGCCCCGTGAGATTGAGAACGAGATTGACGTCATACAGGTTGAGCGAGACGTTGCGCCGTCCGAGCTGCGCGGCGGCTCCGACTTTCGTGGGATCGACGACGTTACGCTCCGTATTGACGTGCGCCCAACGCGCCATGAGAGCCGCCGGTCCACCGACATGAATCTCATACCGCAGCCCGAACATTGGGCCGGCGCGCGGCGCCACACCAACGGCGTCCTCGGCGGCCGAAAAATGTCCGCCGTAAAACGACAGCTGCTGCCCCGTTTCCAGGTCGCGGTAGGGACTGTTCTCGGGCAGATGGCCGACCTGTGCGCTGGCGCCGGCGGCGACGAATAGAACAAGCGCGAGCGCGCCGATTGGTTGCTTCAAGAATTCACTCCAAGATTGACGCCGCTCATTTCCCGCGGCTGTTCGAGACCGAGCATCGACAATATAGTTGGCGCCACATCACAGAGCGCGCCTCCAGTGCGGAGCGGACGTTCCCGATCCCATTCGACCGTCACGAACGGAACGGGATTGGTGGTATGCGCCGTATGAGGACCACCGGTATCGGGATCGATCATCAGCTCCGCGTTCCCATGGTCTGCGGTAACCAGGAGCCGCGTCCCGCTGCTCTCGGCTGCTTTCAGAACCCGCGCCAGACAGCGATCCACAGTTTCCACTGCCTCGATCGTCGCGGGAATCGATCCGCTGTGACCAACCATGTCCGCATTCGCATAGTTGCAAAGGATGAAGTCGTGCCGGCTCGCTGAGAGGGCGTTGCACAGTACATCGGTAACACCTTCAGCGCTCATCTCCGGTTTAAGGTCATACGTCGCAACCTTTGGACTGTCTACCAGAACACGGTCCTCGCACAGGAAAGGCTTCTCGACTCCGCCGTTGAAGAAATAGGTCACATGGGGATACTTCTCGGTTTCCGCAGTCTTGAGCATGCTCAATTGCTGCGACGAAAGAACCTCGGCTAGAATTTTCTCCATGGAGGTCGGCTCGAACGCAACAGGCAGCTTGAAAGTTTTGTCGTACGCCGTAAGCGTCGTCACCGAAAGGTTGGGCCGACGTGACACATCGAACCCGTCGAAAGCGGGATCGATGAGAGCCCGCACAATCTGCCGCATCCTGTCGGACCGATAGTTGACTCCGACAACCGCGTCACCGTCTTTCATTGGCGCGACCGGCTTTCCATTCTCGGTAATCACTACAGGGAGCATGAACTCGTCGGTCTTGCCGGACTCGTACGCCTGTCTGATTGCAGCGAGTGGATCGGTCGCGGACGGACCGCCGCCTTCTACGACGGCGCGGTACGCCAGATTGGTGCGATCCCAGCGACGATCGCGATCCATGGCGTAATAGCGGCCCGACACGCTGGCCACTTTCGCGGGATTGGCGGTCTTCCTGATGTGATCGAGCAGCTGCTCCATGTAGCCGAGTGCCGACTTGGGAAGCGTGTCACGCCCGTCGAGAAATGCATGGATAGCGACCCGCTGGAGTCCTTCGCGCTTGGCCAGGTCGAGCAGTGCAAAGAGATGCGTATCGATGGCGTGCACACCACCCGCGCCTATCAGGCCAATGAGATGTAGCGTCCCGTTTTTCGCCTTTGCCGCGCGGAATGCTGCCGTCAGAGCAGGATTGGTGTAGAAGCTTCCATCGGAAATGGCCGAAGAGATGCGTACGAGATCCTGCATCACCACTCGTCCCGCGCCGAGATTGAGGTGTCCGACCTCGCTGTTCCCCATTTGTCCCTGGGGGAGGCCGACCCGCAGTCCGGACGCTTCGAGGAGCGTGCGCGACCCACGCTTCCACAGGGCGTCCCAGGTCGGCGTGTTGGCGAGTGCGATTGCGTTGCCGTCAGTTTCGGGGCGATAGCCCCAGCCATCGAGTACGATGAGCGCGACTGGCTGCGCGCGCTGTGTGCTGGCCATTATATGGAGTAATGTAATTCCACCCCGAATCCCGAGCGGGACGAGCCAAAATGGCAATCTTCAAACCCAAGGAAGAATCTGGAATTGAAACGCGTCGCAATCCTGACCGCGCGGCCGAAGGCGACCGACGCCGCGCCAGCTTCCGCGATTTCCGGCGCGCATACCCCGGATTCGTGTTCGTGCTGGGCCTCGGTCTGCTTGCAATGCTCGCCGTCGATGGTTGGCTGTTCGCAAAGCGTGTCAAATACAATCACGACGTGACACAGCTCCGCGCACACATGACAGAAGCGGAGCGCGAGCGTACGGACGCGATCGTGCAGTCCGAGCAGAACAAGCTGAGGATCGCGATCGAGATGGCCAAGCGTCAGGCGAAGTTCGACAAGAAGCTGCACCTCAACGTGTCGATCGACAGCTCCCGGATGTACCTCACCCGGGAAGGCGCGCTCCTTCGTGAGATGCCGGTTCAGTTCGGGCCGGAGCGGCCGGCGAGTGAGACCTCCGATGCTCCGCCGGCTGCGATCCCGCGTGGCGAGAGGACTATCGCTGACATCGGAGACACGAGGATCACGCTCGACGGAGGATCTTTCATCATCGCATCGAAGACGGCAGAGATCACCAACGATACCACTCCCGTCCCGCCTGGTTCGTTGCGCGTAAGTCGCGTAGATCTCGAGGCGATCAGGCCGAACCTTAGCGCTGGTATGAAGGTATACTTTTATTGAAGACGCATGTTTTCCTGCTAACAATTGCGATTCTCCCGTTTTTCGATTCAAACAGCTGACGAGGTAGTGCAATGCCGGTAAGAATCTTTTCGTACGGCGGCCGAACAGTCTGGATGCTCCTTCTTGGTTTCGCCATCGCGGCGGTGCTGAGCGTGATGCTCCTCACCAGAACCGCGGAGCTCCGCTACCAACGCGATGTAAACCGCATGGTTTACAACGACAACCTGGGCCTCCTCAACGAAGTGAAATCCAAGCTCGGCATGACGGGCGACAGCCTCAAGGCGCTGCTCAACGAGTCGCCGGCAGAAGCAGCCAATCAGCCATACCTCGTCGTCAGCATGGCCGACCATCGTCTCTGGTACAAGCAGGGCAAGGAGGTGTTGTTCGAGGCACCCGTTGCAACCGGCAGCGGCAAGGAGCTGGTTGGCGGATCCTCAGGCCAGTGGCGCTTCGAGACGCCACGTGGCCGGCTAACCGTAAAGGGAAAGGACGAAAATCCGGCGTGGGTGCCACCCGAGTGGCACTACGTCGAAATGGCGCACAAGAAAGGACTCGGAATCCAGCGGTTGTCCGCTGGCGACGCCATCCCGACGGGCGACGGAGTCATCACGACCCAGAATGGCGAGGTGGTCCGGCGCTATGGCAATGGGTCCACCGTATCCCTCGGTGAGGGCAAAGAAGGGCACGAGATCGTAGCCAACGGCAACATCATTATCCCACCCTACGGAACGACCGCCCGGCGCTATATGGGGGTCCTGGGAACTCGCCGGCTCGAGCTTGGCGATGGCTACGGGATTCACGGGACTGACCACCCTGAAACCATCGGCCAGTCCGTCAGTCATGGATGTGTACGAATGCGCAACGAGGACATCGAAAAGTTGTACCCGATGGTCGCCGTTGGCACTCCGGTTTACATCTATTAAGAAGAGAACTTGGCGTCTGCGGCCTTAGAGGAACGAAGACATCCGACCGGTGAAGAGCTCGAGCTTCCCGACGAACTACCTGTCAGAAAGCGACACACCGCGCGACTGGTCTGGATCACGGCCGCCGGGATGGCGGCCGTAGGCGCGTTCCAGTTTCTCAGCGCCGCCTCCGACACCACTGACAAGCCGTTCGGCACGTACCTCGCTCGTGCTGTGATTCCATTCGCTGAGCCCTCGGCCAGCGCTTTCGGCGCGAGCGGCGAGCTCAAGCTCACCTTTGCCATGCCTGCCGAGGAAATCTCCTATCCGCTCGACGTACACGGCGATCCGAGCGGGTTGCGCTACGCGTGGATAAGAAACGGCGAGACCAATCCGACGACGGCGCCCCAGCCGCTCAACGGCGACAAGGTGATGGCCCCGCCGAAAGCGGGCTTCTATCGCCTCACGTTGATTCGCGACAGCAGTCAGCGGCAGGTTGAAGGTTTGACTTTGGCGGTACTGGTCCCGTTCGAGGAAAAAGAGGGCGGCATGCTGCGAGGCTATCGCATCGGGACGTATCTCGCCGAGCGTGTGCGCGGAAAAACACCGCCGCCGGAAGGATTTCTCGAGATCACGCCGGCCGACCTCGACATCGCGATCACCAAACACCTTCGCGTAAGCGACTTCCTGAATCACGACCAGCAGGGAGTGTGGCCGAGTTACGCGGCGGTTAATCCGAAGCTGCTCGACAAGCTGGAGCTTGTGATCGCGGAGATAGCGAGGTGGCATGGCGAGAAAGCACTGGTCGACCTGGAGATCGACGTGCATTCGGGGTTTCGCGCGCCCGAGCACAATCGGAAGATTCAGCGCGCGGCGCGCGACAGTCAGCACCAGTACGGCGACGCCGCGGACGTGGCGATCGACGCCAACGGGGATGGAAAACTCACCGCCATCGACAGCCGTATGGTAGGTTTGGCGGTGGAGATCGTTGAGCTGAAGCACCCCGAGCTGGTTGGGGGACTAGGCATGTACACCAGCGGGCACTCCAGTACGAATTACGTTCATATTGACGTCAGGGGCAGACGGGCGAGATGGAGAGGGAAAGGGTGACCATATGAACGACATCTTGCGTGAGCGGCTTATTCGAAAGCTCGACACGCTTCCCGAAGAAAAGATTTATCAGATTCTCGATTACATCGATTTTCTGGAATCGAAGTACGCGCCGAAGGTTGCCGCCGCAGCCAACCCCCTCAAGCGCTTCGCCGAAGGGGTGGAAGACACGTTGCGGGCAGGTCGAATGTCGGCCGGAGTGATCGGCGGGACGATGAACGTGATGAACAAGGCCGTGGGGGTGCTTACCGACGTGGCCAACGCTGGCAAGTCAGTTGCAACTGAGATCGCCGGGGTCGCGTCCTCGGTAACCTCGCCGAAGGCGCCATCTCCGCAGGCGGGGCCGGCTACACCAGCCGGAACGCCTCAGTCACCGACACAGGCTCCGCCCACCAAGCCACCGGGAGATCAGCGTAAGTGAGAACAGAATCGGCTCGCTCCAGCGGTGGTACTTCGCGTAAGCGTCGCACCAAAACAAGCGGCGCGGCCAAAGCGCAGTCGCGTCCTCGCGAAGTCGAGGCGCCTACGGCCTCCGCGCCACGGACGGGTGCGAAGCGCACGGTGATGGGAACGATGAAAGAGCTGCCGAATTTCCTGCGGCTCCTGGGCGGACTCCTCACCGACGTTCGCGTCTCGAACACCGACAAGCTGCTGGTTGCCGGAGCTGTTGCCTACATCCTGTTGCCAATGGACGTCATTCCCGATTTCATCCCGTTCCTGGGTGAGATCGATGACATCTTCCTGCTCGTGCTGGCCCTGCAGCGCCTGATTGGCAACGCCGGTCGGGCGATTCTGCTCGAGCACTGGATGGGCGACCCGAAAGATCTGAGCTCGCTCAATCTGGAACGGGTACTCACGGCTGCCGCCTTTTTTCTGCCGCGACGCGTCAGGCGGCGCTTGAGGACGATCGGCCGCGACATCTAGCCTACGACAAGCGCGTAGAGCGACGTCCGCAGTCACGAAGTTGAGCAAATCGGCGTGACTACGCTCGAAAAAATTCAGGAGCAGTGGCGGCGCTTAACGCTCTACTCGCCGTGGCGCTTCGTGCTTGCCGTTTGGCTGCTCAACATGATCTCCGTCGTGCCGATCCTCGTCCTCGCGTGGGTTGCTGATCGGCGTTTTCATTTCTTCAGCGAGGGTCTGGTCTGGCCGGATTTGAAGAAGATGTACGGGGTCTGGATGTATTACGGCCTGGTAGTCATCTGGATGCCGTGGCTCGAGACGGTGATCGGGCAATGGTTGCCGTGGGATGTTACAAGAGCTTTGAAATTGCCCCCGGCGTTCTTTGTGGTCCTCGCGACCGTCTGGTTCGCATTCCTGCACGGCCTGGGCTTTCACGGCCCCAATTTTTGGCTGATGGTGCTTTCGCATGTGATTGCCTCGCTGTTGCTGGCTCTCACGTTCCTGCAAGGGCGGAAGCACTCCCTCTGGCGGGGTATCTGGATGACGGCGATGGTGCACATGCTCATCAACTTCACCGTCTCGGCCGGCGATGCGGTCAATTCAGCAATCTGAAGTGGAATCTCGTGCCCGTCGTCTTCCGACCGTCACGAGAGCGCTGTGTATGCTCCTGGCGGTGGGAACGGCGTGCCAACGCGAATCAGCTTCCGATACCGTTTCCGCGGAACCAGCAGCAACGGCTGCGACGTTAGCACTCGAGGATTCCCTCCTCAACGAGCTTCCGCCCGGCCGAACTGCCATGACGAAGACCGGCGACACTCTCTCCAAGATGGGCGGCGGTCTGCTTGCCAGCGACGGCGCCAAGGACTACGCGGTCGACCAATACTGGAAGAACGGAACTCGATATCTCAGAGTCCTACGAGCCGTCGCCCGTACAGCAGGCGGACAGCCGATCTGGTCCACGAGGGCGAGGCTTCGTCTGCCGGCGATGAAGCCCTCCGAGACAATCATGTTCGGCGGATCGTGTCGCAAGAACGATAAAAGCGATCCGTTCATGCTCGCGATTGTGACCGACACTGGTGGGTCCGTTCCCGGAGATGTCAAACACGCATGGCGCTTCGATTCCGTCAGCGAGATGTTACGCGAGATAGCCACTAAAGGGATCAGTTGTGTGAACGTGGCGGGAGGCTGAGTCATCCGCGGGTCGAATAACCCGAAGGCTGCAGTATTGAAAACTCGGCTGCGACACGCCTAATTCGTCCACATCCAAAAAAATGCGGAGAGGGTAATGACCAGGATTCCGGTGTTGATTTGCGGCGCCATGGCGATCAGCGGTTGCGCCACCGTCCCGCCGCCTGTCGGCTCGCCGGCCGCCTCGTACTACGACAACACCGGTCGCACCGATGTACTGAGCGGTGGCGTGCGCCTCATTCCAATCACGACGTCCAAAGGAACGTTCAAGGTCTGGACGAAGCGCGTCGGCAACAATCCGACCATCAAGCTGCTGCTCCTTCACGGCGGACCCGGCTCGACGCACGAATACTTCGAGGCCTTCGACAGCTACCTGCCCGGCGCCGGCGTCGAGTACTACTACTACGACCAGCTCGGATCGGCCTACAGCGATCAGCCCGACGAGCCTGACCTCTGGGAAATCCCTCGCTTCGTCGACGAAGTCGAGCAGGTTCGACAGGCACTCGGACTTAACAAGGACAACTTCTATCTGCTCGGCCACTCCTGGGGAGGAATCCTCGCTATGGAGTACGCCCTCAAGTATCAGTCGAATCTGAAGGGGCTCATCATTTCCGACATGATGGCGAGTATCCCGGCTTACAACGCCTACGCGAAGAACGTGCTGATGCCGGCGATGGATCAGAAGGCACTCGCCGAGATACAGCAGCTGGAGGCGACGGGTAAGACCAACGATCCGCGCTACATGGCGCTGTTGATGCCCAATCACTACGAGCAGCATTTGCTGAGGATGCCAGCCGCGCAGTGGCCCGATCCCGCCCAGCGGGGACTGAATCACATCAATCCGAAGATCTATGTCCCCATGCAGGGACCGAGCGAGCTGGGCGCGAGTGGCAAGCTGCTCAACTGGGATCGTACCGCAGACCTCGGCAAGATCTCGGTGCCAACGCTCACCATCGGCGCACGCTACGACACGATGGATCCCGCGCACATGGAAATGATGTCCAAGGCGGTGCAGCACGGCCGCTACCTGTACTTGCCCAACGGCAGTCACATGTCGATGTATGATGATCAGAAAGCCTACATGGCCGGCGTCATAAAATTTCTGAAGGATGTCGACGCCGGGAAATTTCCTAAGTAGCTTGCAGGAAAGCTGGCTGATGTCAGCGGAGGAACCATGAACCTGCCGTCCGTGCTACACTACGACGCGCTTCGTACGAGTGGCGAGCTCCCATCGCCCGTGCACTCCGCCAATGTGCTCCGGCTCACCGGACTGCTAAGCGGCGTTGTTGCCCTGGCCGCCGCGATCGCAGGTGTCGGGTCGTGGATCTTGTTTGGTGCGTGCTTTGTCGCCTGGTGCTACTCAGGATGGCTTATCAACTTCAGCAA
>JBHEME010000011.1:0-50527 GCA_046262755.1 Gemmatimonadaceae bacterium | reverse complement strand
GGCCCGACAAGAACGATTCGCGTGCTCGCTTACGTGATGGCGTCGACCGGGGTCCTTGTCGGGTTTGCTGTTGCCGCGGACGTCTACATGCGAGCGCTCGGTCCGAGCTGGGTCCCCTGAGCCGTCCTGCTCGGCCGAGGCGTTAAGTCTGGTTTTCCAAAACTAGCCCGCATACCCTCACGTCCTTAACGGTCGGGTCGTGCACGGTTTGCCTCCAGCGCGGTGAGCTTTCTCTTGCTCTCCTGGAGGATGCGATGCCCGGTGCGCTGCGCGATATCTACGGCGCGCCGGAACGACGCAATTGCTGCAGTCGTATCTCCTTTGGCCACGTACCCGTCGCCGAGGCTGTCGTAGGCGTTCGCCGACTCGGGATAGAGGTCGATGTTCTGGCGAAATACCCAGACGGCGAGTCCCGGCTTTTTCAGTTCCTGCAGCACGTTGTACCCAAGGTTGTTGAGCTGATTTTCCGGAAGCCGTTGATCGAGTCCGAAGGGCCTCGCCCCAATTGCGTAAAGCCGCTTCGATTCCATAACCGCATTTACAACGGCAACCGAGTCGGAGCTCGGACCCAGCGCTGACAACGGCAGCTTTGTCATCGAGACCGGCTCGAAGACAAATCTCAAACCGTCGGCAAGACTGGGGGCGGGTGTGAGACCGTGGGTGTCCTCGGGATAGCGACGGTGGCCGAATGCGGTGAGCGCGGGTTTGAGGGAATCGAGCCGCAGCGAGAAACCCTGCGTCGTTCGATCGATGTCGTCCTCAAGGCCCCCGCTTGTGACGAACAGCCGCTGCGGTTTGTCGGCGCGGGCAATGGCGTCCGAATAGCTGACCACTCCACTGGCGTCATTCCACCACAAAGCCGGACTCATGGCGATGACGCCGGTGAAGGCGCCCGGCCGCTTCGATGCGACCTCGAGCGCGACCAGTCCGCCGAACGAGTGGCCGGCGAGTATGGTCCCGGGAAGCGTCCGATACTTCGCTCTCACGGCGGGCAGCACTTCATCGATCAGAAAGCCGGCGAACCGCTCCGCGCCGCCCGCGGTTGGCATATTCCGCGCGGTTGTCCCCGTCGCAACAGGCGTGAGGTCGTGAGTCCGGTCCTTCCCGTTTGGAATACCGACGACGATCAGCTCCGGTATTGCGCCGCGGCTCGCCAGAAAAGCGACGTTCGCGATCGCGAGGTTGAACTGCGGTCGATCGCTGGCGTCCAGGATCAGCAGTACGGGGTAGCGGGCGGTGCCGGCGCGGTAGCCTTGCGGCGTGGCAACGAAAATCGGTCGCTCTTCGCCGAGTCTTGTCGAGTTGATCACCTCGCGGGTCCACAGCGTGACGGCCGTATCCTGCGCGGCGGCCGTCGAAGACAACGCGGCAAAGAGGAAAAGTCGAACCGGGTTCATCCAGCACTCCCGACACTGATCGAGCTAGACACTAGTCCTTGCTGCGCCGGTTGTCGAGGAGAACGTAGATTCGGGCATGATCCTCAGGCAGCTGCTATCGGTTTTCATTCTGCCGTTCACGGTGACGGTACTTATCCCGCTGTGGCTGGCGCGGAGAGACGGGGTGCGGCTCGGTTTGGGTACGTCGGGATTGGAAGTCACGGGACAGGGTGTGGGCGGCCTTCTCCTGCTGATCGGTCTTGCTTTGTTCGTTAGCTCTTTGCGTCGATTCGCGACGGAGGGCGAGGGTACGCTCGCCCCGTGGGATCCGCCGAGGAAGCTCGTTGTGCGCGGGCCGTACCGATACGTCCGGAATCCAATGATCTCCGGTGTAGTGCTCGTGCTGTTCGCCGAATCGCTGCTGCTGCGTTCCATGCCCCACGCCAGTTGGGCGCTCACGTTCCTGGCGATTAATGCGGTCTACATCCCGCTGCTCGAGGAGCCGCTGCTCCATGCGCGCTTTGGCGCCGCCTACGAGAACTATCGGCAGCACGTGCCGAGGTTGGTTCCGCGCTTAACTCCGTGGGCGGGGACCGATGGATCGTCAACAGCTGATTGATTTCAGCATTGCGTTCCCCGCGCCGGGCTCCCAACGTGATGACGGCACATGTGGGAGGCCAAATGCCCTCGATGTTCGAGAAGTCGACGCGTGACCAGATCTGCCGCCGCATCGCTCGGCTATCGCCCGAGACGGAACGGCTGTGGGGGACGATGCGAGTCGATCAAATGGTGTGTCATCTCTCCGACCAGCTCCGGCTGGCGCTCGGACAGATCTCGTCGCAACCGGTGCCTGGCCCTTTGCACAACGCGTTCGGGCGCAGGTTGGCGATCGACTTTCTGCCGTGGCCCAAGGGGAAGATCAAAGGTCCCAGAGAAGCCTTCACAACTCGGCCGAGGAACTGGCACGCTGACGTACGAACTCTCGAGCAGTTGCTGGATCAGTTCGCGGCTCTGCAGAGCCAGAGAAAATGGCCGGAACACCCGCTTTTTGGAAGAATGTCGGGGCCATTGTGGGGCAGGCTCACCTGCAAACACTTCGACCACCATCTCAGGCAGTTCGGAGTCTGAGCTAGGCCGCAGTATCTCGCGTGGATCAGTCGCGTCGGTAGCCTTGGTCGAGTGGACATTTACTCTGGACTCAACCCCCGTACTGCCATACATTTAGCTATGGCAACCACGAGTCGCCCGTCGTCCAAGCCCGCCACCCCGGCCAAACCCGGAAGCGGGCTTTCGCGCATCAAGGGTCCGCCCGCGCAGGAAAAAGGCTTGCCGAGGGTGAGAAACGATGTCGTTCTGACCTTCGATGACGTTCTGCTATCCCCGCGCCATTCCCTCGTCCATCCGAAAGACGTCAGCACCAGTTCGCTCTTTACGAGGGGGATCACGCTCAATCTCCCGTTCTCGTCGGCGGCAATGGATACGGTCACCGAGTCCGACATGGCGATGGCGATGGCACGGGCCGGCGGCATCGGCGTCATCCACAAGAACATGTCGATCGATCGCCAAGCGGCCGAAGTCGACCGGGTGAAGAGGTCGGAGAGCGGCATGATCCTCAATCCAATCACGCTGTCGCCCGACGGGACGCTGCGCGAAGCGGTCGCGCTGATGCGACGGTTCAAGATCTCCGGCGTGCCCGTGGTCGATCGCGAGGATAGGCTCGTTGGCATCATCACCAACCGCGACCTCCAATTCGAGCGCAATCTCGACCGGCCGCTGCGCGAGGCGATGACATCGAAGAACCTCGTCACCGCTCCGGTTGGTACCACGCTCGACGAAGCGGAAGCCATTCTTGGTAAGCACCGGATCGAAAAACTTCCCGTGGTCGATGAGCGCGGCACGCTTCGCGGCTTGATTACGGTGAAAGACATCCACAAACGCCGCGACTTTCCGAACGCCAACAAGGATCAACACGGAAGGTTGCGCGTCGCAGCGGCGATCGGCGCCGCCAATTACCGGGACCGCGCTCGGGCGCTGGTCGAGGCGGGCGTAGATGTCCTGATCGTCGACACGGCGCACGGTCACTCGGAAGGAGTGCTCGAGGCAACTTCTGTGGTTCGCGAGCTCTTCCCCGATGTGCAGCTGGTCGCCGGAAACATCGCGACTCGCGCGGGTGCGCGTGCGTTGGTCGAGCGAGGCGTCGACGCGGTGAAGGTTGGGGTCGGGCCTGGTTCGATCTGTACGACTCGCGTTGTCACGGGTGTCGGCGTGCCGCAGCTAACCGCGATCTTCGACGCCGTCGAGGGTGCCGGTGATATTCCGGTGATCGCGGATGGCGGGATCAAGTACTCAGGCGACATCGTGAAAGCACTCGCGGCCGGAGCGTCGAGCGTGATGATGGGCTCGATGCTGGCCGGAACCGAAGAGAGTCCTGGTGAGTCACTGCTGCTCGAAGGGCGGCGCTTCAAGATGATTCGCGGCATGGGAAGCCTTGCCGCGATGCAGGATGGCAGCGCCGACAGGTATTTCCAGGAAGGCGAGATGTCGCCCAAGAAGCTCGTTCCTGAAGGGATCGAGGGACGAGTTCCCTACAAGGGACCGGTTGGCGACGTGCTGTTCCAGATGGTCGGTGGTCTGCGCAGCGGAATGGGATATGTGGGATGCGCGACTATCGAGCAGTTACGGACTGAAGCCGAATTCGTGCGCATCACGGCCGCGGGACTACGCGAGTCACACCCTCACGACGTTACCATCACCCGCGAGGCCCCCAACTACTCGGTGTAGCACCCACCTTGCATCGGCAAACCCCGTTGCAGCACCTTGTGGCGCGCTCCGCCCAGCCGATGTAATTTGTATACAGATTTTAACCCTTAGTCCCACTCAAGCTCCCGGAGATTCCGTATGGCGCTAGGTACGAGGAAAAGCATTGCCGTCCTGCAGGCGGAGGCGGCCGGCGAGAGCGAAGGGCATACACTTAGGCGCGCGCTGGGCGCGCTAAACCTCACCACCCTCGGGATCGGTGCCATCATTGGGGCCGGAATCTTCGTCCTCACCGGGACTGCCGCAGCGCAGTACGCCGGGCCTGCGATCGTGCTTTCATTCATCGTCTCGGGATTGGGCTGCCTCTTTGCCGGACTCTGCTACTCCGAATTCGCCAGCATGATTCCCGTCGCGGGCAGCGCGTATACCTACGCCTACGCGACGCTCGGAGAATTCATTGCCTGGATCATCGGCTGGGATCTGATCCTGGAGTACCTGTTCGGCGCCTCGACTGTCGCCGTGGGTTGGTCGGGTTACTTCTCGGCATTCATGGAACAGATCGGGATCCACATGCCAGCGGCATTCACCAGCGCGCCTTATGCGTACGCCGATGCGCCGAAATATGATCCGGTCACACACGCGCTCACCCAGGCACAGGGGTTCACGCACACCGGAGCAGTCGTCAATCTCCCAGCCATCCTCCTCATCGGTCTCATGACGACATTACTCGTCATCGGCATCAAGGAGTCAGCCCGTTTCAACAACTTCATCGTAATACTGAAGGTCACGATCGTCTTTCTCGTGATCGGCTTCGGCTTCATGTACGTGAATCAGTCAAACTGGCATCCCTTCATTCCGCCGAACAACGGCGAGTATGGTCACTACGGATGGAGCGGAATCGTGCGTGGGGCCGCGGTGGTTTTCTTCGCCTACATCGGATTCGACGCGGTTTCAACGGCTGCGCAGGAGGCAAAGAATCCACAGCGCGACATGCCGATCGGAATGCTTGGATCGCTAGCGATATGTACCGTGCTCTACATTTTGATGTCGCTGGTGATGACCGGCCTCGCCAACTACACCGAGCTCGATGTCCCGCACCCGGTGTTCGTCGCGATCGACAAAGCAGGACCTTCGCTCAGTTGGCTCGCATCGATCATCAATATCGGCGCAATCGCGGGGCTCGCTTCAGTCGTACTGGTAATGCTCATGGGACAGCCAAGAGTATTTTATTCAATGGCTCGCGATGGACTGCTTCCGGCCGTGTTCGGCAAGGTCCACCCACGGTTCAAGACGCCCTACGTCACGACCATCCTTACAGGTATCGTCGCGGCGTTCTTTGCCGGGGTGTTTCCAATCGGCCTGCTGGGCGAGCTCGTTTCCATCGGAACGCTCCTCGCCTTCGTCATCGTCTGCGCGGGCGTCATCGTGCTCCGCTACAGATCACCCAACCTGGCTCGACCGTTCAGAACGCCGCTGGTACCACTTGTTCCGATCCTGGGCATTCTCATCTGTGGCTACATGATGTCCAGCCTCCCGGGTCCGACCTGGGAGCGGCTTATCGTCTGGATGATCATCGGGCTTGCCATCTACTTCCTGTACAGTAGATCGCACTCGAAGCTGGCTCGCGCGGAAGGCAGTGCTTGACCTTCTAAGCGTTCCCCAGCAACGACGGGAATCGATCGAGCGTCTCGCGCAACAACTCCGCGCGGGACGCTCTGTCGCTTTGTCCACCCACATAAATGCCGACGGTGATGGCTGCGGGTCTGAGACCGCGCTCGCGCGACTTCTGGCCCAAATGGGAATTCGCTCGCGCATCGTCAATCCCACACCGTGGCCCGAGATGTACAAGTTTCTCCTCGGCAAGGATGTCCGTGACGCCAGCGATCAAGGCGCGAAAGCACTCAAGGACGCGGACGTGCTTGTCGTCCTCGACATCTCGGACGTAAAGCGGCTAGGAGTTTTGGCCGAAGCGGTGCGCCAGCTCAAAATCCCAAAGCTGGTGATCGATCACCATCTCCCGAGCGATGAGCCTCCCAGCACACTGATGGTCGCGGATACGACGGCCTGCGCGACGGGAGAGCTCATTTACGACTTCGCAAGCTGTCTTGGTCTGGAGATCACGCCCGACATTTCCCGCGCGCTGTACGTGGCGCTGCTTACGGACACCGGAGGGTTCCGCTTCAGCAATACGACCGCTCGCTGCCTGAGCATTGCGGGTCAGCTCATTGCGTCGGGTGTCGAGCCCGAGGAGATGTACGGACGCCTCTACGCATCGATGCCGGTTGGACGTCTTCACCTGCTACGCGACGCGCTGGCCACTCTGGAGGTGGATCCCGAGTACGGAATCTCCTGGATATCGGTCGCGGCGGGTGCGGCCGAAGAGTACGGGCTCAAGTCAGAGGATCTGGAAGGCATCGCCGAGCATCCTCGCTCGATCGGTGGAACGCGTCTCGCCCTTTTCTTCCGCGATCTGGGTCACGATCGGGTCAAGGTTTCGTTCCGCAGCACCGGCACGGTCGATGTGAATAAATTCGCCAAGCAGTTCGGCGGCGGCGGGCACGCTCGGGCCGCTGGCGCGCTGATCGAAGGCTCACTCGACTATGTCCGCCACGAGGTAGTTCAGGCGGCGCGAGAGTTCCTCCAGCAGGAGGACAAAGAGGGCGTAGCCTAGCCGTGGCGAGTCCCAAGCCCGCCGTCTAACTTGCGCTAATGAGCGTTCTCCGCCGCAAACGAAGCCGGCCCCAGGTAGATGTCGAACACCACATCCGGCACGAGCTCGCCGAAATTCTGCCCATCCTGCGCATCGAGGACTGCACAATCGAGCTGGGCGCCTACGACCCTGATACGGGTACCGCGACCTTGCTCTTCCGCGGCGGTTGCTCTGATTGCAATGCCTCGGCGGCGATGTTCATTCAGGGAATCGAGACCCAGCTCAAGTTGCGCATCGCCGAATTGCGGGTCGTCCGCGCGGACGTCGAAGCGACTCAATGAGCGCGAGTCTCCAGGAGCGGATCACTGATGCCTTGTCTCGCATCAGGAACAATCGCGTCGGCATCAACGTCCTCGAAGCGGAGATGGTGCGCGATGTCGCGACTACTACTGACGGCAAGGTCAGACTCAGTCTGTTCCTCAGCGCCGACGACGACGCAACTGTCGTCCGCGACGTCCGCCAGACCCTCCAGCAGGTCGAAGGTGTCACCGATGTACGGGTCGACGTAAAAGACGCCTCACAAGCGGCTTCGCGGGACACCCGCGCGCAGGGCTCTCCAGCGACGAGCGTGAAACCGCAGAAGCCGCGGGCGCTGCCAGTGATGGGGCAGGAACTGCAATCACAACGCGCCGCGGTGCCAGCCCCCACGCCGATCGCATATCCCCACCTTGGCAACATCATCGCGATATCGAGCGGCAAGGGCGGAGTCGGCAAGTCCACGGTTGCAGTGAACCTCGCAGTTGCGTTGGCGAAGCAGGGCGCACGAGTGGGTCTGATGGACGCCGATATTTACGGACCGAACATTCCACGCATGATGGGCGTCAACGCCCCGCCTCCCGTAGAAAACGAGAAGATCATTCCACTCCGAGCCCACGGGGTGAAAATCATGAGTCTCGGCTTCATGATCGAACGCGATCAGCCGGCGATCTGGCGCGGGCCGATCATCATGAAGATCATCACGCAGTTTCTGCGCGACGTTCAGTGGGGCGAGCTCGATTATTTTCTGGTCGACATGCCTCCGGGCACCGGGGATGCGCAGCTCTCACTCGTTCAGGCGACTTTGGTGCATGGTGCGCTGATCGTAACAACTCCGCAGGAAGTCGCGTCGGGCGATGCCCTGCGTGGAGCGAAGATGTTCCAGCGCGTGGCGGTGCCAGTTCTGGGGGTCGTCGAGAACATGAGCTTTTTCATTTGTCCGAATTGCCGGGACAAGCACCGAATCTTCGGAACCGGGGGAGGAAAGAATCTCGCCGACGAGCTGCAAGTGCCACTTCTAGGCGAGATCCCTTTTTTCCCGGCCGTGCTCTCGGGCGGAGATCGCGGAGAACCCATCGTGCTCAGCGAACCGGATACGCCCGCCGCCCGCGCTTTACTCGATCTTGCCGGACGCCTGGCCGGGCTGCTCCCCCGTAGCGATGCGGCCAGCGTAAACGCTCCCCTTTAGCGACGCGGTCGAGCCGGTGCCGTGGTGTAGTTCTGAGTTGAGCTCTCCACCGATCAGAATCACGACCGATACGACGTACATCCAGGTGAGCAGCAGCATCACGGCGCCGATCACGCCGTAGGTCTTGTTCGGCGGGAAATGCTGGACGTACAGCCTGAAGATCAGCGTTGCAATCACGAACAGCAGCGCCGCAACGAACGAGCCCACGAGCACCTGCTTCTTGTCCTGCTTCACGAAGGGGAGTATCGCGTAGAGCAGATAGAAAAACGCGACGAGCAAGGCGATCGCAAGCGGAAACTGGATGACCGCCCACGCGCTCGCGGCGGCGCCGCCCATTCCCAAATTGTTTCTGGCGTAGCCCACCATGTTGTCGCCCGCGAGCAGTATTGCCGTGACAGCCGTGATAATGATTGCCCACCCGACGAGCACGCCCAAGGCGAGAAGTCTTTTTTTCCACCACGGACGCTCGTCCTTGACGTCGTACGCGGTATCCAGCGCGTCCATGAAGGTCGTAAAGATGTTGGATCCTGACCACGCGGCCAACAGGAGGCCAAGGGATATCAAGCCGGGCGCGTTCTGAGCGAAGACGACGTCGGTGACGATTTTGGAAAAGAGACTGAACGCGTCCGGAGGCAGCACCTGGGAGAGTCTCGCCAGCAAATCCGAAACGACTTGCCGCTTGTCGCCGAGCAGGCTCAACATCGGCGCGAGGAAGAGTATCAGCGGAAACAGCGAGAAGAAAAAATTGTACGCGACCTGCGCCGCGATGCCCAGGACGTTGTCCTCGATAGTCTCGCTGGCTGTTTTTTTGGCTAGCTCGTTGACGCGATAACCCAGAAGAACCATGTGCGTCTGCGGCGGCAAGCCGCAGGCCAGACGCTACACCGCTACAGCGTTCTTCTTGGGTCTGGTGCGCCACCAGGAAAGGATGACGGCGCCGAATCCGACAGTAACCGCGACGAAGGTCACGGAGAACGCGAGCATGCGCAGGATCGAGCCGAGTATGGGGAACCACGTGAACGCGGCGGCGATGATCCAGAGCGCGCTGAACGCTATCACTCCGGTGTAGACGTACTGCAGCTCCCGCCCGGCGGGCGTCTCGCTCTGCGTCTTGCCGGAAATCGCGATTCCCGCGACCTGTGCGACGGCGAGGAATCCAAGCATGGCGATCCCAGATAGCGCGACGAGAAATACGCCGACACCAATTGGAATGAGGAAGATGCCGACGATCGTGATTGCCATCGCAATGCACAACGCGATTATGGCCGGAATCGATGCCAAGCCGCCGAGGACGCCGGTGAATAGCGATCGGCCCGTCTCGTTGGTGACGACTTCCACGGCGCGACGCAGGTAATCGCGCAGAAAAAGCACGACGAACGTGCCGAGGAGCAGCATGACGACTAGCCAAAGCAACGCCGAGCCCAGTGAGCGGAACGTCGTCCGTGGCCGGGCGCCAAAGCTCACAGTCGCGCGATTGTGGGTCGGCCCCATGTCCTTGATTACCCCGAGGATGGAGCCACCCTCGTTGCGAACGTGGCCAAGGACCGCGACGGCGCCGCCGCGCACTCTCCCGCCTTCATGAACGATGACGTCGCCACCGATCGCCGTCGCGGCGCCGTTGACGTCTCCGTACACATCGAGATTGCCGCGGAATACCATGACCGAGCCGGAGCTGACGCTACCAGCGGGAATCACCAGATCACCGGTCACCACTTGCGCGTACTTCCTGATCCCGGCGAAGCGCCAGCGCTCTGGCTGTTGCGCGTGCGCGTCGTGAGCGGTTACTACCCCAACCATCAGCGCAGCACCGAGCAGGATCCTGTTCATCACGCTGCCTTTCGTTTGGCGATGTAGGCCGCCGTGCGGATGGCGCCGTAGCCACCGAACAATCCGACCGCGAGGGTGAGGTAGAGGAGAACCGCCTGGAGGGCGCCGGCCTGGAGATACGCGACGGTGTCCGCGCCCAGCACGAAGGCGCTGATCTGCGTGCCGGCAGCCGCGATGGTGAGGCCGTACTGGGCCACCGCGGCGCTGAGAATCGCGGTGAGCACGTCGATCTCGAAGAACATGAAGGCCGCAGTCGCGACCAGGGCCACACCCGCGCCCGCACGCAGGGTCCCGCGCACCAGACCGACGGGCCGGCGCTGGACGACCGCCTGACGTTGCCCACCCTGGTGCAGCTCCAGATGCCTGGAGGCAACCACCGGACCCACGGCCTGGGTGGCATGGAGACGGTCAATCCCCGCGATCACCCGGTCGGCGAAGTCCCGGGATGGCGACAAATACGGCAGCCTCTGAAGCTCCGCCGCAATGGGAACGAATTCTTCGTCGAAATCGTGCTCTATCATGGGTTCCTCACGAGATAGTCTACGCTCGCGGCTTCGGGAAAGTTTCAGCCTTTTTCGGCAAATTTTGCTCGCAATAACGGGCCATCATTTCAGGTCGCCGAGGTACTCTCTGAGCTCCTGCCGGGCCCGGTGGATGTAGGTCTTTACGGTGCCGAGTGGGAGCTTCACGATTTCCGCGATCTCGTCGTACGAATAGTCCTCGACGTGGCGGAGGATGATGCAGGCTCGGTATTCGGGACGCAGTCTGGCGATGGCTTTTTCGATTTGGGCGCCGAGCTCGCGCGACTCCAGCTCCTCGAGCGGTGATTCACCTCCACTCGTAACCGTCACCGCCGTCGCGCGCGCGCGTTCGGCCGTTACGGCGTCGGGCGATCCCTCGATGCTGATCGTATCGACCTGGCGCCGACGCAGATGATCGATCGTGATGTTGTTGGCGATCTTGAACAGCCAGCTCGAGAATTTGAACTCGGGACGGTACCGATCGATGTTGTTGAGGACCTTGATGAAGGTTTCCTGAGACAGGTCCTCCGCCGTCTCCTTGTCGCGCACCATACGGAAGATGAGCGAGAAGACGGGGCGCTCATAGCGCTTGATCAGCTCGCGGTAGGCATCCTCGCGTCCTTGCTGGGCGAAGACGACTACCTGCTGGTCGGATACGTCAGTGTAGGACTTTGATGTCGATGGCATCGTGGCGGGATTGCGCGCGTAAGATAGCTTGCCCCACGCCCTGCTGCCGGACAACTTTCGCTGATGCTGGCTACCGACATCGACACAGCGACCGCCAGCGCCGCTGCTGCCGGTGGCGCCGAGAAGCGCGCTTACGTCAAGCGCATGTTTTCGGAGATCGCTCCGCGCTACGACCTGCTCAATCACGTCCTGAGCCTGAACATCGACCGGCGGTGGCGAAAACGCGCCATATCCCGGCTGGGCGTCGAGACGAACCCGACAGGAACGTACCTCGATCTTTGTGCTGGAACTCTGGATGTCTCCTCGCAGATTGCGCAGCTGTCGGACTTCCGTGGAATGATCATCGGCGCCGATTTCGCGGAGCCCATGCTGCGCGCGGGAGTGAAGAAAATCGAGAAATCGAGTGTCGCTCCAGTCACTGCCGACGCGCTTCAGCTTCCTCTGCCGACGGGCCGACTAGCCGGTGCGATCGTCGCGTTCGGAATCCGAAACGTCGCGGGTCTGGATGCGGCACTGAGGGAAACACTTCGCGTGCTCGTTCCGGGCGGCCGCTTCGTCATTCTGGAGTTCTCGACGCCGAGGATCCGCATCTTGCGCGCGCTCTACCAGTTCTACTTTCACAACGTCCTTCCGTACATCGGTAGCCTGATCAGCGGGCACCGCAGCGCCTATCGATACCTGCCACGCTCGGTCGCCAGCTTTCCGGTGGAGGAAGAGCTCTCTCGCCGGATGGAGGCAGCAGGCTTCACGCGGGTGAATTGGTCTAGTCTCACTCTGGGAATCGCCGCCATCCATGTCGGCGAACGTCCCGTGACGGGAGTCGCTTGAGCCTCGATAACATCGCGCAGTTTCTATCGGCGATCGATCGGGCCGGGGAGCTCACTCGCATCAAGGAGCCCGTGCAGGCACGCCTCGAGCTCTGCGAGATCGCCGATCGTGTGATGAAGCAGGCCAACGGCGGAGACGCACTGCTATTCGAAAATGTGCTGCTGGACGACGGACAACGCTCGGAATACCCGGTGGCGATCAACCTCTTCGGCTCGATGCGGCGAATGTCGCTCGCCCTCGGCGTCGATGATCTCGATGACATCGGGACCAGAATCACCGAGATGCTTGATCTCAAGGTGCCCGAAGGTCTCATGGGAAAACTCTCGATGCTTCCGCGACTGCTCGAGATCGGAAAGTTTCCGCCGCGACTGCGTTCGGGCAAACCTGCGTGCCAGCAGATCGTTCTTCGGAATGATGAGATCGAACTTTCACGCCTCCCGATCATTACATGCTGGCCTGAGGACGGTGGACCCTACATCACCCTGCCCATGGTCATCTCGAAGGATCCGAAACGCGGTATACGCAACGTCGGCATGTATCGGATCCAGGTTCTCGGTCCACGAACTCTGGCGATGCACTGGCAGCGCCACAAAGTGGGCGCCGCGCACTGGCGCGAGATGGCGGAGAAAGGCGAGCGGATGTCGGTCTGCATCGCCATCGGTGCCGATCCCGCGTCTGTGTACTCTGCCTCGGCGCCTCTTCCGCCGACGATCGACGAGTTTCTTTTCGCCGGCTTTCTACGCAGCTCTCCAGTGATTCTCGCGAAGGCCGTATCGTGCGAGCTGGAAGTGCCGGCCGAGGCCGATTTCGTGATCGAAGGCTACATCGATCCTTCCGAGCCGCTCGTTGTCGAAGGTCCTTTCGGCGATCACACCGGCTTCTACTCGGAGGCGGATCTCTATCCGCAGGTGCACGTAACTGCCTTGACGATGCGACGCTCTCCCACTTATGCGACGACCATCGTTGGGCGTCCGCCGATGGAAGACTACTACCTCGGCCACGCGACCGAGAGAATTTTTCTGCCGCTGCTCAAGCTCACGATTCCGGAGATCGTCGACTACCACATGCCGGCCGAGGGCATCTTCCACAATCTCGTGTTCGTGTCGATCGACAAGCAGTTTCCCGGTCAGGCATACAAGGTCATGAATGCCTTGTGGGGGCAGGGGCTGATGTCGCTCGCGAAAGTTCTGATAGTTCTCGACAAGAACGTCGATGTCCGCAACGAGAAAGAAGCCTGGTGGGTCGCGCTCAACAACATCGATCCGGAGCGAGACGTGCGCTTCTCAATGGGACCGATGGATGTTCTGGATCACTCGAGCCGAGCGTTTACCTACGGTTCGAAGATGGGAATCGATGCAACACGCAAGTGGCCCGAGGAAGGATTCACGAGAAACTGGCCGAAGCTGATCGAAATGGATTCACGGACTAAGCAGCGGGTCGATGAGATGTGGTCGAGGCTGGGCCTCGGCCCCACAGAGCGATCCGAGCGGTGGCGGGCGAATGACCGATAACCGCCGCACGGGGCCTCCAGCGGTGCAGCCGCGCGAAGGACAGACTTTCGTTGGGCAGGGCCTGCTGCTGCGCCACGTCAATCTGGTCAAGCTTCCGCATACTGTTTTCGCACTGCCGTTCGCGCTCGTGGGCCTGGTGCTGGCTAGCTCTGTCGCGCTGATTACGGCGGCCGCTGTCGCGTGGGTCATTGTCGCCTTCACCAGCGCGCGCTTCGCGGCGATGGGCTTCAATCGCATCGCGGATCGCGAGATCGACGCTTTGAATCCGCGAACTCGAGCGCGGGAGCTTCCGGCGGGAGTGATGAGTGTTCGCGAGGCAGGCGTCGCTGTTGCCATCGCCTCGATCTTATTTCTCGTCGCTGCCTGGCAGCTGAACCACCTCTGCCTGGTCCTGGCACCGCTGGCGTTGGGATGGGTTTTCTTCTACAGCTACACCAAGCGGTTCACGAGGTGGTCTCACCTGGTGCTCGGTATCGGATTGTCGATCGCACCCGTTGGTGGCTACCTCGCCATCACCGGAAGCTGGAGCAAACCATGGTGGACGTTGATTGCGCTGGCGCTCGCCGTCGCGACCTGGGTTGGTGGCTTCGACATTCTCTACTCACTCCAGGACGTCTCGTTCGATCGCAAGCATAACCTCCATTCCGTCCCAGCAATGCTCGGCGAGGAAAGTGCGATCAACGTGGCGCGGCTGCTGCACCTTGTCACAGTCATCTCGCTGGGTTTCGCGGGAGTCGGAGCAGGGGCAGGACTCGTCTATTTCCTGGGTGTCCTGGTTGCGACGGGACTCCTGCTGTACGAGCACTCGTTGGTCAAGCCGGATGATTTCTCGAAGCTCGATGCGGCATTTTTTACGATGAATGGGGTCATCAGCATCGTCTTTTTCGGTTTCGTCCTCGCGGAGCGGATACTGAGATGAGCGGCTCACCGCCGATCGTCGTCGGGATCACGGGTGCGTCGGGTGCGCCCTACGCGGTCAGGCTCCTGCAGCAGCTCACGGCGGCGCATCGATCGGTGTCCCTCATCATCTCCAAGTATGGGCTGCGGCTGCTCGAGACGGAGATGGGCCTCGACTCCATCGACGCCCTGCGCGACGCTGTTGGGAAACAACAGTGGGAGTCCTGCGTCGAGCTTTTTTCCAACGATGATCGGGGCGCGCCGCCGGCGTCGGGCTCGGCGCTTACCGCCGGCATGATCGTGTGTCCCTGCTCGATGGGAACTCTGTCGGCCATCAGCGTTGGCGCGTCACGCTCACTGATAGAACGGGCGGCTGACGTCACGCTCAAGGAGCGACGGAAACTTGTGCTCGTTCCGCGCGAAACACCTCTGAGCGCGATTCACCTCTCGAACATGTTGCGACTGACGCGCGCTGGTGCGGTGGTGATGCCTGCGGCGCCCGGATTCTATCATCGGCCGACGCAAATCTCGGATCTTGTCGAATTCGTGGTCGCGAGAATGCTTGATCATTTGGGCGTCGAGCAGCATCTAACAAAGCCGTGGTCGGGCGAGCCCCGGAAATGATTAGCACGCAATTAACTCTGTGTCCGCTTCGACATGGTTCCGCTCCCGACGGTGGTATGTCTGATCTCAGTGCCGTACGACCTGGCTCATCAAAGCATCCGCGCGATAGTCCCGTGCGGAGATAGCGGCACGTCGCATGTCTGCCGACACGCTGAACGTCCAAACCGGGCGAGGAATACTCGTCACCCAGTCCGTTTTTCCAGATTTGCGAAGATGATAAATAGATACCCAGTCCCCCGTTTCCCAGACTGCAAGCATGACTGAGCCGTCGGCAAGCGATTCAGGCCAGACATAACCGCCAAAAATCGTCTTCAGTGAGGTGACGACTCCGTCAGTCAGAGACATCGCGCTGACGCGAACTGAATCCCCGTTTGCTCCTCTGCCGACAAATACAACCTGTTTCCCATCGCGAGATGCGGTCATGGCGCCGACCTGCTCGTACCAATCCGGGACGGCAAACTTACGTAAGCCTTGGCGTCGCGTGTAAACTCTAATCGCGCCTTCCGTCGCCCATGCCCAACCTTCACCTCGGAGTGAGACGAACGCCCCCATAACGGAATCAGGGACTACAAACCTTGCCCTTCGAACTCCGGTACTCACATCCAGTAGGGAGAGCTCAACGCCCGCCGAGGTCTGCGTCTTCAGTGTGAGTGTGGCCGAATCAGCCCAAAAGTCGCTTGCCGGTGTCCCGGCGACTGCACTCGGCCGTCCACCTTCGAGGGGTACTACTTCCCAGTGAGTTCCCTCGCTTGATGTGGATCCGGAAACTACGCCAACAAGCAACCTGCGGCCATCGGGTGAGAGTTCATTCGCCAGCTCCGACGTCGCTGTCAGTATACGTCGTTTTTCTGGGAAGACGCCACGGACTGCATCACGGAGGTTCAAGGCCCAAACCGTATACTCAGTCGCGCCTTCGTCAACAACGAATGTACCGCCATCGGCGGACACTCCGACGGAAGTCGGATTACCCGTGTAAAGCGTGTCTTCATGCAAACCGAACTGGCCTGTTCGCGGATCAAACGGAATTCGAACGACCGACAGCAGGTTTGACCCACGCGCCCGAGCACCGATCCATAACGCGTCCATGGATGCACGAGCCGGCGGCCCCGACATCTCTCGCGGCAACATGCTTCCGACAATACGGCCGGTGCGATCGAAGGAGACCCACTTTACCTTTTGTGCTTGTACGACTCCCGTCGTGATCCAGGGCGAGTTGGGTATGGGATCAAGCCCTGTTAGTGCTTTGCCCGAGGTGTGGATTGGAAAACTATCTCGCGGGACACCATCGAGTCCGCTCACGAACACCCAGAAAGTCCCTCGAGAGCTCCGCCGATAACTGAGCAGCGAATCGCTACCGCCCCAGAACGTGAATAGTGAAGATCCGATATGACGGACCGGCGCTCCAAGAGTTGATATTAGGAACGTGCCTTGTTTGCCGTTGATCCGTCCAAACGCGAGGACATTTCGTCGGTCGGGACTCCATTCGAGGCCGACACGAGTCAATTCGCTAATGCTATCCAGGATTTGACGGGAGGCAGACCCATCGATCTCCTGAAGTTCGATGCCATAGGTGCACCCCCTGGTCCTGCACTGCATGAGCATATACGCCAGAGTCTTCCCGTCGGGCGAAATCGTCGGATAGCTTACGTGTCCCGTGTTGGTAATCAGCCTGCGATCCCTAAGTACCGCGCGAGAGCCTTTGATACCGTCAAGTTTGCCGCGGGAAAGCACTATCGCTGAGCCGGCGATGATGATCACAGCACCGACGGCGAATAGCGCTTTGCCCGCAGTGCGCGACATCAAGAATGCAGTCACAGGCTTTACAGTCTCTAATGAGCGGGCAAATTCCTGGACAGTTTTGAATCGATCCGCTCGCACCCGGGAGAGAGCTTTTAGAATACTGCGTTCGAGCATCGGAGATACCGTTTCTCGCACGGCCCGCAATGGAGGCGCTGGCACAGTAGCTTTTCGAGCGAGAATGGCTTGCGCAGTTGAACCCTGGAATGGGGGATCGCCTGCGAGCATTTCGTAGAGGACACACCCAAGCGCATAGACGTCCGCACGTCCGTCGACCTCCTCACCTCCTTCGGCCTGCTCCGGACTCATGTACGCCGCCGTTCCTAACGTGATTCCGGCCTGCGTGAGTCGTTGGGAGTCACCCTTGCTTAACGCGCGTGCTATTCCAAAATCCGTTACTAACGCATGCCCGTTTTCCAGGACAATGTTCTCAGGTTTGATGTCGCGGTGAACAATGCCATGAGCGTGAGCGTAGGCGAGGGCGTCAGCGACTTCGCACGTGATCTGAATTGCTTCCTCGACACCCAGAGTCCTTTCGCGTTGCAAACGAGTGCGGAGAGTCTCGCCGTCTGTATGCGGCATCACGTAATAAGGAAGACCGTTTGACTGCCCCGAGTCGAGCAAAGGCAGAATGTGCGGGTGCTGGAGGCTCGCAACGATTGCGATTTCAGCCAGGAAGCGATCGGTTCCAAGCATTGCCGCGATATCTCGACGAAGGATCTTGATCGCAACTGAGCGATCGTGCCTTCTGTCGCGCCCCAGAAACACGGTTGCCATGCCTCCGCGCCCCAGCTCTCGCTCGATGAAATAGCCCGGTAGGCTCTCAGGAACCGGTGTCGCGTCGACCTTGGAAACCGGCTGCACTGCACTCACCTTCGGCCCGCCCGATCCGTGCGCACGCAGAAGCTTGAACAGATCTTGAGTTTCGGCCGAAGGCTCTGCGTCGAATTCTGCGTGCAAATGACGAGCAAAATTGTCGTACGCTTGGAGAGCTCCGGCACGGTCTCCGACCCGCGCCAGTAACTCGATCAAGCGTCGAACCGAACGTTCGTCGGTGTCGGTGAGTTCGACGGCGCGCCGTGCCCAGGCGATTGCACCCGTCAAATTGCGCTCAGCTTCCCGTTGCTCCGCCGCGATTCGCGCTGCTCGAGCGGCGGTCGTGCGCAGCCGTGCCCGCTCGCTCTCCACCCAACGCTCAAACGCCGGAACCTGGTCGACGAAAAAGCCTGCAAGCAGATCCCCGCGATAAAGCTCAAGCGCTTCCTCAACCCGCCCTGCACTCGATAGCTCTTCGAACGCTAGGATGTCGCACCGGAGTGCGCCGAAATCGACAGCCACTTCCTCATCACCATGCGAGAGCAGGACGTTGTCACCGAGCGTGCGGCGCAACACGTGGAGAGCGTTGCGCAGTGAGGTGCGGGCGTGCGTGTCGTCGGCGTCCGGCCAAAAAAGCCCCAGCAGCGCATCCCGGCGATGGAAGCCACGTGGGTTTGCAATGCAAAGGTAGGCGAGAAGCGCTACTCGCTTCGGCTGCGCCAGAAGGGAGTGCAGTTGGCGACCATCCGCACTACGGAGGTCGAGCCCTCCGAGTGTCCGGAACTCGATCACGGCCATGCGCGATCTCCTGAATCCGCCGAGCGCTGTCCTGTCGCCGCCTTGTTCTCAGTTAACGGTTGGGAAACAGCGTGTAAACGGCCCGGCGCGAAGCTCGAACCTACGCAACGGCGGAAAACGTGGCAACCGCGCCCGTCCCACCGAAGCGACGAATCGCAACGCATCGCGGTGGAGGTTCTATGCTTCGCTTCTCCTATCGCCCTTTGGCCAAGCTGGGGGGTCGGTACGGGAATCGGCGGATACTGCTCGGGCTTCCTTTCATCTTTGTTTGGGCGCCCACCCTGATTGAAGCGCAACGGCCCGCAATTGTTACACACGTTTGGCATGCCAACGCGGTAAAGGAAATCCCTTCTTTGGACTGGGTGGGGTTGTTTGAACCGCTCGCCCCCTACCCACGGTGGTGGAAGGAAACGGCCGCCTGTGCATCGATTCCGCTACCAGGCTCCCGCGCTGATTCCGTTCAATTCTACTATGTCAACGCTGTTGACTTCGCTCCAGTTCCAACGGACAAGCCAAACCGCATGGTCGTCGGCGTCGTCTACGCTGCAAACGAGCAGATTTTCCTGTCAGTACTCCGCGCCAGAAACGAGATCACCGTCAAACACGAAATGCTGCACCAGATTCTGTATTGGTGGGGCGAGCGAAATTGGGACAACGACAACCGACCCGAGTTCGAGCGCTGCGGGCTACAAACAGTGGAGTAGGACTAAAAAGCAGCTAGTCGTTCAGCTGACCTGCTTCGTCCTCCGCATTTCGTTGGGGAATCTTCTGAACCACGACGAGAGGAGAAGAAGCTCATCGATCTCGTGCGTAGGCACCTGTGCGGTGGGCTTCTGCGTTTGTGTGAAAATGTCTTCGACGAGTTGCTTCATGCTGCGCCGATCTTTTGCTGAGCGTGGCTTTCCCAGCTCGGCTCTTACCACTCCACGCCGAATGAGATAGACGCGGTCCTCGCCGTCGTGACCGGGCACCGTGTACACGAACGACAGGTTTTCGACTGCAAACCTCAATCGACCGAACTGCGCGCGCAGCGCCTCAAGACGCTGAAGCTTGTCGCGATAGACCGCGGCGCGCTCGAATGCCATCTCCGCGCTCAGTCGCTCCATCTGTACTCTCAACAGATCAAGAGGGCCGTCGTCGGAGCCGTCGAGGAATGCCCTCGCCAGGGCGACCCTCTGATCGTATTCGTCAGCGGAGCAGCCGCCGACGCATGGACCAAGACACTTTCCAATTTCGTGGCGGATGCACCCTGGGGTGCGCGGGGAGAGCTGAAAGAGCTCGTGCTGATCGCTGAAAAACATTTTCAGATCGGTGCGGCAGTCGCGCAGCATCAGGACGTCATTGAGCTCGCGCAATGCCTCGCCGACGCGCTCGGCCCCGACAAATGGCCCGTAGTAAATGCTGGCGTCCTCACCCGACGGTCCGCGCACCACCAGCAGCTTGGGCGCTCCACCCTTGGTGAGCTTGATGAAAACGTAATGCCGGGCGTCCTGTTTCATCGCCACGTTGTACCGGGGGCGAAAGCGCTTGATCATGCGCAGCTCTTGCAACAATGCCGCGAATTCGCTCGGAGTATAGTCCCATTCGATGTTCTCCGCCGAGCGAAGAATCCGTGCCCCTTTCTCCTCGGGATATTCGCAGCGGAAATAGCTCAGCAAGCGCGTGCGAACGCGCTTGGACTTGCCTACGTACAGCACTTCGCCATCGGCTGACAACATTCGATAGATCCCAGGCCGGTCGGCAGCAGTCTCGCGCACCTTGGCGCGCATCACGGCGAGTTGGGCGTCGGTTGTCGGTTGCTGTTCCAGGCGCGGAATTCCGCGAATCATTTCAGTTCTGGCACTTTACGCAGAGGGTAGTAGCGCGCCCGTCTATCGCGTGCGTCGAGACGAGGCGCGAGCCGCAGCGGCGGCACGGAAGCCCGCCGCGGCCATATGCCTCGAGCTTCTCCACGAAACCGCCGCGCTTGCCTTGCGCATCGCGGTAGTCGCGAAAACTCGTACCACGCGCTTCTATCGCCTCGCGCAGAACGGAGACGATGGAGCTGCGCAGCACTCGCGTCTGCTCCGGCGAAACCGACGAAGCTGGACGCGAGGGGTCGATCCCAGCGCGCCAGAGAGCCTCGTTCGCGTAGATATTTCCGATGCCCGCGATTTTCCGTTGATCCATGAGCACTTTCTTCACTGGCTGGGTGCTTACCCGAAGAACTCCCGATAGATGCGTGGCAGTAAACTCAGGGTCAAGAGGTTCTGTTCCGAGTTTCCCCGAGTATTCGGCAAACCGCTCTGAGCTCATCAGCGCGACTGTTCCGAGTCGTCGCACGTCGGCGTAGTGCAGCGCACGTCCGTCGTCGAGATCGAGACGGAGCGTCGAATACGCGAGCTCTTCCTTGGTGAAGTGTCCGTCGTCGATGAGCAACGCGCCTGTAAATCGCGGCTGAACCACGATCCGATCACTTGTATCGAGATCGATCACTACCAGCTTGGCCCGACGCCAGCTGCGCGTAATGCGCGCTCCGCGAAGTCGCTTGGCGAGGCTGTAAGCGGTAACTTCGCGCAGCACATCTTTCTTTCGAACTGACACCTTCTCGATTCGCCGCCCCCGCACGGCGGAGTCGAGATCGCGCGCGATCGTTTCGGTCTCAGGTAATTCGGGCACCGCGAGTCAGTTCGCGCCACGCGATGTCACCACGCAGCTGTTTACCCTTGAAGGACACACGTTCAGCGTACGCCCTGGAGCGTTCAGCTGCCTCGATGACGCCGGGCGCGACAGCGGTTATAGCCATGACGCGTCCGCCGGCAGTGCGCAGCTCACCCGTCGCTTCGTCGACCGCTGTGCCGGCGTGAAAGACCTCAACGTTTTTTTCCGGCGGCGGTAAATGGATAGCATCGCCGGTGCGAGGTTTCTCGGGATATCCTTCCGCTGCAACCACCGTTGAGACAGCGGTGAGATCTTTCCACGCGACGGGACGCGAATTCTCCAGCGATCCGCCTCCGGCCACAGCCGCCACCAGCTCTAGTAGGGACGATTCCATCAGCGGCATCAACGCTTGCGTTTCCGGATCGCCGAAGCGGCAGTTGAACTCGACAACGCGGGGACCCTCGCTCGTAAGCATCAAACCGGCGTAGAGCAGGCCGCGGAAAGGACATCCTTCCTCGCGCATGGCGGTCAGCGTCGGCGCAATTATTTCTCGCATCACCTGGTCGACGATCTCTGGCGTAGCGATGGAAGTCGGCGCGTAGGCGCCCATTCCACCCGTGTTGGGGCCAAAGTCGCCGTCCAACAATCGCTTGTGATCCTGCGCGGCCAGGAAAGGCAAAGCATGTTCGCCGTCGCTGATCGCGAAGAGCGACAACTCCTCGCCCTCCATGAATTCTTCCACCAGAATCTCGCGTCCGGCGTTGCCGAGAACACGATCACTCAGCATTGCGTCAATGGCGCGCTCAGCCTCCGTTGCACTCTGGGCTACGATGACACCTTTCCCTGCGGCGAGGCCCGACGCTTTGATCACCACTGGTGCCGTGAAATCGGAGAGCGACGATTTAGCTGCCCGGGCGTCGCTATGATAAGTAGCTCTTGCCGTCGGAACCGCCGCTCGAGTCATCAGGTCCTTCGCGAACCGCTTGGATGTCTCGATACGCGCGGCTTCACGCGTCGGTCCGAAGATCGGCAGTGCCCTGGATTGAAAGAGGTTGACGATTCCGGCCTCGAGAGGAGTCTCCGGACCGACCACCGTCAGGTCAACTCGTTCGTCCTCGGCGAGGGCAGCCAGATCTTTCACTTTATCAGTTGAAACGGGGAAGCAACGCGCAAATGTGGCAATGCCCGGGTTACCGGGCGCGGCAATGATCTCGGCGTTCGGATCGTCGCGGCGCAGTTTCCAGGTGAGTGCGTGTTCTCGCCCGCCGCCGCCGACGATCAGCACCTTCATCCGAACGCTTGCTCGAGATCCGCGATCAGGTCGCCCACATCCTCGACGCCGCACGAAAGTCGGAGCAGGTCCTCCCTGAGCCCGAGCTGAGCACGACGCTCGGCGGGTACAGACGCGTGGGTCATCGATGCGGGATGGCTGATCAGGCTCTCGACTCCGCCAAGTGACTCCGCCAGCGAGAACACGCGGACCTTGCCAAGGACACTCGCAGCTTTTTCCCTTGACCCGGTCAGGATGGAAATCATTCCGCCGAATCCTGTCATCTGACGTTTCGCCAGCTCGTGCTGTGGATGAGAGGGAAGTCCTGGGTAGATGACATTCACATGTCCGAGTTTTTCGGCCAACCATGCCGCGATCTTGCGCCCGTTCTCATCGTGCCGCGGCATTCGCAGGTGCAGGGTCTTTGTTCCTCGCAACACCAGCCATGCATCGAACGGTCCCGGCACGGCCCCTGACGAATTGAGAATGAACTGGAGTCGCTCCGCCAGCGCGTCGTCGCGCACGATCGCGATACCGCCCACCATGTCGCTGTGGCCGTTCAGGTACTTGGTGGTTGAGTGATAGACTATATCCGCGCCGTGGTCGAACGGTCGCTGGAAGTAGGGCGAGGCAAAGGTGTTGTCGACGATGAAGAGAGCCTTCTTGCGTTTGGCGATCTGGCCTACGGCGGACAAATCTGTAAGCCTCATTAGCGGATTTGTCGGCGTTTCCATCATGATTGCCACGGTGTTCTTGTTGCACGCGTCCTCGACGCGCTGCGGATCGCGGCTGTCCACGTAGCTGAAGCACAGTCCGAAATTCCTCAGGATCTTGTCGAACAGGCGGAATGTTCCCCCGTAACTGCTCTCGCCGCAGACGATGTGGTCACCGGACTTGAACAGCTTCATGATCGAATCGGTGGCACCCATTCCGCTGCTGAAGGCAAATCCGTGAGTACCGCCTTCCAGCGCCGCAACGTTCCGCTCGAGAGCTTCGCGAGTGGGATTCTTACCGCGGGCGTATTCGTAGCCCTTGTTCTTGCCCAAACCTTCCTGGACGTACGTGGACGTCGTGTAGATCGGCGTCATGATTGCTCCGGACAGCAGCTCGGGACGTTGTCCGGCGTGAATCGCGCGGGTACCGAATCCGCAGTCCTGGTATTCGTCGAAGATGCGAGTCATCGCAGCTCAAGTCGTGGGAGATTCTGAAAAGTTAATAGATCGAACCACCTTGACGTCGTCGTCCGACCTTCCTCCTGCGACTAAATTACCGAACACTTCCGATCCTCAATAGAAACCAGCGTTAATGGCATACGAAGGTCTGATGGTCAGCGTTTCCGGAGTGAGAGGGCGCGTCGGCGAAGCCCTCACGCCGGAAGTCATTGCCAGGTTTGCCGCCGGGTTCGGCGCTTGGGCGCTGGCGCGCAGCGGCGGTGCTGCGCGCATCGTGGTGGGTCGAGACAGTCGCGTTTCCGGGCCCATGTTTCATCCCGTAGTCCTGTCCGCGCTGCAATCGGTTGGCTGTGATGTGATCGATGTTGGAATGGTGCCAACGCCCACAGTGCAGTTGGCCGTCGAGCATCATCACGCCGCGGGTGGACTGGCCATAACCGCCAGTCACAACCCCATCGAATGGAACGCTCTCAAATTCATTGGGCCGTCGGGCCTGTTCCTGACTGGCGCGGAAGGCACGGAGATGCGGAAAGTGGTGGACGGTGACATCCCGCGCGCTACCTGGGACAAGCTCGGAAAAATCTCCCAGAACAAGGACGCCGCCCGAGAGCACATCGAAAAAATTCTCGCGCTTCCTTTCCTCGATGTGGAGAGAATCCGCAAGCGCAAGTTCATGGTCGCGCTCGACTGCGTACGTGGAGCGGGGGGATCGTTCATGCCGGTGCTGCTGGAGCTGCTGGGCTGCAAGCTGGCGACGATCAACATGGAGCCTGACGGCAGATTCCCAAGGCCACCAGAGCCCGTGGCCGAAAATCTCGGCGAGCTGCAGAAGCTGGTGCAGGATTCACACAGCGAGATCGGAATGGCGGTGGATCCCGATGTCGACCGGCTGGCACTCGTGTCGGACGAAGGAGTGGCGATCGGAGAAGACTACACGCTCGCCCTCGCTGCCAAGGTGGTGCTGCGGCACCGCAAGGGCGTCGTCGTGACAAATCTTTCGACCAGTCGCATTGTCGACGACATCGCGGAGGCGGCTGGCAGCAGAGTGATCCGGGCTCCAGTAGGAGAAGTCAACGTTGCGACTCGGATGCAGGCGGAGCGTGCTCCGATTGGCGGAGAAGGAAACGGTGGGGTGATCCTTCCCGAGCTTCACCTCGGCCGGGATGCGCCTGTAGGCGCCGCCCTCATGCTCCAGCTCCTTTTGGAAGAAGGTGATAGTCGTCTATCCGGAATCGTTTCCGCGTACCCTCGCTACATTATCGTGAAGGACAAGCTCGAGCGTCCGGATGCCCCGCTGAATACGGTGTACGACGCGCTGAGGAAAGCCTTCCCGGACGCCGATGCTGACACCCAGGATGGCCTGAGGCTGACTTGGCCCGACCGTTGGGTACATATCCGGCCCTCCGGAACGGAACCAATTGTGCGAGTAATAGCAGAGGCGCGAAGCGCCGAGGACGCAGAGAAACTGGTGCGCGACTGCCGTAAGCCCGTCGAGGCGTTGCGCAGGTAGGTATACAGTCAACTAGCAAACGATATGTGTGGAATCATTGGCTACATCGGATCACGCGGCGCTACGCCACTTTTGCTCGAAGGGCTGAAGCGGATGGAGTATCGCGGCTACGACTCCGCCGGCGTCGCAGTGATGAACGGAACCGGCGTCGAGACCCGGAAGGCGGCTGGCAAGATCACGGAGCTCGAGCGTGCCCTGGATGCCAGTCCCGTCGACGGCGATTTGGGTATCGGTCACACGCGGTGGGCCACGCACGGCGTGCCCAACGAATGCAACGCCCATCCGCACATCGATTGTAAGGGCGACATCGCCGTCGTCCACAACGGCATCATCGAAAACTCCGGAACGCTCAAGCAGGGTCTCAAGGCGCGCGGACACACATTCGCCTCGGACACCGACACCGAAGTAATCGCGCATCTCATCGAGGAAGCGTTCGATGGGAATCTCGAGGACGCGGTGATCGAAGCGCTGTGGCAGATCGAAGGCACCTACGGAATCGCGGTGGTCTCCAGCAAGGACAAGAACAAGATCGTGGCGGCGCGGAAGGGCAGCCCCCTGCTCATCGGTCTGGGCGATGGCGAGTACTACGTTGCCAGCGATGTTTCGGCGATTCTCGCCCAGACACGCGAGGTCGTCTACCTCGATGATGGTGATCTCGCCGTTCTGACCCGAGACGGTTACACCCTCCTCAATCAGCGCGCGCAACAGCTCGAGCGGGGCGTAAGCAAGATCGATTGGGATCTGGATCAGATCGAGCGCGGTGGTTTCGATCACTTCATGTTGAAGGAGATTTTCGAGCAGCCCGCCACGGTCGAGAACTGCATGCGCGGTCGTCTCTTGCTCGACGAAGGCACCTCGAAACTTGGTGGCCTCAACATGAGCGATGAGGAGCTGCTCCGATTCGACAACATTCTCATCACTGCCTGCGGCACAAGCTGGCATTCGGCGCTTATCGGGGAGCATATGCTCGAGGACCTCGCCCGCATTCCCGTCGAGGTCGAGTACGCGTCGGAATTGCGCTACCGGAATCCCGTGATCGACGACAAGACGCTATGCATCGTCATATCACAGTCGGGAGAGACTGCCGACACACTGGCCGCGATGCGTGAAGCAAAATCCCGTGGAGCGCACACCTACGGCATTGTGAACGTGGTCGGATCCACTATCGCGCGCGAGAGCGATGGCGGTATCTACGTCCACGCGGGCCCGGAGATCGGCGTCGCTTCCACCAAAGCATTCACGAGTCAGGTGGTGGCGCTGCTGCTCTTCACGCTCAAGCTGGCGCGGCTGCGCAACCTTTCGGTCGTGGAGGGGAAGGAAATCATCGAGTGCATGCTGGAGCTCCCGCAGAAGATTCAGGCCATCCTCGACCGCGCCAAAGAAATCGAGACGATCGCCGAGGAGTTCAAGGATGCCCAGAATTTCCTCTATCTCGGCCGCGGCGTCAGCTTCCCGACGGCGCTGGAAGGTGCCCTGAAACTCAAGGAGATCAGTTACATCCACGCCGAGGGTTATCCCGCCGCCGAGATGAAACACGGTCCGATCGCTCTCATCGACGAAAGGATGCCGGTCGTCTTCATCACGCCGCACGATTCAGTGTTCGACAAGGTCGTGTCCAACGTTCAGGAAGTGAAGGCTCGCGGGGGACGAGTCATCGCGATCACCAGTCGCGACGAGGAAGTGCTCGACGGAAAGCTCGACTACGAGTTCCGGATCCCCGAGACGAAGGACATCCTCACTCCGGTTCTGGCTTCAATTCCGCTGCAGCTTCTCGCCTATTACATCGCGGTTAAGCGCGGAGCGAACGTCGATCAGCCGCGCAACCTCGCCAAGTCGGTCACCGTGGAGTAGGGACTGCGAGTCCTACTCCAGCGGGTTTCGCGGGCGGCGGTCCGCATAGACGGACGAACTGCGGGAAGCATCGAGAGGGGATTTGTTCTTTTCGTCGGCTTCACATCCGGCGACTCCGTGGAAAAGGCAGAATGGATGGCCGAGAAGACGTCCGGGCTCCGTTTGTTCGGCGATTCGGAAGGTAAAATGAACCTCGGCCTCCGCGATGTCGGGGGCGCGCTGCTCGTGGTCTCGCAATTCACGCTGTACGGCAACGCCGACAAAGGGAAACGTCCCAGCTTCATTGCTGCCGCCCGTGCGGAGGAAGCCATTCCGCTCTATGAACGCTTCGTCACAGCGTTACGTGAGCGTGGGTTACGTGTTGAGACTGGCGAGTTCGGCGCGATGATGGACGTCGAGCTGGTGAACGACGGACCTGTCACGCTCTGGCTCGAGAGATGAGCGGGGTCGAGGTCGTTCTGGCCTCCGCATCCCCCAGACGGCGAGAGCTTCTCACACTCATCGGCATCCCCCACCGGGTGCTCCCGGCGAACATCGATGAGAGAGTCAAGGGCCGCGAAAGCCCGAGAAAACACGCCGAGCGCCTGGCTCGGGAGAAAGCATCGGCGGTAGCCCGCCAGCATGCGAATGCCGTGACCGTCGCAGCTGATACGATCGTCGTAATCGACCGCAAGATTCTGGGGAAGCCGGCAAACGCCGTCGATGCAGGTTCGATGCTATCGCTGCTGAACGGTCGCCGGCATAGAGTAATCACGGCTGTTGCCGTCTCGCGCGGCGGAAACCTTCTCTCGGCCGTCGAGGAAGTGGATGTGAAATTCCGCAAGCTCAGCGACGACGAGATCGACGCCTACATCGCGACCGGGGAACCACTCGACAAGGCGGGGGCATACGGAATCCAGGGATATGGCGCGACGATCGTAGAGCGCATCGAGGGTGACTACTTCGCGGTGATGGGGTTGCCGCTCGTCAAGCTGGTCGGCCTGCTCGAAGAAATTGGCGTAGCCTATACATTCGGCGGGCTCGCGCTCAAGGGCGCAAAAACGTCTCGCTGAAGGTGCTAGCTTCCCGCGACGATCCTGTCGCGGGCGACTTCCATCACCCGGCGTTCGTTGTCGAAAGCGAGCTGGCTGATCGCATCCTCGATCGGTACCCAACGTGCCTCATTGACTTCCCAATCGTGATCTTTCGTGTCGCCGCCCAGGTATCGCAGCAGGAAAAAGTGGACACGCTTGTGGAAGCGGACGCGCTCTCCCCCATCGATGCCAGCGTACCAGTACTCCACGGTCTCGATGTGCGACACGATCTCGCTTTCGACGCCCGCCTCTTCACGCGCCTCGCGAACGGCGGCGACTTCCGGCTTTTCACCTTTGTCGACCAGTCCCTTGGGCAGCTGCCATCGCCTCTGGGAGCCAACCGAGATGATGACGACGCTTATTCCGCCCTCGCCCTGTCGGAAAACCACACCACCGGCGGATACCTGGTCTCTGATCGGTAGCTTCGTCCCCTGCTTTCGGGGTGCGCCACTGCCGGAATTTCCGACGGGACTCATTGCTTCACTCCGTAACGATCGCGCCAGACCGCGACCTTCTTGAGGACATCGCCTGGTCCGATCCGCTGCATTCTGCCTGGCCGATTCTGCATCGACGGGCGATAGTTCTCGCCCGGATCACCATACGCGTCGACGATGAGATCATGGAATCGTCGATAGGGACCGGTGCGCTTGGGGTTGGTGTATCCCATCAGACTTATGACTGGCGTGTTCAGTGCCACGCTCATGTGGAGCGGTCCCGTATCCGGCGACAGCACCAACGACGAAGCATCCAGGATCGACACGAGGTTGCGTAGTCCGCTTCCCAATTCTGAACGCGGTTTGTTCTTCGCCCGTTGCATTACCACGCGTTCGGCGGCGCGCTCCCGCTCTGACATTCCTCCGACGATGACAACATCGAAACCGAAAGTGTAATGCAGCTCGTCGCAGACCTCCGCCCATCGCTCAGGAAACCAGTCCTTTTCGGGTTTGCTGGTGGCTATGACGATCGAGGCGATGGGGCGGCTGAACGAGGAGGCGAAGCGCCGCTGCCATGCTCGCTCCTCCGGAAAGGGACCGAGGTCCCAGACCACGGGCTCCGGCGACAGACCGAGGGCCTCCAGAAACTCGAAGTACTGGTCCTGCACGTGTTGAACTGGCCGGGCAGGAATCCTCCTGTTCGTGAAGAGCCAATTGAGGTCGCGCGCGCGCGCGCGATCAAACCCCATTTTAACTGGTGCCCGCGTCAGCTCGGTTATGATGCCAGCCTTGAAGTACACTTGCAGGTCGATGACGAGATCGAATCTTCGCGTTCGCAGGACCTTGTGAAGATCGCTGAAGGCCCGCCAGCCACGGAGGCGGTCAAAGAGCAGGACGTCGTCGACGGAGCGGTGGGATCTTACTAATGCAGCTGCCGCGGGTTGGAGCACCCAGGTAATTCTGGTCGCCGGATTCGCCCGCTTCAATGCATTGATGACCGGCAGAACGTGCACCGCATCGCCGACGGCGCTCATCATTACGATGCAGATGTTGTTCGGGACGGATGCCACTAACGGCGTCCGATCGCTCACTCCAGACTCCTGAGCCGGAGATACTCCTCGTCCTCGGTCGAGTAGGGAAGCTCGTGATTGTCGCGCCATTTGCGCAGCGAGCGAATTAGCCGGTCGAGATTCGCCTTGGCGACGAGTGGTGACCCCGGGACGCTGAAGCGTACGCGATCGACGTCGAGCACGTGCGCGTCCAATCCCTCTCCCTGACCTGCGGTAAGCAAAACGTTCTTGAGATTCAGGTCCTGGTGGTGTGCGCCCGCATGTGTCAACGCGCGCAGCAGCTTGACGATGGCATCGAGAACCATCTTCCGGTGGTCGTGATCAGTAATCTTTGCCAGAGCAACCGACAGATCATGCCCGTTGGGAATCTCTCTTGTGGCCACATCCGAGCGCCGGAGGATCCAGTTGATTGGATATGACACGTACGCGACGACTTCTGGCGTGCTCACACCACTCGCTCTCAATCGCAAGGAGCTGAGAAGCTCGCGAAGTCCTCGCGTCGGAAGCAGGAAAATGTCCGCGCTGATCTTGGCCACCCATCCGCCACGCATGTTGTGTCGCACCACCACTCGGCCGCAGTTCCCGGGGAGGTTGACAGCAAACACCGGAGCGCGACCGACGAGCGGAACCGCGTCCACCTGGCGCGCGGCGTAATCGTAAAGTCTCTCGCGCTCGAGGACGCTGCGTACGCTGGCCGCACACTTGGCCGACGCGACTACGCGAGCGTTACCGACGCGGAACCTCTCATAGGAAGGAATGGTGAGTCCGACTATCATTGACCCTTGACTGACTCCTGATGCCGGACGGACGCGATTGCGCTCAACAATGCCTGTGCTTTCGTACGCGTCTCCTCCCATTCCTTCTCGGGAACTGAATCGGCGACAATCCCCGCCCCGGCCTGCACCGACGCCTTTCCGTCGCAGATGATGCACGTGCGAATGGTAATGGCGAGGTCCATTCGCGTTCCACCGGCGGCGATGTATCCGACGGCGCCAGCGTAAGGACCGCGAGAAACGGGCTCCAGCTCGTCGATTATCTCCATGGCGCGAACCTTCGGCGCGCCCGTCATCGTGCCGGCGGGGAACGTCGCGCGAAAAACATTTATCGCCGACATGCCGTCGTTGAGCTCACCCTCGACCTGACTGACGATGTGCAGGACATGCGAGTACTTCTCGATCTTCATCAGCTCGGTTACACGGACGCTGCCGTACTTGGCAACGCGCCCTACATCATTGCGGCCAAGATCGACGAGCATCACGTGCTCGGCTCTTTCTTTCTCGTCTGCCAGCAGCTCCGCCGACAACCGCTCGTCTTCCGCCCGCGTTTCAGCGCGGGGTCTGGTACCGGCTATCGGGCGAAGCGTGATACGCGGTCCGGCCACTCGGACCAGGAGCTCCGGCGAGCTACCCACGATCTCGAGTCCGTCGAGAACGAGGTGATACATGTAAGGCGATGGGTTTATCGCGCGGAGCGCGCGGTATAAATCTGCGGGATCGAAATCGAGTGCGAGATCGATCCGTCGTGACAGCAGCGCCTGAAAACAATCGCCGGCCCGGATGTACTCTTTGATCCGTTCCACGTCCTCCATGAACTCACGGCGATCGTAGCTGGAGACGCCATCGACAGGCGCGGAGTCGACGCGCGTCGCCAGCGGGGCGAGGCGCGCTGGCTTGCTGAGATCTCGCATGATCTCATCGAGCTCGCGATTGGCGTCATCGTACAGCGAACCGAGCGCTCGTGCCGACGCATTCTTCGGGATATCCACCGAGATCACGACGCGGGCGCGGCCGTGAAGATTGTCGAGAATCACCACCGATCGCGTGAACATGAACAAGGCGTCAGGCGCGCCAAGGTCGTCGCGCGGCCGATTGGGAAGCTTCTCTATGAGGCGGACAATGTCGTAGCCAAAATACCCCACGGTCCCGCCCCAGAAATCCCCGAGGTCCGGAACTGCGGCAGGTGTACTCGCGTCGATCAGCTTTTCCAGATCAGCCAGTGGGTCTTTTGGTGAACGAGCGTTGTGCCAACCACGTTCTTTCGTCCAGTCTTCCACGACACCATTGCGTAATCTCCACGCCGAACGCGGCTCGGCGCCGAGGTAGGTGTATCGGGACCACGTTTCCCCACCTGCCGGCGCTGACTCGAGCAGGAACGCGAAAGGGCCGCGTCTCAGCTTCGCGAAAGCTGAGACAGCGGTATCGGTGTCGAGGAGACAGTCGCGCCACACCGGAACGAGCGAGGCAGTGGCGGCCTTTGTCTTGAAATCTTCCAGACTCATCGGTTGCTGGAAGCTAAGCGTGTTCGCAATTGCTCGCGCTCAACCGCCGGGTAACTTTCGTCCATGAAGCGTCGCTCGATCCTCCTTGCTCTCGTTCCGATCCTCTCCGCGGGCAACTTGTCCGCCCAACAGGTCTGGGATGACGCGCGCAGCCGCGCATTGGTGGAGCATGCGACCGAACGTCGGGCGCTTCAACTCGCCGACACCGGTCTCGTTGATTACAAGGCGACGGCTCACGGCTACGTGACGTTCCTGGCGCAATTTGGAGAAGGATTTCCCGAGCCGCCGAAAATCGTCAAGGCCGACGAGCTCGGTCTCGAAGTCTATTGGCGCGCGCCCGACATGAGCAAGCAGCGCATAATGGGACGCCGTGATACGCTACTCCTGCCGACTGACATCAACTACCACCGCGACCATCTCGGCATCGTCCAGAACAACTTCCGCAACGTCATCCGCATCGGAGAAGGCGATGAGGTACAGGACGTACCGCACCCCCTCTCGCCGATCGGCCTCCAGGAATACGACTTTGCGATCAACGATTCGCTGCAGATTCGTCTCGGGCCCCGCGTCCTCGATGTCTACGAAGTCCGGGTTCGCCCGCGTGACGACAAGCAGCCACGAGCTGTCGGCGCTGTATACATCGATCGTGAAACGGGCGAAGTAGTGCGGATGGCTTTCAGTTTTACTCGCGCCGCGCTGATCGATAAAAATCTGGAAGACGTCTCTGTCGTTCTCGAGAACGCGCTCATCGAAGGCCGGTTCTGGCTGCCGCGTCGCCAGGAGATTGAAATTCGCCGAACGGGGTCGTGGCTCGATTACCCGGCGCGGGGAATTATTCGCGGACGGTGGGAGATCTGTTGCTACGAAGTTAACAGAGGCATTCCCGCCAGCTATTTCACCGGACCGGAAATCGTGATGGCGCCGCCCGACGAGCGGGCGCGCAATCCTTACCCCTTCACTGGACGCGTTCTCGATTCATTGCCTCCCGATGTTCGGGCAATCAGCGACGAGGATGTGCAAAAAGTCCAGGAAGAAGCGCGCGCGCTGGTTCGCGAGCAGGCACTGCAGCGGAGCCGAAGTTTCGCTCTCTCCGCACACCACATTTCGGACCTTATCAGGTTCAATCGAGTAGAGGGTCTGGCGCTCGGCACGGGATTCTTGCAGCGGATAGGCAATGGATTCGCAATCGCTGCCTGGGGACGGTACGGGTTCAGCGACAAGGAACCGAAGGGGCGCGGAGCTCTGGAGTACAAGACGGGCGCCGGCTCATCGCTCACTCTCAGCGTGCAGCGAGACTACCACGATGTAAGCCTCGAGCAGGAGCGTTCGCTCGTGTTCAATACCATCGCGGCGCAGGAATTTGGCAGCGACTACACCGATTTCTACGACGTTCACAGCATTTCCTTCGCTGGCTCACTTATGCGGCAGGGATGGCGACCGTCGTTCGAGTATGCCTACGAGCGTCAAAACCCGGTCCAGGTTCACGCGCAATCAGCGTCGGGGACGTTCGAGCCGACGATACCAGCGGATTCCCGTCGCGACAATCGCATTACCTTCGCTCTCGATCGACCCACGAGCCTCACCTTGGGCGGATATGAGCTGGCTGCCCACTTTGAGCTCAACGGAATTCGCCGCACTTCGACCTTTCCGGGACTCGACGATCAACTGCTCCGCCCAGCCGCTATAGTCGATTTGCAGCGCCCGTTTGGCTCGCAGAGATTGCTGCTGCACACCCTCGCATCCGGAGTTTTCACCGGTTCGCGGGTGCCGGCGCAGCAGATGGTTTTCCTCGGCGGCCCCACCACCGGGTCTGGCTATGATTTTCATGAATTCGTTGGCCGGGCAGGGGTGAGCCAACGGATAGAATGGCGTTTTCTCGCTCCCTTTTATCCGATCCCGCTAGCTCGCTACGGGCGCGCGCCTGGAACAATCACGCTGGCTCCGTTTGCGACCGCGGTGTGGGTCAACCGTTCAGCGCCGTTCAAGCCTCCGCACCAGGGATGGTATCCCGCACTCGGACTCGGTGCCTTGACAGTGTTCGATATACTGCGACTCGATATTGCCCGCGGTCTCCGTCGGGGGCGCTGGACCTTCTCCGTCGACATCGGACGGGATTTCTGGAGCGTTCTCTAGACGGTCGTCGATGCCGGCAGAATTGATTTGACCACGCCCTGAATCGCCCAGACGGCTACGCTCAATCGTGGCCTCCGCGATCAAGACTTCAGCCACCGACCCATGGCTGTGGCCGGTGTTGAGCCAACTGCTTCCTGCCACCGCGTTGAAATCCCTGGAGAGCGCGAACACGTCAAGTCTGTGGGAAGCGGCCGTTGGCGGCGGGCTGATTGCCGATGAGGAAATTCTCGGAGCTCTCGCTGCTCGCACGCATGTCGGCATAGCGAACGGACTTCTGGTCAGCTCGCAGGCTCGTGACAAGGTTTCCGAGAGACTCGCACGAAAGTTCCGCATCCTGCCGTTGTCGCTTTCAGGCTCGACGCTCGACATCGCGACCTCAAATCCCTACGACCTTGATTGCGAAAAGACGCTGGCCTTTGCCACTGGAAGAAGCGTCCGGATGTCGCTCGCACCCCCGCACCGAATCGCTGAGCGAATCGAGGAAGTCTACGCGCCGGTCGAGCGCGTGAGTAAGCTGCTCGATCGAGCGGGAAAATCAGGCTCGCAGCCCGTGGTCGAGAAAGCGGAGGATACCGACGGCCAACTCGACGAGCGGGAGGTTGAGCGCCCGATGATAAAGCTCGTCGACCACATCGTTGCGGAAGGAATCGCTGCCGGCGCCAGCGACATCCACCTAGAGGCGGGCGAGAGTGGCATCGCGGTGAGATATCGTATCGACGGAATGCTAAAGGAGGTCATGATGCTTCCGAAGCCCGTCGGAGTTCCCCTCGTCTCGCGCATCAAGATAATGTCCCAGATGGACATCGCCGACCGCCTCCGGCCGCAAGGCGGTCGTGCCAGAGTCGCGATCAACGGCGGACGCGTGGACCTTCGTGTATCGACCCTTCCCGCGTCTCACGGCGAAAAGGTCGTCATTCGCATTCTCGATTCCCGCTCGGCGCTTCGCTCCGTCGAATCGCTGGGGCTGGATCCGGTGGATGGCCCCCGCATGCAGAAGTTGCTGGAGGTCCGTGAAGGCTTAATTCTTGTCACCGGTCCAACCGGCTCCGGTAAGACGACCACGCTCTACGCTGCACTTCGGCTGCTGCTGTTACGCGGTGTGAACATCATCACCGTCGAGGATCCGGTTGAGTATCGAATTCCCGGCATCGTGCAGGTGCAGATCCACGAAAAAGCGGGTCTCACTTTCGCGTCGGCGCTGCGCTCCGTCCTGAGACAGGATCCCGATGTTCTCCTGATTGGTGAAATCCGCGACCGGGAAACTGCGGCGATCGCCCTCCAGGCGTCGCTCACCGGGCACCTCGTCTTCGCAACGCTTCATACAAACGACGCCTGCAGCTCCATAATCCGTATGACCGATCTCGGCGTCGATTCGGCGAAGCTTGCCGGGGCGCTCAAAGGAGTCGTGGCCCAAAGACTGATCAGGCGACTCTGCCCGGCGTGCAAGCTCGTCGCCAATGCCGGAGTGCCAAGACGCCTGGTCGGATCGATACCGGAAGATTCGATGATCTACATGCCGGTCGGATGCAGCGAATGCTCGATGACTGGATACTCCGGCCGGGTCGCCGTAACCGAAGTGCTCGTGAGCACACCGGAAATAGAGCGCGCCATCGCGGGCAACGACCCACCAGAACGTCTACTGCTAGCGGCGCGCGAGACGGGGACACGGTCGCTGTGGGGATGCGGAGCGGCGCAGCTCATTGCCGGCAATACCAGTGCGCAGGAGCTCGTGCGTGTACTCGAGCCCGAAAGCCCCCGAACCACAACGCGGGATGCTCCCGGTGGATATGATATTGCAAAACCGATCGCAAACGAGAGACGCGCAAACAATACAATGACGAAAATCGTTGCGGGTGTCGTCGAGGTGTTTGTTATCCGCCGCAATGGCGGCGATTGGCGCGTGCTGACGCTACAGCGCGCCGCGGGGGGAAAACGGCCCGAATCCTGGGAAACGGTCTACGGAAAGATTGACGCCCGCGAGCGTCCTGAAAAAGCAGCTGTGCGCGAGGTGCGCGAGGAGACCGGCCTCGAGATCGATGCGCTCTACAATGTGACCGCCAGCAGCTTCTACCTTCACGCCAGCAGCACGATTCAGATGTGCATCACTTTTGCCGCGTTCGTATCAGAAGACGCCACAGTCTCATTGGGCGAGGAGCACCAGCAATGCGAATGGTTGTCGGTTGACGATGCGTGTCGGCGGGTCACCTGGCCGCGTGAGGCCCACGCTCTGCGCGACGCACAACGCTTGCTCGCGACTGGCGACGCCGGCCCAGTGGAGGACGTACTGAGGATTATCTAGGACGGGGACAACCGATCGCTATCACGGAGCGCGCCCAGTTGCGGACGGATGGTGCGCGAGATCAGCGCCGCTTTACTGTGGTCACATTGTCCAACCCGGCTGGCGCGTTCGGCTTGACCCGCACACTCTTCGCGGGTATCCCGACGTAAACGTGATAGGGCCGCACATCCTTGGTGGCGACCGCCATGGCTCCCACCATTCCCTGTTCCCCTACGTGCACGCCCGCCAGCACCGTTGCGTGGTAAGTGATGCGCACTCCGTCCTCCAGCCGCGTGAGGGCATCCGTGACATCGCGCTGATCGACGATGCTGTGGGTGTGGCTGTAGACGTTGGCGTAATCGCTGATAGAGACGTTGTTACCGAGGGAGATTCCACCGCGGTCGTCGAGCAGCACGTGACGGTGCACGACCACGTTGTCGCCAACCTCCATGTTGTACCCGAACGAAAACTCCACGTGCTGAAACGCCTTGAAGTTCTCTCCGCATTTCTTGAAGATGTGGCGCGCCAGAATTCGCCGTAGCTGTACGCCGAGCTCGACGTTCTGTCCGCCCAGTGGTGTACGGTCGAACGAATACCAGAGCCAGAGCAACGGCTTCACTTTCTGGAAGCGGGCGTCATCGCACTCGGCGTAGTACTCGGGCTCGAGCGTCACGTTGCGCGAATCGAGCGCGGAGAGCGCGAGACGCGTCGCGAGTGGCAGCTTCGCATCCTCCACTGCGGTCTCCCAGCTCGAGGCGAACGTTGGATATGCGATCTCGCACAGCGAGCGCCGGCAGACGTCAGCCCGATTGACCCCCGAGCTCAAATCATCGCTGAGCCTTTCCAGCCACTGCGTTCCGACACCCGCGATCGGGAGGGTGGGAAGTTTTCGTAACGGGTAGATCGCCATGGACTCGAAGGGTTGGGAGGCTATTGTGTTGGTCGCGATGCGCGCGCCCGCACGAGCGCACGCTCGCGCTCGACCCGCGTCAGGATTTGCTCCCACGCGTCGCTACGCTGATTCTGGAACGTAACTGTCAGCGGCTGGTCGAGGTCGATGTTCTCATCGAACAAATAGATTGCGCTCTGCGTCTCTCGCTGTCTCAATCTCTGCTCGCCGAAACCCGAGCTGAGCGGAATAACTTCCAGCGCACGAAAGTCCCGGCCGCTGCTGGTGATGACGAGCTCCATAGGGCTGAAATGCACGTCCGGCTCCACTCCGTAGAAGGAGACGTACCAGAGATCTGGCGCCCGACCCCCCGTGCGCCGCGTCACGGCGGCAATCGACTGCTTGTTGCTCTCCTGCAGCTCCCGCAACGCGCGGTACGAGTCCGGAGTGAGCAGTCGGATCATGTTCTCGTCGAGCGGTATCGCCCGAACGATCAATCCCTGCAGCTCCAGTCGGATCGCAAGCTCGTCCTGCCGGAGCGTCCCATAGCCGGGCGGCACGTTGGCGCGTCCGGTTGTGTCATCGCCAATCGGAGCGATCCCCGTCTGCGCCGCCGATGCCGAAGGAGTCGAGCTTGCACAGGCTACGAGGACGAGCGCCGTGGCCGCCGCCGTGATGGTAGCCTGCGCACCCGACAACGACGCGCCAAGTATGGCCGGCGAGCGCCAGGGCCGTCTCACGAAGTCTTGTCCTCAACAGGCACCGCAACGAGCTCAGTAATGGCTTCCAACAGCTCCACGCGTCCTTCGCCGGAGTGGGCGCTGAACGGAATCACCTGCTCCGGCGGCAGCGCCAGCGCGCTAGAAATTGCCTGACCGCGCTCTTGCGCCGCCGACTTGCTCAACTTGTCGGTCTTTGTCAGTGCGACGATGGTTGGCACCTCTATCTCGGCCAGAAAATCGAGCATTGCCCGATCATCATCGCTCGGGTCGCGCCGAATGTCCAGCAACAGCACCATCCCGCGCAGCTGCGCGGTTCGCCGTAGGTAGCTGTTGATGAGTGGCCGCCATGCCGCCTTCCTCTCCTTGGAAATTCGCGCGTATCCATAGCCTGGGAGATCGACGAAGACAAACCCGTTGTTTATTCGGAAAAAGTTGATCTCGCGCGTCCGCCCCGGCGTGCGACTTACACGCGCAAACGACTTTCGGCGGACTAGCGCGTTGAGCAGGGAAGATTTGCCGACGTTGGAGCGGCCCGCGAAGGCGATCTCGGGGAGCGAAGACTCTGGTCGCCACCCTTCCGTCTCCGTCATTCCGCCGATGAACTCCACGTTGCGGATGATCAACGGATCGGATGGCGGGTCCGTCGGCATTCAGTGCGTTACAGAATCGTACAGCGGCTCGCCCGAGGATTGTGCGACGGAGGGACGCGGCCGAAGCGCGAGCGCCAGCACTTCGTCCATTGTCTTGACCGGATGAAATCGCACCGACGCGCGCACTTCTTCCGGAAGCTCCTCAATGTCCCGCGCGTTGCCGTGGGGGATGATGACGTCGCTCACTTTGTTCCTGTGCGCGGCAACCGATTTTTCCTTGAGCCCGCCGATAGGCAAGACGCGCCCGCGCAGCGTTATCTCTCCGGTCATCGCGACATCCCCGCGCACCGGAGCTCCCGTGAGTGCGCTTATCACCGCTGTCGCAATGGCGATCCCGGCCGACGGTCCATCCTTGGGCGTGGCGCCGGCGGGCATGTGGATGTGGATGTCGCGCGTTCTATAGAACTCCGATTCGATGTGCAGCGCTCTCGCACGGGCGCGGGCGTAGGAGAGCGCCGCGCTCGCCGACTCCTTCATCACATCGCCGAGCGTCCCCGTGAGCTGCACCTTACCACGACCCTTGACCACGCTGACCTCGATCTCCAGCACTTCGCCGCCCGCCGAGGTGTACGCCAGGCCCGAAGCGACTCCGACTTTGTCGTCGAGAGACGTATCGTCGGGGTCGAAAGGAGGCGCACCAAGGAGCTCTTTCAGGTCGTCCACACGAACTACTTGCTGAGCGGCTGTGCTCGATACTTCGGCGCGCTTCCGCGCCAACTTCCGCGCTATGCGCGCAATACGGCGCTCGAGCTCGCGGACCCCAGCTTCGCGGGTGTAGCCGCGCATTACCGCCGTGAGAACGTCCGGCTCGAGCACCACCTCTTCCTTTTTTAATCCGTTCGCTTCGATCTGGCGGGGCAGGAGGTACTGCCTTGCTATCGCCAGCTTCTCGTGATCGAGGTAACCCGCGATGCGCAGGATTTCCATCCGGTCGCGCAGCGCCTCGGGAATTCCGGCCAGCGAGTTGGCGGTCGTGATGAATAGCACCTGCGACAGGTCGTAGTCTACTTCCAGGTAATTGTCGTTGAAGGTCGTGTTCTGCTCGGGATCGAGAACCTCCAGCAGCGCCGCCGCCGGATCGCCCCGGAAATCCTGACCGAGCTTGTCGACTTCGTCGAGCAGAATCACCGGATTGACGACTTCAGCGCGTCTCATTGCCTGAATAATCCGTCCCGGCATCGACCCGATGTACGTGCGGCGGTGTCCGCGAATCTCCGCTTCGTCTCTTACGCCACCCAGCGCCATGCGCACGAACTTCCGACCCAGCGCCCGCGCGATCGACCGGCCGAGTGAAGTCTTGCCGACACCCGGCGGTCCGACAAGACAGAGAATCTGACCCTCCAGACGTCCTACGAGTGACATCACGGCGATGAAATCGAGGATGCGATCCTTCACCTCGTCGAGACCGTAGTGATCGGCGTCGAGGATCGCGCGTGCGTGCGCAACATCCAGCACTTCGTCGGTGCGCTCTTTCCACGGAATCGCCACGATCCAGTCGACGAAATTCCGCGCGACAGTGAACTCCGGCGACATCGGCGGCATCCGTCGGAGCTTTCGCAGCTCGCGAAGAGTCCTCTCTTCAACTACGGGTGGCAGTGCTTTTTTCCGAACCTGCGCCTCGAGCTCGGCGAAGTCGTCTCCGTCTTCCTCGCCCAGCTCGCGGTGGATTACCCGCAACTGCTCCTGCAGATAGAACTCGCGCTGGTTCTGGAACATCGCGCCCCGAACATCATCGTCGATTTTCCGCTCCAGCCGCAACAGCTCGATTTCACCGGAGAGCAGCTCAGCCAGCATTTCCAGCAAGTGTCGGAGAGTCTCGGCTTCAAGCAGTGATTGGCGGAGCTCGAACCTGACGGCAACGTGCGCGGCGATGCCGAACGCTTGCCGTTCGATCGAGTCGGTGCTCTGAATGATCGTGATGATCTCGGGCGGGATCCGTCGGTGCAGCCCCACGTATTCCTCGAACGAGTTCACCACTCGACGGCTCAGTGCCTCTGTCTCGGCATCCTGCGACGATCCGCCATCGAACGGAAAGGGCGCGGCCGCCGCGCGTAGGACATTCGCCGATGGCATGTAGCGGGTCACGCGCGCCCGAGCTACGCCCTCGACGAGTACCCGCGTCGTGCCAGTGGGAAGCCGCGAAACCTGAACGACGCGGCCGATTACACCCGTACGGTGAAGGTCGGCCGCGGCGGGCTCCTGCTTCTCTCCATCGCGCTGGGCAACGAGCAGGATGATCTTGTCTTCCGCCAGCGCCGCTTCGATCGCCGCCAGCGACGCCGGGCGACCGACCAAAAGCGGGATTACGACGTAAGGGAAAATGACAACATCCCGAAGCGGCAGGACCGGTATGCGGTCCGACGTCGGGATGCTTTCGTTGTCGCGTTCAAAAATTGGCGTCAATTGGGTAATGTCTAGACCGAGGCTGAACAGTCGAAGCCTTGTAATCTACCCGGACGCGCCACGGGAGCAGAGTACTTACCTAGGCCTCTTTCTTTCTCCGGATCGGTGAGATCTCGAGCAGCGGTTGGGTGCCGTTGGTGATGCAGGATTCGGTGACCTTCACCTCGACGACATCCTCTCGACCCGGAAGATCGAACATCACTTCCATGAGAACTTCCTCGAGAATCGCGCGAAGCCCGCGAGCTCCCGTTCCACGCTTGAGGGCCTTGGTCGCTATCGCGACGAGCGCGGCTTCGTCGAAAGTGATCTTCACATCCTCGAGACCGAAGAGCTTGGCGTACTGCTTGGTCAGCGCATTCTTCGGCTCCTTGAGGATCCGGACCAGCGAGTCCTCATCCAGGCCTTCGAGTGCCACCGTAACCGGCAGGCGGCCCACAAGCTCGGGAATCAGGCCGTAACGAAGCAAATCATCCGGTTCAACTTCAGAGAACATTTTGGTCTGGGCGAGCTTTTTGTCGCGTGCCGCGGTGCCGTTAAATCCAATCTGACGGCGACCGGTGCGAGCTTCGATGATCTTCTCCAGTCCGTCGAACGCGCCACCACAGATGAAGAGAATGTCCTTGGTGTTGAGCTGGATATACTCCTGCTGTGGGTGCTTACGTCCGCCCTGGGGCGGAACCGACGCGACGGTTCCCTCGATGATCTTGAGCAGAGCCTGCTGTACCCCTTCGCCCGACACGTCGCGGGTGATACTGGGATTCTCCGACTTCCGCGCGATCTTGTCGATCTCGTCGATGTAAACAATGCCGCGCTCGCACTCGGCGACGTTGAAGTCACCAGCCTGGAGCAACCGCACCAGAATATTCTCGACGTCTTCGCCGACGTAACCGGCTTCCGTAAGCGTGGTAGCGTCCGCGATTGTAAAAGGAACGTCCAGAATCCGGGCCAGCGTGCGCGCCAGCAGTGTCTTGCCGACTCCGGTCGGTCCGATCAGCAGAATGTTGGATTTATCGAGCTCTACATCGTCGTCTTTTAGCGACGTGGAGTTGATGCGCTTGTAGTGGTTGTAAACCGATACCGCCAGTGCCTTCTTCGCCTGTTCCTGCCCGATCACATACTGGTCCAGCACATCTTTGATTTCCTGCGGCGCTGGGACCTGAGTTATAGCCTCAGCGACTTCCCTCTCTTCGTCCTCGGCCAGAATCTCATTGCAGAGAGCAATGCACTCGTTGCAGATGTAAACGGATGGGCCGGAAATGAACTTCCGAACCGAATCCTTCGATTTTCCGCAAAACGAGCAACGAAGATGCTTCTCTTGGGACATTGATCCACGGGGGAACGGGGTAATGGCGGCTCAGCAATCCAACACCGGGCCTGGCTAAAGATAGCTAACAGTCGGTCGGAAAACGGTCAAGCGAACGATACGGAGCAGGACTCGTGAAGATTTTCACAAGTAACAATACGGCGGCCAACCGGACAGGCGGCGAGAGGTCTACGCTTTCTTGAGAGCCTCCTCCATCTCTCCGCGGTAGGAAATGACGTTGTCGATCATGCCGTACTCCTTTGCCTCTTCAGCGGACATGAAGCGATCGCGGTCCGTGTCCCTCTCGATCCGCTCTACGGGCTGTCCAGTGTGCTTGGCCATCAGCTTGTTCATCGCCGACCGCAGGTGCAGGATCTCCTTTGCCTGGATTTCGATGTCCGAGGCAGTCCCACCGCCTCCGCCCTGCGAAGGCTGGTGAATCATGATGCGCGAGTGGGGTAGTGCTGATCGCTTGCCCGGCCGACCCGCCGCCAGGAGAAAAGCACCCATGCTGGCCGCCAGTCCCATGCAGTTCGTATTCACCGGCGACTTGAGGAATTGCATCGTGTCGTAGATCGCCAGGCCGGCGGACACACTTCCACCGGGGGAATTGATGTAGATGTGGATGTCCCGTTCCGGATTGTCAGACTCCAGGAAGAGGAGCTGCGCGATCACAATATTGGCGACATCATCGTTTATCGGCGTGCCGAGGAAGATGATGCGGTCCATGAGGAGTCGGGAAAAAACATCGTAGGTGCGCTCGCCGCGGCTCGAGCGCTCGATGACGTACGGCGTGTAGATCGTCGGCATTGGCTCTTCTTCTTCCTTTTTAGGCATTAGTCAGAACATCGTTTCTGTCCAGCAGCCAACTGAACACTTTGTCTTCGGTGATGCTGCGCTCCATCTCCTTCAAACGGCCACTTTTCTCCAGCTGCGCGTAAATCTGGCCGGGATTCACGCCCCTCTTCTCGGCCTGCTCGGCGATGCGATCGTCCAGATCTTTCTCCGTCGCGGTGAGTCCTTCTTTTTCGGCGATCGTTTCGATGACGAGGTCCCGTCTGATCTGCCGCTCCGCCATTGATCGAAAGTCTCCTGCGAATTGTTCGCGCTGCTCGGCGGGAATTTTGTAAGCCTCGGCGTAGTTCTGCACGAACTGCTGGACCCAGCTCCGTGGCACTTCGAACGCGTTGGCCGAAACGATTTGATCGATCAACTGCTGCCTGACACCCGCTTCGGCCTCCTGCTGGGCGTGGCGCTCCAGATCGGTGCGGACAGCGTTTTTCAAGGACTCCAGCGAGTCGAAATCGCCGACTTCGCGCGCGAATGCATCATCGAGTGCGGGGACTGATTTGCGCTTCACTTCATTGAGTGTAACGCGGACCGTCTTTGTCTGACCGCGCTGGGCTTCGTCGGGAAAATCATCGGGCCATTTAACTGGCTTCTCGATGGTTTCTCCGGGAAGGGCCGACATGATCAGCTCCTCCATCCCCGGAATTGCCTGTCCGGCGCCGAGGACGAGCGGATAGCTCTTGGCCTCGGCGGCCTCGGCGCTCGGCGAGCCAGTCGCGATCTGGACGTTAACCATGTCGCCGGGCGCCGGCTTCTCGCTGACAGGGGTCCACGTCGCTTTCTCGTCGCGGATCTGCTCGAGCTGTTCGTTCAGCTGATCGTCGGTGATCTGTACCGTTGGACGCTCGATGCGAAATCCGTTCGTCCGTGCCAACTCTATCGTGGGACGGACTTCGAGGTGCAGCTCGAACGTCAGCGGCTTGCCCTCTTCGAACTTGAGGTCGTGGACGTGGGGCTGGGCGGCGACCTTGATGCTCTCCTTTTCTACAAATTCCTGGTAGGCTTCTCTTACAAGCGCCTCGAGTGCTTCCTGCCTGATAGCCTCGCCGAACTTCTTGCGCACGACGGTGGCTGGAGCTTTACCCGGGCGAAAGCCCGGGAGACGAACAGTCGACGCGTAGCGTCGAGCTGCTTTCTCCTCAGCGTCCCTCACCGCTTCGGCCGGCACAGAGACTTGAACGTGGCGTTCCACTCCGTCCGATTGGCGAGGGGTAAACTCGATTTTCATGTGAGGAATATAACAGCGACACGAAGCCCTACCTTCGGCAGTGTCTGGCTGAAATCCTGCCATTAGTGACGTCATGCCTTCGCTACTGTGATGCCGGACGGTCCTTTCGCTACTTACTTCGACAATGCGCGTGTAGGCCTGGGCGTGCTCTCGTCCGGCAACCGATGGATCGTCGCGAACGATCGCCTCTGCGAGCTGCTCGGCTATTCCCGCGCGGAGCTGCTCGCACGCGATCACCAGGCGATTGTCGACCGGGAAGATTGGCAGGCCGAGGCAGAGGAGTTTGCGCGAATCCGGTCCGGAGAAGTGAGTGCAACCCAGATCGAGGAGCGCTATCGGCGAAAGGACGGCACACCGCTCTGGGTTAGCGTCACGGCCGCCCGGAGCGCCAGCGATCGTGGCGAAGGCTGCAGTCTGCTTCTCGTTGTCACCGATCTGACCTCGCGCCGCGAAACCCAGCGGGGTCTGAGCGTTCAGCACCTCGTGAGCCGGCTCATCGCTCAATCGCGGACGCCGGCAGAAACCATCTCAACGGTCTTGTCAGAGGTTGCCCGCACGCTCCGTTGGAGCTACGCCTCTTATTGGGAGTTGGATCGAGTGGACCTGCTGCTTCACCCTACCAAGACCTTCAGAAGCGGGGGACGCCAGTTCGAGGACTTCGATCGAGAGACGCGCGGCCTCACCCTTCGCTTGGGCGAAGGCGTTCCCGGACACGTCTGGAATTCCTTGCATCCCTTCTGGGAAAGCGATGTCGCAACTCCCGCGCGGTATCCCCGCTCCGTGGCAGCCTCGAGGGACGGATTGCATTCCGTTTTCGCGTTTCCAGTCAAGAGCGCGGAAAAATTCTTCGGTATCATGGAGTTCTTCGGCGAAGACATCCTGCCCCCCGACCAGACGCTACTCAATGCCGCCGAGGGTGTCGGCTACCAGCTCGGCGAGTTTCTGGAACGGTCGCGCGCCCTCGGCGCCGAGCACGAGAGCGAGGTGCGCAAGGCATCGATCCTCGACACGGCGCTTGACTGCATCATCACGAGCGACGAGCGGAGCATCATCACCGAATTCAATCCAGCTGCCGAGGCGACGTTCGGGTACCGCAAGGAAGACGTGATCGGTAAGCCAATGGTCGATCTCATCATTCCACCGGCCCACCGCGAGGCGCACTTGCGCGGGATGGCCCGCTACCTGGCGACGGGCGAGGCACACGTCTTGGGCCGGCGCATAGAAATCGAAGCCATGCGCTCCGACGGATCGATTTTCCCGGTGGAGCTCGCGATCGTGCGAGTCCCTTTACCTGGCCCCGCCTTTTTCACTGCTTATGTCCGCGATCTAACACAGCGCCGTCAACTCGAGGCGGAACAGGCTCGCTTGCTGAAAGAAAGTGAGGAGGCCAATCGCGCGAAATCGGAATTCCTGGCCACGATGTCGCATGAGTTGCGGACCCCGCTTAACGCTATCGCAGGCTACGCGGAGCTGCTGAAGATGGGACTCCGGGGACCTGTGAACGAGGCGCAGGTCGCCGATCTCGAGCGGATTAACCGCAGCCAGGCGCACCTGCTGTCGATTATCAACGACATCCTCCAGTTCGCCAAGGTCGAATCAGGGCAACTGGAAATCAACGTCGAGGACTTTCCGGTGGAGAGCGCCCTTGTCGTTGCCGAGGAGTTGGTAAAGCCGCAGGCGGATGCCAAGAAGATCTCTCTGAGTTATGAGCCGGGCGACGCCTCCGTCCTCGTGCGCGCCGACCGGGACCGGTTTCAACAGATCCTTCTCAACCTCCTTTCGAACGCGCTCAAGTTCACTGGAGAGGGGGGCTCCATCCGCCTGGGGACTGATTCCCTGGACCATCAGGTCCTGGTACGTGTCAGCGATACGGGGATCGGTATCGACCCCGATCAGTTGGAGAGGATTTTTGACCCATTCATTCAAGTCGAATCCGGTCCCACGCGGGCTCAGGAAGGCGTTGGATTGGGGCTCGCCATCAGCCGCGATATGGCCCGTCAGATGGGCGGCGACGTGTCCGTGACGAGCGAGCGGGGAAAGGGTTCGACGTTTACGTTGGCGCTTCCGCGCGCCAACTGAAAAAGTCCTCGGCGGCATTGCTATTGCCTTGTTGAGTCGTAACCCAGACTGGCAAAACACCCCGACCCTCGCACGGAGAAAAATCATGGAAATCGATACGCTGAAGGACCTTTATGTGGAGCAGTTGAAGGACCTCTATAGCGCTGAGAAAATGATAGTCAAAGCGCTGCCGAAGATGATCAAGGCGACGAAGCACCCGGAGCTGAAGGCGGCGTTCAAGACGCATCTCAGACAGACGGGCGAGCACGCCAAACGCCTCGAGGCAATCTGCAAGGAGCTGGGCGTAAGTCCGCGCGGCAAGAAGTGCGTGGGGATGGAAGGGCTGATCGAAGAGGGGAGCGAGTTGATCAGCGAAAAGCCGGATGAGGATGTACTGGACGCGGGCCTGATTTCCGCCGCGCAGCACGTCGAGCATTACGAGATGGCGGGCTATGGCACAGTGCGAACGTATGCGCGTCAGCTCGGATTCGAGCAGCAGGCGCAGATTCTTCAGCAGACGCTCGACGAGGAAGGTGAGACCGATCACCTCCTGACCGATCTTGCGGAATCAAGGATCAATCTCGAAGCCGAGCAGTAGCCGGCCCGCGGGGCCGGGGGTGGTTGACCCGGAGCTGCGGAAGGAATTGGAGCGGGCGAGCTCGGACCTCGTTTATTCGAGTGAGTCCGACCGCCCGTTCGAGTTTTTCGCCATTGCCTATCCCGGACGGAACGCGTCGCCGTCGCCTTCGGATTTCGCCGCGTTGATCGGAGCACCAAACGACGCTCCGGTCGAGGAGCGCTCACTCGTGAATTTCTTCGCGCCTCATACGGCGACGAGCGATCCTTACGACTCCGAAGCGCAAAAACTCCGTCCGAGTTACGAGGAATTGATGCGACTGCTCTCTGCTCGTCTGAGGGATGTGCGGGTGTATCGGATCGGGACGATCGAGGTCGAGTGTTACGTGGCGGGGTTGGACACCAACGGGAACCTGGCAGGCCTCAAGACAGTCGCGGTAGAAACGTGATTGCTTCCGGGTACTTGGCGGCAATCTGGCTAGTGTGAATGAATGCGGGCAGCGCGTTGGGTATCTCGCGGCTGCCCGTATTGCCCATAAGATCGAAGAACGCGCCGAATCGCTAAGGAGCCATAATGCTCGCGATCACTCTCTGAGCGTAGGCGACGATCGGCGCCCCGACGGGTTCACTGACACCGCCCCCTTGCATTGTGGCCTCCATTTCCTGTCTGAACGCTTGAAGGACATTCACCGCGGGCGTTGAGTTACCCGCATCGAGCTGCTTCAAGGCGGCTCTCAGCTTCACTTGCAGTGAGTTTATCTGTCCCTTGTTCAGCGTGAGTTCCGCCACGGCGGCGTACAGATCGTTGATGCCATTTGCCGCGGACTTCACGACCACTGTCGCGGCACTGGTCGACGTCACTGTACCATCACCAACGCTTACGGTCACCGTGAATGTTCCCGGCGACGTGTAGGTGTGCGCGAGCGTGAAGCTCTTGCCGCTGAGTGAGATTGGCGGCGTAGCGTCGCCATCCCCGTAATTCACCGAACCAGTCCACGAGTCCGCGCCCGGGTCGGTGAAGCTACCGGTCGCCGTGTACGTCTCACTGCGAAGAATCGTCGCGCCCGCAAATGCAAGAATGGTTGGAGCGACGTTGCGCACCGAAATAGTTACGCTCGCACTGCTGGTCCCCCCGGCGTTGTCGTTGACGCTTAGCTCAACCCGGTACGTACCGTCGTTGGCAAAAGTGTAATTGAGCGTCTCGCCGGTTGCGACCGTCGTGCCGTTGACCGTCCAGGTCATGCTCAGAATGTCGGTAGGGTCGGGATCGGTCGACGTGGCGCCGCTGAACGTCAACGCTTGTCCCTCGTCGATGGTTGCGCTGCTGCCACCGGTGATATGCGCGGTGGGGCTGCAGTTGCGACCCTCCACGCGGCACTGAATGGACTCCGTAATCAACGCCAGAAAATTGTATCCGGTGGATCTTTCGATCTTGGCCACCGTCGTGAGATAGATACGCCAATCGTTGCTCTTGATCCCCTGCACGTTAGGCATGTTCACCGCCATGACCGTCGTGTTCGCTGGCAGCGTTCCGCCAGCTTGCAGTCCAGCACCCGCCGGGGTGATGACGGCAATCTTCCAAGTGGAATCGGGAATCGCGACCTTGCCAAGGTTAAGGAGCGTGCCCTGGCCTACGCCATTGGTGAAAATTCCTCCGGCGATGATGTACGCCTCGCGCGACCCGTGGCTCGTTGCGACAGAATCACGAAGCGCGGATTCCAGTACTTCCCACGGACCCTGATTCAGGTCGGCCCGCTGTGGCAGGAAATTGCTCAGGAAAAAGGTGGTGTTGTTGTCTGCTTCACTAGACGTCCAGTCGGCGGAGGGAGCCATGTGTCCGCGATCGTAACCGACAGCTCCATTGACGTTGCTGACCCAGTCCGCCGTGGTGTAGGCTGGTAGGCCAGCGTTCGACAAAGCTGTATCTGCGCTGTAGCAAGTACCGGGGCAGCGGCCATTGTCGCCGATATGCGAGGCGTCGAGGTTCCAGCTCACCCAGTTTGCGCCACCCCGTGTCGGATTGTACGAAACGGTGTACTGCTGGCGTCGAATCAGAAAGTCGTCGCTCGGATCGGCATCCTGGGGCTCTCCGAACTCTGTATTGTGACCTAGACGAATGATCCCGGTTGGACCGGCGGCGAGGTAGACCAGCATATCAACGGTTCCGAACGCGCCATCCGATCTCGTGGCAGTGAGGTCGGCCGAACCAACTCCCTTGGCTGTTACTACTCCCTTCTGGTCGACTGTGATGACCGCCGGGTTCGACGTCGACCAGACTACAGCGACATCTTCGCTTCCTAGTTTTGCGAAGAACTGCGTCTGCATGGCAAACGCCAGCTCTGTCTTGCCGCTTGCCAGTGTGAGCGTTCCCTGTGCCGGCGGAAGCTCGGCGTTACATGCGCCGAAGGTGTTTACACGCGGACCAAACCAGACGCCATTGCGAGCGCGCTGAACCGAGCGCCCCGCGCTTGGCGCCGTTGATTCATCGGCGTCGATCGCCGTGGAGGTTAGACCAGCTGCTGGACCGGTGAGCGCTGTAAAGGTGCCCTCGTATGATTTGAGCTCTGTGACCTGACTCTGGGAGTTTATGAGGGCCCATCCGTCTGCGGGCCCGTTCTGAATACCGTTGACGGGGAAAGGGATTACCACCACGCCACGAGATCCACAGGTGGTCGGGATCACGCCTCCGAGTGGAACGATTGCGTAAACGCCCAGGGTCAGCGAGCCTTCCGACCCGTTGTACATCACCAGACTCCAGCCATCGAGTGACGAGCCAGCGTCGCCCTCGATCTCGATTGCTTCGCCGGAATCGGTGCCGCTGTTGTCGTAGTGGATCTCCGACACGAATGTCGTGCTCGGTACGATGACTCCAGCGGGCGTAACGGTTACAGTTGGTGTGGCAGTCTTCGTGATGCTATTCGACGTGGCGCTCACGGTGATCTCGACCGGTCCGCCCGCCGCGCGACCTCTGATCGTCGCGGTGTTGGCTGTAGTCGATTCGATATGGGCGGTAGCGTCATCCGCCGAGGACCATGAGAAGGTCGCTGACGGATCCGTGATATCGTGTTCGCTGGCGTCCCGCAGTTCAGCCGTCAGGATTAGCGTAGATCCCGCGTTAACAGAACTGCCGCCAGCGACCACAATGTGATCGAGAGGTCCGATTGTCGGCGGTATGACTATACAGGGCGCGCGGCTGGTGTTTGAGTTTCGAGGCGCCGGAGCGGCAGCGGCAAAATCGGCCGCGTTGTTATTGGTATCTGTGCATCCGTGGTCGGCACGGAAGTCAGCTAGAGTGGAACTGATAGCGGGGGCGCCAGCACTTCCGTCAAAGTAATTAGCACTGCCGTACCCAACGAGATCGATAATGTGCGCGACTTGAGCTGGGGAACATGGCGAAGAACCACCGTTACAACCGAGGGTAACGATCTGGTTGACAAGCGCGACCTTACCGGATCCTCCAGCCATGTCGAGACTCAGGTTCGTAGCATCGGCGTCCGGCAGTACAGCTCCAATAGCTGCAGTCGACTTCAGCTTGATCAAGTAGTAC
>JBHEME010000010.1:0-97226 GCA_046262755.1 Gemmatimonadaceae bacterium | reverse complement strand
GCACGACCAGGGAGTCACGCAGGGAGGCAGGGAGTTCTCCCTGACCGCCTCCCTCGCCTTCTCCATGGCTTTGACCAGCGGATACAGCCCTTCAGGGAGGCAGGGATGCATCCCGAAGCAGGCTCTGAAACACCGGGAAAACCTCCATCTCAGGTCAACCTGGCGCATCCCTCAGCGGGGGTTGCGGGTGCTCTCCCGAATGCGACGGGAGGGCCGCCCGGGGCAACCGCTCCACCCCTACCACCAAGGAAGGCGAAGCCATGGAACGCGTTCACAGCCTGGCCCAACAGATCATCAACCTGATCATCGCGGGCGTGGCCCTGGTCGGAGTCTGGGACTTCATCCGAGGCAACCTGCCCGGCGTGGCCATGTGCGTGGCCGGGGTGCTGGTGCTGGCCCTGGGCAAGCACTGGAGCCGATGGAACGGCTGACCAGCTCACCACAACCGCGAAGAACACCACCCCGGCGCGCCTCAGCGCCCGACCAGAGGAGCACGACATGCCCAGCAGGATGACCCCCGAGCAGCTCGCCAAGGCCAAGGGAACGACCCGGAGCGCCGACGACATCCGCAAGCTCGCGACAGCGGCGAACGGCCTCGGTGTGAGTCGCCGCGATCGAGACGCAGCAGCAGCCCAGCTTGAGAAGCAGTTCGGCAAACGGGGAGCCGCCCAGCGCAAGGAGGAAGCGCTTCAGTCCGCAGGCGCGAGACCCAAGGGCTTACGCCGGTTCTTCAGCTGACGCGGAGACCGCAGTTCCACACCACCGAGAAGGAGATCCAGCGGCGAATGAACGGCAAGCACAACTAACCGGGGCGCTCACCATGGGCACCCCACCGAAAGGAGAGCAACGTGAATACCCACCAGTGCCTCAGCTGCCACACCCCGCACAACAGCCCGAACACCTGCCCAGGGTGCGGGCAGTCGGGAAACCAGATCAGGCTCTGTCCCACTCACTTCACCGGTTACAGCCCCGCGTGCAGGACGTGCCGCAAGCTCGCCAGGATCTGACCGCTCCATCCGACCATGTCCACAGGAGGACACCATGGCCCGCGTCACCCCCACGCTCCGCGCCGCCCGAACCATCGCCCGTTCCAAGACCACCCCGTACACCGCACTACACCTGGCCTACGCCGTGGTCGCGCTGACCGTCTTCGGCTACCTGACCCTGGCCGCGGACCTACGACTAGGCGTGTTCCTCGCAGGCCTGACCTTCCTGGCCTACGGCGCCGGCCGGTACGGCGGCCTAGCCCGGGCGTGGCGAGAGGAAGCGCCCTACATGGTCGAGATGGAGGGCGACGAAGACCTGGGCGAGCTGCCCTCCCACCTGTAGCGGCCGTTGGGGGTGCGCGACCGCCCACCTGGCCGGCCGCGTGCCCGGAGCGCCGCTCACCCCGAGAGCGCCCAAACGAAGGAGACCGTCATGGCGAAGGACAAGGGCAAGAAGGACAAGGCTCCCCCGGTTCGAAGCTCGCAGGTTCAGAAGCTCAGAAACGCCTTCGCTGCGAACGCAGCCGCGCAGCGGGAGGGATACGACGACGCCGAGATCAGAAGAACAGCAGCCGTCCTCGGGAGGCTCGTTGACAACTCCTCCGATGCCGAGCTGTCCGCATCCGTCTAACCCCACCCCCTACCGAGTGGCGCCCCTCCCGGGGCGCCCGAAGGAGAGACAGCATGACCAGCTCGCTCGACCAAGCAGTCGAGGACATCGCTGATGCCCTCTACGACCGCGACCTAACGGCGGCCCGCCGCCACTTCGACCACTCCGTCCAAGGCCGCAAGACGGTGCTGGACGCGCTCGTCAAGAAACTCGCCGCCACCGTAGAGATCCCGAAAGGGGCGATCCTTGTCGGCTTCGGCATCGACGTGTGGAGCAACCCCTACCGCAGCGGCTACGCGTGGCGGTGCGGAGACTGCCCGTGGACCGGCAGCAACTACAAGACCGCCCCTGCATCCCAGCGCGCCGCCGATGAACACGCAGCCGATCACCGGGAGAAGGGCGAGCCGGTTCCGGCGGTCCGGGACTACGCCGAGATGTTCGCCGCCTGACACCCGCGAGTGGCGCCCCCCGTGGGTGCCTGACAGGAGAGAACGATGACCGACAGCCTGGCCGAGCTCATGGCCGACCGACCCACACCGGAGCAGCGGGCGCAAGCCGAAGCGGCGATCGACAAGCTCACCCCCGCGGAGCAGAGACGCATCCTCATCGAGGCGTACGCGACCATCACCGCATACGGAGACAACCCCGGGCGTCTCGCCCAGCTCGCCCGCGACATCAAGGCGACCATCTGGATGCGTCCGCTCCCCGGCTACCGGGAGGCGCTCGCCGCGGCGGACCGACGAGCCGACGAACGACTCACCGCCTGAGCTCTCTGTCGGGTGGCATCCGACTGGATGTCACTCCCTACCATCCTGAAGGGAAATTGAGGCGGCATGTTGGACACGAGTTGGGGCTCCATCTCGCCGAGTGAAGCTGACGAATCTCGTCAACAGAACGTCACTCGGGAGAGTTCGGGTGCCGAGTCGCCACTACATGGCAATGTCAGTTATCAGGTAGTGGCACAGGCCATGCCGAGTTGGGGCCCCATCCTCGCCGAACCCGAATCGGATTCTGCTAATTCGCTCGTGCTGACCGGCCGGCCACCCGCAACCACCATTCACGATCTTGCCGCCCTCCTTCGCTCCGCCGACGCGAGCCCCGCCGTCATGGAAGCGACCGCCGCATGGCTGTCCGGCGAACGACGCGACTCCACCGCAACCACCCGCGGCTACGTCCGCGACGTCTCATGGTGGATCGCCTACACCGCGGCCCGCGGACTCGACCTCGCCGACATAGACCCGATCGACGCCGACCTATACGCCGCAGCCCTCCGCAGCGCCGGACTCGCTAACGCCACCCGGGCACGCCGGCTCGCAGCCGCATCATCCTGGTACACCTACCTGAGCCGCGCCGGCCGCGCCCGCATCAACCCGTTCGGTCAAGGGATGGAACGCCCCCAGGTCTCAGACGTGTCATCCACCCGCGGCATGTCCGAAGACGACATGGAGCGGATGCTCGCCTACGCGCGCGAGCGGGAGACCTCCCGGACGTTCGCGCTCCTGGCGCTCCTGGTGGCCACGGCCGCCCGGGACGGATCCATCATCGCCGCTCAGTTCGGCGCCCTCGGCTGGGACCGCGGCCACCGAGTCATCGACCTTCCCGTGAAAGGAGGCAAGACAAAGCGGTTCATCATGCCCGCCTTCGCCATCGAGGCGCTGGAACGCTACTTCACCGACCGCGGCGACTTCCGCGGCCCGCTCTTCGCGACCTCGACAGGCAACCCGATCGACCAGCCGTACCTGTACCGGCTCATCAAGCGCATCACCCGGGCGGCCGGCGTGCCGGAGGTTTCCCCTCACGGGATCCGCCACTCGGTCATCACGCTGCTGCTGGACAAGGGCTACCCGCTGCACGTAGTCCAGGACTTCGCCGGCCATGCAGACCCGCGGACCACCCGCCGATACGACCGGGCCCGCGAGTCTCTTGACCGCTCCCCTGCATACGACCTCGGCCAGATCATCGCCGCCGGAGTCGAACGACACAGCCACACCTACACCCGCTGAACCAACTCCCCCTGGAGGACCAAGTGCCAGAAGAAGAGGACTTCCTCGGCCTGTCTCGTTTCGCCCAACTGACCGGAGCCAACTCACGCGATCTTTTCTCAAAGCAGCTGGTCGCCTCCGTTGACCTGTTTGTGGCCGACTGCATCCGCAACCAGCGGAGCGGACAGGGCGACGGCCTGCGAGCGGTGGGCCTTACCGAGACTGCGGATCTGCTCGACATGTAGCCAACGCCCCGCCCCATGCAAGTTGCACACCCGCCATCGTGAACTCAGATCACAACATGAGCGCCCCTGCCCTCGGGTGGGGGCACCACAGACTGCCAACCCGTCTTCGCACCGGAGGCCAACGATGGCGCTCGATGCTCTACCGTGTCGCGCACGTGGCCCACCCTGGCCACATTCACCTCACCGATCCACCCCGCACCATGGAGGACACCACATCATGAGCTGGACCATGCAAGACCACCCCGGGTGGGACACCACCGACACCGGACCGGTCCGCGCGATGCGCACCCCGACCGGTTCGTGGCTCATCACCCCAGCCGGGGCCACCCTGATCGACGGTGACGGGCCCGCCCCCACCTTCGACCTCTACAACCCGGCCACACTGCACAATGCGCCGCTCCCCACAGGGCTGCGCACCGCGCTCGACCAGCTCGGCCCGGTGCGGCGGGTGCGCAACGCTGACCTGTGGGAGGCGCTGGCCACGGCGATCATCCGCCAGGTCATCCGCGCCGGACAGGCCCGCAAAATGCACCGGGCGTTCCGGGCTGCCGCCGGCCAATCCGCGGGGGCGACGGCTTTTATCCCCACCGCGGAGAGGGTTCTGGCCCTCACGCCGGAGGAGTTCTCAGCGCTGGGGATGGCTTTCAAGCGCCGCCCATTGCAAGCTGCGGCTACCGCTTACCTCGCGCACCGCGCCGAATGGGCGGAGCTTGCCCCCGAAGTGCTGGTCAAAGCCGTACAAGCGGTGCCGCGTATCGGCCCGTGGACTGCTGGCGCCGCAGTCGCCGACCACACCGGCGACTACAGCCTCTACCCGTACGCCGACCTTGCCGTCCGCACCTGGGCGGCGCTCGCCGACCCATCCACCGTGTGGCCCACCGATGAACCCGCCTTCGCCACCCTGTGGCAGCACCTGGCCGGGCCGCACCTATCCGCCCTGACCGTCCTAACCCTTGCCTGGGGAGACCACCATGCACGCACTGATCAAGGGAGTACCACGCACCACTAGCACCTCTGCGCAGCTCGACCTGCTCCTCGTCAACGCCCCCCTCCGCGACTACACCGCCAGACCCCGCGTCAACGACTACACGCTGCCCGTTTTGGGCATGGCCTACATCGCCACCTACGCCGCAGCCCACGGCTTCAACGTGGGCGTGCTGGACGCCGAAGCTCACGGCCTCCCCATCGCCGACACCATCGACCTGATCAACGAGGTCGCCCCCCGCTGGGCCGGGTTCAACTTGCTGGCCCCCACGTACGAGATCAGCGCGGACATCGCCGCAGCCCTCAACCCCAGCATCCGCATCATGGTCGGCGGACACCACGCCAAAGCCATGCCCCAGCGGATCCTCACCGACCCGCGCATGGCCCGCTGCGATGCCCTCATCCTCGGCGAAGCCGAAACCCGGGTGGTGGAGCTCCTCACCGACCACCGCAACCGGGCCGATCTGCCCGGCGTCATGTGGATCGACCCGCTCCTCGGCACCCCGGTCACCGGCGGCCGGCCCGGCACCAGCCACCACCTCGCCCCGGACATCAACGGCCTGCCGTTCGTGAACCGGGCGTTCCTCACCCAGGACCCGTACCTGGCCGGCGACGGGCGCATCGAGGCGAACATGGTTGGGGCGCGCGGCTGCCCGTACGACTGCAGCTTCTGCGGTGCCGCGGTGTCAGCCAACCCCGACATCACCATCCGGGTGCGAGACCCGCTCAACATCATCGACGAGATGCACCAGCTCCGCGACGAGCGGGGAGTCACAGCATTCAGGTTCGTTGACGACCTGTTCTTGGGCGCCCGCCGTGTGGTCGACCAGATGATGGCTGCGTTCGCCGCCGAGAAGATCGGCAGCTGGGCGGCGTGGGATGCCACCGGCCGCATCAACGTCCTGCACCGGCTGCCCGACACCACCCTCGACCTGCTCGCCGAGTGCGGGCTCCGCGAGGTCGCACTCGGCATCGAGTCCGGCTCGGAGCGGATGCTGGCCTACATCGACAAGCGGATCACGCGCGAGATGATCCTCAGCGTCGTGCAGCGGCTCACCAGCCGGGGGATCCGCATCAAGGGCTACTTCATCCTCGGCTTCCCCGGGGAAACCCGGGCGGAGATGCAGGCGACCGTCGACCTCATCCACAGGCTGTGGAACCTCACCGCCGCCACACCGGGAACGTTCCGGGCCAGCGTGTTCCAGTTCCGCCCCTACCCCGGCACCCCGGAGTGGACGCGGCTCATGGCCACCGGCCGCTACACCCCCGAGCAGCTGCTGGCGTACGCGCCCGTCGATCTCGGCGGCGATGAGGAGGCGCTGCGCGGGCGTGACGAGTTCAACTTCTCCTCCGGCCTCCAGTTCGGCGAAGCCACCGAGGGCGAGATCCACCAGCACCTGGCCGAGCTCGCCCGCACCCAGCACGCCCGGAGGACCGCATGAGCCTGTTCGTCACCCTGGACGGCCCCGGCGGGGCAGGCAAGTCCACGCTCGCCGCCCTGGTCGTCCAGCGGCTCGCCGCCGCCGGCATCCCCGCGGTCGCCACCCGGGAGCCATCCGACGGCCCGCTCGGGACGGCGGCCCGCCACCAGACGGCGACCTTCGGCGGCACCGCGCTGGCGTGCCTGGTGGCCGCTGACCGCTATCACCACCTGGCCACGGAGATCCACCCCGCGCTGGCGAAGGGCGCGGTGGTGGTCTGCGACCGATACGTGCCGTCCTCCTACGTGCTGCAAAGCAGGGACGGCGTGCCGCTGGACTACATCCGCCAGCTCAACCGGCTGGCCGACCGGCCGCACCTGGCCGTTCTGGTCACCGCGACCCCGGCCACGCTAGAGCAGCGGCTGACCGTCCGCGGCGTGCACAGCCGGTTCGAGCACGTCGGGTCCAGCGTCACCGAAGCCCGCATGTACGACGAACTCGCCGACGTATTCGCCGCCGACGGGTTCGTGATGCACCGAATCAGCACCGGAGACATAACACCGCAAGACGCCGCAGCGGCCATCGTGGGCCGCATCGGTCAGATATCGTCACGCCCATAACACCAGCACCAAGAAAGGCCCGGCCAATGACACAGCGCCAGCAGGTCACCGTTGACGTCCACGTGATCCTGGAACGCGCAGACCGGGTCCTGCTGTGCCTGCGCGAGGGAACCGGGTACGCCGACGGCCTGTTCTGCCTGCCGTCCGGCCACCTCGACGACGGCGAAACCGTGATCGACTGCGCCATACGGGAAGCCCGCGAAGAGGTCGGGGTGCTCATCGACCCCGACCATTTGCGGCCGGCCACCGTCGTCCATCACCTCTCCCCTGAGGGGCGCCCCCGGATCGGGGTGTTCTTCGCCGTGTCGGAGTGGGGTGGTGAGGTCGTCAACGCCGAGCCGAACAAATGTGGCGGCATCGAATGGGTTCCGGCTGATCAACTGCCGGGCAACACGGTGCCGTACACCGCGGCTGGGCTGGAGTTCTACCGCAGCGGTGTCAGCGTCGGTGTGCACGGCTGGCCTGAGTTCGCTGGTGCGGGAGCCCGCTGACGTAGGGACGGCCTGCCCGGTAACCGAACAGCGCTGTGACGCCCCTGCCCTCGGGTGGGGGCGTCGCCACATTCACAAAAAAGCTATGCCCCATCCCATAGACAAAACCTAGGGGGTGGGGCATAGTTATGTGTGTAGGGAGAACAGGCCGAAGAAAGGAACCCCGATGGACACCACCACCGCCGCCACCCAGGCCAGCGTCACCGTCGCCACCATCCGCACCTGGTGCCGGATCGGCGCAGTCGCCGCCGCCAAGGTCGCCGGCCGGTGGGTCATCGAGACCGCCTCCCTCGCCTACCGCATCGCCCTCGGCACCAAGAAGCCCAAGCCGGCTACGTTCAGCGTCGAGACGATGACCGCCATCGGCGGCAACCGCTGGACCAAGAACGGCAACGACCGCGTCTACCTCAACGACTGGGCAGACTTCGCCGGCCTGGAGGTCAGCCGCTACGGCACCGGGAGTATCTCCTCCGCCTTCTACCAGGGCGAGGGCGTCTCCAACTCGCAGGCTTACAAGCTGCTCAGCAGCATCGACAAGGTCTGGTTCGACGCCACCACCGGAAACCTCCACTGCCGCTACGGCTACGGCGAGTCCCGCGTCGCCACCCGCGAGGAGCTGTGGGGCGCAGTCGTCACCGGGATCCGCACCGCCATCGCCGCCCTCTAACCCCCAATCGTTTCCCGAAAGGAACCGGACATGATCCGCAACGTCTTCAGCTCCGTCACCGGCCTCGACGTCACCACCGAGTACGCCGACGCCGTCCGAGAGCAGCTCAACACCGCGCTCCAGACGGCAGGCCGCGAGTCGTCCAGCAAGGACAAGTGGGGCCAGCTCACCGCCCGCAGCGCCCTGATCTCCTACGACTCCCCCGACACCGGGGCGGCCATGTGGGCCCACTACTACGCCGACGGCGCGGTCGAGGAACTGGAGGAGGCCGACTCTCGCGAGGAGGCCGAGAAGCAGTACGAAGACAGCGTCCGCGCGCTGGCTGGGTGCGCCGGCCCGAACGAGAGCTGGTGGCAGGTCACCGATGTCGACGGCGTCCCCACCTCCGACGGGGAGGACGACGACGAGGACTGACCATCCCGCCCCACCGCCCCCGGCCGCGCGCCGGGGGCTCAGCCCGTTCGCAGAACCGACTAACAGGAGACCACGATGACCGATATGCCGCACTGGCTCCGCGAGGCTGAGACCGCCAAGGCTCGCGGCGACGAAGCCCGCTCCCGCGCCGCCGATGACCGCGCCCGATGGATCGCCAAGGGGGTGGAGGAATACGGTCGGGGAGGACGCAAGCGCGCCGCCGACGAGCTCGGTATCAGCGTCGGCGAGGTCGACAAGGCGCTCGCTCGGGCCCGCGGCCTGGAGCGGCTCACGACGCTGCCTGACGCTGAGGAGTTGCTGGCACGGTTGTACGCGCTGGAGCTGGCCGAGGTGCCGCCGCTGCCCGCCGAGCACTGGGAGGTGCTGCGCCACCTGGTGCGCTCCACCGCCCTGGACTCCGCGTGGCTCCACAGCCCCGGCGACCTGCTCGCCCAGGAGGTTGAGGATCTGGAATCGGACGAGGTGCCCGCCGATGTCACGCAGGCGCTCACGCAGGCGTGTCGGTCCTGGAGCCGGACCGCGGCCCTGGCCGTGCTGGACGCCCTGGCTCGCGGCGAGCATGCGGATCTGCCGACTGTGGAGCAGCGGTGACGTGATGGCAGAGCCTCGTCAGCGCAGAAAGTCCCGCCACGACCCGGCTCGCTGGCGGGACCGGCTGCTCGCCGCTCTCGCAGATGGTCACCGGATGGGCCAAGCTTGCGTGATGGCCGAGGTGGCGCCTGCCACAGTCAAAGCGCACCGCACCAAAGACCCCGACCTGGATGCTGAGATAAAGCGGCTGATGGGCCCGTTGGACGGTCGCAGAGGGATACTTGCGGACACCTCCTGGCACGCGGCGTTCCTGGAGGCATTGGCGCGGTCCGGCTCGATCCAGCAGGCGGCAACGGAGGCCGGCGTCCCATATGGGGTCGCGTACCAGCGGCGGTCTGACGCCCGATTCGATGAGCAGGTGCAGCAGGCGTTGGCGCAGTACGCCGCCCGCACCCAGCCAGAAGAGGACGAGCGCTGGCGGGCCATCGGGCTGCAGATCGCGACCGCCGTCGCCGCCGGGACCACTGTGCCGAAAGCGGCGGCGGACTGCGGTATCGCCAAACACACCCTCAATCGGCGCCGCATCTCAGACTCGGCCCTGGATGAGCAGATCCAGGCTGCGATCCAAACCGCCGCCGGAATGCGGCGTCAGCAGTGGCTAGACACCTGGCAGGACCCGTTCTTGGCGGCGCTCGCCGAAGGCGTAGACGTGAAGGACGCCTGCCAGGCCGCGGGGGTCGACTTCGCGAGAATGTACGCCGAGCGGCGGCAGAACCCCGACTTCGAGGCCAAGGTCCGCAAAGCCCTTGCCGACGCAGGGCGAGAGGTGGACGCAGGCACCCGCCGAATGCTGCTCTACCGGCTCCGCCAAGGCGCATCCCTAGATGACGCCCTGGCCGCCGCCGGGCTCACCAGGGAACAGTTGGAGACGGCCCGCGCCGCCAACCGCAGCTTGGATCAGAAGATCCGGCGCTACGTCCCCGAAGGGAGTGGGCACGGCAAGGCCCATCGAGCGCAGAAACTCAAATGCCCGTGCGAACTGTGCCGGGCCTACCGGAACGACGCCGAGCGGCGCCGGCGGGCCCGGCGGCGCCTCGACCGTTTCCCATCTGAGGCCCGGGATGCGTTCCTGGCCCTTGTTGAGAACGGCGCCCGGGTGGTCGACGCGGCCGAGCAGGTCGAGACGCCGTGGCAGACCATCTACTGGGTCGCCGCCAAGGATGACGGCTTCCGTGCCCGACTCGATGCTGCGACACGGGCCCACTGCACATGCGGCGGGTCCGGCGGTCGTACCGGGCAAGGCCGCCAACGGTGTGACTGCCCAGAGTCTCGGCAACGCCACGCCCGAGAAACAGCACGCGCCCGGTCAACGTGACGCCTGTAAACCGATGGGGCTTATGTGGCGTCTCACACCGTGTGGGGTCCGGTGGCCTCCGGCCCGGCGAGGAGTGTGGGCCGGAGGCCGGACTGTGCCCGACGCCGGCGAGGGGCCGGGTATCCCCGAGCACGCAGAAACGGCCTCGCTCTCCGAAGAGGGCGAGGCCGTTCTGTCGCTTCGATCCGCTTTCACCGTACGTCCGCAGGCGATGATCCGGCTACGCCTCGGATTTGGCCGCCGCCTGGAGTTGCTTGCGGTAGAGACGCTCGTTGTCCATGCCCGCCCGCCGCTCCTCGTCGTACAGCTCCCCGATGAGGCGCAACTCCTCGGCGCGGGCCTCCGCCAGGACGGCGCGCTGCTCGTCGCTGAGCTCCCTACCTGACGGCATCTCGGCCGACACCTCCAGCAGGTGGGCGTGAGCGGCGTTGAACGCGCGCTGAAGCTTGATCAGGTCGTCGGGGATCTCGTAGTCAGCCACCCAGGGATCCTACGAGCGGCGGGGTTCGGTCCTGGTGGCGCCTCGCTGTTCCTGGGGCTCCAGCCTTTCGTGTGAATCATCTAGCATCCTTCATGTACTTGAAGTACTTTAAGTACATGAGCAAGCAGGAGATGCCCCAGAATGAGGTCCGCGCCAACCTCACCGAGGTCATCAACCAGGCCATCTACAGCGGCCAGATCACCATCATCACCCGGCGAGGCAAGGCCGCCGCCGCCATCGTCCCCATGAGCCTCATCCCCCAGGAGCCCGTCATGACCGTCACCCTGTTCGAGACCAACAGCGACCTGCTCGTCATCGCCAAGGGCAACGAGGCGTGGTCCCTGCACCTGGCGGGTGACCACATGGAGGGCATGTTCGCCAAGGACGCCGAAGCGTGGATCAGCGGCGACTGGGAGCCCAGCGAGGCCGACGGCCAGTCCCCTACGGACATCGACGACGACCTGACCGCAGTGGCCGAATGGACTGCCCTTGGCGGGGTCCGCCTGCTCGACACCGGCCGCGACAACCTCGGCGCCGCTGCGAAGGACTACATCGGCCCCGACGCGTACATCGCGACGGTCGGTGAGGACAACGCCGAATGGCTCTCCGGCACCCACGGCCCCACCGCCCAGTACGACAAGTCTGTGCGCATCACCGACCTCGGCGACGGGAAGATCCGTGTCCCAGCAGACGCGATCAACATCCTTCTCGGCCTGAACGAGTCCTGGGACGGTGTGGTGGACAAGGAGAACGGCGTGCTGCGCATCTACATCGAGGGCACTGCTTTCCACCTCACGCCAGCCGAGGACGAGTAGCTCACAACGCAGAAGAGCGCCGCCACCCCCGTCAGGAGGTGGCGGCGCTTTCGTATGTCACGGGTGAGGCCTCGACGAGTCATATCGAACAACGAAATCCGATTCGACTGTGCGATTCGTATAGCGAAACCCCGAAATTGGTGTCAGATCGTACGATGGGTGCGGCTGGCAGTGCGCCGTCCCAATCGGGTGGCGTCCCTGCCCCGCCACTGACTGGCCTCATCCCGGGGCCGGCACCCGGAAGGGACCCTCAATGTTCAGCAGGATCGCGGCGGTCATCGCCGTATGCGGGCTGGCGGTGACCGGCCTCACCGTCGGTACCGCTCACGCCGCCGGCGGCTGGGTAGCGAACAGCCCGTCGAGCATTCTCAACTCTGGAACGGTCCGACTCCTCGGCGGCAACACGTCCGTGGAGAACCAGGACCTGGACGTCCCGGTGCAGGCCGGCGACGTCGTGTCGTTCCGCTACCAGCTGCTCGGCGGTGCGACCTGCACCGCGGGCGCTCCCCGCGTGTTCGTCGAGGTCGGCGGTGTCTTCACGAACTCGTGGGACCAGCTTCAGCCGGGCGGCACCCAGTGCGGCACCAACGGTGTCGTGTCCTTCACGGTCCCGTCGAATGGTCGCATCGGCCAGGCTGGGATCGTCTACGACAACGGCGGCCCGGGCGCGGTCCTGGTGTCCAACCTGACCGTGGACGGCCGGTCCGTTCGGTTCTCTCGCCCTGTCCCTGACGTGCAGGTGACCCCGACCGCTCCGACTGTGGAGCAGCCGAAGTGCGACGCCACCCGCGGCGCGCTGACGATCCCCTCCGTTCGCGGCGTGACCTACACCGTGGCCGTCGGCAGGCAGTTGCCCGACACGTGGTCGGCCGGCGTGCGCCCCGTGCGCCCGGGCGTCTACAAGGTGACCGCCGTGGCCAAGGATGGTTACCGGTTCCCGCGTGGCGCTGACGCTCGCTGGGTGCTGGTCGTGAAGGCGTCGACCGCTTGCCCGACCCCGACTCCCACTCCGACGCCGACCGTGACTCCCAAGCCGACCGTGACTCCGACCACGGGCCCGACCCCGCAGCCCTCGCCCAGCGTGAGCCCGGCCGCCGTGGTCGCGGTCAAGCCGGTCGTGGAGCAGTCGTCCTGCGCCACCGAGGGCGTTGCCCGCATGGTCATCCCCGAGGTTGAGGGTGTTGTCTACAGCGGCGCTAACGGCGTCGCGAAGGCAGGCAAGTACATCGTGAAGCCCAGTTCGGTCACGGTGTCGGCTGCTGCGGCTGAGGGTTACACGCTCGCCGGTGACCCCAACCCGGAGTGGACGCTGCCCGTCAATGACCCTCCGGTCGTCTGCCCTGGCCCTGCGGGTGAGGACGGCAAGGACGGCAAGACCGTCACCGTCAGCGGCATCCGCGTGCCGTCCCGGATCGACACCGGTCTCGGCGGCACCGCGTAGCAATCCCTGAGGCCGGGCGGACTGCACAGACAGACCGCCCGGCCTTCCCATATCCCCCTGGAGGTCCCCTTGCGTTACGTCCCCGCCGCCGCCCTCGCCCTCGCTGCCCTGCTGGTTGGGTGTGGAGCGGATCCCGCCCCGCCTGCTGCCGCTCCCCCAGTCGTCACGTCATCGGCCACGCCAGCGCCGAAAGCAGCCAAGCGGCAGGCTGTAGCCGACCCCTCGCGCATCCAGATCCCGTCGATCGGAGTGGACTCCAAGCTCGTCGAACTCGGACTGAAGGAAAACCGCGAGATGGAAGTCCCTCCCGTGCCGACGAAGCCCGGCCAGATCGGCAATGCGGGCTGGTACACCGAAGGCCCTAAACCGGGCGAGGTCGGCGGGGCACTGATAGCTGGCCACGTAGACAACCGGTTCGGTCCCGACGTGTTCGCCAGGCTCAAGGAGCTTCGGAAGGGCGCGGAGATCGTTGTCACGGACGCGGACGGGAAGACGCACGCGTTCGTCGTGGAGCGGAAGACGCAGACCGCCAAGGACAAGCTGGACACGGCAGCGATCTGGGGCGAGAACAGGGTCCCGGCGTTGCGCCTGATCACGTGCGGCGGGTCGTTCGACAAGGCCTCAGGCCACTACACGGCCAACGTGACGATCTTCGCCAATGCGGCGTAGTCCCGTACACAGCGAAAAGCGCCCGCTTCCCCCGAAGGAGAAGCGGGCGCTTCGTTGTTTGTAGGGAGCCCCGGCTTTGCTGGCCGCGCAACCGGGACTCCGTCACCAAGTATGACGGGTCAGAGGGTGTCGTTCGTGCTCTCGCCCTCGGGCAGCGCGGGGAGGTGGACCTCCCACACGAGATCCATCCCGGCGTCCAGCATGGTGCGGCGGAGCTCGCTCAAGCGCGGGTCTGCCTCGCTCATCACGCCTCCCGAAATGGAAAGGGGCCGAGCGGCCATGCCTGGCGACTCGACCCCGTACACGATCAGGCTACCGCTGGGTCGAGTCCGACTGCTTGGCATTCGGCACGGCCCACACGCCGAGGGTAGTCAGCACCGCCAGGACGGTGTTCACCACTTCGGTCGAGCTGTACACGTCATCGGACACCGCAGAGTAGGCCACGGTGACAGCCGCGAACAGTCCCGCGACGATGGTCTTGGCAAGCTTGCCAACGTTCATGAAGCCCCTCCAAGGGGGTCAGCCCGCCAGGGTAGCGGGAAGCTTGTGTGCCTGGTTTCAGGCATGAAAAAGCCCCGGCCACGCGGCACGGGGCGGGGAGTCAGACGGAGTCGGGGACGTCGAGGCGGACCGTTACCTTCTCGATCTCGGAGCGGATCCGGCCGATGAGAGCGTCCACGTCGACCGCCCCGTCCTGGGCGGCGAGCGCGTCAGCGAGAGTCTTGATGGTGGCGTTCTGCGCGGTCAGCTTCGCCAGGATCTCCCGCTGGACGAAGTAGCCGTCCTTGCCGTACGCCCAGATCTGCCGGAACGCCGTACGCGGGTCGATCTTCTGCCCGGCCTCCAGGATGCCCTCACGGGCAGCCCACACATCACCTGGGACGGTGTGCGACATCCGCTCGTACACGGCGTCAGCGATCTCTTTAGCGGTCGGCATGTCGTCCTCTCCTGCGATGAACCGCGCGACATCCGCACGGAAAGCGTTCATGTTGATCGAGTGCGGGTCCGGCTTCGCGGTGTTGACCTCCTTGTGGCCCTTCACTGCGGACGCCGGGAGCTTGAACTCCTCGCAGATCGCGGCACACAGCCTCCGGTAGGAGTCGAGCTGTACCTCCGGCCACGGCGAGCGGCCGTCGTTCTCCGCCTCGATACCGAGCGAGTTGGAGTTCGTGTGGTTCGGGCTCGTCGAAGGGGCGTTGTGCCAGCACAAACCAGCAGCCACGACGAAGATGCGGCCCGTGTGCTCCAACCAGAACTGCGAGAGCGGCCCATCCAGTCCGGGGCGCCCGTCACGCACCACGTGCATGTCGTCCCGGCCCGCCGTGTGATGGCAGACGACACCCTTCACCACTGGTTGGGGGCCATGGCCGCGCGACTCCCAGCCGGGGCACTCGACCACGGGGAAGCCAGTCCGCCTGGCCACCGTGGCGAGGTTGGTCAAGTAGGGCATCAGCCCACCTCAGTTCGCTTGCGGCGCTTGGCGCGCCATGTCTGAACGATGATCAAAAGACGCCATGCGAGCACCAGCGGAACCAGCGCGAACGCGATCAGCCGCGGGATCAGAAACCAGTCCCCGGCGGGGAACAACACCCTGATAGCCCACAGGCTCAGGCACGCCGCCAAGACGCCCTGGAATGCGAACACGTGCCTTCCTGCGGGGGTCTCCCACCAGCGGGCCAACAGCGCCTGGGCGACCACGCACGCGACCGCTATCAGCGCGGTCACCACAACCAGCAACGACCCGACGAACTGCAAATGCTCACCCATGTCCGCCTCCAAACGCGTCATCCATCAGCTGGCCGAAGCCGTTTTCCTCTCGCAGCCGGCGCAACCTGCGGGCCAGTGACAGCGACCACCGGGCCGACTCGCGGGCACGAGCATGGTCGGCATCAGCGCGCCGCTTCGACTCCTCAGCCATGCGTGCGGCTTCGTCTATGTCCGGCCGGCTTTCCGATGGCGTCATTGGGTGGCCTCGATTTGGCGTGCTTTGATTTCCGTCAGCAGCGCCGCAGCGATCTGCGCGCCCTCCGTGGCCGCTACGAGAACGGCTCGGGTTTCTTCTCCGTGCGCTTGCCTGGTCGTCTCGTGTGCCTGCCGTTCCAGCTCGAACAGGCGCTGCCACGCTTCACAGTCCTTCTCGGCTTCGGCGACCCGCTCGTCGCGGTCTTGCTGCGCTTGGGTGGCTCGCGCTTCGGCGTCCTTGCGGGCGTCTTCCAGGACTGCTCGGGGGACGAGGAAGCCTTTAACGACCAGCCAGACGATCGCTAGCACGAGGCCAACGGCGCCGCCTTGGACGATCGGGATTTGCGCCCACTCCACTCAGGCCGCCTTTCTATGGGTCGTCGGCGGAGGGGTGCCGATGGGGTTGTTGGGGGGTGCCGCCTGCGCGCCCTTGGGGGCGCATCCAGGCCCTCGCGCAGACGGCACGATTACGTCAGCAGGAAACCCGCTGCACGGAATTTGCCGATCATCTCGTTGACTGTCGCTCGAATCGCCACAGCGTCGTCATACAAGGCGTTGTACTGGCCCATCGTTGGGCTACCGCCGATGCTGCCCGCGGTCATGTTCGGGACGATGGCGACCGCCGCCGCAGGGTTGGGGATGCGCTTGACCACCCCTGAAGGGGTGAGGACAGCCAGGTCGTCGCCGTTGCCGTAGATGTGCACCCCGTCGTCAGGGTTGTCGGGGTGGGCCATGTTCGGCAGCTTCCAGCCGGCCGACGCCGTGGTGAGGGCTTCCCGCGACAGGGTGGCTTGTAGTTCGTCCACGGTGCGTTGCGCGGTGCGCATGTCCTGCATCGGGTCCGCGGGGAACTTGTTATCAGCCATCGACCTGCTGCCCTTCGAGGATAAGTTGCGCTTCTTCTTTTCCGGACGTTTTGCTGGTCGGGGTGATGCCGACACCGATGATGCGCCGCGTCCGGGAGTGCGGCAGGTGCCACTCGTTGGACAGGAACAGGCGCGCGGTGTCGCCAAGCGAATCGGGGGTGAACGTCGGGTTGGCGCCCAAAGCGACGGTGATGGAGTCCACGCGCAGCGCGCCGGGGGCGGTCGCCACCCAGTAGGCGGCCCAGTCCTCCAGCGTTTCCGGGTCGGTGACGGTGGACCGGTTCACGGTGCGATCCAGGCGCGGCCAGCCTGCGGTGAGGTGTGCTGCCGCCTCATGAACGGTGGAGATCAGCGGCGTTGACGAGACGGAGGCGTCGCCGCCCTGCGATCCGCCGCGGGCCCGCCACCGGGTCGCACCCCGCAACGCGTCGATGTCTTCGGACCATTGGAGGATGTCGCCGCCGTTGGCGCCGTCAGAGAAGACGTGCCGGATAGTGCCGTCACCTAACGTCGGGTACCCCCACACCCATTGGCGTTCGATGGCGCCGCCGGAGACTCCGACGTTGATGGCCCACTCGAACCCGCCGTCGAGCTGGGCGAGCTCAACGAGACGTTGGCCGTAGGTGCCGCCGTCCGTCGCGGCATACGTCTGATCCCTCGGCACGCTGGTCAGGCCGGTTTTCAGGGTGAGACCGATGTTCGCGCCGGCTTGGGCCTGCATGTGGGCGATCAGGTTACGGGCGATTGTCACCTGATCCGTTGACGTGTACTCCAGGTCTTCTTGCAGCTCGACGTGCAGCAGGTACGCGTCCAATGTGGAGCCGCGTAACGCGATCGACGGGGTGTCTCGGCCGGATCGGGAAATGCTGGCACCAGTGATCCAGTACTCACCCCAGGGGATTCCGCCGCGCCAGATGTCGCACACGATGACGCCGGGCCCGGTTGTCAGGACGGACGGGTCGCGGGGGATGATCGCTGAGACGATGTCAGCGACCTCAGGGTTCGGGATCGGGATCTTCGCGCTAAAACTTCCTGGTTGGAGGATGCGCTTGTCGAAGTGGACGTCAGCGAGGTCCAGCGAGCCGAGGAACTGCCCGTCCAGGAGCCTGCGGAAAATGTACTGATACAGGGCTGTTCCGCGCCCTGGCGTGAACGACGGGTAGGTCGGCGGTGTCGGGGGCGGCCCACCAGAACCGGGGCCGGTAGTGGCTGAGGACGCGACGATGACCGTGAACGCGTGCGACACATGCAACGCCGAGGACGGGGAGAACGCGGCAGTCCCGACCGGAGCCGATGACGACACCGACCGGGTCGCCACGCACGAGGTTGTCCACCCCGACGACTGCCCAGACGTTTGCTGCAAATACCCCGACGGCGCCGACCACGAGATTGACGTGGAAACCTGAGGGACCCCCGCGGCGTAGCGGATATCCACACCTGAGGCGGCGACCGGAAACGCAATGGGCGAAATGGTGCCGGTGTCGGACTCGACGACGATGCCCGCAGGGTCCGCGCCGCGGATCGCCATGATGGTGACGACACCGTCAGCGGTACCGGACTGCGCCACATCGTAGGAGTGGGCTTCGCCGGCTTCGGTGACCCGCGTCATGACCTGCGTGCCGGCCCAGATGCCGCCCACCGCGTAGCCGATCAGCTCCCAGCCGGGGCCCAACCCCATATTCTCTAGGGTTCCGGCGTCGGATGAGTGGAACGCCAGCAGCACATCGCCCGCCTCGGAGGCACCCCGGAAGGCGTCTCGGGAGCCGGAGTGGATGGCGGTGGTCACGCAGGAACGGATGATCGCAGCCACACCGTCACCCCCTTGAGCTCAGGTGCGGGCGTCGCGCCACAGGAAGTCAGCGCCGGCGGATCCGCCGGACGTCGTGGTGTAGGTGATGGTGTTGGTGCCGGAGGCGAGCACGAAGTCCCCGACCGGCACCGATGACCCGGTGAGGGCGGACATTTTCGAGACGCCGCCAATGGCTGCAGTTCCGGCGTCGGTGTCGATCTCCAGGATTTCCCCGACGCCGACAGTGAGACTGAACTCGATCACCCTGTTGGTCGCGCCTGGCACTGCGCGGGTCAGCACCGGATCGACTACCGGGCCTTCCATGCGGATCAGCGGGTGCGTTGCCGTGTTGCCGGTGTTGGCCAGCCCGGTCGGGGTGCCCGGGGGGATGGTCGCGCCGTGCCGCTCCAGTGAGTACAGGCGCGGATCGGAGCAGGCGATGAGGATGGACACGTTGGCGGCGCCGACTGACCAGTCGCCGTCCATGGGCACATCCCGGTCGATGATCGACCCGTAGGCGAGCAGCGGAGCCCCGTAGCCTTTGACGACCAGCGGCAGCTCTGTTTCGTCCTCGCCCAGGCCGGTGACCGCGTCCAGGTCGTCGAGCAAGTCATCGATGAGGGTTTCGTCGGTGATCGAGTTGACTTGCAGGCGGATGGTGACGATGCGCTGCTGGCCGAGTTTCCTGCCCGCCCACGCCCCGTGCCGAGACGGTCGTTCCACGTTGAGGTTCGACACCGAGGGCAGGGACCGCCAGCCGTCGATCTGCCGCAACCGGAAGCTGGTTCCTTCACCCCATAAGGTGCCGTTCCACTCGACCTGCCCGGCCGCGGTGATATTCGCCCCGGGCAGGATCGGCGTGTCGAGGCTCAGCGCCGGCCACTCAGAAACCGACTCGAATACAGGCAGAGCGAAGGCCTGATCGAACGCCAGCGTGAGCGCCGGCCATTCGGAAACCGACTCGAATGCGGGCAGGAAAATGTCCGCACTCGGCGTGTCAATGGTCAGCGCCGGCCACTCAGAGACGGACTCGAACGCCGCCAGAGTGACGGTTGCGTCGAGCCGGTATAGCTGCCGGGCGGTGACTGGCCGGACTGGGTAGCCGCGCCCTAGACGCGCCATCAACGCCTCCTAGTGGTTGAAGGAGCGGATGAGCGCGGCCTGCGAGATGACCTGTGGGGGTGGTGCGATGCCCGTTGCGGGTTTGATTTCAATCGCGGCCCAGTTCCACGTCCTCGTCTCTTCGTTGCCGTTGAAGTTCAGGGTCACCGCGGAGCCGGCCGCGCCCGTGTTCGCCGCCTTGTACACGGCGATACCGGCGTACGCGAACAGCTCCGCGAACGAGAACCCCACGTCGGAGGAGGTCGGGAAGTCGACGAAGGAGCTCGTGTCGGCGGCGATTCCTACCGCACGGGAGTCCTCCACCGTGGACGTGTAGGCAGCCGCGGTGAGGTTCGACGTGGTGGAATGCCCCTCGCCGGTCGCCCCCACCGGGTCGCTCAAACTCGCTCCGGTGACAACCAGGAGTTTCAGGTTGACCAGGGCGCCGTTGGATGCGGTCAACGTCACCGTGCGCGCGACCGCCGCGTTTGCTACCGCCGTGGCGATCAGCACGGTGGCGTCGTAGGCGCCCGCGTCCACCCCGGCCTGGTGGTTGACCCGCGTCGCCCACGTCAACGCAGCCCCGGAGTTAGTGACCGTGTTCGTTCCAGCGCCGTCGCCGGCGGCGCACAACGCCACCAGGAGGGATCCCGCTGGGGCGGTGAACGACGCGGTTGTGCACGCACCGTCGCTCGATACCAGCGCCGGGGTGGAGGCATCAATGCCGATCGGCATTGATCATTCCTCCCAGACCACGAAGCAGGTTGCCGAAACGGCGGCGGCTGCGGTCACCCGGACCCGCAGGAACTTGCTGACACCGACCTTGAACTCCCGGCCCAGCGGCCACAGGTAGTCGTATTGGCTTGTGGGCGCCACCTGCTTGAGGTCGGCATGCCTGGTGGCGGTGATCGACCCTTCGCCGGACGCGGTGTAACCGGTCGCGGTCGTGCTCAACGCCACCACCGAGGCGGGCGCGCTCGGGTCGTCGTACGGCTTCACACCCGTGCTGATGTGCGCGGTCACGGTGGCCGCGACGTCCGTCTCGACCAACTCACAGAGGATCGGGGCCGCGGCGGCGAACCCAGAGAAGCTGATGCCCCACCACACCGGTTTGATCATCTTCGTGGATGGGGTTGCGATCTGCAGCATGGTCTTGATGGCCGTGCCAGTGGTCACCGGAACCGGTGCCGCCGTGGTCGCCATCGGCCCGTTGTAGGCGATGTACAAAGGCATACGTTTCTCCCGGTCGCGGGCATGAAAAAAGCCCCACCGGCAGGTGAGGCGTCACAAGGTGCAGGTCAGGCGGTGGTGCGCAGCACGGTCCGCCACGCACCATCCGTGTGGAACGTCGCGGTGAGATCCCCATCCGACGTCGTGTATTCCTGGGTCAGCCAGCGAAACAGAAACGCCCGATTCGACAGCGACGGCGCGTAGATGAGCAGACCTTCGGCCGCCAGGGTTGTCGCCGTCCACACGACGGGCGAGAACTTCCAACCGACTTTGTTAGCGGTGCTGAGCTCAGCGAACGACACAACCGTCAGGTCCTGACCGCCAGCCGTATACCCGGGCCCAGACGTCTGCCCCGAGTCCCATGGCGACGCGTTGTAGGCCGGGTTCGTTTGGCTGAAATCCGGGGTGATAGAGCCCTGCCACAATGCGCCTTTGAACAGGCCAGGCGTGGTGGAGCCGACATCGATCGTGATGGTTTGCCGCATCGTTTTGACGTAGCTGTCGTTGAACCACGCATCCTGACTGAAAGTCACGAGCGCCTCCTAAAGATTGAGGTGGACGTGCTTACGCTCACGGCCATCAGGGGTGGTCTCGTAGCTGGTGTCGTGACCTGCCTGATCCCGGATCACCTTGAACTGGCCCCCCTCGGGGGTGCGGCCCTCGACGACCTGGTCTTTGGTGGCGAACGTCCGGCCGCCTACGGTCACCTCGACCGTGCGACCGTCATCACCGCGCATGTACGCGCCGAACGTCTGACCAGTCTCGGGATCCCAAGCCATAGCTGAGCCCGCCTCTCTACGCGTGGAAGTGCGGCTCAGCCGCGGGAAGTGGCCTTGAAATACAGGCGCTCGGCGAGCTCGTCAGCGGTCATCCGCTCGGCGTGAAGGGTCCCGATGCTCACCAGCGGAGCGTTGCCCCTACTGGGCGCGGCCCCCGAGGTGCCCGACGTGCCACCAGGCGCCTCTGGGACGGCGCTACCGGTGGACCCGCCGCTGTACGACGACATCGTCGGCCGGGAAACCCGGGACCGGTTGACCGTGACACCAAGGTGCTGCGCCGCTTGCCCGAGAACCTGCAGACCTTGGGAGCGCTTACCCGGACCAAGCGGGACCGCGGCCTCCAAGCCGGCCTCGCCGAAGATCGACGGGCGGTTCGTGATGCCGCCGTTGGCGTACCCCTCGATGTAACCCGCAGGGTCCTTGAGCGGCACCATCTTCATCGTTGCCGACGCATTGTTCGACGACGACGCAGCCTTGGATTTGGGCGCTGAACCGGCGACATACCCGGGCGCTGAACCGTCCCGAGGGTTGCCCTCATCTGCCTTCGAGCCCGTGCTGGACTTGGCCTCATTGGCGGCAGTCGCTGCCGCTGACACCGCCGTGCTCAAATCAGCGACCGCGGTGACGAGCGGAGGAAACTGCACCGAGATGACCTCACCCCACCCGGTCACCTCACCCGCGAGGACACCAGCGGCTGCGCCAACACCGTCCACCGAGGTGGTGAGCGTCCCGGTGTCTCCGAGGGTGGCGTCCAGAGTGGATGTGGCACCTCCGAGGGAGGTGGTCAAGTCCATCGACGTGACGTCCAACGAGGACCTCAGGGCGTCAATGCCAGTGACTGTGACCATGGCCGGGCCACCCGAGAATGAGCTGCCGCCGCTGCCCGCACTGCTGCTGGCACCGGAGGCTGCCATCTGCTGCGGGACAACCGCCATGCCCATGGCGGACGCAGCCTCACCCAAAACGTCCAGGCCGCGGCCCCGCTTAGACGAGTCCAACGGGATGAACGCTTCCCAGCCCGCCTCACCGAAGACCACGTCCGGGCCGCCGCGACCGCTGATCGTGTACGGCGACTTCGCGATCATCGCGGACGGGTTCGCCCCTAACGACCTAATGCCGCCCTGCGCCATGTAGTCCGGGGCGCCGTTGCGGTTCTGGATGCCGCCCCACGCGTTACCCCGCGCGGAGCTGGCGTTGAGCCCGCCGACCGACGCCAGGGACGCTCGCCGGACGATGTCGGCGAGCGTCCGCACGATGTTGTCCAGCTGGGCTTGCGCGGTCTTCGTGTCGACGTCGAGCTTGACCGACTTCGACTTGATCAGGGCGAGCTCGTCCTTGAACTTCTCGGTACCCTCGCGGGCCTTGTCCGCCTGCGTCCTGGATATGCCGTACTTCTCGGCCAGGTCATAGACCCGGTCAGATGCTTCCTTGGACTTGCCTGCCAAATCGAACAGCTTCGGCAACTGCTCAGCGACCTTGATCGTCGATTCGCCGGTGTTCTTACCTGCGATCTGCTGAGCTTTCCCAATCTCATCGATCTTGCTGATGTATCCGGAGAACGCATCGCGGGCCAGGATCGCAGCGTCTCGCTGCTCGTCGGTCTTGGCCCGGTTGATGTCGAGCCCGACAGACGAGTTGTCGATGGCCTTTTTCGCGGACTGGTAGGCGAGGTCAAGGTCGCGGATCGCCTTGGCCGTGTCCGTGGTGGCGTTGAACGTATCCACCGAGGTCTGGAACCCGTCGAGGCTCTTCTTGACCTCGTCGACACCGCCAGCCGCAGTAGCGGAAGCGTCACCAGCAGCGGCTACAACCTCGGTGTAGCCGGGCATCAGCTGCTTCAGCTTGTCCACGGGGACGCCGGCTTCGCCCGCCATCTTGGCGAGATCTTGGAACAGTTGCGCAGCCTTGCCAGCGTTGCCCTGCGACACCATCGTGACAAGGGTCTTGTCCAGCTCGCCAATGGCCTGCTTACCGTTATCCAACGTGATGATGTCGAAGGAGTCGATAAACCCGGTGACGCTGTTCCCGATCTTGTTGAACGGGTCGTCGGATGCCAGTCGAGCAGCTGACTGGGCGAACGTTTCCAGAGCGTTGCTGCCGAACATCGCGGACTTCTGGCCGAGCAGATCCAGCAACTCCGGCGGGATCTTTCCAGACGTGGAGACATCGTTCAGGCCCCGGGCGAGAGCGTTGATGTCCGGGTTGAGGCCCGCCAGGCTGTCGCTAATCGCATCCGCTCCGACAGCAACGGCGGTGAGAGCAACGGCAATTCCGCCGGTCTTCAGCGCCCCTGCCAGGCCACCGAACTTGCCCTTCGCCCCGTCTGCGGCGTTGCCGGCCTTACCGATGCTGCCGCCGATGCTGTTCCAGAACCCGACGGCTCCGGTCACGGCCTGGTAGCCCTTGACGGCGGCGACGGTGGCGGCGATGGCCAACGCGACAGCCTGGATCTGGCCAGGCGACATCTTGGCGAGCACCTCGGCCAGCAGGACGAAAGCGCCGATCTGGAGGCTGGCGCCTAGTTTCGCCGCCGCGAAGATCGCAAGGACGCCCTTGGCGATGGCCTCAACCTGCGCCGGGTCCATCCCTGCAAGCTTCTCGCTCAGGGTCACAAGGAAGTCGAGGGCACCCTCACCCGCACCGGCTGCCGGGCCAAGGATCTTCCCGACAAACGTGGCCAAGTTGCCGAGGACCTCGCCGACCTTCGGCCCGTTCTCCTTCACGTAGTTGATGAACGACTCAAACTCAGGCGACCCCTTGAGGTTCTGCCCCCAGTCTTCGAAGCCCTGGGTGGCATCCTCAAGGAAGGTCATCAGGTCATCGGTGTACGGCAGAAACGCCTGAAGGACGCCGGCCAGGCCGGTGGCGACATTGCCCGCGGAGGTTCCGAGACCCTCGATAGCCCGCGGCGCAGTGGTGGTCAGATCGTAGAAGAAGGAGTTCCACTCCTCGCTCTTCAACCCCTCACTGGTCGCGTCGATCAGCTCACCGAACGCGCCCGCGCTGGCCCTGACCAGCGGCGTGGCCTTGTTCATGCCGACGGCTAGCAGGTTCAGACCCTTGGAGATAACAGGGAGCACATCGGGCTGAAGAGAGCGCTGCCAATCCAAGTACTCCGTGTTGAACGCCTTAAGGTCCTTGACCAGCTCCTTCTCCTGCTTCGACAGGTCAGCGAAGGCGTCTTTCAACCCGCCAGCCGCGCCGCCGCCGCCGGACATGGCCTGCTGCTGCTGGAGGTGCAGCAGCTTGAGCTGCTGTTCAGCCTGCGCCACCTTGTCCTGGGCGGTCTTCAGGTCGTCGAGCCCCTGCCGATACTCGTCAGTGCCCTTGACGCCGAGCTTGTTCGCCTGCGCCGTGTCCTTGATGGCCCGCGCAGTCTTGACCTCCTGCTCCTCGACCCGCTGCTGGGCTTGCTCATAGGAGAGGGCTGCGCGCTCGCGCTCCAGGTCGCTTGCCCCCGGGTCGGCGTTGACTTCGGCCATCCGCTCGTACGCCTCGCGGACGGCCAAGGCTGCGTCCTTCTGCGAGAGGACGCTGCGGTCGAGGCTGAAGTTCATGTCCTCCAAGGCGCGCCTACCGGCCTCGCGGGCTGCGGTCAGATCCTCCTGCGCCCGCTTCGCGTCGGTTTGTGCGTCGCGGAGCCGCTTCTCGGCCTCCTCCAGTTGGAGGACTTCGCTAGCTGCCTGAGCTGCTGATTTACCTGCCCCGCCTGTGGCGCCGCCAGCGGCTTTCGCGGCGCTCTCCGACGCCTTCAGGGCGTCGCTGACCCGGCCGAATGACGGCACTGCCACCGCGGCGAACGCGCCCGCGCCGGCACCCGCCGCGGCGAACGCACCACCCAAAGCTCCTACGCCAAGACCGATCGATGCCGCAGCGGGCAAAGACGCGAGGGCGGCGCCGACCATAGCGATCCCCGCGAGAGCCCCAGACACATCAGCGTCCACCCGCACGCGAGCGTTGCGCCCATTCAGGCGCGACACCTCAGAGCCAACGGCAGCGAGTTTCGATTCCGCGCCTGCAGTGTCAGCGTCGACCTCTACCCGGGCGGTTTCGCCGCCGAGCCGGTCAACTTCCCGCTGCACACTCTGGAGCTGCGACAGCGCTGCGGTGGCGTCGGCGCGAATGTCAATCTCTGCTGAGGTGCCGAGCCGCTCCAGTTCCATCTGGACCGCGCGCAGCTCGCCGAGCGCCGCCGCGGCGTTGATGTCAACACCGATGGTTTTGCCGGACAGTTCCTGCATGGCCTGCCGCAGGGTGGCGAGCTTGATCTGCGCGTCGGTCGAGTCAGCGGTGATGTTCGCCTTGGGGAGCGCCCTGAACGCCGATTCCAGGCTGCGGGAGAAGGACCTCGCGAACGCGCCGGCGACCTCTTCGGCCTGCCGGGGTGCCCGCTGCTTCTGCTTCTGGGTTTCCTTCTCGAACGGCTCGTACGAGTCGCCGAGCCCATCGCGGAGCTTCTTCGCCGCAGCTTCGGCCTTGGCCATCGCGGCGACAAACGGCTTGATATCGGCCGTAAGGCGCACTGTTACAGATCGGTCCGCGATTTGAGCTCGCCTCCTCATGAGGGGGCCCAAGGCCGCGTGATTTCCGGATTAATCGGGAGTTGTTGTGCGACTCTGCAAACCCATGCGCACCGCAGGGCGTCTTACGCTGCGCGACCCCCCAACCACAGGAGCCCCTCATGAGTCATCGGCACGGCCCGCCACAGGGCCAAGATCCGTACGGTCAGCAGCCGCCGGTGTACGCCCAGCAGGGCTACCCGCAGCCCGGACCGCCCGCGTTGACGGGAGCCAGTAACGGGGTCGGTATCGCTGGGCTGGTCGTTGGTGTTCTTGCCTGCGCGTGCGCTCTCGTACCGTCCATGCTGGGCATCGGCGGCTTACTCGGCCTCGCGACGGTCGTCCTGGCGGTCATCGCGATCATCCGTGTCACGACCGGCAAGGCGAACAACAAGGGCATGTCCATCGCTGCGCTAGTGCTGGGCATCGTGGCGATCGTCTCGGCGGTCATCCTGAACAAGCTGACGAATGCTCCCCCGACGCAAGCCGAAATCTTGGAGTGCCTGAACAACCCCGCCACCGTCACCGGTGAGCAGGCCTGGGCTTGCGCCAACTAGCTACGCCTGATCGCCTGCTCGATGCGTTTGAAAACGCGGAACAGCAGGCCGGGCGGCGACTCCCGATACTCGAACTTGCGGTGCTCCAGCGGAGTGCACGCATGACAGCGCGCCGGGAGCGGCGACTCGTATGCGCCTTCGTTCTCCGGGTCGGTCGTCTCCGATAAGGGGAACCCGCACCCGGGGCACGTGTCCAATTCGTTCCGGCGATGAGCTTGGGCGTAGGCCAGGTCCTCGGCCGTCCATTCCGAGTCATGCGTGGTGACCGCGCGCACGACCCGATCGCCTTTGATGAGCAGGTTGCCCTGCTCGTCGAAGACGTCGTCGTACTCGTACACCGTGACGCTGGTGCGCTGCCGGCCGAGAATGACCGCCCGGGGCGCACCATACGCCGCGGCAAGGCTTACCTCTTCTTCGTGCTGCGGAGAGCTTCTGAGGCTCTCCTGGATTTTGGGACGTCCACCGCAGAGCGGTTGAGCGCCCACATGGTGTTGAACAGGTCGTCCCACTGGCCGAACGTGAGCCGGTCGACGAGTTGGCCGGCCTGCTCCTCGCTCATCGCGGGATCGACAGCGCTCGCCGCGAGGAGACCAACGCCGAACGTCTCAACGTTCCACGAACCCTGGTCCTTGCCCTCTCGGGGCGGGTGGGCAGCCTGCAGGTCTGAAAGCGCCTTGTGCGGCAGCGCCCGCAGCATGATCGGGATCGTGTGCTCGGTCATTTCCGCTTCGAGCTCACGGACCCGCTTCAGCGCTGCCTTACCAGCGGCGCTGAGCCCGGCCAGCGAGTTCCGGGACTCCTCCTCCGCGGCAGCGAGAGCCTTCTCCGCCTGCTCCCATTCCGCGCGCAGGTCCGCGCGGATGCACAGCTCGTAGATGCGCTCGGGCAGGCGGATCTGCCCGAGGATGTCGTCGATGCTCGCCATGGCTATGCGGCCACCACGGCGTCAGTGTCAGCGGTCGAGTGGTTGAACAGCTTCGACATGAACTTCTGGGCGGCGTTCAGCTCCGGCGGCTGCATGTTCGGCCGGCCACAGCGGACCGGGTACACCTCGACGGACTGGCCGGCCGCGAACGCCGTCTCGTGCGGCAGGTTGCGACGCACCACCAGGTAACCGAGCTGCCGGTCGACGAGCGTGTTGTAGCCGATGTCCTCAATCGCGACTTCCTTGCGCTTGACCGTCAGCTCCAGCGTGTACTTCACGGTTCCGGCGTCTTCGGTCTCGTCGCGGGAGGCCAGAGCGGTGTTGTCCACCGCGGCCTGCTCAGGTGCGATACCCAGCCCATCCTTGGTGATGTACTCCTGCAGCGGGACGCCCGCGTTGCACTCGGCGGCGGTCGGCGCGGAAACGTTCGCGATCGTCAGGCAGAAGACGGCGGCGACGTTGCCATCGCCCAAAAGGTCGGCAGCCATGCGTTACTCCTTCTCGGTGGTCTTGGCCGCCGTGCTGCGGCTCGTGTGCTTGGGCGCCTCGACCGCGCCGTTGGGCGGGAGGCCGGGCTCGACGAACACCGCTTCGGGGGCAGACTCGACGGGCTCGTAGTCGGGGAAGTGCGCCAGCGCGGTGACCGCGATCTCGGTGGTGGCGCCGGTCGTCTTGGAGCGGACCTTGATCCGGGGGCGCGGCATCAGATGCGTCCCACCGCGAACGTCACCGACGTGACGGACGAGCACACGAACGTGACGAGACGCCCGTCGTTGGGGTCGCCGTACTCGGGGAGCATCGGGATCCACGCGTCAGTACCGGCGACGGTGTAGACCTTGTCCGGGTTGTCCACCAGGTACGGGGTCTGGCCGGCACCGGACACGGTGACAGTGATGGAACCGCCGGAACCGTTCTTGATATGGACGAAGGTGCGACTGTTGGCCGCGACCTTGTCTCCGGTGGTCACGGTCGCGGCGTAGTAGGTCGGCGTGGTTCCGCCGACGGTGACCGCCTGAGCTGTACGGGTAGCCATTCGGGCTCCTCCAGGGCAAGCCAAAGAGCCCGGTCACCGGAAGGTGGCGGGCTAGGTGAAGTGGGTGTTAAGCGGGCTGGGAGCGGAACGCGATCTCAACGACCGCCATGAACACCGGCGGCAGAGCCGAGTTGTCAGGCCGAATGGGCGGCCCGCCTGGCGTCTGAACTGGATACGTGGAGCGGCCCACGACGGCCAGCCGCCTGCCGATGAGGGCCACGCGGACGTCGTCGGCGGCCCGCTCGACCTGGGTTTCGGTGATGCCGAAGATGTTGATCTGCGCCGAGTAGTTCAGGTATTCGAGCGGCTCAGCTTCGTTGCCATCAGGCGTCCCCGGGGATGGATAGACGACCGCGTAGGGCACGTAGTCGGTCGTGCCGGGGTTGCCCCGCCATCCGCCGTCCGCTGGTTTCGCTGCCCGCTCTACCGGCATAGGAATCGCTTCGATCGCGGACACCACAGCGTCGGTGTGCGGTGTGATGCGGGCGATAGGGATGATCACGTGATGGCCTTCTCCCCTACCTGCCCCATCACCTTGTCGATGGGCTCCACGGCCTGCTCGAAAGCGGGCCGCATGTATGGTTGCGGCGCGTTGCCCGGGTGGTTGACCTGCTTCACCGGATGCTCCGCGCCAGGCCAGAACAGCGCCTTTGCGTTCTTCGCCTTGATGACGTGCGGCTCGGAGCCGAACTCGATTGCCGCACCGTAGTTGGCGGTGGGGCCTGCCTCGAAACCCATGCCGTCGTCATCGAGATCAGGGCCGATCGAGTTCTTCAGGTTGCTCGTGTCGACTGGAACGCGAGCCTGAGCACCGGCCACCGTATCGAACGCAACCTTCTTGATCACGAGCCTTGTCAGGCCTTCAGCCTTCGGTCCCGCCGCGGCGAAGTCGACGATGAGGCCGTCCAGTTCGGACGTGTCCCAACTCTTGGACATCACGCCTCCCGGTTGGTGATGTCCTGGGAGCAGGTCAGGACCCGTTCCCATTGCTCGGATCCGCCGCCGCCCAGAGGGTCGGTCACCTCGAAGATCCGGCCGGGCAGTTGCGGGTCCGCGGCGGTGAGGATGGTCACGATGTCGTGCTCAAGGATTTCCGCCGCGTTCCACCTGATGGCGACCTTGTAGTCGCCGATGCCGGTCGGCTGGTCCCCGATGACGGGGTTGCTGATGCCGCTGGGTTGGGTGATGCGGCACGGCCCGGTGTAGATGATGGTGGTGGCCGGCGGGTGCCAGACACCATCGTCATCAAGGGTTCCGGGGCCGTCCGCCCGGGTGATGCGGCAGGTCCCCGTCAGGGTGCCCACCGCGGTCCCCCGGTGGTGCTCAGACCAGCGCGCGTGGATCGGGCCATGACCTGCGAGGGGAGACACGCCGCCTCCTCTTCTCGAATGCTCTAGCGCATGTGATGCACAATCTTCTGCAGCTTCAAATCGTCGAAGAATGGTCGCGTCGAGTACCACGCGAGCATGTCCCGATTGAACTTCTGGTCATTGCATCGCAGACAAGCTGGGACAACGTTGTGCGCGGCGTTGTGTCCACCGCGACTCATCGTCACGACGTGATCGATGGTCAGTTTCTCGGCGGAACCGCAGTACGCGCACGAATGATCAAAGTGCTCTAACACTCCTCGCCACTGTTCGGCCGTGAGCGTGGAGAGCACGCCGGCCTTTCGTGCACGTGTGCGATGCGCGCTGATCAGGACATCTACCCGATCCCGACGCCGATTGGCCTCGGCCATCTTCTGTCGACCTTCAGGGGTGGCTCGGTATGCCCGAGCCGCCAGTCGACCTACTTCGAGCACTTCGGGCTGCGCTCGGTAGGCGAGATGCCATGCCCGACGCTTGTCCTTGTTCGCGGCACGATATCCAGCTTGATAGGCGAGGATGCCATCGCGGTTCTTCTCGTAGGAAGCGCGACTCTGCCCACCCCTACATTTGCGGCACACGCCGCGTAGGCCATCCCCTCGCCGTGGAAAGAACTCGTCGGTGAAGGGCTTCGACTCATCACACTTAGAGCAAGTACGCTCGGCCATGTCGGTCCTCTCATCCAGGATCGTCCACGCCCCCGGACGGTTACCGCCGTCGCGGGGGTCTCTTACATCTCAATTGTCCCAGGTGAGAGCCTGTTTGTCCGATGAATACCGAACACGAGTACGAAGAAATTGGAGCTCTCTCCTAGGGGACGTAGCCGAAACGGCCGAGGTTCGGGTCGAAGTCCACTATCTGCAGGCCGACCGAGTCGTCGCCGACGCCGTCGTCCACCTGCTGGCGCAACCCGGATGCGCGGGATCTCAGCTCGGCCGCCACCTTCGTGCCGTCGATGCTGAGCCCGTTCATGCTGATGACCTTGCTGACCAGTGCCTCAGATGAACCGATCACGTCCAAGGCTTGGGCTGCGGCCAGCTTGACGTTGCCGCCCTCCATCGCCAGGAACGCGACGATCTGCGGGTCGTTCAGCAGCTGGTTGGCCTCGTCGGTGTCGGCCGCAAGCAGCCGCACCTGGCCGATGTCGGTGCCATAGTCGATCGGCATCGGCTAGGACGAGGCCTGCAGACCGGAGTTCCGGAACGCGGTCTGAAGCGCTGCCACGGTGGTCCGCAGCGCGACGACGTCAACACGTAGCGCGTTGTACTCGGCTTCGGTCGGCGCTTCGCCGCCCGTTGCCGCGGCCGAGGTGAGGGCTGCGACGGTGACGACGTGCGCGGCCTGCGTGGACTGAGCCGCGGCGATACGGCCGGTGGCGTCGAGGGTGGCCAGCCCGAGCGGCTGACCCTTGGCGGTGCTACCCATCAGGTGCCGCCCTTCCTGGTTGAGCGCTTACGCGCGGGGCTGGTTCGGGCGGGTGGGGCCGGTTCTGTCAGGGCCTCACCCTCGGGCTCTTCGGCCGGGGTGGCGGGCTCCCGCAGCTCGACCGTTTCCGGTCCAGCGACGGGAGCCTGCTCCTGTGGTGCGGCTGGCCGCTCAGGGAGACGGTCCAACACCTCCCCCAGCCGGGTGTGGATCGCGGCGAGGTACTCCTCCGCGCCATTGAGCGGCGGAGGGAGCGGGCTCACCATGGCCAGCCTGGATTGTTTAAGGCCAGGGCGAGCGTGCTCACCCTGGCCTTATTTCGATTCAAGATCCTCGCGCTCCTGTGAGTAGGCGGCGCGATTCGTCAGCGAGTCGCCACCGCTTCGAGGTATGAGTAAATGAGCATCACGCGTTCTTCGGAGAAAGAATCGCGGCCACGAAACCATGCATCCATCGGCTTCGCGTTCTTGCTGCTGTTGCAGGGCTCGCACGCCGGAATGATGTTCTCGGGGACGTAACCGCCGCCCGCGCTAAGAGCTACGACATGCTCTTGGGCCAGGTCGCCAGCTATCCCGCAGTAGGCGCATACCTGGCCGAACCAGGCGAGACACGCGTCCCAGTCAGCCCCTGTGAAGGTAGAGGGCAACCCGGCCTTCCTGGCTCGCCGCCGCTGCGCTGCCCGCGCCACCATGGCGCGTCCGCCAGCATTCAGCCAGCGAGACCGAGCCCTCCGATTGGCGTCCTTCCACGCAGGTGTCTGCATGTATCGCTGCATGTATTGCGCCTGGTAGGTGGAGATTTGCTCAGCGTTGGCTGCGCGGTAGCTACGGAAGTTCTCCTGGTTGGCCTGGTAGTAGGCCTTGTCTCGCGCGGCGCTGCACTCGCGACAATCGGGCCGCAGCCCGCCCCGGTCCTTCGTTCCCCGACTTCGGAAGAACTCCAAGGTCTCGGGCTTGATCTGGCCACACTTCGAGCAGGTACGCTCTGACACGTTGGTCCCCTCCAGAGGGATCAGCCACGCCCCGGGAGTGTTAGCGCACTCGCCGGGGTCTCTTTATTCGGTTTTGTCCCTGAATTATCTCAGGTCTCAAGAGCCCCCGCTGGCAAATTCTCCGCGCATGGCGGAGAACTCATCAGGTGGTAGCTGCCGAGGCAACTGCGCTCTTGGGATCCATCAGGGTCCCGCCGAACACGTGCCTTACCTTCGTATCGATCGAATCCGTGTCGAAATCCCCATCCATGGGGTCGACGAGTCCGCCGCCCACGCGGGACGCGTTCGGCGACTTCTGGAACAGTTCGGGGGTCTCGTGGCCGGTGAGGAAGCCGACCTCCAGGGCGGGGCGGCCCACGTTCGGGTTGGCGAACAGGTACCAGGCGGTGTTGCCCGTGGTGGTGTCCACGATGGGCAGCCACGGGTTGACGACCACGGTGATGTCGTTCTTGAGCCAGTTCGAGACGGTGAGCTGGTTGTTGCCGGTGCCGTCGCCGCCGCCGTCCGCGGCGCGGATCTCGGTGGCGTTGAGGATGTTCATGGCCGTGATCTTCTTCGCGGGCGGGACCATGAGGACCACGCCGCTCACGTAGATCGGGTTGCCGTCGGTGTCGACCTGCGCGGCGAGGGCGTTGAACGCCGTGGTCAGGCCAGCGACTGACAGGGTCGGGGCGCCGGTGACCAGGTTGGCGTTGCCGACGGAGAAGAACGTAGCGTCGGGGCCGCCACTGGAGGCGAACAGGTCGGTCGCGAAGCGCTCCTCGCTGTACCGGGCGGCGTTCGCGAGCCGGGTCGGCATGTCCCGCAGCGCGTCGAGGTCGTCGTTGATGAACGATTCCCACGAGAACGGCAACCTTTTGCCGTACTTCTTGACCTGGTACTGGTAGCGGGCCTCAGAGACGGACGCGGCCGGGTACTCCGCCGCCTCCTTCACCTCGGACAGGACAGCCTCGCCGCCGTTGAGCGCGAACCGGTCGACAGTGCGGAAGTCACGGACTCGGCCGCGCTTGGCGATGCTCTGCCACATCACCGGCATGTGCTGGTAAGCGGCGAGAAGCTGGCGGTCGATGATGTCGCCGAACAGCAGCGGGAAATCGGAGGTGGTCATGGCCTCCTGGAGCCGGGTGCTGCGGATCCGGCCGGCCAGCACGCCCTCGTACAGGCGGGCGGCCTCCAGCAGGCCCTGCTTGTAGGCAGGGGTGTTGCGTCCGCCGCGGACGCTGCGGCCCTCACGGGCGTAGAGCCGCTCGGCGGAAGCGTCCTGGGACTTGTAGGTCTCGATCAGATCGAGGAGCTGCATGGTTTTTCCTTGCTCTCAGGCGCTCCGCGCCGGGCATGCGAAAGCCCCCGGCCATGTGGCTCGGGGGCTGGAAGAGATGGTGGGGCGCCCGCTACGGGGCGCCCGGTCGGTCAGTAGCCGATCTTCACCCGGATGGTCGCGGTCGCGCCGGACGTGACACTCTCAAGGGCGTAGCCGAAGCGAACGCCGGAGGTCGTCGCCGACAGCTTCGGAGTGTTGGCGGTGACGTAGTAGATGATGTCGCCCGCAGCGATCGCGGCGTTGCTGCCGGTGGTGCCCTTGACGGACAGGGTGGCGACGCCGTTGGTCTTGATGGTGGTCAGGCCGTCGGAGCCCTCAGTGATCAGGGCGACACCGGGCAGTTGGCCGACCAGGACCGGGTCACCCGAGGCGGGCGTGGTCGGGTCGGTGCAGACGACCTGGATCTGGTCGCCCTCTTCGAAGATGATGTTGCGCGCCATGGTCAGGCCCTCCCGTGAGCCGCGGTCAGGGCGGCCCGCTCGTCAAGACCGATGCCCTCGAAGGCTTCAGCCAGCTGCTTGTCGATGTCCGCCTCGGACAGGTCACGGTGGGCGGACTCGCCCAGGCCGCGGACGGAGCCGACGCCGGCTGACTCCAGCGCCTCAGCGAGTTCGGCCTTCTTGTCGTCGATGGCCACCTTGATGGCCTCAGCCAGCTTGGCGGTGTCAAGGACGCCGTCGACGGTCGGCAGGTCACGCACGACCGACTCGGTGACGCGGCGCTGGGAGGCGGCGTTCAGGCCGGACTCCTTGAGCGCCTCATCGCAGCGGACGCGGGCTGCCTTGTCGTTGGCGAGGTCCCGGTTGGCCTTGTCGGACTCATCGAGGCGCTTCGTCAGCGCGGCGATCTGGTCGCTGGCCGCCTGCTGCGACTCGGCGAGCTGCGTGGTGAGCTCGTTCACGCGCGCGGATTCGGTGACGGTGGTGCCCCGCTCCGGAGGCGTGTCCTGCGTGGTGCTCCCAGACATTGGGGCCCCTTCCGTGGTGTTGGTGTCGTGCTCGGTCATCGCGCCCAGGGGAGGCGTTGGCGGCTCTTCCCAGGTGTCGCGCTGGTACAGGTGGGGGCGTTCGGTTTCGACGCGGCGAGCGAACGCTGTGAGGGCGTCCGCGATTGCCCCAGACAGGCTGATGCGCTCGTCTCGGGTGAGTTGGCCGGCGCCGTACATGTCGTCGGCGAGGGTCGTGAGGGTGAGGTGGAGGCGGGATTCGATCCAGCCGCCGACGTTGCGCGCCTCATCGAGGTCGGATTCCTTGGCCTTGATCTTCTTCTTGAGGAAGGCCGGAAGTTCGTCGTCGTCCTCTTCGTCGTCGTCGGTCGCGTCGTCTTCGGCGTCGTCCGGCTTCTTGTCCTCGTCCTCATCCTTGGCGCCCTTCTTTTTGAAGGGTGGGGCCAGTGCCTCGGATGCCTGCCGTAGCAGGTCACCCTCGGACCGCGCGGACTCCAGTAAGGCCACGATCTTTCCTCCTGCTCCAGCAGCGGTAACGAAATCGACGGATGAGGCTTCGGTGAGGCTGGTGACGATCGGACCTCGGATGTTGTCCGCGGTGGACGCTTCGACGGTGCCGGAGGCGCGGATGCTCATGCCGATGTCGCCTGCCATGGCCTCGATGACGGGCGCCCAGTGCGGGTACACCTCAACGTCGGCGTACAGGCCATCGCCCTGGTAGGTGGCGGGGGTGGCCAACCGGCCGGCAAGGTCGCGTACGGACCGCTCAGGGCGTTCGTACGCTTCGGTGACGCCCGGGTGGTCGAGGTAGACGGGCAGGCCTTGCCTGAACACTCCGGCGTGCTTCTTGAGCATGGGTGCCGAGTAGTAACCGGAGCTGCCCTGGACGTCCCCAGCTATGAGGCGGGCGCGGAAGCGGCGGCCGGTCGGGGCTGTGCCTCCAGCGGCCTCGGTGAGAGAGACGACCTCGCTCAGGTTCTGGGCCTGTGTGGACGCTCTTCGCTGCCGCTCTTTCAGCCCCGTGATTCCCAGGTTTTGGCCCGCCTGCCTGGGCTGGGACATGGCGTTCGCCCAATCCAAATAGTGTTCGCCGTCGACCACAATTCCCCACGAGCCGTCAAGCGGTTCGATCTCCAGTCGGCTCCCCGGTTTGCCGTACTGGCCGGAGATCTCGACGCGGATCTTGCCGTGGCTGGTGGGAACGTCTATGCGGGTGATGACACTGTCGGGGTCATCGGGGGCGTCCATGTCGTCGATGATGTTGTCGATCGCCGTGTCGATGGCGATGAACTCTTTCGGAGTGAACTCGGCCTCAATGGGTCGGCCCCTGCCGCCGAGGGTCCGGAACCCGACCTTGTTGTCATCGGTGAGGTACACGTCGACGGGCCCGTGGATGGTTTCAGTACGGGTGTTGGCGTCGAGGCGCTCGGTGCCTTCGCGGATTTTGGCGATGTCCCGCTCTTTGAAAGTCATGCCGGGTGCGGCCAGCATCTCGTCGTAAGACGGGTCGGAGTCTGTGACCTTGAGCTGGTACTCGTTTTTGCTGGGCCGGGTGACCATTGCGAGGAGGGTCCGGTAGATGCCGTTCTCGTCCCTCACCCCACGGGAGCTGATTGCGGACTCTCCGCCAACCTCCATCTCATCGGAAGCGGTACTCATGACATACAGAAGATCTTTGAGTTGGTCCTCGTCGAGCTTCGTGGTGCCGTGCGGGGTAGTGAGAGTGACGTCGCCGTCGGCATGGCGGCCCATGGTGATGTCGCCGCCGCTGAGGCGGACGCGGGTAGAGCCGAGCACGTCGGGCAAGCCGCCCTCGGGGCTGTCTCCTACAGACTTGCCGCCCCCTTGGGGGCTGCTGTTGGAGTCGTTCCCTCCAGGCCTGCTGCTGGGTGAACTACCGCCGGAGGGCCCGCCGCCCGCCGCACCCCCGGAGTTGCCACCGCTGGAACCGCCACCACCGGACCCGAACTTGCCATCATCGGCGCGAGGGTGCAGATCCTCCCGCCACGGCGCTGAATGGCGGCCCTCCCCCAGGGCAGCCTCGGCCACCTCGTCGTCGTCAGCGGGAACAAGCTCTTCCGGCGCCCACGCAAATCGGTCGGCCACAGCTCCTCCAATCAGGTCAGGAAATGCGAAAGCCCCGGCCGGTGCGGCTCGGGGCTTTCGGTTCAGGTGCGGCGGGTTAGTCGTCGGACGGCTCGCCCAGCGTCCCTACGGACTCGTACAGGGCCGGGTCGAGCAGGTCGGAGGCGGGCACCCTCTTGGGCGTCTTGTTGTATGCGTCGCGGTGGATCGCCCACACGGCCGAGCCTGCACGGCGGCCAGCCGGACCTGCAGCCTCATCAGGTAGGTAACCGGCAGCGTTCTGGTCATCCGTCCACACGCGGCCGAGCAGGAGCCCGTCTGCGTCGTGGAGCTCGGCTCGCCGGACCGGGCCCTTGGCCTTGGAGTCGTAGGTCTTCGGGGAGTAGACGACCCGGGGCGCCATCCCGGCGTCACCCCAGCGCGGGTGCTCTTCGGCCACGGTCAGACCTCGAATCCCTGATCGATCATGTCCTGAAGGTAGAGATCGTCCACGTTATCGGTATCAGCCGAGGGGATAGCTGTGTAACCGGAGTCCGCATCCCCAGCGGAGGACGGCTTCCAGTCGGGGCCAGGCTGCCAGCCCTTAGGTACGGCTTCGACTTCCACATGCCAGGAGCCTTTGGCCTCGTAAGCGTCATGCACCACCCACGTCATGCCCCGGTCGAGAAGGAGCTCCCGCTCGTTCGGGGACTGGCTGATGGGCATGACGTTGACTGCGCGGGCGCCCTTGGGGACGCGCATCATGAGCTGAATGTCGCGGCCGAACGCGGCTTGCTGGCCTGCGCTGGTCGATAGGTAGGAGTCCTCAACGGAAACCTTGCCGATCATGGCGCGCATGGATTCCGGATCCTTGATATTCGCGCCGAGCCGAGCCGCAAAGTCACCGCCAACCCCTCGGTGCACGATCACATCCTCGGGCAGCACCGACTTGGCCATCGATGCGTCGATGCCGTCGATGTCCGCCTGCACGTCCGGGTCGCGCCGCTTGTCAGGGTTGCGGAGGGCCTCGTTGATGTTCGTGTAGGTCTCGCCGGTGTAAGCGCGCAGAGCCTTGCGGTCAGCGGCGGTGAACGGCGCCCGTTTGGGGTTGGGCATCTTCTTGTTCAGCCACTTCGCGCCGTCGTCGTCGCTGGTGTGGCGTGTGGCGCCGTTCATACCGGAGGTGGGGTCCGGCGCAGGGACAGCCTTCGTCTTGGGCTTCGCGGGAGCCTCGCCCGCGGCCTTGGTCGGGGCTTCCGGTTCCGCCTTCGCGGGCTCCGGAGTCGCCTTCGCTTTGGCCTTGAGTGCGGGTTTCGTCACCAGTTCCATGCGGACGTGCGGGACGCCGCCCCGATCCTCCACGGAGATGACTTTGAACTGGCTGTTCGGCGGGAGAACCATCTCCCTCGTGGTGCCAGCCGCCGCTTTCGCACCTACGGGGAGGACGATCTCCGCAGTGGCCGGCCTGGATGCCTTGCCGACCGCGCCGACGTCAGGGGTGATGGACGTGGACACGAAACCCTTGTCGGTCACCATCTGGCCCGGCGTGAGATCACCGAACTGGTCTGCGGAGAACCCCCGGTAGACGGTCATCGGCTCCGTCAGCGGCGGCGATTTCTTGATGGCCGCAGTCAGATCCTTGGATGCCTTCGCCGCGCGGGCGAGGTCGGAGTCGTTGAACGAGACGTCGGCCTTGATGTCGGCCTTGTCCAGTCCTCGGAGCTGCCCGTTCATGAGCGCGTAGCCCGGCGACTGGTAGAAGCGCATGGCCTTGTCCTGCGCGGAGTTGAGGTTGTCCCGCCACTCGCCGTAGTGGTCGTCCAGGAACTGCTTGTCCTTGGCCGGGGCCTCGGGTGGCGCCGCCTTGCTGGCAGCCTTCGAAGGTGCGGCCTTCTTCGGTGTGGCAGCCTTCGCTGGGGGCTTCTCTGGCGGTGTCGCAGCCTTGGCCGGCGGGGGCGCCTTGTCCTTGGCCGGGGTCTTCGGTGCCGGTTCCGGTGTTGCTGCTGGGGCTGGCTTGGCCTTCGTTGAGCCGCGCGGCACGAACTCCATGCGGACGTGGGGGGATCCGTCCTTGTCCTCGACGGACAGCACACGGAACTTCCCGGACGCCGGGAGGACCATCTCCCCGTTCTCGCCGACCGCAGCTTTGACGCCTTCGGGGAGAGCGATCTCCACCGTGGCGCCGCGGCTCGTCTTCTTCGGGGTGAGGCTGGCGGATACGAAACCCAGGTCGCCCATCACGCCGCCTGGCTCCAGGCCAGCGGCCATCGAGGCGGGCATGGTCCGGTGCACGGTCATCGGCTCGGTGGTCGGCGGGGCTTTACCGATGGCCGCGACCAGGTTCCGGTTTGCTGTGGCGGCGCGCTTGCGGTCTGCGTCGTTGAGGTCGCCCGCGCGTAGCTGCGCCTGCATGATCCCGTAGTCGGCGCCCTGGTAGCCGCTGATCGCCCGCTTCTGAGCGGGGGTGAGGGCGCCCTGGTAGTCGCTGTAGTGGTCGTCCTGCCAGCCCTTGTCCTTGGCGGGCGGGGGTGGGCCAGGCGCGGCCGAGGTCTTCTTCGTCGCGGGCTTCTTGGTCGCTGCAGTCTTGGGGGCGACGGTTTTCGGCTTGGCTGCGGCCTTCTTTGGCGCAGCCTTGCCTGCCGGGGCCGAGGTGCCCCCAGAGGTGCCCGAGCCGGAGCTTGGGGTCTTCGCGGTACCCGTGCCGGAGCCGAACTTGCCGCCGAACCCACGGGGGTGGTCCTGCTCTTTCCACGCCTCTTGGATCATCTCCAGCCAGGCGCCCACGGTCAGCTCAGGCACGACTACCTCGCCTTCGCTATGCGCTCAAGGTCATAAACAGGGCGGACGCCGTAGGAATCTCGCCATTCGGGGGTCGTCCTGAGCTGCGGCAGGTCGGCCCACTCGATCGCGCCGGCGTCGAGGAGCTCTAGCCGACGGGCGCCCATGATCTGCAGCCGTTCAGCCTGCGGAAGGTTGTCGAACACCTCACGGGCGTTCGGGGTGGCGTCGGGCGGTTCGTCAATGTCGAACCCAAGCTCAGCCCAGCTCTTCGTCTTGGGTGTGCGAGAACAGCGGCCCTGCTGGTGGTCGATCGGGCCTGGCTCGCTGAGCGGGTGGATGGTGCCGTGCTTGGCCCAGCAGCTAGGACAGGTCCGGCCGCGACTGCTATTCAGCTCCGCGTGCCACACCCAGCCGCCGAGAACGTCGTCGTGCCCGTCCTGAGTAACCTCGGCAGCAGAGCGATGGGCATCGATGATCTCGGTTCGGCTGATCACGAGCGCTCTTGTGAGACCACCGTTGAACTCGCCCTCAAGGTTCTTGACCATGCGGGCTGCGGCGGTGCGCGGGTTGTCCCCCACGACGACGCCGCGGATCAACTCACGCTTCATCCGCTCCGTCGCATCCGCCGACAGGGGGATGGTGCTGGCGTTGATGCGCTCCGCAGTGCGGCGGACGATCGCGTCGATGGTGTCGGGCTGCTGCACCTTGTACCGGGCTGTGTACGCCTGCGTGGACCCGTACGGCAGCTGTGAGGCGACCAGTGGGCCTTGCCCTTCGGCGGCGAGCCGGGCGGCCTGACCCGCTGCCGTAGTGGCTGTGGTGCGGGTCAGGGTGGCGAGACGTTCCAGGGTGGAAGCCACCACGTCCAAGGCGCCCATCGCCCGCCCGGCACGGAAGATCTGCGCCCTGCTCGGCCACTTGCCGTCGCCCAGTTGGAGAAGCTCCCCGATCGCGACGACGACCTCGAACACGACCTCATCCCACGCTCGCACCCATGCGGCGGTGAGAGACCGGGCGGTCGTGTCGACGATCGTGTTGACCGCCTGCCGAAGCTGCTCCGCCAAACGCACCGTCTCTGGGGTGATCGGCATGACCACCCCCGCGGCGCTGGCTACTCGGCAGGTATCTCGTCAGGGTTCGGTTCGTCGACCGGCTCGGGCTCGGCTGGTTGGCCGGCGAGCATTCCCGGAGGGAGATCCCCGCCTTGGCGGAACCCGTCCACTGCGGCTTGACCTGCTTGGCCGCCCACCCCTTCAGGTGGCTTGAAGTTGCCGTTCTCGTCGGTCAGCTGCTCGATGATGGAGTCGACATCGCGGATGCGGAGCGCCTCAAGGAGCCTGCGGACGATGACGAGCGGCGGAATGTACGTGGTGCCGTCAGCCTTGACGATCGCGTCGACCAGGGTGGTGACGTCCACATCGTCCAGGTCAGGCCACGCAACATCGATGGTGGTGTCGATGTCCCCGGCGAGGGTGACGGTTTCGCGGCCGGTTTCGTCGCGGGTGATGGTGCCCTTCAGTACGCCCTGGGGTGCGCGGACGGCTTCAGCGATGACGTAGGCGAGGATGGCCTGCTTGGTTTCCGTCCACGCTTCCCGGCGCAGCTCCATGGTGCGCTCGGTGGGCGTGTCCAGGGTTTCAGCGGTTGCTCGTGCCCCGGTGACGCCGGGGTCTGCGAGGAGCATCGTCACGGGCACGTCGAGGGCCGTGGCCACCATCGCAGCGAGTGGGCGTCCGGAGCCGGAATCGATCGTCGCACCGCTTTTCGGTACGGCTTCCAGCTGCATGTCCGGGGTCATCAGTGCGGTGCCGCCGGCGTGCTGCGCCTCGCCCGAGTACCGATCCGTTGCCGGTCCTGCCGCGATGCGAGTTCGGGCCGCGGCCTGCTTCGATCCCTTCGACGTGAGCTTCCACGCGAACCGGGACAGTGCCTTGATCAGCCTTGCCCAGTCGGTGAGGAACTCCCGGTAGGCGGCAGCCCAGTCGATCGCGCTGTAGGCCACGCCGAGGCCGAACCGCCAGCCCTTCAGGCCGCCGACCTTCATGTGGTAGACGGGGGCGTCCCACATGACCTCAGCCATGTCGCCGCGGCTGTCGCGGACACGGAGCGGGCGGGCACCCTTCGGCTTGTAGCCGAGCGCCGGATAGTAGACGGTGCGATGCCCGCCAGACCTGCCCGTGATCGGGTCGGGTTCCGTTTCGTTCCAGACCCGCTTGTAATACCAGGGCTCGGAGGCGTCCTCGGGGTTGCAGATGACGTCAGCGATCTCATCCCACGGGATCGACCGGACCTGAACCTTGCCGGTGCGCGGGTTCGTGAACAGCGCCCAGAACAGGTTGCCGTCGGTGTCGAGGGCCCGCTCGTTCTCCTCCCGGGCCGCGGCACCGGTCAGTGCCCGCCGGTTCCCGGGGTCGGCGAGGAACGCCTGGATGAGGGTGTTGACGTCCTCGTCGCGAGCGCTGATCTCAACGCCCTGTCCCCACACGTACGCGGTGCGAAGCGACAACCCCCTTTTGATCAGAGGGTTTTTGACCGCCATGACGCGGCACACCGCGGTGATCTGCCGGAGGCCGTCGCGGCTGAACTCCTGCTCGGCCTGCGCGGTCAGCTGCTGCCAGCCAGGTTCATTCATCCGGGCTTCGAGGTCGGCCATCGACTCTTGGATGTGCTCGACGGTCTGCCACGCGGCGCGCTCGGAGTTCCGCACCTCGATCATGTCGGCCCGGCCGGTAGCCCAACTCCAGGCGTCCTGGATCGGGTTGACGATCGACTCTCGCAGGGAGGCGGCGAAGCCCACAGCGCCTCCTCAGGGATCTAATAGTCAGAGATGCTGTATCCGCCGAGGTCGTCATCCAGGTCGCCGTCGTCAACGATCTGGTCGGGTGGTGCCACGTGCGCGTAGGCGAGCATCAGCGCATCGCCCCGGTCGGGGGACGGCAGGCCGCGTTTCTTCATGTCGTCCTTGGACTCGATGAGGATCTGGCCGCGGGCCGTGAACTTGTACTTCACGGTGCCGAGTTGCGCGGCGAGCTCGTCATCTTCGGAGTCGATGTCGATGTCGCCGGCTTCGAACCGTTCGCGGAGCCCCCACCACCATTCGGCGCGGGCGTTCGCGTAATGCTCGCGGTCGATAGCGCCGGCGCCGGACTGCATGTCGAGGACGTCGTGCCCTGCTTCGAGGAGTTCGTCGACGACGCCGGAGCCGACTCCTACGCCGTCGACGCGGATCTCGTGGACCTGGTGCTCTCGTTTCGCGGCGATGACCTTCCCGGTCGTTTCCGTGGTCCGGGAGTGGGAGAAGTCGCCGACGATGCGGGCGATTGGCCCGCGGGCGAGGCAGAAGATCGACCGGTCGGAGCCGAAGCGGGCGACGTCCACGCCGAGCACGTTGACCGAACCCGGCTGAAGACTGCGCTGCTGTGCGGCTTCGATCCACCGGGGGCTGATCAAGGTGTCATCGCCAACCTCAGGAAACTCGCCCAGGACCTTCGCCACATAGCGGGGTGAGGTTTCGCCCCAGCGGCGTTTCTTGTCCTCCACCCATTCGGGGGACAGCATGAGCGGGCGGAGCTTCTCAGGGAACGGCTCGTCGGTGAAGTTCGGGGTGTCGAACCCGCTGATCCGGATGGTGTTCCACCCGGACCCGGGCTTGCACACGTTGCCGAACTCGGTGTTCGGGTCATCAGGGTTGCCGATCGCGAGGATGCGGCAGTCCGCGCCCGTCGTGATCGCCTCCACGGCGGTCCACAGTTGCTCAGGGATGCCGCACGCCTCATCCAGGATGACCAGGACATAGCGGCGGTGAATGCCCTGGAAACCGTGCTGGTTGGTGTCTGCGGGCTTGCGGCCCCAGCCGACCAGGGTGCCGTCGTCGAGCTTCCACTCATCGGACTGCAGCACCCGGCCGAGGAGAGGCATCACAGGCGCTTTGGCGGCCTTGCGGATCTCTTCCCACAGGATCGCGTGAACCTGTGCATAAGTCGGGGCGGTCGAGACGATGAACGCCTCGCCGGGCGGGTGAACATCGATCCACCAGCAGGCGATCTGCGCGGCAAGGAAGCTTTTACCGGCGTTGTGGCAGGACTTCACCGCAGTCCGCCGGTTGGTGACGACTGACTCGCCGATCTCTTTCTGCTTGGACCACAGATGACCGCCGAGGCGGTCGTGCACCCACCCGATCGGGTCGGTGAGGTACGGGTTCGGGAGGACCGGTTCGAATGCTTTCGCCGCGGCCTCCAGCCACAGCGCCGTCATGTCAGTTCAGCGCTGCGGCCCGGCGCAACTCCTCCGGGACCACCGCAGGGACAAGAGCCGACTGCGCCTGGGTGAGGTCGAGGCGGTCGAGGATGCGGCGGATGATGTCCACGACGATCGCGCCCTGCGACTCCGCCAGGCGGACCTGCCGCTCGGCGATGCCCGCAGCAATGGCGTCCTTCGACACTCTCGCGAGGTGGGCGCGTTCCTGCCGGTACAGGTCCAACCAGATGCTCGGGGCTGCCCGGTGTGTGGTCTCCGACCCGAGCTGACCACCTGAGCGTTCGATTTCCTCGACGACACCCCACACGAGTTCGCCGTCGTCCATGGCGCCCACGACTTCGGACAGCCACGCGACATGACCAGCGGTGCGGTGAACCTCTTCGAGGAGAGCGACCGCTGGGTCTACCTCGCGGGGTAGGCCGTATGTGGCCACAGCTCGGCGAGCGAGCTCAACCTTGGCTGCGGCCTTATGGGTCGGGGTGGAACCACCGTGGAGCTTGCATTTGCCGAGACCAGCGTGGTCGGTTCCCCACCCTGATGGGCGGTGGCAGAGCTCCCCGGAGTCGCCTTTCCTTTTGCCGTGGCAGTGCTGCTTGTCGCAGTTGTTGCCGTGGCCGTTGTCGTCGGAGGCAGTTGTCATGGCCTGACCTCCGATTCCGAGACAGGCGGGGTCCAGCCGAGATGCTCCATGAGCCGCTTGGCGCTGTCAGGGATGCCTACCTGAACGTCGACGTCGGCGGGCTCGATGTTGATGCTGTTGATCGCGCCTTTGAGGACGACGGAGGCGGGGACGCCGGGCCGCGGGATGGTGATCGAAATGCCGTGCAGGGCTGCGGTGATGTCTTGGTCGTCGAGGAGGACCGTGTAGCCCTGCTGGCCGCCAGAGATGCGGATCTTATGGTCGGGCACGGGGGGGTCCTTGGGGGCTAGGAGGTCGTAGGTCGGCTTCATGACTCAGCCCCGCAGGTGGTGCACCGGAACCCAGTCGGGGGCGTGCCGTGACAGGCGTCACACGGCGGGGGCGTGGGCATGAGGCGCACGCCGAGGGCTTTCTCGATGACCGCAAGTTCGTCAATCGTGATCTCGCGTCGCCGAATGCCAGTCTCCGGGTGGTGCCGCCCCGTCTCGATGTTGGTCAGCGCGCCGAAGGTGAGATGCGGTGCCCCGTGCCGAGCACATCTGACGGCCAGTTCTTCGCGGGTGATGTCGAGCCGTTTACGGTGGGCGCGGATGCGGTCGGCGACCACGTCGCTCAACGTGCGCAATTCCGTTGGCTCGGCGGGGGGCTGCTGCTCTGACATTGGGGGTTCTCCTCATGTGGTGCGGGAGCCCCGACGCATGAGGACGCCGGGACTCCCTACCTGCGGGGATCAGTCCGCAGGGTGTTGGTTGGGTCTAGCTGTCGATGAGGCCGGTTCCGGCGAGGGTCGCGAGGAACAGCCCCGCTGCGATGAGGACTATGGGCCATGAGCGTTGAATGCCAGCGACGACGGCTCCGGCGAGGAAGCAGACGAGGGCGAGGAGCATGAGGACGTCCATGGGTCTCCACTCGAGAGGTTCATGATCGTTCTTGCGGTATCGTCGCAGGTCGCATCACAGCGACCTGGGCTTAGGTGATCTGGATGGGGTCGCCCTCAAGGACTGGCGTCTCTTCGCTGGAGGTGACCCGCACCCAGGGGACCTTCGTACCGGGCGAGGCCGAGAAGTCGAACGCGCTGCCAGGCCCGATCTTGACCTTCGCGACGGTTGCCCCGTCGTCGTCAACGTCCCACTCTGCGGCTTCCCACACGGTGGGGCGGATGCCGTACGCGGTGACAGACATTTCCACCTCAAGGGTGTTGAGGTCTCCGTCTCCGGTGACGACGACGGGCAGGTACTCAGCCGACTCGCGCGGGAAGTGCTCGATGCCCACCGCTCCCCCTTTAGGTGTCAGCGGACCAGCCGCGAGAGGACCGGCCGGTCCACGCTCGGTGTCGCGGTGTGGACGTGGCCCAGGCCCGGCGGGTAGCGCCGAGGTGGATGGTGATGTCGCCTGCCGGGTCCGTGGTGGACACGGCAGGGGTGGGGATCGTCGTGGTTGCGGTGACGACGTTGGGCCGGGCGGTGGTGGTGACAGAGGCCGCGGGGATCGTGGTCGTGGCCTGCACCGTCGCGGGTGTGGCGGTGACGATGGTGGTTGCGGTGGTGGTCGGCTGGTGTACCGCTGCCGTTGCCGAGACGGTCGCCGTGGTCGCCGTAGCGCCTGCCGAGGTGGTGGGCGCCGGGACGGTCGCGGTGCACACGACCGATGCCGGTGTCGCGGTGGTGTTGCCGTCGGCGGCGACATCCGGGGCGGGGATCGACGCGGTGACCGTGACAACCGCAGGGGCCGCCGTGGTCCCGGTGGTTGTTGCTGGGGCTGGGATGGCCGCTGAGGCGATCACAGCGCCCGGCGAAGCCGTGGACCCTACCCCGACCGTAGGAGCGCCTACGGAGGTTGTAGCGGCGACCACGGCAGGTGTGATGGCCGAACCTGCGGTGACCGTCGGGGAGCCCACCGAAGCGGTTGCGGTGACCGTGGGCGGCGTTGCCGTGGTTGAGGACCCGGACTGCACCGACGGCGCGGGGATGGACGTTGTCGCGGGGACGGTTGCCGGGGAGGTGGCCGAACTGGAGACAACAGCCGGAACCGGGATCGAGGTGGTCGCAGAGACTGCCGACGGGCTGGCCGTGGAGCCTGCCGAAGCGGAAGCGGCCGGAACCGAGGCAGCGGCTGTGACCGTCGCCGGGGTTGCGGTCTGGCCGGCGCTGACCGACGGGGCCGGGACACTCGCCGATGCTGCGACAGCCGCGGGAGAAGTCGACGCGCCGCCGCCGGCCGACACGCTCGGGGCGGGTACGGACGCGGTAGCGGAGACGACGCCGGCGGTGATGGTCGAACTGGTTGCCACGGTCGGCGAGGGGACGCTGGCCGTAGCGGGGACGACGCCGGGAGCCGCGGAGGCTCCAGTGGTCACCGTCGGGTTGGGGATGGCCGTGGAAGCGCCCACGGTCGTGGGCGTGGCCGAGGACCCCGTGGCGGTCGTCGGGGCCGACACGGAGGTTGTGGCGTTGACGACGGCCGGGCTCGCGACCTTCTGAGCGAGGGTCGTCGGCGCCGGGACTGCCGCGGTGGCCTGGACGGTTACCGGTGAGGCTGTGGCGCCCGCAGAGACGCTGGGAGCGCCCACCGAAGTGGTTGCCTGCACGACGGCGGGTGAGGCCGTCTTGACCGCTGTGACCGCCGGAGCAGGGACGCTGGCCGTAGCCGCGACCACCGCAGGTGACGCGGTGGAACCGGCGGACTTGGTCGGGTTGGGGACGGACGCCGACGCAGCCACCACGGCCGGTGACGCCGTTGAACCCGCGCTTTTCGCCGGGGCTGGGATGGTCGCCGCAGCCGAGACCACGGCAGGGGCCGCAGACGATCCTGCGTGGGCGGTTGGCGCCGGGACCGAAGCCGGCGCGGGGACGACAGCCGGGGAGGCGGTCGCGTCAGCCGCAACCACAGCTCCGACGGCGAGGGTGTACCCGACGTGAGGGCCGATGTCGCCGTCAGCGATGAAGTCCAGGTCGCTGGTGGGCGCAGCGGAGGTGAGCGCCTTGGTGGCGAGGGTGGCAGTGGTGTAGGTCCGCGACTGCAGGTCGGCCTGCTCGGCGTACCCGGAGGGCGGGGTCCACGCGCGTGCGGCGAAACCATCAGGCATGCCCGCGGCGAACCGGAGTTCCAGGTCATTGCTGCCGGTCGGGGTGACGCCGGGGGTTGTGACGGTTGGGCCAGTGCCGCTGGTGGAGTGTGATGCCACCAGGTCATCGAAGGAGGCGTCCTTGAGGGCGGCGACGATGGCGAGGCCGTCGGCGCTGCCTTCCTGCCCGATGTCGTAGCTGTCAGGTTCGGCCCCGGTGGCGACTCGCGCCCACAGCTTCGTCTGCAGGACGTAGTCGCCCGCCGTGTAGGAGTCCAGCAGAGTCCAGGTGCCACCAGTCGGCATGAGGAGGTTGGTCAGAGCGCCGGTGTCTTCAACGTGGAACGCAACTAGGACGTCGCCGGCAACAATGCCGGTGGGGGCGTCCACGGTGAGAAGCTCGCCGACTGCTGTTGCTGAGGTGACGGGGCTACGCAGCGTGGGCGGGATTCGCCCGTCCGACACCGTAGGGGCGGGGACGGTCTGGGTGGCGGCGACAACAGCGGGAGTAGTAGTGGACCCGGCGCTGGTGGCCGGGGTGGGGATCGACGCGGTAGCCGCCACAGTGGCGGGGGTGGCGATCACCGCCGTGGTCGTGGTGGGCGCGGGGACGGTCGCGGTGGCGGCGACGGTTGCCGGGGTGGCGGTGGCGTTCGTCACGCTAGACGCGGGTAGGAGCTCGAATGCAGCCCACCGCCACGCCGCAGCGGAGGTTCCAGCGGCGTCCAAGTTGAACGAGACCGCCGTGGACGAGGTGGCGGTGTCAGCGGCTTTGCGTGCAGCTAAACCGGACAGGCTGCCGCTGATGTTGACGCCCGACTCGTCATCGGTAGAGGTCGGCAAACCCAGGTTGTTGGCCTCTAGGGCGGCGATGAACCCGCGGGAAGCGGCGATCGTGCTGGTGTACCCGGTGACGTTCACCGCGTTCGTTGTGGAGGTGCCGGTGCCGCCACTACCCGCTGGGGTGGTGGTGTCGGCGCCGGTGGCGACATCGACCTTGAGGGCGACGGCCGCACCGAACCCGGTAGCGGACGCGCTGACCGTGATGTTCGTTGCGCCGGACACGCACGGGGCGGTCCACACTTCGGCGTATTCGGCGCTTACCGCGTACTGGCGGCGGCGCGTCCACGTGAGGCCCCCGCCGGACACGGTCGGGGCGGTGTCGCTGGTCGCGATGACCATGGCGACCAGGACTGTGAGCGTGGCCGGGGAGAACGTCGCGGTGGTTGCGGTGGCGCCACCGAACGCGGAGGCCGACACGATGGCGGGGCTGGTCGCGATACCGATAGCCACGCCCAGCCTCCTCGGTCAGCTGAGGCCGGGCAACAAAAAACCGCCCGAAGGCGGCAGGGTCAGGGCAATGGAACCTTCGCAACCTATGGAGTTAAATCCAGATTGACTATGCCGAGTGAATTCCAAGACACCAATAGCGTGCCTGCGCTCGTGGAGTAGGTTCCTCCGAGGTTGACCAGGACGATCGCGTTCTTGCCCGCCAGTGCGTCGGCGTAGATGAGCGCGCCCTTAGCGCCGGTGATCGTGGAAGTGGTCCACTGGACATCGTCGCCGTCCCACTTCAGGGTGCCGGACACGTCAGACACGGCCGTGTTGGCGAGGGTCACTCCCCCAGCGGTGTAACCGGTGCCGCTGACCTCGTTGGCGTTGTAGGGCGAGACGCCATACGCCGTGTCAGTCGAATAGTTCGGCGTCAATGTGTCCGTGAACAGGGCCACCTTGTGGGATGTGAGGTCAAGGTTCAAGGCGAGCTGGGTTGTGTCGAGAACATCGATCCACGTCTTCAGGAACAGGCCCGAGTTGCCGATAGCCATTGCTCATCCCTCCCGGCCGGGCACGCCGACGTTGACAGCGTTGGGGATCACGGTCGTAGAGCCCGGCGTGGTGTCAGCGACGACCACCTTGCGCGTCTCGGAGCGGGTGGACACGAGAGCATCGGATGCTTCGCGGTGACGTGCCTTCGCCTCAGCGATCAGGTCCGCGTCGTCCGATTCAAGTGCTTCACGGTAGGCGGCCTTAGCCGCTTCCGCTTCGTCGGCGTAGGCCGCCGTGGCGTCGAGCTTGTCGGCAAGCGCGCGGAGTTCCGCCGCCCGATCAGCGCTACTCATGGGCGCTCCTCTGTGGTGGTGGTGGCGACCCGAACGAGCGGGGCGTTGATCTTCACGGACTGCTGGTCGCGCCCGTGCTGCACGACGTCGTTACCGAGTTGGTCGGTGGTGGCTTTGAAGCGCCGGCCGTCTCGCCCGTAGCCCTCGCGCACCGTGTCGTGGGTGGCGTGTGTCCAGCCGTCAGGGCGAACCTGCGGGGCCTTGTCGCGCAGCCACTCCGCGTACGTCAGGCCCGTCTCAGGGGTCCAGGAGGTAGGAGTGAGAGCCAAGGCGACCTCCTCGAGCACGCGAAAAAGGCCGCCCTGGGGACGGCCTTCGGTGGGTCAGGTCAGCGGACGCGGACGCGGGTCTTGCCGCAGCCGGGAACAGTGCAGCGCTGGACGGTCACACGACCAGTGGTCTCGATGACGTCCCAGCGGTGGCGGAGGTGCATCGCACCCCCGAGCGGATCAGGTCAGGACAGGCACCTTGGATTAGTCCTCGGTGTCCAGGCGGGCGATGTCCGCGAGAGGAACCCAGCGTTCCATGGCCTGGTGGTCGGGGCCGACCATCGTCGCCCAGAAGATCAACGCGAGCCACGCACCAAGATCCGTTTGCCTACGGGCTCGAACCCACGCCACCCGGTCCCTGAAAAGGACCATCGGAGGTCTCGGCGGCAGGGTGGTCTCGTCCACACAGGCAGGCTACGTGGAGACACCGACAATCAGTCGGGCCACTCGGCGACGTAGGCGTCTGGCTGCATCAGGTACTCGCCGATCCGGTAGATGACCTTCTGATTGACGCCGTGGATCGTGAGCACATCGCCTGCGAGCGTCACGTCCGGAGATGCCGCCTGCCGGACCTCGTTGAGGAACTCGGTAGTGACGAGGACGCGCGGATCGGCCTGATCGACTGTCAGCGTCCCGTCATCCCAGCGGCGGGTCAGGGTGCAGGTCCCGAATCCCTCGCCGAGCCGAGAGGTTGGGCTCTCGTCGGCCATCAGGTGGTCTCCTGCTCGGCGAGCACATCTACGGTGCCGTCCACGTAGCGGGTAACCCGGTAGCGGCGGGTGTGGGGGAAGAATCCCTGCACGCGGTCAGCGCTTTCGTACCGGGTGAACTGGAGGCCATCGTCCACGACGTCACCTAGAAGTGCGCTCAAAGGCGGCCATCCCTGCCACCGCCTGAACAGGTCACATCCGGTGTGGTGCATCCACGCGGGGACGAAGTCGGGCTCGGCGGGGTCGCAGGTGCATTCGCTCATGGCCTCGCCGTATTGGTGGCGCGCGGTCATCAGTCCACGTCCGTTGCGCCGCACACCGGGCACCGGTAGTGGATGCCCCGGTTGTCCTCGCCGATCTCGTTCCACGGGTGGGCGTTGCCGTCGAGGTTCGTGGGGTCGCCGCAGCAGATCTCCTCCGGCGTGCGCTCCCGGACTGTGGTGGCGGTGTAGCCCATACCGGCCATGATCCGGTTGAAGTACTCGACTTGCGGGCTCTGGGTCATGGTGCTCTCCCTGGGGGACGGGAAGGGGGGAAGGTGGCGGCGTCGCGATCCTCAAGACCTCATCTGGTCGGGGATCGGTACACCCGGCGCGGCCTGGACATGAACGGCTGCGCCGAGGTGGGAGCCGCACACGCAGTTGCCCGCACCAGAGTGGATGTCGCGGGCGTAGACGTGCGGGGCGGCGTACTCGCTGGGGAAGGGGCCGACAGCGCCTTCCCAGCCGGGAACGGGTTGCGTGGGCATGGCGTACTCCAGGGGGTCGGGGGTTGTGCCAGGCGGGCGGCGGCGAAGGCCGACGAATCGGACGCCGCCCGCCCGGACTTAGATCGGCCCGACCGGGGTGCGTGTCCCGTGAACCCGGTCAGGCCGAAGAGTGAGAGGGGAGGTTAGAGGTCCCCGTTTGACTCGATGCGAGGCTCCTGATCCGGGTAGATCAGGAAGTAGTCAGGCCAGCCGGTTCCATCGCAGAGCAGGCAGGCTTGCACGGTGCCACCGAGGAAACGCTTGAAGATCGGGAGGCCGGTCCCCTCGAATGAGCGCCCCTGCTCCTTGCAGAGGCGACACGGCTCGATGATGGCGTCCGGATTGGGGTCGGGTTCCCGCTTCGGGAAGGGGATGATGCTCACGGGCGGATCACCTTCGGGTCCGTCAGCGGAGTACGGGTGATGACCCGCCACCCGAACCGCTTGTAGGTAGACCGGACCAGCATCTCCCCGAACGCAGCATCGGCCCGTTCGCCTGCTGGCGGCTTCCCCGGCTCGTCAACAAATGTCTGGCTGTAGTCGGGGCGGTCGAGACGGTGGTCTTCTTGGGTGCGGTAAGCAGACACCTTGTACCCGGACGGGCTCTGGTTAGCGGTCACGGACGGATCACCTTGGGGTCCAGAGTGCCGAACTCGCCGATCACCTGGTGGATCCGCTTCCAGGCGTGGTCCACGCCCTGCGGGGTGAGCCTCGCGTAGGTCGTGAGGATCACGCCACGGGTGCGGGTCTTGATGTCCTTGGTGGCGTTCTCGCACCAACTCGACTTGATCGCCTGAGCAGTGGCCTGCCCGTAGTCGCTCCGCGCCTTGGAGCGGATGAGCATGCCGATCTGGCCGAGGAAGTCGAAGACGTGGTCCTGGTTGACCTTGATCTTGCGTGCCGTTGCCCACTGCTGGACCGTCCGGGCGAACGTCTGGACCGTCATGGTCCCGTTCGCTGCAGCGTAGGTCTCGGACAGTTCATGACCGGGCAGCAGTTCCGCGATCTTCTCGTCTCGCGCCTCGATCTGCCGCTTCTGGTCGGCGGCGAGTTGAGCGATCTGAGCGACGTGGTCAAGGTTCGACGGGTCGAACTGCTGGGGGACGCCGTAGCTGCCCGTCTGGCGGATCTGCCTGAGGACGGCGGTGACCCACTTCTTGAACTCTTTGGCTGCCGGGACTTTGCTCCGCAGCACCAGGGAGTAGAGACCTGATTCGTTGATCAGCTTGACCGACTGAATCCGCTGGTCGGCGAAGAGGTCAGGAAAGTTTAGGGCTTCTGAGCTGCCACGATAGATAGTGCGGTGCTCGTCGTCGTCGAGGCCCTTCACGGCCATCGTGACGTTGGAGTGCTTGAGGATGAAGCAGACATCCGGGGCGACAAGCCACGGCTCGCCATCGATGAGGCCTGCGCGGACGTGCTCACCGGTGAAGGGGAACTCGTAGGGCTGAAGCTCCCCCGAAGTGCCACCCTGAGGCGCATCGCCCGAGTCAAACAAGCTACCGTTGTCCATTGTCGATCTCCTGGAGAAGAGGATTGATCGGCACGCCCGGCAGTCGGTCCTAAACGACTGTCGGGCACCCTCATTTTCGAGGGTCCGAATTGGTCTCAATTCTATCGGCGCGTACATATTCGCGCCTCTTGCGCAACCCCAAAATGGGTGCGTAGCCGCAGGTCAGGACACGTGATGGACGTCACATAAATAGCGCCCTAAATGCGACTGCTTTATGTCGTCGGTGTCCGTTTATTCAGAGAGCAAGACGCCTTATGGAGTCGGCTTCGTACACCAGAACCCCGCCGCCTGGCCGATGCACGCGGATCACCGGGGCAAACGCGCCGTACTCCACCACGTCATCGGCGTACCACGTGCGACTGATCCACGCCGCTACCTCGCTGACGTCCCTCCGTGTCAGGACGGACACTCGATCACCGCCCCCTGCTCGGCTCACCACCCTGTCGGGCGGTCTGGTCTGGCTCTCCCAAGCACCTCGGGGGCGTCCTCGCGGAGTTCGGCGCGCTCGGCTCGGGCCTCGTCTCGCTGTCGGACAACCCACAGCAGCGCGTACAGCCAGATCACGTCCATGGGCCTGGTGGACGGCATCGGGAAGGACCAGTCGAGGGTGAGCCGGAGGACCGCGAACACGGCCTCGATCGGGATGATGAATCGGAGGAGTCGGGCGGTTTCGCTGCCTGCCGGGTCGGCGTAGACGCGCCACGCTCGGCGGAGGACGTTCACTCGACCTCGCTGCTCGCGACGATGGTCAGCCCGTGCTCGTCGAGGTCGAGCAGGATGTCGTCCACCAACGTCATGACGTGGTCTGGCTCGTTGGCGAGATTGAGGTCTCGGGTGAGCGAGGCGGTGAGGACCTGCCTCGCGGTCAGGGTGGGCGCTGTCTTCTCGCTGCTGCCCTTGTCCCTCGCCTTGCTGTCGAGGCGCGGCCACCGAGCGGTGATCTCGGCGATCTCGGCGGGGTCTGCGGCGGGCACGACGCCGATGCGTACGAACGGTGCGACGTCTCCCGTTTGGGAGCCCCGGTGGCGGCGAGGGAGCCACCTCACGACGTCTCCTCAGGCTGCGCGCCGTCATCGCCCGTGAGGACCTCCACCGGGACGAGCCGGTAGTGCTCGGTCACCTCTCTGGCGTGCTCGACGGAGAACCGGCAACTGCCGCACACCGACCCGTCATGCCAGTAGCCCTGGTTGAGGTGACCGCACTGGTGGAGCCATGCCAGCTTGCCGGTTTCACGGTCGGCCTGCCGGTGCAACTCGTGGGCGGTCGCCGGGGTCGCGGCGTGCTGGTCTACGACGGCGAGCCCTGCGTACCGGTCTACGACCTCGACCGTCTGCGGAACGATGATGTGATTCTTCGCTCCACACAGGTGGGCGAACGACGCCAGCAGTTCCTTGTTGATGCTGTCATCTGCCTGATCGAAGACCAGGGCAAACGGCTCTTGCACGTCATCGCCGACGACGATCGAGGGCAGGGGCAAGATCTGGATGCGCATCAGGCCACCGTCCCGTCGGGCCAGCTGATCTCACCGTCGGCGGTGGCGCACAGCCAGTCCTCGCCGAGGAGGTCGCCTGAGACTGCGACCCACGGGACACGCGCGTCCGAAGGCGTGCGGAGCAACAGGATCGGACCGAGTTTGACGACGTACATGCCGTACGGCTCCCACCCCTCGCGGGTGACTTTCATGCCTTCCCGGAGGCGAGCGAGAGCCCAGCCGAAGTCCGTACTCACGGTCACTCGTCTCGGACGGGAGGGAGCGAGGACAGCTTCACGGTCTCGACGTGCGTGACGTATTCCGCCCGCGCCTCGTCGATAACCCGGTGGCCGTCAGCGTCCACGGTGAACATCGTGACCTTGGCGTACGGCTTCCCGCCGCCTTCGTACACCTCGCACCGTTCGGCCCCGTCGGGGTCGATGCCTTCCGACCGGAGCCAGTCGAGCACCGCCTGATTCGGCAGGACACCTACGGGGACGGACACGACGAGGTACGGCTTAGCTGCATCCATGGGCTTCTCCACAGGGGGTGTCAGGGGGTGAAGTTTGAGCGGTGCCGACCCGTCCCCACCCCCCAGCCGGGATAGGTCGGCACCGCCGTTGCGCGGCGAGCGTGTGTAACCGGGGGGCTCCACGACGCTCAGCGGCACGCAGCACGCCCCGAAGGGCGCGCGATTTTGGGGTGGCCCGGCCGCCTCGCGAGGACCGGACCACCAGAGGCTCAACACGGCGACGGGGAGACGCCGCGGAACCAGCACGCGTCCGCCAGGAGCGTGCGTCTTTGAATGTCTACGGATGTCTAGGCGGTGACGTACTCGGACCGGCGCGCATGCTTACGGGTTGCGCCTTCCGCCCGCGCGACCGCGAGCTGAGTGAACATCATGTGACCGCGGCGGTCCCGGCCAGCGGGCGCCAGGTGTCCACGCTTCACCCATTGACGGATGGCAGCCTGTGAAACTCCGACCAGCTCTGCCGCCTGCGCGGTGGTGAGGTAGACCTCATCCGGGTCGAGTTCGGGGCGTCGCATGGCTTCACCCCCATGCACGCGAAAAAGCCCCCGGCCGGGATTTCTCCTGACCGAGGGCATAAGTATCTGGGGGTCAGTGTGACACCGATTTCGCCCAGCAAGCAAGTCGGTGTCACAATAACCACATTTCTGCAGGTCAACCAATTAGAGCGCGTCGCCGAATCGCTTGTCCGGCCTGTCTTTGAGTAGGTACCCGGTCATCTCGGGGGCACCGTAGGTCTCACGGACCTTGGCGATGTGGCCTGTCAGTTCAGGGCCAGCTTCGAATCTTTCGCCGCGAACCTTCAGGTGGGCGAACTGCGCTTGGCGTGCACGCTCAACGTCGGGACCACCGGGCTCGGTCGCCAAGATCTCATCGGGCATGAGTTGCGGCATACGCGCCTTCATGTTGGTCGTGACACCGATCTTGATGAGATCGCCGACCCGGATGTAGTAGACCACCGACTGCCCGCTGTAGAGCTTGCGTCGGGCGGCGAGGTAATCGCCCTCCCATGCCTGCCGAGAGGCGAGCCCATCTGTACGGGCGCGGCGACTGTCCTCCCACGCGTCCTTCATGAGTTCACCCCACCGCTCGCCTTCATCGACGGTACGCAGGTAGCCCTGATGGCCCTCAAGGTGGTCAGCGCATAGAGGAATGCCGACCGCATCGGAACCGCTGGCTGGGATGAGCTGGCACGCCTGGCCAGACGCGTTGCCGCCAAGACAGGCGACTTTTCGCATCGGGGCGGTGACTGTGACGCGGACGCCGCATCCGCACCGGAATGCGCCACGGCCACGGACTGAATCGAGCCCCATTTTTCGCCCGCAGGCGCACAGGACTGTAACGTCATTCATGTCGACTCCTACATAGTCGGCCGCCCTGGCGAATGTTCGAGCATCCGCCAGGGCATTATTCGTTTGCCTCTGAATTATCCCAGGTCAGACCGACAATTTCGGGCGTTCGCCCTAAAAGGGCCAGCCCGCGTTCTTCCCGGCCTCAAGGAGCGGGATCAGCCGGAACGAAGCGTCGGAGAAGCCTCCGAACTCGTGCCGGTTTCCGCTGCCTGTCGGCATTGCGGCGTGCTGGTATCCGACCAGATTGAAGCCGTACATGGGGATGTGCTTGGGCGCTGAATCGGTGACGTTGCCTCCCCAGCCGTTGTTCATGGTCTGCATGTCGGACAGGATGATGACCCGATCGTGGCCGGCGTAGGTGCGCTGGACGGAAGCGGCAATCTGCGTGCCGTGGCCAACCTCGCCGACCCGCTTGCAGAACCGATCCATCTCCTTGAGCACCGACGCGCCCTTGCCGACGTCGTGGCGGAACACCCCGTCAGCGAACCCGTACAGGTCGACCTTCTCCCCGCGGGCAGCCAGTGCCACACCGAACAGGGCTGCGGCCTGCGATGGCGTGACGGAGGAACGCGCTGAGATCGCACCGGACGTCATCGACGCCGAGGTGTCCACCAGGATGAGGGTCCGGCCGCCGAACGACGGCACGTTCCCCGTGGCCAGGGTGAGCGCCCGGTCAAGGGCGTGGCCCCAGCGTAGCGACGTGGCGTTCCGGTATGCGGAGTAGAACCGGAACGGCAACTGCCGCGACCGGGCGACCTCGTCCGGGGCTACGAGCTTGGCAATGATCCGGTCTGCGACCTCGTCGGGAACTCCCGCCTCGTCGAAGTTCCGCAGGTTTCGGATCAGCGCCATGTATCCCATCGACGGGATCACAGCAGTCCACGCTTCGGCGTCCATCGGGCCCTGCAGCCAGCCAGCCAGCGCCTCCCACGTCATGCCTGCGGACTTCAGCCACTCGGGGTTGGCGAGGACGGAGCGCCGCTCGGCGACGGGCAGGGCCAGCAGTTCCGCCCGGGAACGCAGCATGCGCAGGCTCTCCGGGATGGGGTTGTCTCGGCCGTGCCTGCGGTCCAGGGCGTGGGCGAACAGGTCGCCCTGCCATAGCCGCTTCTCGATCGCCGGAGCCGGGTGGATGAGGTCGAGGACATCGCCAAAGCGGAAGCCCTTGGAGTCGCTGTCGTACTTGGCGAGGTTCCGCTCCGTGTACAGGCGCTGGACAGCGTCAGCGATGCCACGCTTGACTGGCTTGGGGATGGCCCGCCCGTACGTGGACGTCCAGTAGGCGAGGGCCTCGCCGGGCTCGTCAGCGCGCTGCAGAACGCTCGCGACGAGCTGCCGGTTGTGTCCCTGCTCCCCCGCGGAGAGACGTGCCTTGACTGATTCCAGGGCGGCGACGATCGGGGCGGAGCGCATGTTCGCATCGCCGCGTAGCCACGGCAGGAAGCGGGACATCCACTCGCCGTCCTCGACCGCGACCTGGTGCACGAGTGTGCGGAACCGCTCGTCGCGGGCGCCGGCCTTCTCGTAGAAGGTGTCCTCGCCGACCATGTTCGACACCGCGAGCAGGAACAGTTCCCCCTTGGTGTCTCGGACGTACCCGGGAGCGCCCTCGTGGGTACGCGCGGACGGCGTGCGCTCGGTCTTGACCGGGCTGGAGACAGCCGGGCGGGTGGTCGTGCTGTTGAACTTAGACATGACGCGACGAGGCCCCTCTCGTAGTTTGTCGAGAGGGGCCTCGTTCAGAGAAATCACGCCCGAGATCAAGACGGCGACGGGCACGTAAGTGTCCTGGGCCACTGGACGACACCAGCCGAAGCCGGCGACGGGATTCGAACCCGCGTCTCTCCTTTAGCAGAGGAAGTAACCGCTGCCTACGCACCGGGCGTGCTCTGAAGTTGTTCCCTCCCGAGATCAAAGCGACTGCGGTTTGTCTCGATCGGCCGAAGCCGACTGCTCGCCATGAGCGGCTGGAAGCGAACCCTTACGGGAGCTTGCCAGCGGGAATCGAACCCGTGTTGAAGTAACCGCGGTCAGCGCACCGGGAAGGTGCATATCAAGTTGTGTTCTTCCCCGAGATCAAGAGTCGGCGACGGGCTTGTACGAGCGCTCTGCCGAACTGAGCTACCACCCGGAAAATCTGGTCGGGTGGGCAGGACTTGAACCTGCGACCAATCGTTCCCATTGAAGTATCCGCAGCCTGCGCACCGGGGAAGGATGCATTCAGTTGTGAGCCTCAGAGATCAGAAGCGGTATCCGGCGTAGTTTCACCAAAAGAAGTAGCCGGTCACCATTCGCACCTGAAGCACTTCTCACCATAGTGATCGCCGTGACGCGTCACACCTGAATTTCGGGCAGGTCGGGCATTCGATGTAAATGTGATCGGATCGCTCCGGGCGATGTGATCACGCAGCCTTGCGATGGCGGTAGGCACGCTGCGCCGCGACCCTCCGACAGGATCCGGAGCAGTAGGCAGCATCCTCACGCGGGTGCTCCCGGCCGCGGCCGTCGTCCTGCCACCGAAACTCGCGCCCGCAGTCAGTGAGGGCGCACACCTTCACATTTGGCAGGGTTCCGCGGCCGAGGCAAGTCGGGCAAGACTCGCTCACGATGCCCGCTGGCGCGTCTTGGCTCCGTCGATAGCGGCCTGGGCGCGACCGTCGTACTCGTCTTGAGTCATGACCATTGGACCGCCACGGGATGCCCCACAGTCCCGGTTGCGGCACTCAATGCGGTCCTCGCCTTCAATCTGGGCGAGGGTCGCGAGGTGGCATTGCGGGCACCGAAGTTGCTTCGACAGGCGGCGAGGCCGAGTCTTCGCCGCAGCGGTCACCCGGCTGTGCCAGTACAGGACTCCGATGCCGAACCCTTCGGCGATGTCCGGGTGGGCGAGGATGACGTCCAGGTGCATCCCGAGCCAGCCCGTGGCTGAGGAGAGGGCGGGTGCCGCTTCGCCGCGGTACGGGGTTGTCGGCAGGTGCGGTTGGGTCTCCCGGTAGGCGTTTTCCCAGTCGCGGAGCCACCGGATCAGCTCGTCGAGGTCGTCATGTGCTGGCGATGGCGAGTTCGGTTCCGGGGAGGACGAGACGCGTTCTTGCAGGTTGATGGATCCGTGCCCGTCGCTGGCCAGGAAGCGCAACGCCATCTGCTCGTCGAGGTCGGCGAGGGCGGCGCGGATCGCGGCGGAGTCCGACAGGCACCAGATCGGGGAGCCGACCATCCACCGGGAGCTGTGCTCGACTGGGCGGGCAGGCTCAGGGCCGCGGGTCTCGTCGGGGGCGTCTACCCACGCGGACATTTGTGCTTGCCAGGTCGCGAGGGCGCGGGCGTAAGCCTCGGCTTCCCTACGCGGGTGGGCGTTGCACGCTCCAAGGCATATGCGGTCGGACATTGGCGGCCTCCCCGAGGTCGTACCATTACGGGCAGGCTTCGTGGTCAGCGAGGCGTACGGGGCGTTTGAGGCGGTCCTCCGTGTGGCGCGGGGGACCGCTTTCGTTTTCTCAGCGCTCGGAACGTTCCAGATCATCCCGGCCCTGCTCGGCGATCCATTCGCCGGCGTCGACCAGGTCTCGGGAGTTGAGTTGCCCAATGGCGACCAGGAAGGTACCGCCGGAGCGCGGGCCGACGTACAACTCGATCGGCAGGTGCGGGTGAGTACGGACAAGGGACGGAGGGGAAGTGATCACAATGCGCCTCATTATCCCCGCTCTTCCCGTGGTTGCTGGACAGTGAGACGAGGCCCTGCTTACGGTGTCGGCGTCCCGTAGGCGGCGATGGAGGACCGATGCCGATACCCACGCTTGGCGCGTCCGGGGGCTACGAAGCGCCCGAGGACTACGAAGAGAAGGCGCGCGAGGCGCTGAAGAAGGGCAAGGTTGCCGAGGCCCAGGTGTGGGCGACTCTCCGCCACGCGGAGGTGCTCGAAGAGGTCGCTGCCAGGATCGATCATCTCAGCGAGAGGTTGACCTAGTCCCCGCTTCGAAGCCGCCGTTCCAACTCTGCGAGGTCGGAGGCAGCGTTCACCTGAGCGCACCACAGCTCTACGACAGCGGTGATCGCTTCGTCGGTCACGTCTCCTCCTCGGTGATGCCGTACCCCTCGGCAAGCAGGCGGACCGTACGGCAAGGGACGCCATGCCGGTTGCCACAGCACTGGCACACGTCGATCCAGACCGCCCGCAGGTCTTCGCCGACGGCCCGGGTCTGGACGATGGCGTGTTCGTCGAGCAGGGCGAGGTCTGCCTTGCAGCGGGCGAGGACCGTGCCCGGGTCGTTCTCCACGATGTGGAGGAGGTCTTCCTTCCGCCCTTCGGCTGTGACGCCGCAGCAGTTGCAGGATCCAGCAACGACACCAAGACCCTCGTGAGCGGTGGAGACGATGCGGGCCTGTCCCCTGTAGTAGCCCTCTTGGACTTCGTCGTAGCGCCAGTGTCCGCCGTCTTGAACCTCGTCGTATTCCCAGCGTGTGCCCCATGTTGCCGTCTCATCCGTCACCATGCGGGGGATGCGGCGAGGCTTGTTCGCCGATGCTTCGGCGAGGGCCTTTCGGTGCTCGATCGCAGCGCGGAGACGGGAGATCAGGTCGTCGGTCACGGGGTCTCTTCCTTCTCAGGTACGGCAGACGCCTCGGGTCGGTCTGTGGTCATCGCCGGTTCCTCCTGCGGGTGCGGCGGCGGTACTCGGTCTTCATGCTGCGCATACGGCCTTCTCGCCCCCAACGCAGCCAGTAGCAGGCGCCGAGTGCTTCGAGGAGTCCTCTGCGAAAGTGGCTCGTGTCGGCCGTCAACGTGATCGACACGGCACGAGGCGCCGACAGGAAATCCTCGGCAACCCGGTAGTCCTCGTCTCGTGTGAACGTCAGGTCGCTGACAACCTCGCCGCCGATGGGCTGCCATTGCGGCTGCTCGCCATCAGGTGGGGCGGACGCCCACCACCACCTCACATCGCCCTGACGTTCAGGCGCGGGCGGCGGAGACCATACCGCGGTGCCATCGCTGACGATGTGATCCACCTGTGTGCCGTCGCGGTCTCGGATGATCGGCCACCCCTCGGTGGCCTCATCAACGATCGTGGCGCTCGGTGTGGCCCCTCGCAGAGACGGTGGCTCTCCTGGCACGACGTGAAACCGGTACGGCGGGGTGGTGGTCCGGTAGACGGAGTCGCCGTTCATGTACTGGCCCCACAACGCCAGCCCGCCCTCCTTCGAGGCGGGTTCAGGCTCGTCTGGTGCCCACCTCATGGCGTCGTCGCTGAGCGCGTAGTCGTCGAGGCAAGAGTCGATAGCGGCGAGAACGCCGTCAGGGTTAGTCATCGGCAGATCTTTCGTTCTCGGGGTGGATGATGCCCCATACCTGGCAGTGTTCCTCGCATTTGGGGCAGCCCATGACGGTCTCGATGGTGCAGTCGGGGCACGCTTTGAGCGTGGCCTCCTCCTCCATGATCGAGTGAGCGGGGCACGGTTTGTAGTAGCTGAGTTCGACGCGGGGATGCAGGGCGGCGAGAGCGGACAGCTTGGCCTCAGCGGTCTCTAAGTCAGAGCGGAGACCAGCCGCCTCGGCTTCGGCCTTCTTCGCGCGCTGGTGTGCGGCGAGCCCCTCGGCTTCAGCGGCGGCGAGTCGCCCGTTCAACGGAGCAAGGATCTCGTTAATGATCTCGGTGGCGTTCGCCTTGTCGCCGTTGATGAGGCCCCGTATCCACTCGGCGTCAGACTCGGCAACGTGGGATCCGCCTGATGGTGCGACGAACAGGATGGTGGGTTTGCCGTCGCCGTCCCTCGTCGGAGCGACATAGACGCCCCACGGCTTGGAGCGAGACAGGTCGTGCCCGTCGGGGCAGTGCGGGCAGGCATCAGGCATTGGGTTTCTCCTCGGTGTCGGGTACGGCAGGGACGACGGTCAGCACGTAGTGGGCGTCTACCTCGTCGGCGTGCTCAGCAGAGAACCGGCAGCCTGCGCACACGGATCGGTTGTTCCATCCGCCTGGGTTGAGGTGGCCGCAGTGGTGGAGCCATGCCATGCCGTGTGTTTCTGGTTCGACACCGTGAAGCGCTGAGAGCCCCGTAGAAGCCTCGGCGCTTCCCAAAGGTCCTCTGATCCCACCTTCGGACGTTTCGAGGCCCTGGGACGCTTCCAGGGCTCGCGGAGGCGCAGCGGGGGCGATGGCGTAGCCGTGCTCTACGAGAGCAGCGACGGACCGTTCAGCGTGTCCCTGGCACGCCTCACACGGCTGACCACCGGAGAGGCGGGGACCGGAGCAGGAAGCGGCAGCGATGACCTCAGCGGGCGTTCCAGCGTTTTCCGGCATGTTCCAGTCACTTCCAGGCATCGGGCTCTCCATCCAGTGCTTCGGCCACGAGAGCAGCACCAAGAAGCTGCTCCAAGTACTCGTCCCGCTCGCCATGGGCGGCGGCCTTGACGAGGTTCGAACCGACGTGCAACAGGCTGCACACCACGTTCATCAGGTCCTCGCCTGCTTCGTCGGCTTCGGCAACGAGGGATGCGATGTCGTCGCTGCCGCCTCGCTCCCACAGGTCGAACATTTGGGCGGCCCGGCGGGTGTTGCGGCTGATGTCCGCGCTAGACATCGGTTCTCCTCAGTCCTCGGAACGGGCGGACCTGCACGGTGCCGTCCTCCCTGCGGATGGCGACGTTCACGGGCGCGTACTCGCCAATGCGGGGCAGCGGGAACCGTGGGGCGGGCCGGTCCTTGCGGCGCTGGTTCGGGCGGATCAGCAGGGTGACGACCTGCCCGCCCAGCGCGTAGCGGGGCGTTTGCTCAGGCATCGGAGTTCTCCCGGTCAGCGAGAGCCTCGGCCACGGTGTGGCCCATGCACGTCATGGTCGGGGCGACCTCGCGGGCGATCCGAAGCGCGGTCTCCTCGTCGAAGCGGTGAGCGTCGACCCACGCCTGACGGCTCACCTCGTGGGCGTCCATCTCTTCGTCGGTGACGGGTTCGCGGCCGTCTTCCCAGTGGTGACCCCACGACTTGACGCCGTCCGCGTTCAGGCATGCGCCGCTGGTTTTGACGGCCCACCGGTCGCCTTCCCGCCATTCCACGGTCAGGGTGTAGGCGAGGGCGTTGATGTCGTCAGGCGGCAGGCACGACACCTCGTAGCGGGTTACGCGCACCTCGGGGGCAGGGATCTCAAGCATCAGGGTTCTCCTAGCTCGGTACGTACGGGCGCCCGCCCGTGCGATGCCACGGGCGGGCAGAGAAGGTCAGGCGGAGGCGATTCTCTCGGCGAGCTTCAGGCACGGCTTGCAGGTCGGGATGCGGTCCTCGCCGTCGTCGTCGCGATCCACGCCACGTAGCGGGTCCTTGTTGCGGCGGCCGGAGACCTTCTTTGCAGGCGTTTCGCAGAGCACCTGCTTGGCGTTGCGGTGGAGACGACCGACGTGCAGGTCCTTTTGGGCCACGATGTGGTCCTTGCCTGCGGTATGGCCGTCGTAGTGGCCGATGGTCCAGTTATGGCCGACCGTCACCGTGATCGGGAGACGGTCACGCAGAGCGTGCCAGGCGTCGAGCTTGGCGGAGTACGCCTTTGCTGCAGCCTGGTTGTACGCCTTGGTCTTCGCGCGGGCCTCCTCCAGTCCAGCGGTGACGGCCGCCGGGGTTGGCCGGTTGGGTTCGGCGTTGAGCGCGAGGGAGAGGAGGGTGATCTCCCATGGCGCGACCCATCTGACTCCGGGGAATCTCCGCCCGATGATGGCGGCGGCCCATTCTGGATAGAACGGCGTCTGGGAGACGTAGTGCATGGCGCTGGGACTGACGAACGGACCGGACTGGCGGGCCGCGGTGCGGAGTTCGTCGATCTGCTCGGCAGTGAGGGTCGTTGCCGCGTCGTTGTCGTTCCTGAGGGTCAAGGCGGGGGCCTGGTCGGTCATGGTGCTCCCATCGGTGCCGGTCGGGGTGTCTGCCCGTGGCATCGCACGGGCGGGCAGAGAAGGTCAGGGGTGGGCCATGCGGTGCTCAGTCAGCGCTTCGGCCAGAACGACCCGCATCAGGTCCTCACCGGTCTTACCGTCGGCGGCGGCGTACGCCTGCACCCTGAGGGCGCGGGCAACGAGCCAGCCCGGCACCTCCTCGGCGGTGATCTCGGCGGTGATCTCAACGTCCATCTCAGCGCTCCTTCGAGGTCAGTGGCGGGTGGCGATGCGGCGGGCAGGGGGTCAGGCGGGCGGGGTGGAGTCCGGGGAATCCGCGAACAGGCCAGCCAGAGCGTCATCCGTCACGACCGCGGCGTCCGTCACATGCCGGTAGCCATTCGCGGTGGGCCGCATCCTGGTCAGCCGGATGCGGAGGGTTTGGCCGACCCGGCTGTATGTGTTCGGGAACGGCATCGTCTCCGCCCCTGCCAGCCGGCAGCGCTCGTTAGCGGCGAGCTGTCGCTGAATGTCGTCGGAGTCGGTGAGCGTTTTGACGACGGCGAAGTCGTCCCGGATGGCGATCACCTCGACGGAGCGACCGCTCTGCCACGGTCCCGAGGTGTTGCACGCCCACACGGAGCCGACTTTTACGGGCGGGGCCTCGATCTTTCGGGGCATTGCTGCCTCCTTGTCATGGATGGGTTAGTGGCGGGTGGCGATGCGGCGTATCTCAGCGAGGCCGAGGACGAACGCGCGGGCGAACTGGCGGGGGCTGCGAGGGATCAGGTTCACGGGGAGTCCGTTCAAGGTCGGGGGCGGTCTTGGTGCCCTCTCCCGCTTCCGAAGCGAGACCGGCCGCAGCGCCGGGTGGAGAGGGCCGAGGGTCAGCGGGAGGCGTGGGCTGCGATGGCAGGCAAGACCGTGGACTGAAACCAGGAACTGGCCTGGGCGCCAGCCGAGCAGAGATCAAGAAGTCGCTCGTAGCCGGAGTGCACCTCCGCCAGCGTGTCGGCGTACCAAAGCCATCGGACGCCGCGCTCGTCGAGCCACCGGCCAAGTTCAGCGACAAGGGAAGCGTGCAGGTCGCCGCAGCGACGCCCCTGCTCGTCCTTGTAGCTGTAGGCGGTGTCGAACGACACTTCCAGCCAGCACGCCGGGTTGTCGTGCTCGCTATCGCATCCGGGATCGCAGTACCACTCGCAGCCGTTCGCGGTGGCCCTGAGCGGGGCATTGGGCCGGTAGTAGACGTCCAACAGAGCACACAGACCTTGGTCTGCGCAGTTGCCGAGACCCCATGCGTTACCGGGCTCGGGTGCACTAACACCGTTGCGCCACGTCTTGAACTGCTCATTGCGGAAGCGAGTCGCCTCGGTGGCGCCGATGCGCCGGTTGCACTCCAGGAAGACGTCCTTGTAGGCGATCTCGTCTAACACGTAGATGCTGGTAGTGAGGGTCATCGGGCGGGTTCTCCATTCAGGGGGTTGTGTGTCTGGTCGGGTGGACTGTCCGCCGCTCCCCCGCGGTGGGAGCCTCAGGCAGACCAACCGGTCAGGCAGCGGGAAGGCCGGCCAAGGTGAAGAAGCGGCTGTTGGCCGGCACGTTGAGGGCGTCGGCGAGGGTGAGCCGGACGCGCGGCGGCGTCTCGACGACCGTGGGGGTGGTGGGGGCGTCAGCGGCGACAATGACGATCTCAGCGTCTAGGGTGATGCCCTGACGCGACTGGACGCCCTCCAGGTCGGCCAGCATGCGGACGGCCTGGCCGTAGTCCTTCGCGGGGTAGAGCTTGACCTGCTCGCCCTGCGCGGTCTCGATGGTGCCCTGCACTGCGTGTCGGATGGCGCTCACGTGCTCTCCTTCGGCTGGTTCGGTGAGGGTCGGAGGCCCGGGAGTCCCTTGGGCCGGTCCTGCTACTCGCAGACCTTGGCGAGGAAGGCGTTCAGCTGCGCCTGCTCGGCCGGCGACATCTCCGCCATGACCTCGCCGAGCCAACCGCGGTCCATCAGCCGGGCCACGAGGGTGACGGTGATGGACTCCATCGTCTTTTCGGAGACGGTCTCTTCGGTGGTGGCGGTCATGTCGTTCTCCCTGCGTTGATTAACCTTGTGGGTTCACAGTATCAACCATAACCCTGGAGGTCTACGGTTTTCTATGAGAAACTGTGGGGGACCACGAAAGGGCTCCCATGACCACCGACAGCGACCACACCCACCAACAGCGATTCCGCCTGCCGCTCATCTGGTGGAACACCTACAAGCGGGTCACGGACCGACTCGGAACGAACCGGACCGCCCGGCTGCTCGAACTCGTACGCGCCGACATCGAGAAGCACGGCGACGAACAGGACCTCGAAGCCCTCGCCCAAGGTGACGCCGAGCTGGCTGAGCGGCGAGCCCGCAAGGGAGGCCGACCCCGCAAGAACCCGGACTCCGAGGACTGAGCCCGCGCAGCAAGCGCTTCCCCGCAGCCTCACGCCTCCTCCCCCAGCAGATCGCCCTGGCCCTCGACGTCCCCGCCGGCGCGTACTGAGCCGAGACGCACCCGAGAACCCGCCGCGGTGAGCAGCCCGAGGCGTTTCGCGCAGCACGGCCCGAACCCGCGAGCAACAGACACCGGGTCAGTGAGGACCCGAGGGCACGCCCCGCACCGTTTGGTGCGGGGCGCTTCCGTGTGCGCCTCGTCAGCGGGGAACGGGATCACGGGCGGGCGTCCTCGGTCTCCACCGTGAAGTGAATGACGATCTCTTCACCGTCCGAGGTGATCCACAGGGCGTCGTCGAACAGGTCCGCATTGGGGTCCATGCCGCGTGCCTCGCGGTAGGCGGTGGCGGCTGCGGTGTACGCCTTGAGGAACTCGTTGTGGTTGGTGTTGACCGGGACGAACCACTCGCGGCGCGTGACCGTCACCGTGCGGGAGGAGTACTGAGCCATCAGCTCTTCGCCTCCCCAGACTGGTCGGCGGGGCAGGCCGTGAGTCGCGCGACGCCCGTCATGACGTCGTAGCCAGCGGTAGCGATGCGCGAGCGGGCGTGGTCTACAACGGCAGCGGCGATGGCTCGCTCTCGCTCGGTCATCCGGGTGAGGTCAGCTACGTCGTCGAGGCGGATCACCCCGCCGTCGGTGGTGGCGTAGTAGAGGGCGGGTCCAGGGCCAACGTGAAGATCCATCGGTGATCTTGTCCTTTCGTGGTCTCCCCGCCCATACAGGAGCGGGGAGACGAGAGGGGGTGGGGGTCAGGCAGACGGCGGGAGGCTGGACAGGAGCACGTCGTACGGCTCGCGCAGGATGCGGGTCTCCTTGTCGACCTCGTAGACGCGGGCGAAAGGGGCGTCGAGGAGATAGACCTCGATGCGGCAGACGTCGTCCGAGATGCCCTGCTGAGCTGCCCACTCCATGAGGCGGTGGTAGGCGCCGTCATCGGTGTAGGGGGCCCAGGTGGCGTCGCGTGTGTCAATGACGGCGAGCGGGTCGAGGACTGGAGCAGTCATCGGGTGGCCTTTCGTGGCTGTTTCGGGCACTGGAGTTCGAGCTATGGATCTTTCTTCGTGCTGGAGTTCCATTCGCGGGCCTGAGATCGTCCCTGTCGTTTCCGGTATCCGGAGATACCGGGGAGGGGCTGTCGAGTCGGGAGCGCGACCCTCAGGACCGCGAGGGGGCCATCCCAGCCGACCCGCTCACCCGCTCCGGCGGGAGACTAGACAGGATCACGACGTACGGATCCAGCTTCACGAGCTGACACTGGCCGTCGTGGGCGTGGTGGCCGGCCTCATCACGGCACCCGAAGCGGAAGTCGCCGTCCTCGTCGCGGGCGTAGGCGTGGACCTTCACGAACGGGACGTCGAGCAGGTAGACCTCCAGCCGGTACGTGTCGTTGGGCTCGACACCCTGATCGCGCATCCACGCCCGGAGCGTGTCGAAGTACGGGCGGTCATCGGCGGCGCCGTACCAGTAGCCGTCGTCGCGGACGTCAGAGACGTAGATCGGTTCCAGGCCAGCGGGGCTCTCGGCAGCGAGGACTGCGTTCATCGGGGGTCTCCTTCGTTGGTGGTCTTTTGCGGGCCGGGCCTCTCCACCAGCTCCATCAGCCGGCGTCCGCAAGCCGCAGGCTCGGGTCGGGCGGGAACTCGTCGTGAGTGAGACCGTCCAGCTCGCGGCCGGCGCGCTTCTTGCCGACGCGGGAGACGAGGTGCGAGTCCTCGCCCCAAGCGCCGGAGTAGTTCGTGGGGTAGCCGAGGTCCTCGTTGAACCAGGCGTGGCCGGTCGTTCCGTCGAGGTTGACGAAGGTGTCCCCGGGGCCTTCCTCGCCTTCGCCGTGGCTGAACCAGGGCGCCCACGCGCCGAACTGCTTGAAGTGATAGGCGACGCCAGCGTCCTCGCACTGGTCACGGAGGGACCGCGCCCAGTCCGGGTGCATCGGTCGGGCACCGGGACCGGACTCGCCGCCGGCGATGACCCAGTCGAGACCCCGGCAGGCCAGGTCCTGCGTGCAGTCGGGCATGCCGTGCATCTGGCACAGGTACGCCTGCTCGTCCTGGTCCCAGTCCAGCGTCCACCGGGACAGGCTCACCGGGCCGAGCAACGGTTCAGCGGAGATGAACCGGATCGCAGCCCGCGTCTGCAGCAGGGCCGGGATGCGAATGTTCGCCCACTCCTGGTTCTCGACGGACACACCCAGCCAGACGTTCGGCAGCGGCCACACGCCGTGCAGCACGTCCACGGGAGCGCTACATCCGCCCTCGTCCGAGGGGCAGTGGCAGCCGATGGTCAGGTGGTCGGTCCACCGCTGGAGCAGGGACCGCATGCGGGCGTGGCGCTTGGTCAAGATCTGGTAGGTGTGCCGCGGGGTCGCGCCCATGACGCTGAAGACCTCGCCGATGAACCGGTCGGGGATCTCGTTGTGGAACAGGTCGCTCATCGAGTTGACGAAGACCTTGCGGGGCTTGCGCCACGTCAGCGGCTCGTCGAGGACGTCGGCGTGGGAGCTGACCCCGAAGCCGGGGCCGGACGTCTTCGGGTCTCCGTCGCGCTGGTACTTCGCCGACCCCATGGCCTTGAGCCGCTTGGCCAGGGTCAGCGCGTAGCAGTTGTCACAGCCAGGCGAGACGCGGTCGCACCCGGTCGTGGGGTTCCAGGTGGTGTCGGTCCACTCGATGGTCGTGTCAGCCATTGGAGGTCTCCTTCAGGGGGTGGTCTTGGACGGTGGGGTCAGGCAGGAGGTCCATCAGCACGCCTCCGCGGAAGCAGGGATCAGCGGGTTGATCGCGAGCCTGTACATGGCGGTGAGGTCCTCGGAACGGACGATCGTGCGGGCAATCTGGTCACCACAACCGGCGCAGGACAGCGTCCAAGCGCGGTTCGTGCCGCCCTGCCGGGTGGGGCGGTCGCGGATCAGCAGTTCGGTGGCCGGCGCGGTTCCGCACCAGTCGCACGCCGGGCGGGCCAAAGAACGGAGCGCCCTCATCGGCCGAGCCTCTGCTCCAGCCACTGCACGGCGTCGGCCCGCCACATTCCGTAGAACTTGCAGATGAACACCAGCACGTTGCCGGTCTCCAGGCAGGCGGAGCACTGCCAGCGCCCCGTCTCCGGATCCACGTGCAGCGCGTGCGGGTCGGCGCAGAACGGGCAGACGCCTGTGAACGTCCCGTCTTCCTGGGCGGTGATCGAGGCGTGCTCTCTGATGACGTCAACGACCGGGCAACGCTTCAGAATCGCGGCTTCCTGCTCGGCGGTGTACTGGGGAAACGGGGTGGTCGCCCACTCGTCGTCGGTCATGTTGTTCCTCTCGGGGAATGTGGCGCTCATGCGCCGGTTGCTTCTTCGATCGGGTAGCCGCCGGCGAAGTGGGCCGACCACGGCCAGGGGCTGGACCGCTCAAGCCAGTGGGGCCAGGTGCGTTCGTCGCGGTCGCCGCGGAACCGCTCCAGGTGGACCTTGTGCGGGTTGTCCTTGGCCTTGCGCATCGCCAGGCCGAACTCCGGCCACCGTGTCCACACGCCGGACCCCATCGGGCGCAGTGAGCGTTGGCCCTGCTGCTCCATCGGTGCGTGGGTCTCCAGCCACAAGGCGACGCCGTGACGCTCCCGGTAGCCGTCCAGCACGCGGGCGACCTGCCCGTTGATGGTTTCGGCCTTCTCGCCGGACTCGTTGAACGCCTTGTACAGCGGCCCCATGCACACCAGTTCGGCGCGGGACTCGGAGATGATCCGGTCGATGAGTCGCTGATCGTGCGGCGTCCGCAGGTCGATGCCGCCCGGCCGGGTCAGCCGCCACGCCCGGTCGTCGTCCCAGCCGCTGTGCTCGCGGCCAAGGTCCACCAAGTGGCGGATCTTTCGGCGCACCAGGGCGGGAGGGTTCTCCAGGTCGATGTACAGGGTTCGGACGGGCGGGATGCGGGTGTACGGGCTGAACGGGTTGACGCCTGCGGAGAGCATGATCGCGACCTGCCGGGCAAGGGTAGTTTTGCCTGCTCCTTCACTCGCCACAACGATGACGCGGTCCATGCGCTCCAGCACGCCCGGCCACAACCAGTCGTACTCCTTGTCGGACTCGGCGATGAACGAGCCCATCGTGGAAAACCCCTCGATGGGTCCCTCGTTGGTCGCCATCGCGCGGAACCGGGTGATGGCGTCCTCGGTCTCCACGACCATTTCGTCGGCGGTGCTGAAGTCGCTGTAGCCCTGCTCGGCGATGCGGGTCAGCTCTTCGATCGCGATGCGCTTCGTGCCCAGCTCGCGGATTCGGTTCACGTAGAAGCCGACGTTCGCCGCGGTGGGCACAACGGCGGACAGTTCGTTGATGTAGATCAGGCCGCCGGCCTCTTCCAGCTTGCCGGTCCGCTCCAGCTCAGCGCGGACGCTGAGGACGTCCACCATGTCGCCGCGGCGGTACAGGTCGATGATCGCCCGGAACGTCAGCCGGTGCTTAGTCCGGTAGAAGTGATCCGCGCTGAGCTGGGTGAACACGACATTGGCGGCGTGCGGGGTGAGCATCGCGGCACCAAGGGCGGACATTTCCGCGTCGATGTCGTGGGGCAGCATTCGGTATTCGTCGCTCATCGGCTCTTGAACTCCTGGGGAGTGGTTTCTTCGACGTCGTCCCAGGTGAAGACGCCGTCGTCGTCATCGTCGGGATGGGTGAGATAGCGCTCGTCGTTGAGCCATGTCGCCGGGTGCGGGGTGAACTGCTTGGCCCGGCGGCGACGTTCGGGGTTGTCACGGAACGTCTCGGCGGCCTTGATGATGAGCTTCGGGTCAACCTTGGCTTTCATGGCTTTGCGCCAAGCGGCACGCCCCGATGGCTTGCCGGTCTTGTTTGGATAGGCAGACCAGAACGCAGCGAAGTCAGGGTCCTCGTCGCTCCCGCATTCCGGCTTGGGCTTCTTGGTCGGAACGTCGAGAAGGAATCCGTCACTCTCCGGCTCCGGAGGAGGCGAAGGATCTTGAGGGAGAGAAACCGAAGTACGGTCTTCAACTTCTTCAACTACAACAGCAACTACAACGGTGGGTTGGGCAATGGGTTGGGGGAAGGGTTCGCTGATGCCTTCCTGGAAGGGTTCCGTGACACATGCCGAAACGGTTCGGCTAACCCTTACGGGAACCCTTGGCGTAAGGGTTTCGATAACCCTTACGACGGACTCACGCATCTCTTCGGCGCGCTTGCCAGACAGCTCGTTCAGTGCGAGGCGACCGAACTCCCCAGCGAGGGTGGCGCGGATCGCCGCAGACCGAATGGAGGTCGCAGCGCGGATGATGCTCGTCAGAACGTTCGGCGTCCGCCACGCCCCATCCCACCGGACGTAGGAGCGGACCAGGATCTCGTCGTGCTCCTCGTCGAACACGATGTAGCGGCGAGCATGCAGCGCGGTCAGATCGTCGCGCAGCTCCGCCACGGTGAAACCTTCGGCACACCCGGTGAGGCGGCGGTCCGTCGTCGTGACCACGCCGGCGAAGTTCAGCTCTGGCTGACTGATCAGCGCGAAGAACAGCCACTGCTGACCCCTGGTCAGGGACCTGAAGTCCGGGTCTGCCCAGATCTCGTTGAAGATCTTGGCATAGCTTCCCGCCACGGTTGATGCTCCAGTTGCTCTAGTAGTTTTTCCTGGCCCGGGGCGAGTTCTGTCTTCGCCCAGCCCTCGCTCCAGACCCTTCAGCCGCTCGGGTGCTCTGCATCAGTATATGCCACACCCTGTGGCACAGTATGCGCTAGACAGTGTGGCAGTCAACGTGTGACACTGGGCGTCATGGAGACAGCCACTCAGGTAGTGCCGCACGCCCAGACGCACGCCGTACCACACGCCCTGTGGCACGATGAGGGCATGGATGAAGAGCGCCGCAAGAAGCTGCGACGCCTTGGGCGCACCTACCGCGCGGCGATGGAAGCCGAGGCGAAGGCGCGCGAGGCGCTCGCCACCGAGGTCCTCACCGCGGTTGATGTCGACGACGAACCGCCCGGCGAAGTCGCCCGCGAGATCGGATTCGACCGCGAGTGGATCCGCCGTGCCCGCGAGAACGAGAAGAAGCGACTCGCCAAAGCCGTGCCGAAGCAATCGACCTGAGCCGCTGCCGGCTCCCCTGAGTCCTGACCCCCCACACCCCCACCCCCTGAGACCGAGAGGCGCCACGACCCCGTAAGGGGCGTGGCGCTTTTGCGTGGCGGTCATGCCGCCACCTCCGCGAGGTGCTTGCGTGCCCTGGTCCGGGCCGCGTTCATGTACGCGCGGGAGATGCCCAGCTGCACGGCGATGGCGTCGAGTGTCAGCCCCTCCTTACGCAACCGCTCTGACTGCTCCCACACGGTGAGTGCTTTCACGGGGGGCCGCGGGTTCGGGTTGCCCGGCTCAATGATCGGCGTGGGTGTGATGCCGCGCTGCCTCTGGATGTAGCGGCGGCGCTGCCGGGTGAGTCCCCCCCAAACCCCGTGGACATTGAGGCGCAGCGCGTAATCCCGGCACGGGTACAAGATCGGGCAGCCCTGGCACAGCTTCCGGGCCAACTCGTTGGTCGGGGTGCCGAGAGGGAACCAGTCCTCCGGGTCGCCGTTGCGGCACGGGCCCGCCTTGGCCCAGTCCACGGTCATGAAGCCACCCGCCGCCGGGCGTAGCGCCGCTTGTACTCACGATCCCCAGCCACCGTCAGCGGAGACTTATCGCCATCCGTGGCATACGCGGTGTGGCAGCGGGTGAGTTCCCGATCGGTCATCGCCTCAGCCATCTCGCGGACTCTGGCTTTCAACGCGTCGTCAGGCAGATCAATGAGGTCGTCGTCCCACGCCTGCGGTGAAAGCCACCCCATGGCCTGTGCGCGCCGCCTGGCGAAAGTGGACGCAGACCGGGTGACGCCGGCCGCGACCGGGTCGGCGTCCCACAGCTCGTCGTAGATGGCGCGGACGCGGCGAGCCGTGGACACTGTCACCTGCCCACCCGCGATGCCGGCGACAAGCCGCCTCAGGCGCTCCTCGTGAGCTTCTAGACGGCGGGCAATACAGCCCACCGGCCACCCAATCGCGACCAAGGCGCGCAATCGCCGGAGCGTGCCAACTGCCGGTACGAACCCCCCGGGCGGCAGACTCCACGGCTGGACCGCCATCAACGCAGCGGCGTTACGTGGTGTCATGCGCTGGGTTGGCGCCTGTCCGTATGACGGCTTGCCGTACAAGAAGCGGGAGACCGTGTCACGCGACACCCCAGCCATGTCGGCAACCTGGTAGTAGGACAACCCGGTCGCGCACAACTTCAGCACGTGGGTGCGGACGATCTCCGCGTCCACCATTGGCTGATGGCGGCCGGTGATGATGGCCGCCCGGTACCGGTTCTGATTGGCGGATTGCTCCTTCCGGCACAGGGTGCATCGGCACCCCTTGCCGGGCTGGTCGTTCTCATCAGGGCCGTGCAGGTAGCGGGTGCGATCCCCGTGGGGGCGCGTCATGACGCCTCCTGCGCGGCGAACGCCCTGCGGTTGGTCTGCCGGCGGAACTGGCGCCGCTCGTCCTCGGTCATGCCGCCCGCGGTGCCGTGCTGCTCAGAACCCCACGCGAGCGCCCAATCCCGGCACTCATCCATAACCGGGCAGCGCCAGCAAATCGCTTTGGCTTTCTCCCGAGACAACTCATCCGAAGGGGCTGCGAAGAACAGGGCGGTGTCCTCGCCGCGGCACGCACCCCGCCTGACCCAGTCGCCCGCCGCCGGCCGGGTGGTGCTGATCGCCTGAATGTCCTCCGGCTGCGCCCACGCAGCCGCGGCCAACTCCTCCTCGGTCGCCTGGTACTCGAACACCTCGCACCACCGCAGGAGTCGGGGCCTGGCCGGTTTCGTCAGGCAGCCCTCCCACTTCGACACGGTGGCGTCGCTGACCCCGATGAGCGGGGCGAGGGCATCTTGGGTCATTCCGGCCGCCTTGCGCAGGCCGGTCAAGGTCACGATCAGCGGGGCGATCATCGTTCCGTCTCCGTTCCGGTGTGGTGCGTTCCAGGGGTGTCTGCCGGGATGCCGGCCCGGATGAGTGCCACCCGGATGGCGATCTCCAGCCCTTCGCGGATCCAGCGGGCCCGGTCGGAGTCATCCGTGGGGCGGGCTCGCAGGAGTTCCGTGGCGAGGCCGAGCGTGTCGTCCTGGCGCAGGAGGGTGGCGTGGGTGTTGTGTGCGGGCAGTTCCGCGGCGACGAGGCGGGCTACCTCGTCGCACACCGTGTGAGCGGTCAGGGTGATCTCAGGGGCGGTCACTGGTCCCCCTCGAACACGTCGTAGGCGTCGGCGAGGAGACGCCGGTCCGCGGTCTGGAAGTAGCCCTCGTCGGCCATGGCGAGGCCCTCGGCGTGGAAGCTGGCGATGAGCCGGCGTGCCCGGTAGCGGGTGGCGAGGTCCCAGCCGCCGGCCGCAGCCGCGACCACAAGGGCCACGGCTGCGACGTACAGGAACGGCGACCAGTCCAGAGCGGGCGGGTTCATCAGCCACAGCCCCACCACCCCGGCGCCTGCTGTGCCCCCACCGGCGAGGCCGACCACGTTGCGGAAGGAGATGAGGCTCACGACCGCTCCCCTGCGGGAGAGGACGGTGCGGCGGACATGTCGCAGGACTCCACGGGCTCGTCCTCGTCGGGCGCCATGTGGTCGGCCAGCCATGCGGCGGCCTCGGCAAGGTCGTCATCGGTGATGCCGAGACCGTCATCGACGTGGATGATCAGGAAGTCGCCGACGCCCTCGTGTCCGCGCAGGTACTCCTCGTCGCGGGAGGTCAGGTAGTCGTCGAACCAGACGAACGGGCGGCCCTTCACCCAGTCCGCGACGTGCGGAGTCTTGTGTCGAATCGCGTCGCCGAGGTGGAGGTGCTGGTTGTCGCGCTCCACCTCAATCACGGGCAGCTCGGGCAGGCCGATCTTCGGGCCGATCTCCTTGTTCGCGTCGTGCTCCCACGTGGTGGCCCACACCAGCTCAGCGCCGACCTTCTCCGCCAACTCCAGGAGTTTCGGGCCGTGGGTCGGGTTGAGGATCACGTTGTAGGAGCGGCCGCCCACCGAGCACTTCGCGGTGAACCACTCCGAACCGGGGCGGCGGAACGGGTTCAGGACCCCGTCAACGTCGATCAGGATCAGCGGGCGGTCAGACATGGTTGCTCTCCCTCTTGGTGTCGGACAGGGCAGAGACGTCCAGGTCGTGAGCGTCGGCGAGAGCGATCAGGGCAGCACCGAAACGCCGGGCCTCAGCGAAGGAGATGTGGCCAGACCCGCCAAAGATGACGTGGTTGGTGGCGAAGGCGTGCCAGCCGAGCCGCTCGGCACCGTCCTCGTCGAGGTGCGGTCCCTGAAGGGTGCCCGGGTTGGTGAGGTCGGGCCGGTTGGCCACGATCGGCGTCTGGTCGCCCTCGACGACGACCGCCCGGAAGTGGACCTCAGGCACGAGCAGCTTGTCGTCGTCGCTGTACGGTCCGATGCCGATCTTTACGGTGCTGCCGTCTTGCGACAGGTCCCAGCCGTAGATGGCGCCGAGCGCGTCGGACACCATCACGGTGACGTCCTCCACGCTGGGCTCGACGTTCGCGGTGCTCATGACTTCTCCAGGGGGTAGGGGGTGCGGCGGAAGGACACGGTGGGGGCGTCGTCGTCGACGACAGGCGGGGCGGTCACCATGTGGTGTCGGCCCTGCGGAGGGTGGACGCCGAGCACGACGGACAGCGTCCGGAAGAGGCGCTCCATGCGGGTCATCGCTCGACCTCGCCCTCGGGCAGGACCAGCTCGGCGACGTCGGAGTCCGGGTTGTCGGGGTTGCACGTCGCCCCGAACGAGTGCTTGGCGCCCTTCGGGGTGACCTCGGCGACCGGGACTCTCCACGCCGGCTGACCGCAATGGATGCAGTACCCGTCCGGCTGGGTGTCGGGGAACGTCCACGCGGGCGCCTGGGAGGTGTCGCGCGGGTCCGAGTGAACGCCCGTAGGGGATGGGTCGTCACCCCACTGCGATGCGTGGGCCTGAGCGTCTCCCTGCGGGGTGAACAGCGGCGCCACCTTCGTGTCGGTCGGCAGCAGCGAGATGACGTCCCCAACGAGCAGAGAGCGGCGGCGGTCGATCGTCTGCGCCAGGTCGTCGATGACTGTGGTGATCGAGCCCACCTCGCCGAGCAGATCCTCGCGGGCGGCGCGCATGCCCGACAGGCGGGTTTCGTCCTGCTCGATCAACTCCCGCACGGTCGCCTCACCACGAGGGGTGAGCTTCTGCGAGTTCGAGGGGGTCGCGGTCGGAGCGAAGTCGGTGGTGTAAGGACGAGTCACGTCAGTTCTCCTTGATCAGGGGTTGGGGGTAGTTGCGAGGCGTCCCGGTCCCGCCGTGCCCCTGCTACGGCGGGACCGGGGAAGGTCAGAAGTTGCCGTCGGCGACTTGCAGGACGGTCAGGCCAAGGTCACGCCACATGCGGACCACCTGATCGCGGTCGTCGAGGACGCACGCCACGTCGTAGACCTCGCGCACGTGCTCGTCGAACAGTTCCGCTTTGACCACGGAGTCCTTGCGCCCGTCGCCCGCCCGCCGCATGTGCAGCCCCTCGTACGGGACTCCCACGTGCGTCTGCAGCCAGCGGGCCGTCTCCGCCTTGCAGGCGTCGGTGCGCCCGGACAGGAACACCACCTGGCGGCCGGTGGCGTACAGGTCACGCACCAAATGGATGACGGGCAGGTTCGGCAAGTCCTCATGGACGCGGGTCTCATCGAACGGCGACCGGTCCGCCATCAGCGCCACCGTGCCGTCGATGTCCACGAGAATCGCCCTCGGGGTGCCGGGCTTCGCCTCGTACCGGACCGCGCCGGCGGACTCGTCCTCGGCCTCCTCGGGGAGCGGCAGGGGCAGGTCTCGCCCGTTCAGGTACCGCATGTGCATGCCGTCGATGACGTCCTCGCCGACAGGCCGGTCCCGTTTGGCGTCCCGCTCGATGCACGTCTCGATCGGAACGTAGGTGAGATCCACAACCTCCAGATCGGCACCGGCCTGCTTGGCGAGCTTGGCCAGATCCCGGGCGGTCCGCTGCGGCAGGTTCGTGTCCGAGCAGATCACCGAGACGCCGCGCTTCAGCAGGGCGGAGATGATCGCGTCCCGGGCCACGATGATGCGCGGCTCCGTCACCCCTTTGATCCACGCCCCGTCGTGAATCATCGAGCGCAGGTCGTCGCGGTTGACGCAGGCCCGGCCTGCCGGGTCCTCAGCCACCCAGGCGGAGGCGTAGTACGACTTGCCGCACCCGGGCAACCCTCGCGTGATCCGTAGCTCCGTCATGCCGTCGCCTCCGAGAACTGGACGGGACGCATGTCGCCGGACGGGCGGAGCGTCTTCCAGATGGACGGGCGCGGATCTCTCTCGTCGAGGAGGTTGAACAGCCAGCCGCGGAGCGTGGACTTCGACGCTTCGAGCGCGTAGTCCTTGCGCGTCCACCCCTCGGGCAGGTGGGCGAGGATCCGCTCGTGGTGCCGCTCGGTGTCTTCGAGGAGTTCAGCGGCTTCCCGCTGGAGGTCCGCGGCGAGGTTCTCGACCCAGGCGTGTAGCTCGTCGGGGAGGGGCTCGCAGATGTCGGCGATGCTCTTGCCGTCGCCGAGGAGTTCCCAGACGCCGCGAGCATTCAGCCCGGTAACGATCTTGTGTAGGGCGACGTACTCCGCCTGCTTCAGCTTCACCATCTGCCCGGACTCGACCATCCGGACCACGAGTCCCTCAGCGCCGGTCCGGGGCGGCATGGCCAGCGCATCCGCGAGCGTCGGCACGTTGAACACCGCCGCCGCAGGGCCAGACCAGCCGGGCACCTCATCCGGGCCAAGCACCCGCCCGGTGGCGATGTCCACCCCGCCAAGCAGGAACAGGTCATCCGCGCCGCCGTAGTCACACACGATCCGGTTGGCGGGGTAGATGATCTCCCACAGGACCGTCACGCCCTCGGGCGGCGAGAAGTCCGGGTAGCGCCACTGGAGAACGTCCGTCGCGTGCAGCGCCTGGTCACTGGCGAACGACCCTCGGGTAGCAATCGCCAGACCCGCCGACGTCGGATAAAGAATCGCAAGCGAGCCGTCCATCTTGTCGACGACAACGGCCTTCGCCGACGCGTCCAACTCGCCTGCCATCGGGTCGCCGAAGTTGAAGAACTTCGCGAACGGCCGGGCCACGACGTTGCCGCCCTTGTCCACGATCAGCCCACGGCAGGTGAGCGTGACGTGATTCCATTCCTGCCCGTACTGGGCTTTCTCGGTGTAGTTCAGGATCCGTAGCGGCTCAGTTGGGTGGGTCTGCTCGCGGATGAACCCGTCCTTGATCGCGGCATCCAGGTATTCGAGATCGAACAGGTCGGAGATGTGGAGCGTGGTCACGATGGGGCTCCTTTCAGGGGGTTCGGTGTCGGCTGCGAGCTCGCCCCCGAGGGGAACTCGCAGCCGACACGGGGGGTCAGGGAGTCAGGTTGTTCGGGGTCTGCGCGATGGCCGGCAGGGCTCCAGGCGGGGCGCCGTACTCCTCCGGGGTGATCCACGCACCGTCGGCGGTGGCGTACCTCCAGCCCCACCCAGCGACCGCTACAGGCACGTCAGCGGGGTCAATCCCGGTGTGCACCAGGAACCCGAGCCGGTAGGCCGCGGTACGGTTCGTCTCCGTCCACCCATGGCAGCCGCTCGTGCCAGAGCCGCAAAAAAGTATGAGATTTTCCACGGTGTTCTCGCCGCCCCGGCCGCGCGGGATCCGGTGGTGGATCGAGTCCTCATCCCGCGGGACGGCTTTGCCGCAGCGGACACACACCTTGTCTCGGCCCTCGACTTGAGCCCGCAGCTTCGCCGACGGCCCAGTGTTCGACGTGGGGAACTTCAGGTGCCACCCGTTGCGGCACAGCTCCACATCCATCGGCAGCACCCGAGACACCCCGAGGGACGCCATGCGGTCCAGGCGCCGGCGGGCTTCGGCCTCGTTGGCGAACGTCTCTCGGCTGCAGCAGGCCTGCACGCGCGTCTTCATCGACCGCTCCCCGCCACGTTGTAAGCAGCGGTCACGGACTTACCGAGAGCCATGACGACCATGGCCTGGTCCCGTACGACCCTCATGTGGTCCTGGGCGGCCTCGCGGTGCGACTCGGCAAGCGCGTGCTGCCAGCACTCCCGCTTGGCCTGCTCGTCCACCCAGGCGTCCCGCTCGGCCGTAGTCGTCCCACCGCGGGTCACCTTCGGCCGGCCCTCGGAGAGCAGTGCCCGCCGCTTGGCCGCCTCGTAGGCGTGCTTGGCGCGGACCTCGGTGTCGCGGGCCAGGGCGAGCTGCTGCTGAGCGTGCGTCAGGTCGCCGACGAGGGCGCGAAGGCGGGACTCGACACCTACCGGTGTGGTCAGGTCGTCGCTCACTGCTCACCGCCCGGGGCGGACTCGATAGCCGGGCGAACCAGCTCAGCGAACAGGTCCCGCAGTTCGCCGGCGTCCCACGCTCGGCGGATCGCAGCCTCAGCCTCAGCCGATGCCCGGTACCGGAACTCGCCGCTCACCTCGCCGTACGTGAACTCCGCGACCTTGACCTTCGTACCGTCCGGGCGCTTCAGGTACCCGTCCTTGTCGATGCGCTTGTACGCGGCCGTGAGGGCGTCCTCCGGGAGCTTCTTGACCAACAGGTGCGGCATGTGGTCGCGGAGGAACTCGATCAGTTCAGGGTCTGTCAGGGCCGCGGGGGTCAACTGCTCGACGAGGTTCTCGGACAGGGCTACGACGGCGGCAACGGCGGATTTGTTGACCTTCCGCTCGCGGGGGGCGGCCAGGATGTCGATCGCGCCCATGCTCGTACCGTCGGGAAGGACCACGTCCAGCGTCTTCGCGGAGTGGTCGCGGCGGGCCGCGCCGAACACCAGCTGGGCGTCGGCGCGCACCCCCTCATATCCTGCGGCGAGGATGTCGACCAGGACCTTCGCCGCGGCAACCTTCAGGCCGGCCAGCTTCGTGCTCACGCGGCGGCCTCGTCATTCGCTCCTGTGCCGGCCTCGGACTCCTTCGGCGCTTCGTGCCAGCGCCGGGTGATGAGCTCGCCGAGAGCAACAGCGTCGTCGTGGTCGTCCACGACCATCGCGTTGAACAGGCCCTTGGCCCGCACCTCTACGCCGAGAGCGCCGAGATTCTGCCGGGTGGCGTGCTTGTCCAGCACCTTGTCCCGGTAGTGGTTGGCGTCCTTGGCGGGCTTCCCATCGCCCAGCCAGGCGCCGATCTCCTCCGCGAACTCCCGGCCCGGCTTGGGGACGACCCGGTTGGCGATGTTCCGCGCCCGCGACTTGGTGATGACCAGCGTGTTCTCGTGGTCGAGGTCGCCGACAATGTCGAACTCGTATTCAATTCCTTCACGCTGCTCCGGCTTCAGGCCGACCTTGCGCGGCACCTTCCGGCCGCGCTGGTCCTCCTCGATGACGTAGTCCGTCTTCGAGCGCATCGTGACGATGACGTGGCCCGGGTAGGACACCAGGGCGTCGATCATCTGCCGTTCCTGCGGGCGGGCTTCCTTCCAGCCGCCGAAGGAGTTACCGCCGTAGCCGCGCTTAGCCGCGGAGTCGACCTGCTCCAGCATGCCGCCGGTCCCCGACCAGAAATGCGTGAGGGAGTCGACAACGACCGCGCCGAATCCGGCGTGAGCGGCAGCAGCGAGCGCCTGGCACAGGGTGGCCGGCTCGAACGACTGCAAGTTCAGGCGGGAGAACTCGAACACGTCGGCGTACTTGCTGGCCGACCCGCGCTCGGTGTCGATGACCGCGACGCTGTCAGCGAGCACCGTGGCGATGGTCAACGCGGTGTAGGTCTTCCCGGAGCCAGAGGGGCCCGTCAGCGCGATGCGGGCCTTGGCCTCTTCCTTGGTGGCCCGAGTGAAGGTGAACGTCACTTCTGCTGCTCCTCGTGGTACGTCTCTTCGTCGGCGGGGGTCATCTCGGCTTCGGCAGGGTTCGCCGGGTCGCGAGGGACAGGTCTGGGGGTGGTGGCGTCGATGTAGCGGCTGATCGCGCCGTGTCGGAAGGGGCGGTCCATCACGCCTCCCCTGCGTGCTCAGCGGCGAGGTGGGCGGACATGGCGTCCTCGGGGTCTGCGGCGGCCAGGACGTCACCCGAGAGGGTGGCCAGCTCCGGCACGGACGACGAGGGGCCGAGCTCGATGACCTCGATCTGCGTGTCCGGGTACGCCTGGACTGGTGCGATCCACCCCATGCGGTCCACCCCACGGGAGTGCAGGGCAAGACAGCAGGAGTCAGAGCACCGCTCGGGGTCGACCAGGAGGCGGAGCGGCTGCGTGGTGCCTCCGGGGAGGCAGACGCGGATCTTGTCGCCGTGGTGGGCGGTGCCGAAAGTCGCCGGCATCTCAGACATGGGCCACCTCGCGCTCAGCGGGAGTGGAGAGGGAAGCGGCGGCGTCGCGCATGTGCTGGACGACCAGCTCCGCGGACGGGCGGACGTCGTCCAACCAGAACGCGAGGTGGTTCGCGAGGGACTCGCCGTCCCACGGCTCGTCTCCGTGATCCATGGACCAGCGGTCAAGCGAATCCACCAGGGCGTACATGGCGGCGAACCCGGCGTCGTAGCGGCCCGAATCGATGAACCACGCGGGGACGGAGGACCAGATGCCTGCGTCCTCAGCGTCGAGGACCAGCGCGATTGCGCCGGCCGGGCACAGGGAGCCGCGCTTGCCTTCGTAGTGGTCGAGGCACAGGCCGCGGCGTTCGATGAGATCCGCGGCGCGCAACAGCGCTTCAGCCGGGGAGAGGTGAGTTACCGTTATCACGGAGATTGCTCCTCAGTGGTCTTGAGTTGAGCGGTTTCCATGGGCCTGGCCGGTGCAAGCGGTCAGGCCCGAAGTACGTTCAGGGGGTCTCGGGGGTGTCGCCCTCGCTGGAGCGGTCCAGCTGGCGAAGCTCCTCGCAGCGGGAGAAAAGCCCGAGCGTCATGTACGCGCCGCCGACGGCCTGCATCTCGCATGGGCTCAGCGGGCTCATGAGCCGCCGCCGATCAGTGCGAGCTGCTGCGACGGGAGAACGCCCCGCTTGATCAGCAGCAACCGGAGCTGCTCAGCCCCGTAAGGCAGCAGGTACGTGGTGTTCGTCGCGTGCCCGTTGGCCCGGTCCGGGTCGACCGGCTTGACCTCGAACCACGACGTGGACGGCTTGCCCGCGTACGGCTCCCGGTGCCGCTTCGTGTCCGGGGCGTGGATCAGGACCTTCTCGTCGTACAGGAAGTCCCACACGCGCTTGGGGCCGAGGCCGAGCATCTTCGCGACCGTGCCGATCAGATAACAACCCTTGCCGTTGATCCAGTCATCGAACGCGGCGGCCTTCACGGTGAGCCGGCGGTTGACCGCTTCGAGCTCCTCGATCTGCTCAGCCTGGTTCGCGGCGAGGCGCAGCGCTTGAGAGAGCGTCTGCGGGATCTCATGACGGGCGACCTGGGCGGTCTCCGCCTCGTGGGTTTTGATCGCGAAGTACGTCTGCGCGGCAGCCACTTCGGGCTTGCGCGCGTCGCCGTTCATCGCGATCAGGTAGGCGGCGTAGCGGGTCAGCCGGTAGTCCTGGCCGTTGCGCCCCACCTGGCCTGCATTTTTGAGGCCATCCTCAAAATTGGTGGGGACGTCGGCGCCGACCGCAGCCGCGGCGGCCTTGGCCTTTTCGATCGACTCGTGGAACTGGCGCCAGTTCGTGTAGGCCATGAGCTTCATGAGCTCGCGGGCCGACCAGTGCTCGCCGCGCTCGTCGACTCGCTTGATCGCGTCGAACGGGGAGCCGGCCGGGGTGAGGGCGCTCACGCGGCGGCCCCCGGCTTCTTCATGGCCTTTCTGATGCGGCGGGCGTCGGCTGAGGCCTTGGCCATGCGGAGCATGTGGGCCCGGTGCGCGTTCTCGGCGGCCTTTTCCCGGTCGGCGACGCTCATCTCCCCGTTGGGGTCGACGGTCGCGCGGTGGTATTCCAGCGAGGAAGGCGACTTGGAGCGCGCGGCCTCGGTGCGGCCAGTGCGGTCGATGGTGCGCGCCCAGGACTCCAAGGCACCGATGCGTCCGTTCATCTCGTGGACGCTCATGCCGACTCCCGCTCAAGGTCGTCAAGGACCTCGTCGTCTACGGCGGAGTCGTCGCGAGTGATTGCGGCCGTCTCAACGCAGAGCGCGCGGGCGATGGAATTGAGCTTTTGACGCGAGACGGGGCGACGTTCCAGCTCAACGTTGCGCAGCGACTGGGGATGCATGTCGATGCGTGCCGCGAGCTCTTCAACGCTCAGGCCGTCCTTCTCGCGCAGTGCGCGGATGGCCGGGCCATGCTGAGGGATGTTCTTGGTTGGTGGCACGTACTCACAATATGACTCAGTTACGCACAGGGCAAGACTGAAACGGATTCACATTGATTCAGTTACGCACCAGATGACTCAACTACCCGCCAGTAGTCAAGTGCGTAGACACACGTGACGTGGGTTGACATCAGTTAGCCTAGGAAGGTTGACGAGTCCATTTGAGTCCGTCACTATCCAACTGTCAGCATCCCCAAGGAGAGGCCCAAACAGGTGGCCACCTATCCGCACGAGGCGTGGCAACGTCTAGGTGAGCTACTTGTCGCCAGACGAGTGGAGCTGGACGTCAGCTACCGCAACCGCCGCACCTTCTCTGCCGCCGTCGAGCTGGACTATCGAGTCCTGTATGACGTCGAGAGCACACGCCGAACCAACTTCACGAAGAGCACCCTCCGCGCGATCGAGCAGGCATATCGCCTGAAGGCCAACAGCCTGGAGCGAACACTCGGCGGAGGACCCTTGGAGCCCGCCGAACCCAAGGAACAGCCAGCCGAGGACTCTGGTGGCGTTGAGATCCCAGAAACTGCCACTCCGGCTGAGGTCGCCGGCATGCAGCAGATCCGTGCAGTCATCGAGGCCCAACAGCGGCAGATCGAGCAGCTCACAGCGCTTCAGGAAGCGCAGCAGCGGGAATTGGAAGAGCTGAAGGAGCGCGAGCTCAACCGGCGCAACAACAGCAACGGGGACGATCACCGCGCGACTGCCTAGCACGGGCGTTTATCGAACAAGGCGTCACGAAATGGACACATTCCCGCATTGCGAAATTTCCCGCTGGAATAAAGCACATCATGTGGGTAACAATCCAAAGCCCACGCCAAGGGATGCCCCGGCCACCTGCGCACACGGCAGGAGTTGGATATGCCGTCCCATCCCACACCCGATCTCATCAATACCCTCAAAGCCCGAGTCCGCTGCATCATCGCTCGCCATGACTCAGGCTTGATCTCTGACACGCTTGCCCGAACCGGCGGCCCCGTTGCCGCCAAGCAAGACATCATCACTGATCTTCAGCGCAAAACGTCTCTCCCCTTAGTCGCCCCGGTTAAAGAGTTCACCGACACGCTGCGATCCACCGGGCCAGAGCGTGTCCTACAACTAGATATCTATGGGCGCGCCGCCTACGTCCTGGTCACCCCCCGAGGAGTCGTAGACCCGGCGGCCGAACTACAGGCATGGACTCGCATTCACGACGTCCTCCGGAATCGGAAGGGGCCAGCATGAGCGCCGACATATGGGGCATCGACAGGGCCGACCTCGGGCCAGGAGTCGCGGCGATGCTCTACACCAACACCGGGGAGATTCCGGTCATTGTCGTTGCGCCGGACGCAGACAGCACGGCTGTCGAGACGATAAAGACGGCACGCCGCCGACGGTAGAACACGCGAAAGGGGCCCCGGCGTTATGCCGGGGCCCCTTTCTGCTGATCAGTCGAACTCGCCTGCTTTGACGCCCTTTACGAACGCGTCCCACTCGCCGGGCGTGAAAGCTAGTTCGGGACCTCGTGGATTCTTGGAGTCTCGAACGCATCTGTTTCCGCCGGGAAGATCGGCGACCTCCACACACTGGTCACCTTGCGCGCTGAAGGAACTCTTCCTGTACCGGATCTCTCGACTCATGCTGCACCCCTCGCATTGTGAGCTCGTCGACCTTTGACATCAAGAACATCACTGACTCAGCTGCTGGCATCGCGGCCGGCAGAAGTCGATCATAGATGCACATGTACTGCGCCACCTCATCGGCTTTCTCTAGGCACGTGGCAGATCCGACGGGTGTTTCGAGATAAATGATCGGATCGTGCTCGGAGAATTCCAGCCAGGTGAATGATCCGCCCATGGATGCGTGCGCCCCAGCGCTACTGGGGATCACCCGGATGGAGATGCCCGGCCAGTGGGCCATCTCAACCAGTTGGCGGATCTGTTCGCGCATTACCGCGGGCCCGCCTACCTGCTTAGTGAGGGCGGCCTCGTCAATGACCGCATGCAGGAGAGGTGCATCGCCCTTGGCTAGCACGTCCTGGCGCGCCATCCGGGCATCGACGCGGCACTGAAGTTCGGCGCCGTCAAAGTCTGCAGCCCACGCCGCGAACATGGCTTGCGCGTAGCTCGGAGTCTGCAAAAGGCCCGGGATGCACAAGGCGTCGAAGGTGTAAATCTCGACGGCCCCCGCCTCCAGGTCGGGCAGCTTTCCGCGCCACATGCCCGCGTATGGATTCTCCTCCCACCAACCCCTGGCGCATGACTGTTCGGCCAGCAAGTGGATGCGGTCCCGCTCGATGGGGCAGTTGACGCCGTATACCGTCAGTAGGTCATCGACCTCTCGGCGCTTAATGCGGCGGAACTGGGTTCGCTCAAGGCGGTAGACCTTGTGCGCGTCCCATTCGAGCCCTTTGGACACTTTGATCGCGTCCAGCCCGGCGCGTTCCCGGAGCTGACGGAGTTCGGTGGCAAAGAGGCGCCTCTGGACGGTGGGGGAGAAGGTCATCGCGTGCGACTCCTTAGAGAGGAGGAGGATTTCATCCCAAATCGGAGCATATCCGCATAAGATGTTTTCGCAATGCGAAGTTCGCTATTGCACCGTTCCACTCCGTATATGAGTATGGCTGTACCAAGATGGCTTGTCATGAGGAGGGTTCGCAGGCGTGGCGTTTCCGTTAGGAAAGTTGAGCGGCCGGGGATCAGTCATCGTCCATGGCCCAGAACTCCCGCGGGCGCACGAACGTCCCCTTCCCGTGGATGGAGCGAATCAACTGCTCCTTCTTCAGTCGCGTCAACGCCTTCTGGATGGTGCCGTCAGCAACGCCCAACTCCTGAATCAGCTGCCTGATGCTGGGGATGGGCCGCCGTTCGGCGTACGTCCCGCTCTCGATTCGCTTCCGCAAAAGCTGGTACACCTGCTCCCATTTTGCCACGTCATCCACAAAGTTGATCATGTAGTGACGCTAGAGGGGCACAGTGCTGCCCCCTTTTTCAGGGAACAGCGTGCAACAGCAAACAACAGTATGAGTCACAACACAACAGTGGCCCGAAATGTCTATATATGAGACCTCCCGCCCCAAAACGGAAGCGGGCAGCAAGCGAGTGCGCCAACAGCATGAACCCCTTGGCGTGGGGTCGCCCGGCGCGCTCACATCACTCCCAGGCGATGCACTCGCCAATGGGCGCGGTCATACCCGGACAGGCCCTTCTTCGCATAGAGCCGTCCGGGTATGACCCGAAAGGAACCCTGTGCTGTACCTCGTCCCCGACCTCGACAACACGGACGCTCGCGTTGGCGAACTCCTCCACGCGATGTACCCGGCATGGGACATCTCCGCCGACAGTGACGGATGGCTGGCCAGCCGTCACTGCTGCTCGTTCCGCCGACAAACCGCCCGCGGCTTGGCGGCAGAGTTCAGCAGGCTGGATGAGGAGTCTTGGCCGACCTGTCGGTGATCACCTATAGGTCATCACCCAACGCCTTCCGCTTCCCAGCCTCACGTGCCCGCTCATCCGCAGTCGACGCCGCGTACCGGTCCACCATCTGCCGTGACCGCCAGCCGGCCAGCCGCATCAACTCCTCCTCCGACATGTTCTTCTTGGCGAAGTGCGCCCACGTGTGCCGAAGCTGATGCGTGTAGAGCCCATGAATACCGACATCTTCCCCGCGACGCCGAAGCATCTGATAGATGCCCGAAGACGTCAGGACGCCCCTCCCCTTCTCTGCCAGCCACAGTTCGGGCAGGTCGGACTGCGGTGCTTTGGCGCGTACCCGCAAATACCTGTCCAGCGCGACCGTGGCCTTGCGCCCGATGGTGACAACTCGGTTGCGGCGCCCCTTCCCGAGAACGCGGATCTCCCGCATGTCGAGGTCGAGGTCGGTAACCAAGATCTTGCCGCCTTCATCGCGGCGAATCCCCGAGTCCATGAAGACGTAGAGGATCGCAAGGTCTCGGCGGCTGATGAAGTCCCGGCCTTGACAGTTCTTCAGAAGCCGGCCGAGCTGGTCTGCCCGCAGGACATCCACGGGCTGCTCCGGCACGATCGGCGGCTTCATCCCCAGCATGGGGCTTGGAACGTCTTCCTCTTCTCCCCACCACCTGAAGAACTGCTGGATGGCGCGGTACTGATTACTTGCATAGCCAGGCTTGTACTCGTCCAGGAGGTATGTGATCCACGCCTGTATGTGACGCTTGTCGACCTCGTCCCACGTCTCGGCGGGAGCAATGTCGCCGTCACCGTCCCACTCGACGAGCCAGTTCGCAAAGCGCGTGACGGCACCTATGTAGATCAGAAGCGTGTTGTCGGATTTGTTCTCCGACCGGAGCCTGCGCCGGAAAGACGTGATCTCTGGGCCGAATGTCCTCTTGGCGAGGTCGTTGAGGGGAGGCATAGTGGACGAATATAGAAAGAGATCTTCCGACAAGCGATAGCTATCTAAGCATTGTGGCCAAGAAGTTAGCTTCGATAATTCGAAGATCGCAGACTATAATTGCAGGTCAGGGCGTCGTTTGTAGCACGATTCGACCGTTGACAGACAAAGAACGCCGAGGAGGCGTCGGACTGTGAACGCTGTAGCGACCTGTGTATCCCCACCTGGGCGAAGAGCCAAAACGCTAAAGGCGTTGCTTGTCTAAACGATCTCCTGGAACAGGAGGACAAAAAGGCCGTCCTACCTGATGAGAGTAGGGCGGCCTTCCGTATACCTGGGACCAGCTCTCCCCGATGCGTGGAGCGCCAACTATCCGATCCAACCCGCGCCCAGACCTAGTACGGGAAGCCCACGCTCAACCTATGACTGATCGCGCCACGGACAAGCCCCGCATCTGCCGGACCCCCGAAGAGGTATTCGCCGCCGGCCGAGAGGCGACAGCGAACTTCCCTCCGCTCACCCCCGCTCAGGTGATCCGGGTCGCGGCCCTGCTCGGCCCCTACCTTCGCGCCTCGCTCGACGCCAAGATTGCCAAGCAACTAGCGGAAGGCAACCCCGGTCCCCAGCAGGAGGCGTGAACGGTCTGCACTAGGCCAAGAAGGCCGCCCCATCATGTGGGGCGTCCCTTCGCATGTCCAGGCTCAGCTCTCCCTGACTGGGCCGGAGTAGCCGAGCCGGGATGTCTCCGCGGGAACGACGATGTCAGCAACCTCGACCGGCCGGCCATCAGCGAGGTAGGTCCGTTCGATGGTCATGACGATGGAGCCCGGCGCGATCCCCAACGTCTTGGCCTCATGCGGCAAGGCGGCGCGAGCGCCGACGTCTTCCGCCCAATCGTTCACAAGGATCCCGAGCTCGGCCATGCGGTGAGTGACCCCGCAGCCAGCGAGCGGGCCGTCTTCGGGAAACGCGATGAGTGTGCCCTTCGTGATGGCCAACGGCTCGTAGGAGTCCGACAGCATCCAAGGCTGGCCATCCGCAGCGAACACGTACCGCGTGTGCATGACGTCAGGCAGGTTGCCCTTGGGGTCATCGAGGGCCAGGCGGGCGCGCACCTGCTCTGACGCCTGGATGGTGCCCGACTTGTACTCCCAACCGCCGCGGCGCCCCTGCTCCAGCATGGTGGCGGCGAACGGACTGCCAGCTTGGCGCTCCCGATGCCACGATCGGGTGATCCTCCGCACAGCGGGCTTCTCGCGCACGAACACGCCAGCCCCGGACTTGGAGACGACGAGACCTTCTTGCGCGAGTTGGCGGATCGCTTCCCGAGCCACTCCCTCGGCTACGCCGTGCTGTGCGGCGAGCTCGTGGCGCGCGGGCAGTCGCGTCCCGGGCGAGAGGTCTCCGGAGACGATTTGCCTACGTATGTCCGCAGCGAGTTGAAGAAAGAGCGGCTGATCCACGCTCCCAGCTTGACACCCGTATATCCGGCTTACAAGCTGGTCATACGACTAGCGAGCCGTCTATCCGGCTTGCTCTCCCCTGGTGGTGACGCATGCCGACCTTCAGTCAGGACTACCCCCCGCTACTTGGCAGCATTGACGCAGCCGTGCAGCACGCGCGCACAGTAGTCGGTGACCAGCAGCCCGACCGTGTCGATGACGCCGCGAAGATCGTGCGTGCCCTGTTCGTTGACGCCCTCACCCGAACCGGATCCGCGGGCAACATCAGCCTCATCACGTCGGTGAACTCCAGCCGCATCCGGTTCGAAATCCACGACCCGAACACGCCCATCCCCGGTGCAACGCTCGACCCGGACGCGCACCGGCTGATCTCGGCCCTCGCTGACCAGTACGGCTCCGGCGGAACTCGCGGCGGGCATGTGGCGTGGGCCGAGCTCCACGACCGGCAGGCGGCCCCCGTATGAACGCCGCTGACATCGACTGGGAATCAGTCTCCGACGACTGGCGCACCGGACACCCCGACTCCCCCGAGATCTGCGCCGCCGTGGTGGCGTCGACCCGCGCGGTATGGGCGCAGGCGTGGCCGCGATGACCCGGGAGGAGTTCGTCATCGCCTGGCACCGCACAGGCGAGAGGCGTTGCGCCCACTGCCGCCACTTCCTCCTCAAAGTGGACTCCGGCGCGATGGGCTACATGTACGTGAACTCCAACGGGACCGCCCAGTGCGTCGGCCGCCGCGGCATGCACTGGCCGCCCTCGTAGATCTCCGGGCTGTCGTGGTCGCTGCGGACGCGACAGCCCGGTGTGTAACCCCTCGGGATTAGGGCAGGCATCGTCGCTGGCTGCGGTTCCGAGGTGGGTGGCCTTCACTTACCTGGAGGGGGAGGGAAGGTCGCCAACGCAGGCGGCTGGCAGGAGGACCACACCCAAGCCCCCCGCCGGCCGGACACACAAGAGGCGCCCCGCACCGAGATGGTGCGGGGCGCCTTTGCAGTGCCGGTAGTGGTTACCGGTTCCTCTGACCTGCTATTCGTCTTCTGCAATGACCTGCCGGTACATGAGCTCATACAGGTGAGCATCCTTGATCAGGATCGAGACCTCTACCGGCCGCGCGTCGTCGCTGTAGATCGTGCGGAACTGGCGCAGCACGGTCAGGCCTGGCGGCAACTCCAGTAGTTCCGCTTCCTCTGGCGTCGGCAGCCGAGATGACACCCGGTCAACGAACTCCCGTTCTGGGTAGCCCGCCTCGGCCAGTACCGCCGGCGCCCCGCCCCGAATCTTCCCCCTGCCGGTCAATGGCGTCCCGGCCGCGATGCTCAGCGGGTAGTACGACCACGACAACTCCAGGGGTTCGTCGCCGCGCAGCGTCATCCGGTGGCGTAGGACGGCTCGGTCTTCGCCGAGCGCCTGGGCGACGTCGGCGGGGGCTTCCAGGTCGGGCACGACGTCCAGCAGGCGGTAGGTGACTCCACGGGAGGCGGGGTCGTAGTAGGCCGAGGCGTCTACGACGAAGGGGTGCCGGTCGCGGACATAGACACCCGAACCTGTCTTGCTGGTCACGAACCCCTCGTCTTTGAGGATCTTCACGGCGTTCTGGACGGTCGTGGTCACCACGTCGTATTCCGCCGCCAGTTGCGCAGTGGACGGCAGTTTCTCCTCGGGCGCTAGACGGCCAGCCATGATCTGTGCTCGCAGGTCAGCGGCAACCTTGTGGGACGGGGGTCGATCGTCAGGCCTCATGGCGCTCCTTCAACCTGATCAGGGGCATCTTCGTCACCTTACACGTGAGGCGGTAAGGATTTTGTGGCGGCACCCTTCCCCTAAAAGCTTGTCACCTCACGCGTGAGGTATTAAAGTCAGGAACAGGCAAGCCGCTACCGGCTCCGCCTAGTTCCCGCTAGTCCTATGTCCGATTTGGAGGTGTTACGTGCGCGCCGAGCCCGCTACCCGACGGAAGCCGCTGATGAAGGTCCCCGAAGTAGCTGACCTGTGCGAGGTCGACCCGGAGACGGTCCGGGTGTGGGTGCGGGAGGGCAAGCTCAAGGCCCGCCGGAACCCAGGGGGGCGAGTGCTCGTCTTCGTCCGATCCGAAGTCGAAAGCGCATTGGGTCTGCTGAACGCCCCCCAGAACGACAACGAGCCCGCCAGCGCAGAAACACCGGACGAGCCCTAAACCCCCAGCCCGCCATCCCGGCGGGCCACCACCTGAGAGAAGGAGATCGAGATGGCAACCGGACCCGAGCACTACCGCGAAGCGGAGGAGCTCATGGAGAAGGCCGCCGGGAGCCACCTCCCGCAGTACGAGGCTTATGTGACCCGCGCCCAGGTCCACGCCACGCTCGCGCTGGCCGCCGCGACCGCGCTGTCCCAGCGCGACACGATGCGCGCTGTGGACAGCCACCCGTGGGAGGACGCCGCTAGCGAGTGGAAAAACGGCTGACCGGCGCGATCGCTCCACCCCACAAAACAGAAGCGGCCCGGACGCGGTGATACCAGCACCGGCCGGGCCTAGACCGGAAAACGAGGTTCCGACCATGACCGCCAAGCCTAACCTCCTGAGCCACCAGTGGCCCGCCGATGCCAGCGAAATCCCCCAGCGGCCCCTCCACACCCCCGCCACCCGGGCGAGCAACGCCCAGCAGGCTCGGCAGCCCCTCCAGACCAGCAAGCCGAGGGGCGGCAAGAAGTGACGCTCGCCAAGCGGCTCGCCGCCCTCAACGCCATCGACTCCGAGATGGCGCAGCCCACGCCGCTGATCATGTCCTGCGGCTGCTGGTGGGAGAACGACACCCGCACCCGCGCCTGCCCCGCCCACAACCGCCCCCGCAGCTGACGTTGCGGACGCCGCCCAGCCCCCACCGGCCGGACGGTGTCCGGAGCACCAGCTCCACCACCCCAGAGAAAGAGGAACCCATGAACAAGAAGGAACTCGTCGACGCCATCACGGACAAGCTCGGCGACAAGAAGACCGCCACCGAGGCCGTGAACGCGCTGATCGAAACCATCCAGGCCGCGGTCGCCACCGGAGACAAGGTGTCGCTCACGGGCTTCGGCGCCTTCGAGATGGTCCACAAGCCCGCCCGCACCGCGCGGAACCCGAGCACCGGCGCTGAGATCCACGTCGCTGAGTCCTGGGGGCCGAAGTTCCGTCCCGGCTCCGACTTCAAGGACCTCGTCAACGCCGGCGGCAAGAAGGCCGCGAAGAAGCAGCCCGTCGAGAAGCGCGAGCTCGTTGACGCCTGACCGCAGCTGATGTTGCGGGTCCCCGCCCGACCTAGTGCGGGCGGGGCGCCCGGAGCAGCCGCTCCACCAACCCAAAGGGGAAAACGATGAGCGAGAACAAGCCCGAAGGCCACGTCGTCACCTGCGGCTCCTGCAAGGGATCGGGCCGCGACAGCCTCACCCCCATCATGCGGGCGTGCAACGTGTGCAAGGGCGTCGGCAGCGTGGTCCTCAAGTAGCACCCAAGCCAGACGAGCAGATCGCGCCCACACCCGCGTAGCTGACGTTGCGCTAGCCGCCCCTCCACCCCTGCCAGCACGGCGGGGTGGAGCGGCGGAGGACGGAACGCCAAGACCAACGCAGAGAGCCCCGCCGGCCGCAGACCAACGGAGCTCCCCTACCTAGCCCGAAGCCCCAACACGCAACTGGAGTCCGAACCATGATCGACGGTAACGGCCCGCTGACCAGCGCGCCAGTCGCCGCGGAGAATCCGCCGGCGCAACTCACCAGAGCACAGCGCCGCGCCCTCGACGCCGCCGCCGAGATCGAGCGGAAGCAGCTCCTCGACAACGAGAAGCGCCGCCAGCGGCTCCAGGCTGAGCAGGACGCCGAAGACCGGGCCACGCGACGTGACCAGGCCAAGACCCGCCGGGCCGCCGCCAAGTCGGTTCGCGGTAACACCTCCCGCGCCAAGTGGCAGGCACGGGCCAAGCGGTGGCGCGACGCCCTGATCCTGGTGGGTGCGATCGTCGGCGTGAACCTCGTCGCGATCGTCGGCCAAGTCACCGCGTTCCACGACGGGTTCAAATGGCCCCTGCTCGGCGCGTTTGGTGCCGCGGCAGTCATCGAGTCGATCGCCATCTACGTCGGCTGGCACGCCCACGTTGCTCTCATCGAGGGCGATTCTGTCGCGCGGCTCCGCACCGCCTCCTACGGCATCGCGCTCGTGGTGGCCGGCCTGAACTACCACCACTACGCGCCGAACTGGATGCCGACCGACAAGGCCGTCATGTTCGGCATGGCGTCCCTGCTGTCGCCGTGGCTGTGGTCCATCCACTCCCGGCACCTACACCGCAGCCAGCTCCGCGCCGCAGGGATGATCGACCCTCGCGCCCCGAAGTTCTCCGCGCTGCGCTGGCTCCTCCACCGCGCCGAGACCTGGCAGGCACTGAAGTGGGCGGTCAGGTTCAGCGAGCAGTCCCCCACCGCCGCGATCCTCGCCATCCAGACAGATGACACGACGACGGAAGCGGCGCGTCTGCTCGACCAGACCCGTGGCCAGCTCGCGACCGGACAGGCGACGCTCATCCGCGCCCAGTCCGACGCGATCACTGCCACCGAGTTGGTCATCTCCAAGCTCGACGCCGCGCTCGCCGAAGTGTCCAACCAGCGCACGGAGGACACCCCCATCAGCGACGAGCCCGACGACCACCAGAACGACGACGACGTGGACGACATGGACGACGATGGCGCCGCCGATGGTGATCAGGGAAATGAGCGAGACAGGCCGGATGAGCAGGACAATCGCAAGGCGGAGAAGTGGATCCGCGGGTGCATGCGCGAGGGCCGAACCCCTCGCCAGCGTGACATCGCTGCGAAGTACGGATTCTCCAACGGCTGGGCTTCCCTCCGTGTCAAAGCCGCCCGCGCCGAACTGTCCGCGCAGGGCTACCGATTCCTGCCCGGCAACGCCGTCCAGGCGCCCACTGCGCTGACTGCCGCGACCGGCCCCGAAAGTGTCCACGCCGAGCTCGCCGCTCCCCCGAAGAAGATTCCGGCCGTCAACGGATCGGCCCCCGCGGGTGGCCAGACCTCCGCGCCCGTGAACGGAGAAACCCGATGATCACGCTCTTACTCGTCCTGGCTCTGCTCGCCGTGTGCGTCACCCGCACCGACCGGCCCCGAGCCCAGGTCCGCGCCGCCACACAGTCCGCCGGATGGGCGTCCGTACGTCTCACCGCCGGCGCAGTGGCCATCTTCGCCCTGCGACTGCTGGTCGAGGTATGCCACCTCATCGTTCAGGTCTTCGTCCTAGTCGCCCAGGTCATCGCCTTGATTGCCGCCCACGTTGAGGCGGCCGGAGCCCGAGGGGAAGCGGCATGAGCGAGCCCCAGCAGTCTCACCTGCGCATCGTCCACAACGCCGCCGACGCCCCCGACCTGCCATTGCCCGTCGACGAGCCCGTCGAGGAGGTGACCGACGAAGTGCCCAGCACTGAACTGGAGCCGATCGTCGACGCCGAGGTCGTCAAGACGCCCCGGCACCGCAAAACCGAAGACCGTCCCGTCCGCGTCATCAACATCTACGGCCGCACCATGGCCGTGCAGCCCTCCCCGCGGACCGTCGCCGTCGCCCGCTTCGCCGTCGTACCCGCCATCACCATCGGCGCAGGCTGGCACTCATGGCTGGTCAGGGCATATGACGCCCTCACCTACGGCGATATCCGTCGGCAGATCCGCATCCACGACGCCACTAAGAACAGTGAGGCGCTCGGCGAGTGGAGAGACCGGCACCTGCACCACGTCACCGCGCGACGTAACCGGCTCATGGACCTGCCGGTCCTCGCACTCAACCTGGCCAAGTTCCTCGGGATCAGCGTGATCAGTTCGCTGTTCCTGCTGCTGGTGCTGTCCACCGCTATCTGGGCGACCGGTGTCGGGGATTTTGGCGCGATATGGGAGTTCATGGGTGGGCTGATCCGCCTGATCCTGACCGTCATCAAGTACGCGTGGCCTGCGATTCCAGCCGCGATGCTGGCCGCGTCCTGGCGTGAGGGCCGACGCCGCGGCGGGGTCACCCCGGCATGGCTGTCGCCTAACGTCAGCAGCGACGACGCCGGCGCCCCCATCACCCCGTCCCTCGTGGTCATCGCCCTGCGCGACCTGGGCATCCCTTCGCTACGGAAAGCCATCAAGGACATGGGCGACTCCGGTGCGGCCATGCTCGGGCTGATCCGCATCGCTGGGTGCGGTGTCGAGGTCGACGTGAACCTTCCCTCTGGGGTATCCACCGCCGAAGTGCAGGATCGGCGCCGCAAGCTCGCTGAGAACCTCGGCCGGCACGAGCACGAGGTGTTCATCACCATCCCCAAGGCGGCCCGCACCGTGCGCCTGTGGATCGCTGACTCTGGAGCGTTGGATGAGCCGATCGGCCCGTCTCCGCTGGTCCTCGACCCAGAGATGACCGCGGACCTGTACACCGGCCGCGCCCCATGGGGGCAAGACCTGCGCGGCGACGCCGCTCACATCGCCCTGCTTCAGCGGCATCTGCTCATCACGGGCCTGTCCAACCAGGGCAAGACCGCGGCCCTGCGCGCTCTGGCGTTGTGGTTGGCGCTGGACACCAGCGTCGAGTTCCGTGTCGCTGACCTGAAGGGCGTGGGCGACTGGCGGATGTTCGACGGCCTGGCCACGGTCCTCATTCAGGGCCCCACCGACGACCACGTCGTCGCCGCCACCGAGATGCTGGAGCAGGGCGTGGCGGAGATGGAGTCTCGCATCACTGCCCTGGAGCGCTCTGGCGCCACTGATGGTGTGACCAGGCAAATGGCCCGCACTAACCCGCGGTTCAAGCCTCTGGTGCTGATCGTGGACGAGGCGCAGGTGGCGTTCATGTGCCCGGCCCGAGAGCAGTATGTGACTGACGACGACAAGGTCCGCGAGGGTGCACCCTACGGCGGCACCAAGTCCACATCCAAGTACTTCATGGCCGCCCGCAAGCTCCACAACCAGGGGCGGGCCGTGAACGTGGTGCTGTGGCAGGGCACCCAGGACCCCACCGACCAGAACCTGCCCAAGCTCGTCCGGGAAGGCGCGCACATCCGCGCCTCGCTCGTTGTCGGCACCGAAGCGCAGGCCAAGATGGCCCTGGGCGAGAAGGCCGTTGACGCCGGGGCTGCCCCGCATCGGCTCCGGCAGGGTCTGGACAAGGGGACCCTCGTCGTCGCGGGTGATGGCGTGGATCTGCCCGCCGGCCAGTCGTCGATCACAATCCGTACGCATTTCGTGTCCGGCGAGGATGCCGCGGAGGTGGCCGACCGGGCAAAGGCACGCCGCCGCGCGGTGGACACTCGCGAGTCCGTAGTTGTCGACGATCAGTCCGACCCGTGCGACGACATCGTCGCAGTGCTGGGCGACACGCCTCGGATGTCCACCCAAGAGGTCCTTCAGCGCCTCACCGAACGGAACCCCCGCCGGTACCGCGAGTGGAATCACCCCGACCTGAAGCGCGTCCTGGAGGAGATCGGAGCCGGGCCGTACAAGTCCGATGGGCGCATGGTCGTCGGCCGTGACCGGGTCCTCCGAGGGCTCGCACAGCGCGAAGAAATATCCCCCGATGGCCGGTTCGAGTAGCGCGCACGACCAGGGAGTCACGCAGGGAGGCAGGGAGTTCTCCCTGACCGCCTCCCTCGCCTTCTCCATGGCTTTGACCA
>JBHEME010000009.1:0-102259 GCA_046262755.1 Gemmatimonadaceae bacterium | reverse complement strand
CTGCTGGACTTCGACGTGGATGTCGGGATGCTCCTTCTCGAACTTGGGCATCAGCTGCGAGAGAACTTCACCCTCGCGGCCCATTGCCCAGACCCGGAGCGTGGTCGTATTCCCGCCGGACGCCGCATTGCACCCCACGGCTGTGAGAACGACCATTATATGACATACAAGATGGCGACCTGCATGGCTTGTTCTATGCTGGCGATGAAGATGACTCTTCACTCTCTCCTCGCAGAGGTCTCATGCAACAGTCTCGTCGAAAGTGTTTCGTAATCGCGCTAGCAATACCACTCGCATGCTCCGGAACATCATCTCCGCCCTTTACCTTCCCGTACGCATTGAGGACGGTAGGAGGTCAGCCGCTGCCTGCCATAATTTCTGCCGCGCCCGGTGACACTCTGACCGCAGTCGCGGGCGCGCTCTGGCTATTTCCAGATGGAACCGCAGCAATTTCTGAGCAGATTCGCGCCGTCCATCCCGGAGCTCCGGCATCAACCAATGATTACACCACAGACTATACCTACACGATGATTGGCGACAGCCTTGTCTTCGCTTATCGCACGCCCTGTCCAGCCAACGCCAATTGCGCTGCACCACCCGGAGGGAAACTCTCCGGACTCGAGTTGACTCTCACCTTCGGGAATCCACCACTGAGACCCCCATTCAAATACTTCAAGTGGTTGCCTTACTGAAAGGCTTAACACCTGAAAATGGCTTCACTGGATTTAGTTGCCCAGCCAACCGCCAGCGAAGCCGGCCTTCTTCAATCCCGCGACGATGTACGGATTCTTTCTCATCGTGCGCCAGATCAGATCGCTGCGGTAGTTCTCGATCATCGCGATGATCGGGCCCTGATCGATGCCGAGAAAATCGGTATCGAACCAGCCCACGCCCGGCACGACTTTGCCGTGGTGCGGCTTGATCGGCAGCTCGAACGTCGGATTGAACGAATCGACAAACCCGTAGCTGGTGAAAAGATTGTCGCCGTACTTCTCGCGCATCGCGACCAGCGCGGGAATGGCGATCTCGGGCGCAAATGCAACGGAGCCGCCAGCTGCCGTTGCAGCGAGGGTTCCATCGTCCCGAATGTCACCCGCCGCCGCTCCACGCGCGGTGTAAGTGTGGAACTCACGCATCCTGCCGGCGATCATGACTGTCGTGTCGTGCGGACCATCGACCGCCGTCAGTCCCCAGATGTTGGGCCCGTAATCCTTGAACTGATTCGGATTGTCGATCGCGTACGAGCGCTGCGAGATCGTGGCCCGACGCGAGTTCTCGAAGTAGTCGATCCCCTTTCCGCGCATGTATTCATCCTTGATGCCGCGGAAGTCGATCCAGACGTGTGAATACTGGTGCCCGAACAACGGCGCGAAATTGACGTGCGGCTGGCCGTAGAAATCCGCCCAGTGGTAAGTGCTGGTCCAGCCGGTCCAACCCGACGGATCGATCGGATGCGTCGGCGAACCAAGGGCGAGGATGTAAACGATCATTCCCTCGTCGTAGCCTTTCCAGTCAGAGATGATGTAACCGCTCTCGGGTTTCCAGCCCATGTTGACCACAGGCGGATTGTGCACCGCCCATTGCCAGTCGATGCGCAGATAGAGCGAATCGGCGTACGCCCGAATGGCGCTCTCGGTGCCATCAGTACCCGTAAAATACGACTGACAGAACAGCACCCCCGCCAGCAGCAGCGACGTATCTATAGTAGAAAGCTCGACCTGCTCGAAACGGTAGCCCGTCTGCATGTCGAGGAAGTGATAGAAAAATCCTTTGTACCCGGTGACGTTGGTCGGCTGCGTACCTTGTGGCGCGTTGTACATGAACCGCAGGGTATTCAGCACCCGCTGGGCGGCCGCCCCACGGGTGACGTAACCGCGCTCGACGCCAATTGGATACGCAGTCAGCGCGAAGCCAATAGCGGCGACACTCGAGAAACTCTTAGTAGGCCAACGATCCGGCGTGAGGCCGCTGTTCGGGTCGCTCCTTTCCCAGAACCAGCTGAACGTCCGCTGCTCGACCGTATCGAGAAACGCAGCCTGGCGGACGGTGAGCGGTGCAGCAGTGGGGAGCCCCGAGCTCGGTGGCGCGCTGACCGCACTCGGCGCGGTCGCGCATGCAGAGACGGAAAAAACGAGCGCGACAAGCGACAAAATGGATCGAGGTCTCAATCTGGAATCGAGCATCGAGTTCCCATGGGGCCGTGGGTGGATTTTTCCTGCCTGAGGTTGCCAAATCCGTACCGCTTTTCGCAATCCCGGATCAATGAAAAGAAACCGGCGCTGGCTGCCATGTACGCAGCCAGCGCCGTATTGCGCTCCAGCCATTTACCAATCCCGCGGTAGCGACTCGAGGCTAGAAGTTCAACTCAGCACCAATCTGAATCCGACGGGCATCCGATGAAACACCGGTCGGTCTGCCGAAATTCTTGTTTGTCGTGGGATCGTTGAGGTCGTAGCTGGTGCCGAAATTGTTGTGATTGAACACGTTGAAGACGTCGAGAGTAATTCCAATAGCCGCCGCGCTTCTCCCGAAGCTCGGGAAGTCCTTCCTGATGCGGGTGTCGACATTCCGATACGGGAAGGTGCCCGGCACTGTAAACCCGCTGGGCACAAAGCGGTTTGTTCCGGTTTGGTCGCAGGTTCGACAGCCAACGTTAAGCGCATACTTGCCGCCCAATGTGGCCAGGCCCGACCATTGAATGCCCCACAGGAATGGAATGTCCGTGATCCAGTTCCCCACGATACGCGCCTTCTCGTCGTTCGCCGAGTGTGTGACGATGTAGTCCGTTCTGGGGAAAGCAAACGTGTCGCCATAATTGTCGATTCCTCTGAGCGATCGTTTGGCGAATGTCATAGCGACGCCCGCGCCCCAGCCGAACTGGTCGAGAGATGGACGGCTGTATGGTCTATCCAATTGCACTTCCACGGCGTGGAACCAGGTCTCGCCGTCGTTCGAGGAGTAAATAATGTTCCGGTAGCCATGTGCTCCCCAATCGAAGGGCGTACTGCAGCAGCTTCCATTCGCATTGAGCTTGACGTTGGCTAACCCGAGCGTGAACAGATCGTAGCTATGCTGGTTTGCATAGCTCACCGCGGCCGAGAATCCCGCCGAGAAGAGCTGCCGCAGACCGAAACTCCATTGCGTGGAGCGTGGAAGCTTGTACTCGTTGTCGATCAACCAGAGCTCAGGCCTTCCATTGGCACGCGAGATTGCATCGAGTGTTGCTCTGTTTGCGGTGAGGTATGAATCGTTCCAGGCGACCTCACTGCCAAGCGGTGCCTGACCTCTGGGAGCGAACTGGGTGATGAAGTTCGGGTGCGCGATATTCTGGTATTCGTCGATTGCGACGTCCAACGGAATTCGGTCGTAGTAGAGTCCCCAGCCGCCGAACAACGTTGTTTTGGCCGCCTGGTCTACCGAATACGAGAATCCGACGCGGGGCTGAAACGCACCCTTGAACGTCTTGCGGTTACTGCCCGTCGCGATGTAGCGATTCACATCGAGGGGAACGAGCAGGTTGGCCGCGTACCGCCTCAGCGTATCCGCTGCCGCCGGATCGGTGACGTGGTTGGTGTTGAGCATGTTCGTCTCGTAATCCCAGCGAACGCCGAGATTCAGAGTCAGCTGCTTGATCGGAGTCCAGTCATCCTGCAGATACAGACCGTACTCCTTGTTGCTGATGTTCACCTTGGGATCACCGGTGCCGTACTGCAGGTCGAACGGAGAGTTGTAGTTATACACCTGGTTTCCGAATCCCTGATTCCTAATATCCTGATATTCGAAACTGGGCGTACCATTGTTGTCTTTCGTTACGTCGTAGGTTGGAAAAGCGAGGCTTAGTCCTCCCTTGATGACGTGCTCTCCACCGAGCTGGAATCCTGTATAGGTCAAATCGTTGCGGAAATTGGGACCTTTCTGAATGAATTCCTGGATAGATCTTGCGCTGCCGATCTCGTAGCAGCAGGAGCCATTCGGATAAATGAAGAGGCGGTGGGGAACGCCTGGCGAAGCCGGAGTTTGTCCGCGGTCGAACCTTACGTAACTGAGCAACGCTTCGTTGAGCCATGGACCGCTGAAGAAGTTGTGCTTCAGCTGGACCGTGGTATTGTAGTTGTGGACGTTGTTCGCGACGTTCAACGCTCCGTTCCCGCCGAAATCGCGGATATCAGTCTCGTGCCGATTGCTGAAGCTCAGCTCCGCGGACGATTTCTCATTTATCTCGCCGCTCAATTTTCCAAACCACAAAGCTTCACGGAACGGCGATTGGAAGTTGCCATTGTACTGCGGGAGGTTTACGGTATCGAGCGCTGGATATAGTCCCGTTGCGGGTGGAGTCGCAAACGCGACGCGGTTGGCGCGATTCTGAATATTTCCCTCGTACGAGCCGAAGACGTGAAGCCTGTCCCTGATGATTGGTCCGCCAATGCTGATGGCAGAAAGAGTTCTGGTGTAATCCGGCTTCTTGAAGGTCGACGGCGTCCCGTTCTTGGCGGCGATGCTGTCGGCAACGAATTTGTCGCGCGTCTGAAACGTGTCCAGCTGCACCATCGACTTGTTCTGATAGCCGATAAGCGCGTTGCCGCTCCACACGTTCCCGCCCGATTTGGTGGTGGCGGTGATCACCGCGCTTGATGCTTTCTGATATTCCGCCTTGAAATTCTGCCCGATGACACGATACTGATCGACGGCGTTCCGTGGGAATGGATTACCGCGGCTGGCGTCCTGTCCCGCGATGCCGCCTTGCGTCAGATCGTTCTTGAAGCTGGTGCCGTCGACAAAGAGGTTGACGCTGGAAGGCGCCTGACCGCCGGCCGAAACCGTTCTGAACTGTCCATTAACGCGATCCTCAGTGACGCTGACGCCGGGCGCGAGCTGCGCCAGATCGAGAAAGTTGCGGCTGGGCGTGGGAAGCTTGGCAATCTGAGCCTGTGTGACATTCGTAGCAGTTTCAGATGTCCGTGTCTCCGTGCCCGTCGCCGCGGTTATGACCTGCGTTTCCAGCTGCGCCACCTGCGCCGCCAATGCGAAGTCCTGGATCTGTGTGGTTCCGATCAGCACCACGACTCTCCGAGTCTCCGGCGCGCTGCCGATCCTGCGAACGGTGAAGTCGTAAGTGCCAGGTACCAGACCAACCAGCGTGTACGAACCCGCGTCGTTGGCCTGCGTGCCCCGGACTATACCCGTGCTGACGTTGCGAGCGATGACTTGCGCGCTTCCCATAGGCGCTCCGCCCTCACCGGTAACGCTGCCGCGCACCGTGCCCGTTGTGTTCTGCGCGACGAGATTACCAGCTGCAACAGCGATTATGCCGAGCAGCACGGAGAACGTACGCGCAAAGTGTTTGAACTTGCTCCTGATCATTTACATCTCCTGTTGTTGTGTACCGCCAAGAAAGTGTTGACGTGCATCGTTCAATGAGTGACTAACTCTCCCTGTGTGGGTTGACCTTGCGGCGGAGGTCGCTCCGCGGGTTGAGCGCCGCATGAGCGACGTATGACGAGGTTGGTTGAAATTCGCTCGCGTTTTCTGGCGTGGTCGTTCTTGTGCGCAACGCCGTTGAGCAGAAGCTCCACCGCCCGTGCGCCCAGCTCGCAGATCGGAACGTGAACTGACGAAAGCGGTGGATCCATATAGCGGGCGAGAGGAATGTCGTCGAAGCCCGCGACCGCCATGTCTTCCGGGACTCGAAGCCCGGACTCGCGCAGCGCGCTCAATGCGCCGATCGCCATCGAGTCGTTGGCGGCGAAGATCGCCGTCGGACGTTCCTTCGACAGCAGATCTATGGTAGCGGTGTACCCACCAGCTTCGGTAAACCCACCTTCGCGCTCGAGAGCCTCGTCGGGCGTCAGGCCCGCTTCGCGCAACGCCAGCCGGTAACCTCGCAATCGCTCGGCGGCGTCGTAGTTGCGCGGCGCGCCTTTGATAATCGCTATCCGTTTGTGTCCGAGCGCGAGCAGGTGTCTCGTCATATCGCGCGCACCGCGGCAATTCTGGATCGTGAGCGAGTCGAGCTCGTTTCCCCGCGACACCGAGCAGAGCAATACCACCGGGATCGTACTCTCCACGTTGAGCAGTGATTCGGCATCCAGATCGGGTGACATCGCGACTACACCGTCGACACGCCCGCGCATCGCGCGCATCGCCGTTTCGATCCCGTGGCGATCGGCGTAGGCGCGGGAGATCAGCAGGTGGAAGCCGTTCCGTTGCGCGGTGTCGTCCATGCCGCGAATGACCTCGGAGAAGAATTCGCCATAGAGATCGGGTAGAAGAACCCCGATCGTGTCGGTCCTGCTCGTGATGAGGCTCCGCGCGCCGCTGTGCGGGACATAGCGCATCTTGCCCGCGACCTCGTGGATCCGCTCCCGGGTTTCTTCGCTCACCGGTCCGCTGGCGTTGAGGACTCTCGAGACGGTGGCGACGGACACGTTTGCTTCACGAGCGACATCCTTGATCGTGACCAAGCGCCTCACTGATCGTTCCAAACCTAATATGTAATCGTTTACATAAGGGGCGCCAGAGGGTGGCTTTAACCGGGCGTGGTGCGCCGCTCAACACCCGCGTTACGCCTTGGACCCGAGACAGCTTTCGCCCTTCCCCCACCCGTTCCGCCGGCTGAACTTTCGCGGGTGACATTTCTGAGCTCGCGCCGGACCCCGTTCCGCGCCCTGTCCATTGTCGTTCTGCTGGGCAGCGTCGGCTGCAAGCAGGTTGCACCTGCCTTCGGACCCAATATCCCCTTCGCCCGTCAGAACGCAGACGAGTTCTTCTATTCGGTGAGCTCGCGCTTCACCAACATCCAGCGCCCGCCACGGATACTCCACGCCCGCGCACAGTTCGGCCACTACGCGCTCACACCGTCCGGCGTTTACAACGATACTACCATATGGTTGGCCGTCGGCGCCGACAGCGCGCGGCTCTTTGGCGACGAGGGTGTGTTCGCCACCGACCGCTACGTCGTGACCGCGAGACTGTCGGCCACCCAGCCGAATGCGCTTACCGAATCACGCGAAATCGTGCGCCTGCGCAAGCTCAGCTCCAATGAATTCGAGTGGTTCACCAACGTCGATGTCGCCCTCGGTCGCATCGCAGCGAAAAACATCACCGACGTTCTGGCGGCCGGACTCGCCGCCGGTGAGGGAAGAACTCCAGCCGCGATTCGCGCCGACTACACCACGAATTTCCCGCGCACCACGGCCGCTCTGGGAAGATTGTTCAGCATCGACACGCTGAAGGCGATCCCTGACGCCGACGGCGCCACAACTTACGATCTGGCGATCCGCCTTACCCCCGAAATCCTGAAGGGGTGGATGCCGCATTACGCCGCCTACATCGACAAGTATATCAGCAAAGGCAAGTACTACATCGTTTTGACGGACCGGACGGGCGCAAAATGGTTCGAGATGTCAGCCGCCAACTACTACATGCACTTCAAAGTGCGAAGTAAGAACGGACACTTCGCGCCGCTCGAGGGCGTGGTGAGACCGATGCCCGAAACGCTGACGATCCGGCTCGACATGTCGATGAAGATTCTGATTTTTACGGTCGGATGGACCGAGATGCTGGGTGACTTCGAGATCATCAATACTCCACACGAGCGCGGTTGGTCGATGCGCTTCGCCAGGGAGCCGGAATGGCATCTCCCGCCCACCGTTGGCTACCTCCTCAAGTCCTCGCTGCGCCGACCATTTGAGGGCGCCGGCATTCCCCTTCGAATCTCCATCCGCGACAACCCCGGATCGCAGACGCTCCTCAACCGGCGTGGCACGCTGGTTGTTCAGGAGAGCGGAATCCTTCGCTTCCTCAATCGATTGAGCGGAACCGCCGTCGGTGATTTCCTCGGCCCATCAGAGCGTGAGGCCAATCGCTTCAACGCCGACGCTTTTCGTGCGCTCAGGATGGATATCTCCGCGCTCTTTCCATAGCACCAAGCACGGGATGAAGATCCTGATCATAGGTGGCACCGGTTTCATCGGCCGGTTCGTGGTTGCGGACCTGATTGCTCGAGGCCACAAGGTGGCCGTCTATCACCGCGGACCGTCGACCGCGAGCGTTCCGGCAGGAGTTCTTCATCTCTTCGGCGATCGCGCTCAGATCGGTTGGAAGCGGATGGATTTCATCCGACTCGCGCCGGACGTCGTCGTCGACTTCATCGCGAGCAGCGAGCGCCAGTCAAAAGGCGTGGTCGATGTTTTTAAGGGCGTGACGCCGCGCCTTGTCATGATCAGTAGTCAGGATGTCTACCGCGCCTACGGAATTCTGCTGGGAATCGAAGAGGGGCCGCTCCCAAAACAGCCCATCACCGAAGATTCCGACCTCCGTACCCGCCTCTATCCGTACTTCGACGAGCAGATGAAGAATATGAGGGCCGTATTTCCATGGCTGGACGATACGTACGAAAAGATTCTGGCCGAGCGCGCGGTGATGGATGTCGAGAAACTCCCTGCCACAATTCTTCGTCTGCCGATGGTGTACGGGCCTGGCGATCCACTCCACCGAAATTTTCCCGTCATCAAGAGGATGGACGATGGCCGGCAAGCGATTCTCATGCAGCAAGACGCCGCTGCGTGGCACCCCACGCGCGGCTATGTGGAGAACGTCGCAGCCGCTATCGCATTGGCGATCGCATCCCCCGACGCTGCCGGACGGATTTACAACATCGCTGAGCCCGACGCGCCGAGTGAAGCTGAGTGGGCGCAACTGATCGGAGATGTAATGGGCTGGAAGGGAGAGATCGTTTCAGCGCCAAAGGAAGCAATACCAATTCATCTGCGGGTGCCCTTCAATGTCACGCAGGATTGGATCGTGAGCAGTGACCGCATCCGGTCGGAGCTCGGCTACGCCGAACCGGTAAGCCGCGCCGAAGGTCTTCGGCGCACGGTTGAATGGGAGCGAGCGAATCCGCCAGGGAATCTCAACCCGGCGTTGTTCGATTACGCCGCCGAGGACAAAGCATTGGCAGAATTCCAACGAAACGCGGCTGACCGGCATCTATCAGCCTGACCGATCACCCAACCGGAAGGCTGATGATCAACATTGCTTGCCCCTGCCTAATCACTGGACTGATCGCGAGTGCGGCTGGGCCACAGATCTCGTACCGTCTCGACGTGAATTCGGGACCGCCGGCCTCGATCACGGTGTCCATGTACATCGACGGCGCCCCGTCGAGCGTCCGCCTGGCGATGGCCGTGCACCCGGAATACAACGATCGCTTCTGGCGATACGTACGGGATTTTCGCGCGAGCTCCGGCGGCGTCGCGCTGAATGTCAAGCACGACTCGGAGAACTCGTGGGCGGTGAGCACGCTGCGTCAACAGGCAGAAATCCACTATCGTATCGAGCTGCCGCCTGAGGATCCGACCAATCACGCTGTATGGCACACCTCCGTCGACGCGAACGGTGCGTCTATTAATGCGACCGATACGTTCATGTACCTTCCGGATTTTCCCGGCGCTCCCGTTACGCTCACAGTACCCGGCAGCCGCTGGCGGGTTGTTGCTCCACTTCCCACAGTTACTGCAGACGCCGGCGCAGCATTCACCGCGCCGAACGCCGCGACTTTCCTCGATTCTCCAATCATCATGGGTCCCGCGCTGCGCGTCTGGCGCTTCGCGATCAGCGGCGTTGAGCATCGGATTGTTTATAAACCGCTCCCCAACGCCGTAGCCTTCGACACCACGCAGTTCGTTGACGCGATTCGCAGAGTAGCGAACGAAGCCGTAGCCGTTTTCTACAAGGTTCCGTATCGCGACTACACGTTCTTCCTCGAGGACGGTGCGTGGGGTGCGCTCGAGCACGCCAACTCGGTTACCATTGGCATGCCGAGCAGGGACCTGGCGGCGGATTCGCGCGCGTATCTGAGCGAGCTCGCACACGAGTTCTTTCACACCTGGAACCTGATGCGACTCTACCCCGAGGATCGGGGTAAGCTGAGCGACCGTGACCCGGAAGAATCGACCGGTCTGTGGTTCAGTGAAGGTGTAACTATGTTCTACGCCGAAGCGCTGACGCGCCGCGCCGGATTTCCAGAGCGGGGGCTGGCCCGCAAGGATCTCCTGGCGGAGTCGATCGAGTCGTATCTCGGAAATCCGGGGAACACTCGAATCTCGCCGGAGCTCGCCAGCGCCCGCGCCGTCGACAGCATTGGCACCAGCGGCGACTACGATCCCAACTATTACACCCAGGGTCAGCTCCTCGCCACGGTCCTCGACATCATCGTTCGCGATTCTACCGAGGGTAAGCGAGGTCTCGACGATGTGATGCGGGATATGTATTCTCGCTTCGCGCTCAAGAAAGGATTCACGACGGCTGATGTCGAGCACTCAATATCGGAAGTCTGCGATTGTGATCTGCATCGATTCTTTGTCGATCACGTCCGCGGTGCGAGGCCCATCGACTTCAATCGCTATCTGTCCTCGATAGGCTTGCGTGTTTTTGTTGACACCATCCCCGCTACTGACAGTGCGGGGCGGCGCATGCCGGACCTGCGAATTTGGACGTACCCGCCAAGGAGCGGCGGGAGAATGCGCGTCATGATTCAGGACCCATCCAGTGTCTGGGCGAAAGCGGGACTGCACACTGGTCTGGAGATTGTCGCGTTCAACGCCGCGCCGATCGACTCCTTCCCTGATTTCCGACGCGCGATTCGCCAGGTAAAGCTTGGTGACGTCGTGCCGGTCGACATCGTTCAACAAGGCACGGCGAGAAGAATCAACGTTCCTGTCACGGGATACTCTCGAGTGAGAGCGCGGGTGGAGAATCTGGCGGCAGTGAGCGCGACTCAGTGCGTCAAGCGAGAGCTGTGGTCGACAGCTCAAAGAATCTGGCCCCGGGTCGAAGCCACATCCTGCGCGGCGGCCCCGCGCTGACTGGAAACGAGCGGCAGGCTCCGGCAGTAGCACTCAGAAAGCCCCGCGCGAAACGCGGCCCCACATAGTAAATTCGCGATGAGGGACGGCGTGGCCGTTCCCGGATGAGCGATCCTGCGGGAAACCCACCTCGAAATACGAGATCAAGTCATGACGATGACAGCGACGGACAATCTCGCAATTGCACGCAAGTACCTGGAGGCGTTGGAGAGCGGTGCGGAAGGAGGGGCTCTCGCCGATTTTTTCACCCCCGACGTTGTACAGGAAGAGTTTCCGAATCGGCTTTCCCCGATCGGCGTTCATCGCGACCTGGACGCGATCCTGGCCGCGGCGAGAAAAGGAAAGCAGAGAGTGCGCGCCCAGAAGTTCGAGGTCCTGAAGACTTTGGTAGAGGGCGAAAGCGTGGCTATGGAAGTGTTTTGGAGCGGATTGCTCGCCGCGCCCGTCGATACTCTCCCGGCCGACACCGAGATGCGAGCTCACCTTTCAGTGTGGCTGGATTTCCGCGACGGCAAGATATGCCGGCAGCACAATTACGATTGTTTTGATCCATGGTGGGTTTAGCTGGCCACTCATTGCGGTAAGCGGAACGAACTGCAACTGAACGGGCGAGAGTTGTCAGAAGCATGGATCGTAGATGCCAGTTCACGACGCCGTGACTCTTCTAGCTGGCGTTAGGGCACAAGCAGTTGCTTGTGGCGACAAGGGCGGTAGTAAAGTCCCGACGTAGTGAACTCTGATCTTGCGTCTACGCTTCTGAGCACTCCCGCCCGTTCAGTTGCAGTTACCAGCTTTCAGTACCGAGCGCCCAGAAGACAAGAACGCCGCAATCTCTCTCAAGAGGTTGCGGCGATTTATTTGGCGGTGTCCCGCCCAATCGTGCCACGCACGCCGTCATTGGAACTCTACGTCCTACCGAGCGGCGGCGGGCAGCTAATCAATTGTCAAAAACCATGGAGCTGAGGGGGATCGAACCCCTGACCTCTGCAGTGCGATTGCAGCGCTCTCCCAGCTGAGCTACAGCCCCGCGCGAACGCGACGGACTGTCCTCGAACCTGTTCGAGCTGACCCGTCGCACCGGATCAAGCAAAAGCCCCGCGGAACTGGGCGGGGCCGCTCTTACTCTGAAACTAGCGGATCCACCCTCGAAGTCAAGACCCAAAACGCGTCTCGTCCCTGTAACTCTTTGCCCGGCTTAATGATACGCTCCGGACCACAGACATAGACGCGCGGAATATTCCTAACGTAACAAACTCAACTGCGAACTGAACGTAAGTGCTTTGCAGTCGCCTTTAGCCCGCTATGGTCTGCCCCCCAAGAACCGGAATAATTTCTCCGGAGATGTAGCTCGAGTCGATGTTGGACGCCAAAAAGACGTACGTCGGCGCGAGTTCTTCCGGCTGGCCCGGCCGCTCCATCGGCGTGTCCTCGCCAAACTTGGTGACCTCCTTCGCATCCTTCGCTTGCGTGTTGAGAGGCGTCCAAACCGGACCCGGCGCGACGGCGTTCACCCGGATCCCCTTCTCCACCAGGTTCTGCGCCAGCGATTTGGTGAAGGCGTGGATCGCGCCCTTCGTCGCCGAGTAGTCGAGCAGCGTCTTCTCGCCTTCGAGACCTGTAATCGAGCCGGTGTTGATTATCGCGGATCCTTTCTTCATTCGCGGCACGGCTGCTTTAGCAAGATAGAAGTAGCCGAAGAAGTTCGTGCGGAATGTCCTCTCCATCTGCTCGAGATCGATGTCCTCGATTGAGTCCTGATTCTTCTGGAATGCGGCGTTGTTGACCAGAATGTCGAGCGAGCCGAGCTCTGAGATGGTTTTCTCGACGCACTCTTGGCAGTAATCGGAATCGGTTACGTCGCCCGGCAACAGAAGCGCGCGTCCGCCCTCGGCGCGGATCGCGTCGCGCGTCTCGTTGGCGTCCACTTCCTCCTCAGGAAGAAACATGATCGCGACATCCGCTCCTTCACGCGCGAACAGAACTGCCACCGCCCGACCGATTCCAGAATCGCCACCTGAGATCAGCGCGACTCTCCCTTTCAGCTTGTCCGATCCCTTGTAGAGCGGAGCCTTGTACTTCGGCCGCGGACGAACTTCTTTCTCCAGCCCTGGATACTCCTGGTGCTGCTTCGGGAGAGGCGGCTTCGGGTAGGACTTGATTCGATTGAGCTCGCTCTTCCGTTCGGACGCGCCGTTGTGCGAGCTCCCGTTGCGTCCACGCTTCGCGCTGCCGTGGTGAGAGCGGAGGCTAATGTTTCGTGCTTCGCGTCTTGCTCCCGATGATTTCTTGGCGGTCCTGGTCGTCATGCCTTCCTCGTTAATCGGTTTTATCTGCATTAATCGAGTGGCAAGGCGCGTTCCCCGACGCTGTCTGAGCCAACATATATTTCGCCCGCATGTCGCTCACGCTGCGCTTCCTGGGAACATCCGCGTCACGTCCGACTGTCGAGCGCAATGTTTCCTCACTCGTTTTGGTTCGCGAAGGCGAGACACTCATGTTCGACTGCGGCGAAGGAACGCAGCGGCAGATGATGCGCTACGGTATCAGCTTCGCTTTGAGCGACATTTTTTTTACGCACATGCACGCGGATCACATCCTGGGCATCACCGGACTGCTTCGCACGCTCGCGCTTCAGGGCAGGACCGAGCCGATGAACCTCTACGGCCCGCCGGGCTCGGAAAAAGTTTTGTGGCGCGCGATTACGCTCGGCAGCGAGAAGCAACACTTCGAGATCAAGGTTAGCGAACTCACTGCGGACGTCCCCCTAAAGAGGAACGGATATGCCATCATCCCTTTTTCGGTCGAGCACGGCGACCGCAGCGCCATTGGCTACCACATCGCCGAAGAAACGCGACTGGGAAGATTCAATCCGGATAAAGCGCGCGAGATGGGAGTGCCCGAAGGTCCGCTGTGGGGAAAGATCCACAAGGGCGAGGCGGTGAGGCTGCCCGACGGTCGGACCATCGAACCATCTGAGCTCGTTGGCCCCACTCGTCCCGGCCGCCGCATCGTGTTGACGGGCGATTCACGTCCGTCCGAGGGAACTATCGCAATTGCCAAGGGCGCCGACGTGCTTGTCCACGAAGCAACTTTCGCCGACGAAGAAGGGCCGCGCGCTCTGGAGACGGGACACGCCACCGCGCGCGAGGCCGCACACGTCGCGGCGCAGGCGGGCGTGAAAAAGCTGGTCCTCACCCATGTGTCTGCTCGCTATTCTCGCGACACCGCCGACCTCGAGCGCGAGGCGAGGGAAGTTTTTCCAGCTACTATCGTCGCGCGCGATGGGATGGAGATCGACGTTCCCTTCGAAGCAGCGGGCAGCGGCGTGATTACGTAACCTACGCCGACGGAACCGGCTGGGGAGCCGAGGTAGACACCGGCATCGACCGACGAAACAGCAGCCGCAACTTTTCGTCGTCCAGACTCTGCATGATTTTCTCCGTCGGCACGCGCGAAGTTACGTTCCGAGACTCCGGACCATTCCAGATCTCCCAGGCGTAGCGATCCAGGCGTGCTGTCTTGCCGCCCGGATGGTGGAACACGATCATCGCGTTGCTTGCGCCCGGTACCTGTACCTCGACGCCCCAGTTCGTGCCGTCAGGTCCCCGAAAGGCCCGAATTTGCCTTGCCATGTTCAGTTAGTTGGATTCGGTGAGAGCCAGCGCTTCGATTTTCTGCCGGCCGAGGAACCCCGCATCGAGCTCGTGCCAGTACATGATGTTTGGCTCGCCCAGCTTCCAGCAGAAAAATACATCACGTCCGTCGATCTTTCCGCGGAAGTCTACCAGTCCGCTGTCCATCCCCTTGCAGATCACGCCGAGATCATGGAGCTCGGCTATGTAGCTCTCAATGTCGGCGGCGAGACGCTGCGCTTCGATCTGCAACAGCTCAGCGATCGCGTCCGGCCGCTCGGGACTCGCGCTCAGAGTAGCAAACTCAAACTCCCGGACTTTTTCTTCCCAGCTGGCGTGATCGCGCACGAGGTCATCCACGATCCGGCTGACGAGGGGTAGCGTGCGGTTCGCTTCCTCGAGAGTAAAGGTCCGATCCATGAGAAGTACGGTGGCCGATTGGTGTGAATGGGTCAAGTGGCTGGTGCCTCGCGAGCGCCTTCTTCAGCGGTTCGTTCCTGCAATCTGCGCGCTCTTCGTTTTCGCGCCGCCTCGTAGCGGCGAATCTCATCCGGCGTATCGGGTTTGAGCTTGGGAACAGGAATCGGTCGTCCGTTTCTATCGACGGCCACGAAAGTGAGATAGCACGAGTTGGTGTGACGTCGCACCCCGGTCAGGAGATTTTCCGTTTCGACGCGGACGCCGATTTCCATCGAGGTACGGCCGACGAAGTTCACGCTCGATTTCATGATCACGAGATCACCGACGAATATCGGCTCGCGGAAATCGACACGATCCACGGACACGGTCACACACGGCGCGCGAGCGTGCCTGATCGCCGACACTGCGGCAGTCGTATCCATCATCGACAGCACGACTCCACCGAAGATGTGGCCGAGGACATTTGCGTGCTGCGGCATCATGATCTGCGCGGTCTCATGCTGGGTCTCGCTAACCGAGCGAGTGCTCCGATTATCAGAGTTGCTCGATTCAGCAGCCGCATGCGTTGGCTCTACGTTTTGCCGCTTGCCACGTCGCCCCGAACCTGATGATTTCGAAGGCGTCATGTCTGTCGATGCAATTTTCGCGAGCTGTTCGACAGCGGGCGCGTCTTGTGGTGCGACACCTGTTGGATTCTTTCGCCGTAGGTCGTGGCGTCGTTGAAGGCGCGAGCGAGTGCCCGCCTCGTCTGTGGATCGAGCTTGGGTTTATCCAGCCAGAAGATCTGCACGTAACTCGACGCGATCAGACCCAGACGCCATTCACGTCCGCCGCGATCCCTCAGCAACAACGCGTTCGCCTTACGCGTTGAGTCGTAACGAGAGAGTACGTCGTACTGCCCGTGCCGCCAGCGGCGATTGACCATCCCGCCTTCACCTGCCGCCTCCTGCACGGTAGTGTCGCGCAGCATGCGATCGAGGCTGACCGGCTTCCCGTTTCGAATGTCGATTACACTACGCGTCGTGTCGTCACTGCCGTGGTCATTGGCTCGCTCGATTGCCAACCTGTGCTCGAGCGCGACGTAGGGGCCCAGCACGTTCAGGATATCGGTCTCGCCGACCGCGCTGATTTCCACGTCATCGTCGGGGTCGTCGTCCGGGCTCAGCATCGTTGCCTGTGGATGATGCCGATGGTATTCCCCCGCGAGCTTCACAATGGCGGTGTCATCGTAGATCACCGCCGAGTCGCCAGTGGCCAACTCTCGGCGGAAGACGCGTTCCCCACTAAACAATGCCCGTGGAAATGAGCGATCGACTTCGTTCACATAAACTTCGTAGTACCGTCCCGCCGTACGGGCGAGAATGAGCGGGGACCCGCGGATGCGCAGACCCGAGTTGTTGCTCTGTACCCAGTAGGTCTGGTCTCCGGCGGAGACGAGAAACTCAGCCACGGGCGGAGGCGGCGGCGGCAATGTACAAGCGCCGAAGACAATGAGCGGGAGGAAGCTCGCGTATTGCATCGCAGCCAAATATATCGAGTTTGGTATGGTTAAAACCGAAGCGTAGCGGACCGCCGCACGCAGTTTTGTGTATTAAACCCGAGTCTGGCGCGTCTTTTGGACCTCGTTTGGGTTAGATTCCGCCCGTACCCCGTCCGCTCCTCCATACAATAGAATGCACTTTCAGAAGCTCACCTTCGCGATCGCGGCTATTGCCGCATCGGTGACGGCCTGCACCGGCGCGCGCGATCTAGCGGCGAAGGATCAACACGTCCTCACTCCCCAGCCGACAGGCGTCATGGATTCGACGCCGATCGCCACGGCGTCGTCGACTCCTGTGCATAGGGCGGACAGTATTGTTGGCGCGGGTGTTCACCCGACGCCACCCGTGCTCGATTCGCTCATCAGGGGAACGCTTCCGGCGCGCGGGCTTTATGTGTTCCGCTTCGGCGCCAACACTCGGCGAATGAAGAAACTGCTGGCTATCGCTGATTCCACCGAGATCAACGCCTTCGTCATCGACGTAAAGGACGAGTTCGGACTGAATTTCAACTCTTCCGACCCGTTGCTGAAGAAGAACGCGGGCACGCAGGTGAAAGCGGCGAACCTTCGCGCAATCGTGGATACGATTCGCGCACACGGAATTCTGCCGATTGCGCGGATTGTCGTCTTCAAGGATTCGGTTGCCGCGCGCAACAATCCCGAGCACACGATCCGCAAGGCCGACGGCACGCCCTGGCACGACAAGAAAGGTCAGACCTGGGTCAACCCGTACGCGAATGCGATTTGGGAGTACAACTTCCGGGTCGCCGAAGAAGCGATCAGGATGGGCTTCGGCGAGATCCAGTTCGACTACATCCGCTTCCCGGAGCCGTACCGGAGTCTGCCGCCACAGGTTTTCCCCGAGCAGAACGGACGCAGCAAGCCACAGGTACTGGCCGAATTCCTGACAGAGGCGCGCGAGCGCTTCGCCAAGATGGGCGTGCGCACTACGGCAGACATCTTCGGTCTGGTCACAACCGTTGGAGGTGCGCTCGAAGTCGGACAGAAATGGGAGCCGATAGCCCAGGCGACGGACGTGGTGCTACCGATGGTTTATCCCTCGCACTATCCGCCGGGCTCATTCCAGCTTCCTCACCCGAATGCCGATCCCTACGACGTGATTCACATCGCCCTCTCGCGCGCGCGCGAGCGTGACGAGAAATTGGGCATCAAGGGCGAGCATGTGCGTCCGTGGTTGCAGGCTTTCAGCCTTGGGAAGCCGAAGTACGGCGCGCAACAGATCGAGGAGCAAAAGCGCGCCGTGTACGATTCCGGGTACGACGGGTGGGTGCTGTGGGAGCCGGGGTCGAGGTACGACATTTTTATTCCGGCTTTGGAAAAGACGTTCGTGTCGCGGAAGAAAGTGCCTCCGGTACCACGACCCCCGAACCGGCTCGATTGAACTGCAACTGAACGGGCGAGAGCGGTCAGTAGCGTAGAAGCGGGATCACAGTTCACGGCGTCGGGACTCTACTACCGCCCTTCTGAGGACCAGCGCTTGTGCCATAGCGCCACACGGGAGAGTCCCGACGTTCTGAACTGAAATCTACAGTCTACGCTTCGGGAAACTCTCGCCCGTTCAGTTGTCGTAAAAACCGTTAGAGTGGTTTTACGCCGGACTACTATATTATGCCGCATGGTCACCACCGTCTCGATCGCCGGCATGACGTGCGCTCACTGCATCCGCGCGGTGTTCACATCCCTCGCCGGCGTCCCGGGCGTCGAGCGCGCTGACGTTTCACTCGGTCAGGCGGTAATCGAGCACGATCGCACGGTCACTATTGATGCGATCCGCGACGCCATCGCTATCGCCGGCTATCAGGTAACCGGAACCAGAGACGACAAGCGGTCTCTGCCCATCGCTCCATGAAGACTCCGGCGCACAACCCACAGTTCGACCAACATGAAGAGCGGCCGTTAGCCGCTCTTCTCGCGCCGGATATCCTCGCCATGCTGGAGGAGAGTCCGGAAGCGATCCCAGCCGAGACCGAAGAGCTTCACGCCAACGATCTCGCCGATGTCGCCGAAGCGTTGCCGCGCGACATGGTCGCGTTGTTCCTCTCCGCGCTGCCGGTGGAGCGCGCGGCCGACGTACTGGAGTACCTGAACGAGGATCTCCGCTCCGAAGTGCTGGAGACGATGAGCGCGCGGCAGGCGGCCGAGCTCGTCACGGAAATGACTCCGGACGACCGCGCCGATGCTCTCGAGGACCTCGAGGAAGAAAGCGCGGAAGAGATTCTTTCCGAGATTCCCGCCGCCGAGCGCGCCGAAACCGAGAAGCTCCTCGCTTACGATCCGGATTCGGCCGGCGGCTTGATGACCACCGAGTTCGTGTCTGTATCAGAGGACACGCCGGTCGACGAAGCCTTGGCCGCGGTGCGTCGCATCGCGCGATCCGAGCGCCGTGAAGCGATGAACGCGATTTACACGACGGATTCCTCGGGCCGGGTGCAGGGTGTGATGTCTTTGCGCGAGCTTTTGGCCGCCGCTGAAGGGGCGAAGGTATCGGATATCGCCTGGGAGAAAGTCGTGACTGTTCCGCTCACGGCCGATCGTGCCGAGGTTGCACGACTGACACGTGAGTACGATCTCGTCGCCGTTCCGGTAGTCGACGACAATGAAGTGATTCAAGGCGTCGTCACGGTCGACGACGTGATCGACGCTCTCGTGGAAGAGCACACGGAAGACGTGCAGCGGTTCGGCGGAATGGAAGCCCTCGACGAGCCGTACACGCAGATCGGATTCATGACGATGATTCGCAAGCGCGCTCCGTGGCTGGCCGCGCTTTTCATCGGTGAGATGCTGACTACGATCCCGATGAAGTATTTCGAGGGAGAGCTGCAGCACGCGATCGTGCTCGGACTTTTCATTCCGCTGATCATAAGCTCGGGCGGAAACTCGGGCTCTCAGGCGACGTCGCTGATCATCCGCTCCCTCGCACTCGAGGAAATCAAGCTGCGCGATTGGTGGCGTATTTTCCTGCGCGAGCTTCCGTCCGGGTTTGCGCTCGGCTGCATTCTGGGTGTGATTGGACTTGTGCGAGTTGTGTTGTGGCAGCAGCTGGGAATCGCGGGAGGCTATGGCCCCCACTATCTGCTGGTAGCGATAACAGTCGCGCTCGCCTTAGTGGGTGTTGTGACGTTCGGCTCTCTCGCCGGCTCCATGCTCCCGTTCGTTCTTCGCCGCCTCGGGTTCGATCCCGCCAGCGCGTCAGCACCGTTCGTCGCGACTTTGGTCGACGTTACAGGTCTCAGCATCTACTTCTACGTCGCGCTCCTCATCTTGCGCGGCACCCTTTTGTAGTTCTTGGGATTGTCTCGCGTGGTCAGCCGGTGGGGGTACTGCTAGGCGAGTACGCTCGCTCGGGCGCAGCCCCTAAGAACGCTCCTTCGCTCTGCTCAGTCGCGGGTCTGCTGGTCGCTCGCTGAAACTCGCTACGCAGCACCCCCACCGGCTTCCCTCCCAAGCCCGCCGCAACAACGATAGGGGTTGCGCGCCGAATCTGCAGCGCGACGGCGTAAGTTCGCGGCATCCATGGCGCGACACGCGAGCGCGCCGAATGTGGCGCGCCTCTGGATCGAAGCGCGAGTCGCCAGCTGTGTCGGGGACTTTTTGGGAGGGAGGTGGAGGGTGTCCTCGCAGGCAGCGTGCTCGCGTAGCAAGAGACCGGCTGGGTGCCCGATCGGAGCGCCAGCGACGATTGGGCTGACGGGCTCGCAGCGTGTAAGCGAGCTAGCTGCCGAAGAGGACGCCCTCCACCGACCGACGCGCAACAATCCCAAACCAACAGAAGACTCGCGCGACGATCTCGCGCGAACATTCGACACGTTCGCGTGTGGCGGAAATCCTCGGGCGCGCCTAGTTTAACGACGGCGCGCAGCGGTCAGCGCGCAAACCAATTCAAGGAGATGCGCAGCATGAATACCACGATCCAAAAGCTGGCAGCGGTTTTCGGCGTCGTCTTCATTGTCGTGGCAATCGTGGGCTTCATTGCCCCGGGCGGTATGGCGATGCAACCGACCGATCCCGCCACCGCCGCCAAAGCGCTCGGGATGTTTCCGGTGAACCTGCTGCACAACATCGTCCACCTGCTGTTCGGCCTCTGGGGCCTCGCTGCTTCCCGTAGCTGGGGCGGATCCAAGTCATTCTTCACCGGCTCCGGAATCATCTACGCCATTCTCACGATTTGCGGCTATGTGTCTCCAAGCGGGTTCGGCTTGGTTCCGCTCGGCGGCAGCGACATTGGACTGCACGCGGTGCTGGCTGTGGTGATGCTCGCGATCGGATTTACCGCCAAGGACACCACCGTTCAGACTTCAACGGTCTAGTTCCAAGGACTCCGCCCGAGCGGAGATATCGACTCGGACCTGACGCGATCTCCTTACTGCGTCGCGCCTACCTTGGCAGTAACGGATTCAGCAGCAAGAGCGGCGCTCCCACCACTGGGGCGCCGCTTTGTTTTGTCGAAATGCGCGACGCTCGACACGATTCCCTGCTCGAGCCAGGCGTGTTCTCCTCGCAACACTTCCATGGCCACCTTGTAAAGCGCAGGATCGTTCGCTCCGAAAAGCTGGTCGAAGTGAATCTTGATGCGCTCGCGTGCTTCGATGCAAAACGCGTCGGCAAGTGTCAGGGCTTCCGGATGACCGCGCTTGGCCAGCATCTGCGCGCGAACACACGCCGCTGACATCGCGAACAGCTCGGCGCCAATGTCGACGGCTCGAAATAAAACCATCTGCCTCCTCTCGAGCTTGGGACCAAAACGAACCATGGCGTGGAAAATGGATCGCCCGAGATGCCGGGTCGTTCGTTCGCAATAGCGGACGTGTCGAGCGAGCTTGCCGAATTCTCCGTAGCGCTTGAGCCGTGTTGCGTTGAGCCAACGTGACGGATACCAAGTGAGGTAGAAAGGCGTCGCACTCGCCATCGCCGAAAGTTTTTCCTTGAGCGACGATTCCGGGTTCACGATGTTGAAGGCGAGCTTGAAGTGGTAATCGACAGCTTCGCGCGCAATGAACAGGCGCATGATCTCGGATGAGCCTTCGAAGATGAGATTGATGCGGAAGTCCCGCATGGCTCGCTCGATCGGAATCGCCGGCTCTCCGCGACGCGCAAGAGACTCCGCCATCTCGTACCCGCGCCCGCCGCGCATCTGCAGCGTATCGTCGATGATCTTCCAGCCTGCTTCGGTGTTGAACAGCTTCGCGATCGCGGCTTCCAGCCGAATGTCATAGCCGCCCTTCTCGTACAGCGCAGTCGACAACTCGGCGACTGCTTCCATTGCGAAGGTATACGCGGTCATGCGAGCCAGTTTCTGCGCGACAGCTTCGTGCTTTCCGATCGGCTGCCCCCACTGCACCCGCTCATTGCACCATTTGCGGGCGATGGAGACCATCTGCTTACCCGCGCCGGCGCAACCAGCGGGAATCGTCAGACGACCGGTGTTCAAAGTCACCAGGGCGAGCTTGAGTCCCTTTCCCTCATCCCACAGGATGTTCTCGCGTGGGACGCGGACGTTGTTGAACCGGATCACTCCGTTCTCGATCGCCTTGAGTCCCATGAAACGAAGGCGATGCACTACTTCGACACCCGGCATCGATGATTCGACGATGAAGGCAGTGATCTGCTTGACCGATTTGCCTTTGATCACCTTCTCCGGCGTCCTCGCCATTACCACGAACAGCTCGGCGCGCGTCCCGTTGGTGCACCAGAGCTTTTCGCCATTGATGATGAAGCTTCGCCCGTCCTCTGAGGGAGTAGCGGTGCAACGCATGTTGGCCGGATCCGACCCAGCGTCCACTTCGGTGAGCGCAAAAGCCGAGATCGCACCCTTCGCCAGACGCGGAAAGTATTTGCGCTTCTGCTCTTCGGTACCGAACAACTTCAACGGTTGCGGGACACCGATCGATTGCGAGGCGGAGAGAAGCGCGGTGAGCGATCCATCCTTGGATGTCACCATTTCGATCGCGCGCACGTAGCTCATTTGTGACAGACCCAGACCGCCGTACTCTTTCGGAATCTTGATCCCGAACGCCCCCATGTCTCGTAGCTCCTGCACGACGGCTTCAGGAATCTCCCCGGTGCGATCGATTTCTTCGGAATCGACTCGCTCCATGAAATTCCGCAGCTTGTCCATAAATGGCCTGGCGCGCGCTTCTTCGGCGGGATCGGACTCGGGATGGGGATGAATCAGATCGAGGCGGAAGCGTCCCAGGAACAGTTCGCGCACGAAGCTCGGGTGCGTCCATTCGGTCTCTCGCGCGCTCTCCGCAACGTCGCGCGCTTCCTTTTCGCTCGCCGTCCCCACCGATATGTCGCTCATGCGCGCCTGAGGAAGATCACTAGTCCAATAATAGAGATCGCCGCAAACGAAAACCACTGGATTGCATAGCTGCGGTGTGGTCCTTCGTCCAGCGGCAGGGGCTCAACGCGGGGCGGGACGTTCGGAGAAGTCGCCGAATCAGTGAGCACGACATAGTAATTGGCGATCGGGTACGGAAAGATTTTTGAGAGAGACGCTCGGTCAAGTCGCCGGAACTCCCGTGGTCTTGCCGGATTGGGCGGATCGAATGGGCCCTTTGTCGGGAATGTCTCAACGAAGCCAGTGCCATTCACGGTAACGGGCTCGCGCCACGGATTGGGATCGATGGTCACACCGTCGGGCGAGTAAACCCAGCCGCGATTCACCAACACCGCCGTATCAGTTCCGTTGCGCAGGAGCGGTGTGATGAGGTTGACGCCGGGTGATCCGTTGCGACCCCGCAACGTCAAAACAATTTCCTGCCCGTAATCGTAAGTCCCGTCTAACCTCACTCGGCGAAAATGCGCTTGCGCTGTATCGCCAGGCAGTGCGCTTAGATCGATCTCTGGCGCGAGTCTACGAGAGGCGAGGAGTACGTTTTGTTTCTGTCGAGCCGCGAGGCGCCGCAGCTGCCAGAATCCGAGCGAGATCGAGAGGGCAGCGAACGACATGGCGAGAACGCTGAGAATCCATTTGCGAAGCGACATCCGAGAAATATCGCTCGCTACGCAAGTATCGAGACTACATCGTGATTACTTCGCGCGAAAGGACGCTCTCAAAACAGCGACATTTGCTCGCCGAGCAGGTCGGGATCGACCGGAGTCTGCCCGAGTCGAGATTGGAATTCGCGGGCCGTCGCCGGGCTGTGACCGGAGAATGTGTTCGCCACGTAGCCGTAAACGTGGGAGACCTTTTCCGACAGCTCTTCAATCGCATTGCTCCACGCTTCCACTTCGTGCGAACGATCCACTTGCAGGCGCGAATAATCGATCAGGTCGCGATTCGGGCCCATCCATCGTATGTACGCAAAGTCCGCGGTGGGTCGTGAGGCCAGACTGAGCATCAGCTTTCGTGGAATCCACCGACCATCGATGAGGGCGAGCGCAATGTTCCGCTCCTTCAGCAGCGCGAGAACTCCGTCGGTGATCCAGCCTCGATGCCGGAACTCGATTGCAATCCGTAGATCACTGGGGACGCGTGCGATGAAATCGACCAGCGCCGGAAGCTCGCCGGGCTGAAAGTCCGGCCCCATCTGAACCAGTATGGGACCGAGCTTGTCGCCCAGCTCACGCGCGCGCTCGAAGAAAAGATCCGACGCGCCGGTGACGTCGCGGAGCCTCTGCTCGTGGGTGATCTCCTGCGGCAGCTTGAGCGCAAAGATGAATCGTCGCGGCGTGCGTTCCATCCAGCTTCTTATGGTCGTGGCGGCCGGTGAAGCGTAGAACGTCGAATCTACCTCCACCGAGTCGAAGGCACGCGCATACACGGTAAGGAAATCCGACGGGCGTGTGCCGCTCGGGTAGAATGGTCCGACCCAGGCGTCGTAGTTCCAGCCTTGAGTTCCGATGTGAATTTCCGCGGCCATGGGGTTCAATCGGAAGCCGCAGAGTCAGGATGTCAAGCAGAAACGACAGGCGCCACCGGCGTCGGCGCTAATTCTCGAGCGCGCGGATCGCGCCGCGCCACCGCCTGGATCAGTGGGGGGGAAAGCAGCGTCGTCAACAAGACCATCAGCGTAATGGCGCCGAAGAGAGAAGCATTGAGCGCGCCGATCGCCAGGCCTGTCTGCGCTACGATCAACTCAACCTCCCCCCTCGGCAGCATTGCGACTCCGATTAACGTCCTGCTGCCTTTCACCCAGACCGGGGCGTATCCGGCGATCATTTTACCGATTCCGCCGGCGACGAGCAGAACGAGTGTAATGAACAGAGTTCGCGGTTCCGCGAGCGCGCGGAGATCTACCGACGCACCAACCGATGCGAAGAAAATGGGGGTGAGCAGACTACCCATCGCGCGAGCAGAGCTTTTCACGTGATCTGCCTGCTCGATGCGATTGAGAAGAACTCCGGCGACAAACCCACCCACTATTATCGCCGAGCCGAGCATACCGGCCAGCGCCGCCAGCAGAAAGGCGAATGCCAAACCCATCACGGCGATAGTCGAAGGCGAGCGCAGTCTCCTCGCTGCCTGAAAAAGCGGCGGCACGACAAAACTGCCCACCAGAATTGCGAGCGCGACGAAGCCGAACGCAATTGCAGTGGTACGAGCGACGCCGCTGGCGCTAATCGCTTCGCCTGTGACGAAGCTGCCAATTATCGACAGTATAACGAGGCCGATGATGTCGTCGAGCACGGCCGCTCCGAGCACCACCCTTCCCTCTTCCGTCTGCAGGAAGCCGAGCTCCGCCAACACTCGCGTGGAGATCCCTATCGAGGTAGCCGTCAGGGATGCCGCGCAGACTACCGCCGCCAGGCGACCCACCCCCAGCGCACTGAGCGTCCCGTAGCCAAGTGCGAAAGAAAGCACGACTCCAACAACTGCAACGACGGCTGCGGTCCCGCCGACTCTTGTCAGCGCGCGCAAATCCGTCTCGAGCCCGATCTCGAACAGGAGGATCAATAACCCGAGTTGCGCGAGTGTGTGAATGGCGAGATCGCTCGGATCGAGAATACCCAGCACCGACGCGCCGAGGACTACACCTCCGAGCAATTCCCCGAGAATAGTGGGCTGTCCCAGCTTCTCAGCCAGGAAAGACAAAGCCCGCGTCGTGAGAAGCACTACCGCGAGAACAAGAAGTAAGTGAACCAACGAACCACTCTCGGTCATTTCATCGTCAGCGATAGGTTTCGAAAAATCCGGTACCCGCGCCCTGGATGGGCCTGCCGTCGAGCCGACCCGAAATTCTGGCGCTTCCCTTCATCTGAATGAAATAGGGATGCTCTTTCGCCGTGCCCCGCGGATCGCCGCGCTCCGTACTTTGCGGCCGAATGTCGGTGGCGATCGCATCCTCGATGAATAGATCGACCGTCAGGGTATCGTTGCCCCGTGCGTCCGAAAACCGGGCGTGCGACGGCACACGCAGTGTCTTGGCGCCCGATGGCAACGTCCGATTGTCTTCGTACCTGATAGCACTCGGCCGAAATACCGCCCGAAAACCGAGTGAGTCGACGAGGTAAACGAGAACCGGCGGCTGATTCGCCGCAGCATCGGGCGTGCTGACCCGTCCGTATAAAAAAGTGTAGTCGCCCGCGCGCGCTGCACCCCAATCCCATGTTACGCCGCTCCAAACCCCCCAGTTGTGATCGTGGTACGCCTGAGCGTCCACGAGTTGTTCGCAGGAACCATCTACGCAAATCGTGCCTGACGCGCTCGCGCGCAGTGCCGGAACCACGTAACCGGATACGAACTTGTCCGTTGCCATCGAGACACCTGGGAAATAGGCGTATGGTGCCGGTTTGATGCGGAGAGTGACCTCTACATCTCCGGAACCTTGCGCCGAGTGACGCGCGCTCGGAGGGAGCTGACTCTGATGCTCCTCGCTCGCGCGGGCGTGTACCTCGTAATCGCCATCGGGCAGTACCGTCACGCGTGAACCGCCGAACACGAGATTCGCGTCCGTCGTCGAGAATCTTACCCTCGAGCGATCCAGCGTCGACCCGAATCGGCGCGTCAGGCCATCCTGATCACGAACCGTAATACCAAGTTTGCCACCCCAATTTGTGCCGCGCACATCGCCGCCGACTATGAATGAAACGAATGCCCATCGCCTGCCCCCCCGCGACAGGACATTGAAGTAGTGCCACTCTGCCCAGGTATCGCGGTTGGCGATCGAGTCGGGTGGTAGATGAAAGTGATCGATTTCGTTGCGCAGCTCGAGCTGTGTTGGAGCCACCCAGCGTCTATCGCCGGCGTCATCTTCCCACTTACCCCCGACTATCTCCGGGCCAGCACCGACCGCGCGGGTTGCAGAAGGAACCTCGCCCGATGCGTGCACTGCGAACTCGCGACCGCTCGGAGCGCGAAGATAAAGGAGCCGACCCTCGATCTGCGGTGCGACGGCCGAGATTTCCGGTGCGAACCGCGGTGATGCGAAGAGCTGACGGTACAGGAACTTCGCGTGATCGATCGAGAAGAAAAGCCCGCCGATGCCACCTGTCTTCATCACTTCGACGTCGACGCCTTCGGGGAGCACCGTGATCGTCCCGCCCCCAACGAGTTTCTCGTTTCGGGCCTGCGACAGCATCGCTTCGCCGATCGATAGCAACACGATCATGACTGCGACGCCGATCCCAAAACCAAAGAACAGAAGGACAGAGCGCCAGGGCCGATAGGCGATGTTGCGAAAGGCGAGCTGGCTGATCATGAGCCTTCAGCGACGATCTTTCCGTCGCGCATGTGAATTTTTCGTCGCGCGGCGCCAGCGAGATCCTCGTCGTGAGTTACGACGATGATGGTTGTCCCATCGACGTTGAGCTTGCCGAAAAGCGAGATGATCTCAGTGCCGGTCTTGGCGTCGAGCTCACCGGTGGGCTCGTCGGCGAGGAGTAGCGTCGGCTCATTGGCAAGTGCCCGCGCGATGGCCACTCGTTGCTGTTCTCCACCCGAAAGCTCCGCGGGGCGGTGCTGCCCACGATTCGCCAGACCTACGTAGGCGAGAAGTCGGGCGGCACGCGCTCGCCGCTCGTGCAACGGCACATTCGCTTCCGCCATTGGCATCGCTACGTTTTCCAGCGCCGACAGTACTGGTAGCAGATAAAAGCGCTGGAACACGAAGCCGATATTTCGGAGACGGAACGAAGTTGCCTCCCTGTCGCGCATCTCGTCGACCCGCTTTCCCGCGACGGAAACGATCCCCGAAGTCGGCTTGTCTATGACGCCGATCAAGTTGAGGAGTGTCGACTTTCCGCAACCGGAAGGACCCACGATCGCTACATAGTCCATTGGTTCTATTTCGAGGCTGACACCCTGTAGCGCGTGGACTCGCTCCGCGCCAAGCGTGTAATCACGCCTGACATCGCGCATCGAGACAATCGATGAACGCTCGCTCGATTGCGCGGGGTGCTCGAGCCGCGGTGCGCTGCTCACGCGATCGCCTCGCGGCGCAACGACTCAGCGATCGGCAACGAGGCAGCCCGCCAAGCCGGATATGCACCCGCGGCTATGCCGCAGACAACGAGTAGTCCAATCGCCGACCACGCCGCCTTTGGCTGAAAGAGGAAAAAGTCGATCGCCATCGGCAGACCCGGGAAGTCGGAGAGAATTGTGTTGAGATACCGCGCGGTCACCAAACCCAATCCCAAGCCCGCCGCAGCTCCCGCTACGCTGATCGCAACGCCTTCGAGCACTATCTGCTCCACGACGTGCTGCTTCGAGACTCCGATGGCTCGCATCACCGCGATTTCCCCGACGCGCTCGTTCACAGATACCGTCACGAGTGTCGTTACGAGTAGAAATCCGACGAACAGACTCACTGCGCCGAGTATGAACGCGAGCTGCCGGAAATAGCTCAATCGTTGATCGACCTGCGCGATCGCCGTCGCGATCGACACCGCGGTCACGTTCGGCAGCGTGGTTGCGATCCAGTCCCGCACGCGCTCCGCGTCTGCGCCTTTTGCCACCCGCACCATGAACAGCGAAGCACGATCGCGACGCGCGGGCTCCAGCATCGATTCGAGCGTCGCGCGTCGCATTGCCGCGGCGGATTGCTCTCTCGCCCCGTAGATGAAACGCGCACGTCCGGTCAGCACCAGTCGTCGCCGTCCAGAATAAACTCTCGCCTGAGGATCGTAGCCGGTCGCGACATCCAGTGTGTCGCCCATCTTCGATCCCAGCTGCCGCAACAGGTAGTCGTTGGCAACAATCGCGTCCGCGGCCGCTATGTCTCGTCCCGACATCAGCTCATAGTCGCCCTGAACCGCTGGATTGATTCCCAGCGCGGACGCGCTCACGTCGCGGCCGTGGATCGAGATGTGAATGGAAGCACCAAGCACAGGGCTGATTTCTCTGATATCCGGATTGTCGCGCAGCGTGGCCATAATAGCCGCAACGCCGGGTATCGTGGCATCGGTATCGAATGGCAACGTTCCCTTGGGAGCGAGCCGAATCTCGTATCCCTGCGAGAGGAGGAGCTCACGAAAGGATTCCCGCATTCCCGTCGCGAGCATTACCATGTCCAGCAGCATCGCCGCCGCGATCGCGACTCCAAGTATCGCCAGCGCGACTCTCGACCGGTGGCGGAGCAGCGATGCCCGCGCGAGAGCGACTCTCACTCAGCGCCCAAAGAGCGCGAGCGGTGGCGTGCGCGCGAGTCGAATCGACGCGAACACCCCTGCGCCAATTCCCAGAACCAGAGACAGCACTACCGCCAGCTCGACTACCGGCGCGGTGATGATGGAAAATTCGAGCGGCGTACGGTACACGGCCTGATAATGCCAGTTTACAAATAGTGATCCCGCCCAACCCAGAATCACTCCAAGCGCACTGCCCAAAACGGCTACCAACGCCGACTCTGCGACGACCGACTGGACGACCGTCGCGCGCGATATTCCCATCAGCCGAAGCGCGGCAATGTCTCGACGACGTTCTTCGACCTTGAGAACCATGATGCAGAGCAGAAAAACCGAGCTGGCGACGATGGTGATCACCCCGATCGCGCGGTGAAAGCGACTGACGACCTGAAACGTGCGCGATGTCTCGACTGCAATGTCTCGTGAGCGATGAGCGCGGAAGCCAAAGGCAACGCGGTTTATCCGCTCGAGTGTCTCGGCGACATCTCCAGAAGACCTTGTCGCAATCGCGAACCGATCGACCCGGTCCCCGTAGCCTGAGATCGTCTGCAGGTCGTCGAGGTGCATTCGAACACGAAAATCGCCGCGGGCGACTTCTGCCGGGTCGGCCCCTCTTCTGATAATTGCCCCGATGATTGCCGGAGTCGCCCCGCCTCCCGGCTGAGCACTGATCGTTACGCGATCCCCGACTCTTAATCCGGACTCGGCGGCGAATGCTTCATCAATCGCGATCGTCCTCGGCTCCTGGACCCCGAGCCTCTCGGGGACTGCCAGCGAAGAGGATGTCTGGAGGATGAGCGCGGCCAAGACGGTGAGCACCACTCCCGAAAGCTAGCCGCGCCTCCCGGGTCTGTCTGCCGCGGGCGCGATGAGCACGTGCGCCGCGAGCGCATTACCGATCGAGAGCTCGTGTTTCCCCATGATCACGGTGATCGGCCCGTCGAACGGTGCCCTCGCCTTAAGCGTGATTTTTTTCCCCGGAAGAATCGACAGCTCGGCGAGATACCGCAGCATCGAGGGGTCGTCGTCGGAAACGCGCACGACGACACCCGCCATCCCGACAGAAAGGTCGGCCAGTGATTTGTATTGAGTCTCGTCAACAGCACCATCCCGAGTCGGGATCGGAGCACCGTGCGGATCAACTTCCGGCTCACCGATCGTCGCTGCCATTCTGTCCACGAGCTCGTCAGAAGCGGCGTGCTCCAGTCTTTCGGCTTCCGCGTGCACGCGATCCCACGGGTAACCAAGAGCGCGGGAGAGGTACGCCTCTATCACGCGATGACGCCGCAGCGTCCGCAGTGCCGCCCGTCGTCCAATCTCCGTGAGCCTCACGCCGTGATAGCGCTCGTACGCCAGCAGCCCCTGCTCGGCCAGGCGTCTCACCATTCCGCTCACCGAAGCGGGGGCAAGCGCCAGTCGCTGCGCGATTTCATTCGTCGCGGCCGGCCCGGTTCCCTTCCCGATCGTGTAGATCGCCTTCAGGTAGTCTTCTACCGGCGCCGTCAGTAATTCCGCGCGCGCCGCGCGTGCAGTGCTCATGCTGTCGCGCGCGGGCCAGCTGGCGGAGTGGGGTGCGGCGGGTTGCCGCGCACCATCAGCACCGGCAGCATCGAGATGTGCCTCAGCTCACTGGCGACGCTGCCGTGAAGAACATCAGCCAGACCGCGATGCCCGTGCGTAGCCATTGCGATCAAGTCACAACCTTCACGGGTTCCAGCCGCCGCTATTTCCTTGGCTGGATCGCCGCTCGCAAGAATCGCCTCGACGGAAAAGCCTTCGGTCTCGAGCGAGTCGGCAACCGCTTCGATGTACTCGCGATCGCTCTTCATTTCCTCCGACTCGCGGAGGTCGAGCTGTCTGATGTTGCGGGCCGCCCAGCCGTCGGCAACGTGAATGAGAACGATCGATGCTCCAGCGCACGCGCGAGCGAGCCGCCGGATGTGATCGAGAATCACATCGTCGTAGGAAGAATGCTCAACGGGCACGAGAATGCGCTGGTACATCATCCCATCGCTCCGCGGAAGATTTGCAGCAGCAGCCAAATGTTGAGCCCCGCAATGATTACCGCAACGCTGTAGGCGAGTGTCTTGAGCCAGCGAGGGTTTACAAACTCGCCCATCTTCAGCTTGTCCGACGTAAAGGTGACCAGCGGGAAGACGGCGAACGAGAGTTGCATGCTCAGGATCACCTGGCTGAGCACCAACAGCTTCGCGGTTCCACTCTCGCCGTAGATGACGGCGACGAGACCGGCGGGAATGATGGCAATGCCACGCGTGATGAGTCGCCGCAGCCATGGCCTCAAGCGAATGTTCAGGAATCCTTCCATCACGATCTGGCCGGCCAGTGTTCCCGTGAGGGTTGAATTCTGTCCGGAGGCAAGTAGCGCGAGAGCGAAAACCATGCTCGCTCCGGCGCCGAGGAGCGGCGTGAGGAGCTTGTAGGCGTCCTGAATCTCGCCGACTTCAGAGTGTCCGGTGGCATGGAACGTGGCCGCCGCGATGATCAGGATTGCTGCATTGATGAACAGCGCGAAGCTGAGCGCGATCGTCGAGTCGATGAATGCAAACCGCACCGCTTCGCGCTTGCCAGCCGCGGTCTCCGCATACTGCCGTGTCTGCACGATCGAAGAGTGCAGGTAGAGATTGTGTGGCATTACCGTCGCGCCAAGTATCCCGACGGCGATGTAAAGCATGGATGGATTCCGGAACACCTGCGTAGACGGCAGAAATCCACGCGCGACAGCACCGAGCGGAGGTTGCGAGAGAATTATCTCGAAGAGGAAGCAGATGCCCACCGTCGCGATCAAAGCGATGACGAGTGCTTCGAGTAGCCTGAACCCCTTGTTCTGGAGATAGAGAACTATGAGTACGTCCATCGCGGTGATGGCGATCCCCAGAGGGATTGGAATGTTGAACAGCAGGTTGAGCGCGATGGCGGACCCGATGACCTCGGCCAAATCGCACGCGGCGATCGCGATCTCGCAGGCGAGCCAAAGCACAAATCCAACCGGCTTCGAATAGTGGTCGCGGCACGCCTGAGCGAGATCCCGCCCGGTCACTATGCCGAGCTTGGAGGCGAGTCCCTGCAGCAGGATCGCCATCAGGTTGGATGCGAGAATGACCGTGAGCAGGGCGTACCCGAACTGCGCGCCCCCGGCGAGATCGGTAGCCCAGTTGCCGGGATCCATGTATCCGACGGCGACCAGGTACCCGGGTCCGGCGAACGCGAGGATTTTCCGCCACCAGGCCCCACCGGAGACCGGGACCGACCTATAGACCTCGACCAGCGACGGCGCAAGGCGTGCTCGGCGCCAGCCCGGCGGAGGGGCGAGGGGCTCGCCGGCCCCGCCCAGAAGGCGGTCGTCCGCGGGCAGGGTGCGATTCAGGTCGAGGCGTGTTGCCAGTGTCGCTCCGGGTTATTGACTGACTAGCAAATAAGTTAGTATATCCTAACTTTTTCAGCAAGTGCGTTTTGCGCTCGTATTCGGGGGGTCCACCTGACTGGAGTGGCCGTTGGCGAATCCAGCGAGGGCGGTCGCGGCCCGGCGCTCCTAGCTTCTGTTTACTCCGAGGCGCCCCGGACCTCCTGTCAAACCATGCTTACCTGGCCTTACCTCCATCTTCTTTTGAACCACTTTCCGGTGGTACTCAGCGTCTCAGCGCTCGTCGTTACTCTGCTGGCGTTGGTGCTCAAACGAAAGGGACTGTGGCTAACTGCGATGGGTGCGCTGACTGCCGCGGGCGTCTTCATCTATCCCGTCCATTTCACCGGCGACAAAGCAGACCGCGCCCTGCACGACCCGTGGTTCGTGAGGCATGGCGCGATCGAGGCGCACGACGACGCCGCGCGAATCGCAATGATCGTGATACTTCTCGTTGGCGTCTTCGCCGCGTACTCCTGGTGGCGGGCTTTGAAGAAACCCGCCGACGTGTTGCCGGTCTGGATGAGAGGCGGAGTCTTGATTGGTGCGCTCGCCGCGGTTGGAACCGTCACCTATACCGCGTATCTCGGTGGAAAGATCATCCACGAGTCACCCGTGCTCGAGCTACAACGTCCTCCCGAGGGATTCTCTCCGGCGATTGCAGCTGATTCCGTCGAATCGCCGAAGCATTAGTTTCGGCTGAGCGTGAAATGCGCTAGAGTTAGCTTCCCGGACAGCAGTGTCTCGCCGCGAATTATTCACGTAGAATCTTTTTCCCTGGAGAATTTCGTTGAGAGCGAAACTTTTTTCATTCGCAGCTCTGGCCTTGGTCGTCGCGTCTGCCTACGCCGGCGCCCAATCCGCCGCCCCCGGTTATCACGTCATTCGTAAGATCTCTACCGGCGGTGAGGGCGGATGGGACCTGCTCACGGTGGATACCGCTGCGAACCGTCTTTTTCTGTCACGCGGAACGCACGTCATGGTAGTCGATCTCGGCCGGGACTCGGTGATCGGTGACATCCCTAACACCCTTGGCATTCACGGCATTGCTCTCGCGCCGGACCTCAATCGTGGGTTTACGAGTAACGGCCGCGATTCGAGCGTGACGATTTTCGACTACAAGACGCTGGCTCCAATCAGCGTGGTGAAGGTGACCGGCAGAAATCCGGATGTAGTTCTCTACGATCCAACGACGAAGCGGGTTTTCGCCTTCAATGCGGCAACAAGCAACGCGACCGCTATCGACGCCGCCACCGGCACTGTTGTGGGGACCGTTGACCTCGGCGGCAAGCCTGAAGATGCGGTCGTCGATCGCGGGCGTGTTTACGTGAACCTGGAGGACAAGAGCCAGATCGCCGTCTTCGATGCGCAGACGCTAGCGGTGTCCGCACACTGGAGCCTCGCCCCGTGCGGAGAGCCCACCGGGCTCGCCATTGACCGCCAGCACCAGCGCCTGTTCGCCGGATGCGGTAACAAAGTGATGGGAGTCGTTGACGCGGTGACGGGAAGGGTCGTCGCTACTCCTGCGGTCGGATCAGGAATCGACGGCGCCGGTTTCGATCCGGGGACGCAGCTCGCGTTCACGTCGAATGGCGAAGGCAGCATCACGGTCATTCACGAAGACACTCCCGACAAATACACCGTCGTGGAGACTGTTCCGACTCAGCGGGGTGCGCGGACCTTGGCCGTGAACCCCAAAACCCATCGCCTCTACACCGTGAGCGCCGATTTCGGCGTGCCGCCGGCGCCGACTCCCGAACGTCCGCGCCCGCGACCTCCGATGATCCCCGGGACTTTTGTCGTGCTGGAGCTCGATCGGTAGCGCGCTCTCTCTGTCGCGTTTGTTTTCGTCTATCGCGCGGGTCGTCGGAGAGGCGATTCTGCTTCGGCGGCTACTCGCTTACACGCATCGAGCCCGTCAGCCCACTCGCTTCGCTCGCGGGCACCCAGCCGGTCTCTTGCTACGCGAGACACCGCCTGCGCAGAACCACCTCTCCGACTCCTGGCTAACGCCACAGCAACCTCGCTGTGCGCGCTTCGTCTCGTGCCCAGCAGGACAAACCCTCGAACCATACAACTCGCGCGGTCGCCAGCTCCGCTCACCCGGGGTCCGTGCGACGAAGTCAACGCTCGCGACGTCGCTGAGTTTTTCACACGGGACTGCGAGCATGAAAGACAGCCCGACAGGGAGGGCGGTGGGTGTGTCCTCCTAGCCGACGTCCTCGCGTAGCAAGAGACTCGGCTGGGTGCCCGCTCGCGGTGTCAGCCGCGAGCGGGCTGACGAGGCTCGCAGCGTGTAAGCGAGAGCGGCGGCGTAGAGGACACACCCACCGCCCGACCCGCGGAGGAATCTAGAATTGAAATGCAGTTTCGCGCGACAAACTCAAGAGAGCAACGCTAGCAGCTGACCGAGAATTCGCTCGGTCATACCCCACACCACCTGACCCTGGTGATGAAACGCGCGAGCGTTGATCTGGGTGCCCCGCGCATAGACACTCGTCTCGCGCCAGGATTCGGCGCGCCGCAACGCTTCGAGGGGGATCCAGAACGCCAGCGCTACTTCGGAGCTCAGAAGCAGATCCTCCTCGCTATCGAGAACGGCGACGTACGGACGAACCATAACAGCCGGCAACGCGACCGTCCGTGGACGAAGATCATCCAACGTTCCGATCACGGCGCCATCACGCGCCAGGTCTATTCCGGTTTCTTCACGGGTTTCCCGGATCGCCGTTTCCAGCAAGGACGCGTCACCCTGCTCTTCGCGGCCTCCGGGGAAAGCAACCTGCCCGCTCCACGGATCACCCGGATAATCGGCGCGCTTGATGAACAGAAGCTCCGGAGCACCTGACTCGCCTGCCCGAAAGATCAACGCGACCGCTGCCTTGCGCACTCCTTCTTCTTCACCGGCACTAACCGCGTCGCGTGTAGCAAGCGCAGAGCGGAGCCTGACTACTTCGGGATGGGCGAGCAGCGCGTCGATCCCTTCTCGACTCACATCACTTTGGCCGAGCATTGCGAACAAAGAACTTCACGGTTTCGCGGACGACTTTGTCGAGCACCGATGGAATTTCGTTCAGCGGATGCTTCGCGTCGAACCCGTGATTCCCACCTTCGATCAGTCGCAGAGTGCTCACCTTCTTCGATAGCGAATGCAGGCGCTCCGCTTCGCTGCTCGGAACCGTTTCGTCGGTAGTGCCATGCACAATCAGCCACGGAACTTTGATCTTCGCCGCGGCGGCTTCGATGTTCAGCTTGTTCTTCCCGTGCGCCTCAACGTCTTCCAGAAGATGGGTATCCAGCCGAAGCACCTGACCAGTGCGTGAGTTCGTGACCTCGGTGAACCCGCGCTTCCTCCACGTGGTTACATCCTCGGAGCTCCAGCGGTTCGGATAGCCGATCGACGCCCAGGTGACGAGAGAGCTTACCGGCGAATCATCGGCGGCGGCGTAGAGGATTGCCGTACCCCCGCCGCGCGAGTGTCCGAACAGACCGAATTTTCCCTGAATGAGCTTTCTGCGTATGAGGTAGTCCACCAGGATATCGAGATCATCCTGCTCTCTGGAGAGGGTGTTGCTCGCGAAGGCCTCGAGCTGCGTAAACGATTCACGATCAGATCCGATCCCGCTGCCCGAGAAATCGAACGTGACCGCGGTGAGCCCGTTGTCCGCGAGCTTTCGGGCCAGATACGGGAAAAACGCCCAGTGTGCAAACCCCTTGAACCCGTGACAAATGACGACCGTACCGAGGGACTCCTCGGCGGGATAGACATCGCCGCGGATTGACAATCCGTCCTTGCACGGAATCTCGAAGGCTTCGGGGCTATTCGCGCTGACCTCGGTCAATCTTCGACTTCGCCCCCGATCTCGGCCCAGCCCTGAAACCCGCGCGCCATTGACGCGACGTTCGCGTACCCCATCTGCTTCATCGTCAGCGCCGCCAGCGCCGAGCGGTTGCCACGCGCGCAATAGACGACGACTCTCTGATTGCGGTCGATCAGCGCCTCGACTTTGGTTTCCAGATTTCCGCGTGGCAGATGCACCGCATGAGGAATTCGTCCGAGGTTCCACTCGTTTGGCTCCCTTACGTCGAGATAGACCGCGCTCTCATTACTCGACTGCATCTCGCGCACTCGTTCGGGCGAGAGCTCTTCGATCTGCCTCTTCGCTTCGTCGATCAGATCCTCTCCGGTCTTGTAAGCCATCGGTACTGTCGGGCTCAGTAAGACGTGACGGACAGTGTACGCGTCTTTGTGTCGAGCTTTCCAACCGCTCCGAGCGGAATCGTCCACTGCTCGGCGACATGACCGACCGGAATTCCCGCGACACAAGGGATGCCGAGCGCGTGGGCAAGCTCGCCGAGGACTTCGTCGAAGGGGCGTCCGCCGCCGCCGGCATCTTCCGGGCAGCTCGTGCAATCGCCGAACGCGATTGCACGGCAGCCGTTGAGCACTCCGGAGAACTTGAGCTGTTGCAGCATCCGGTCAATGCGGTATACCGGCTCGTTGATGTCCTCGAGAATAAGGATTCCATCGGCGCAATCGGGTGCAAATGCGGTTCCGCAGAGTGATGCGAGCACCGCCAGATTTCCGCCGACGAGTCGTCCTTCCGCCGTTCCAGCATTCAGCTCGCGCGCTTGCGGGGCGGTGCCGCACGAATCAGTCTGCTCCACCACCGCGCGTTTAAACGAATCGCGCGAGAAGTCGCTCAGCATCTCGCGCGCCGTAGGTCCGTGGTAAGTGATCAGCCGGCATCGTCGCTGAGCCGCGCAGTGCAGCGCGGTGATGTCGGAGTAACCGATGATCGCCTTTGGCGTTCGCGACAGCGCGTCGTAATCGATCTTGTCGAGGATACGCGTCAGTCCATAACCCCCACGGATGCACCAAATCGCTTCGATCTTCGGGTCCCTGATCGCCCGATTCAGGTCGTTGAGGCGCTCTCGGTCGTGTCCGGCGAGGTATCCTTCGCGCTCTCTGGCGTGCTCCCCGACGATCGGCTCCCACCCCATGGTGCGTGTGTTTTCCTGTGCGCGCGGAAGATCTTCCGGTTTTTGAAGGGGTCCGGCTGGTGCGAGAAGGGCGACGTGCGCACCGGACTCGAGTGGCTTCGCGCGACGAAACTGCTTCAAAGGCACAAGAGTTTTGCGGAGTGGCGCGAAATACGCAGTCGGGTTGCTGTCTGCATGCGCCCTAATATGGCACATGCATTGCTTTTCTCGCTGCTGGTAACAACCTACTCTGGAGGGTAGCAGCATGGCTGGAACGGAAGAAGAGAACTTCGGTGCGAAGGGTGGCGGTGGCCAGTCCGGCGGTGGTAGCGGCGGACAAGGTGGCGGCCGCGGCGGCTCAGGCGGAGGTGGAGGCATGGGCGGCGGTGGTAGTTCCGGCGGCGGCGGTGGTGGACGCGGCGGCTCCTCTGGAGGTGGCGGTGGAATGGGAGGCGGCGGTTCATCCGGCGGCGGCGGAGGCGGTAACCGTGGCGGCGGAGGCGGAGGCCAAGGCGGCGGTGGCCAGGGGGGTGGCGGAATGGGTGGCGGAGGAATGGGTGGTGGCGGAGGCCGCGGCGGTGGCGGTGGTGGACAAGGCGGCGGAGGCCAGAGTGGTGGCGGAGGAGGCGGACGCTCGGGTGGCGGCGGCTCTTCTGGCGGTGGTGGGATGGGAGGCGGTGGAGGTTCGTCCGGCGGCGGCGGTGGCCGCCCTGGCGGTGGTGGAGGCGGCGGAGGCCGCTAGTACTTCTTCCCGTTCCAGCGGGGCGTCGCGGACATCGCGGCGCCCCGTTTTTTATTGATGCGTTACCTAAGCGCGATCGTTGGCTCCCTGCCGTGGATCATTCCGCCGCTACTCACCTATTTTCGGCTGCGAAATTCACGATCGTTGACGGAAGAAAGCGAGATCCCTCCCGCTGATGCACCTCTTGTAAGCGTGATCGTGCCGGCGCGTAATGAAGCGCGGAATATCGCCCGGTGCGTGAGCTCGATTCTCCGCACGACGTACCCGAACCTCGAGTTGATAGTCGTCGACGACAATTCCATAGACGGCACAGCCGATATCGCGCGTACCGCCGCGGGCTCTGATTCTCGCGCGCGGGTCGTGGCGAGCCCGTCTCTTCCCGACGGCTGGTTCGGCAAGCAGTGGGCGTGTTCGACCGGCGCTCGCATCGCACGCGGAGAGATTTTGCAGTTCACCGACGCGGACACCGTCCACGCCACTGATCTGGTGGCGCGTGCAGTTAATGCAATGCAATCGAGAAACGCAGACCTTTTTTCGATCGCCGGAAGGCAGGAGCTGGGCGGATTCTGGGAGCGCATAATCCAGCCGCAAGTCTTCAGCATTCTTTCTGCGCGTTACGGTGGTACCGAGTCAGTCAATAACTCGCCACGTGTCAGCGACAAGATCGCCAACGGCCAGTGCATCTTCGTCACGCGCGCGAGCTACGATGCCATGGGCGGCCACTCGATCGTTCGCGCCAGCGTGGCTGAAGATCTGATGCTGGCTCAGCGCTTTTTTGCCGCGGGCAAGAAAACGGTGTTGATGTTGGGAGTCGATCAGCTTTCGACACGCATGTACGCATCTTTGCGTGACATCATTAGTGGGTGGCGAAAGAATGTGTTCGCCGGTGGTCTCGATTCAGTTCCCTTTGGAAAGCTTGGACGAGCTCTCTTCCCGCTGCTACTCCTCGTTCCGCCGTTGATGCAGTTGCTGCCGCCGCTGACACTTCTGCTCGCGTTGTCCGGGCTTGCAGCGGGGGGGACGCTACTGCTCTGGGCCGCGATCTCTACTCTCGTCACTCTGATCTGGTGGGTCGTCGTATACGTAACAGCCGGCGAAAACCCCGCCTACGCGCTTCTCTTTCCTCTTGGCGCGCTGATTCTCCTCTACATCTTCTTCACCGCGGTGATTCGCGGCCGGCGTGTGAGTTGGAAGGGACGAACCTACATTTCGCGGTGATCGTGGAAATTCTTCCTAACCGCCTACGAAGGACAGCGTTCACGCGAGGCTGCTCTCGGAGAAAACATACTTCGAGTTGGAGCGATAGCGGATTTTCGCGTCGCTGAGCCGCCGAACGATGTAGTGGCTCCAGCCGATTCGCGTAGCCTCGGTACGTGCAATCTCTGCTGCGCGCCGCGGCTTTGCTACGGAATGCAAACTCGCTCGACGGGCTCGTTTCACTTCTACGTTTTGTGGGATTCGGCGGCGATGCGCTCCGACTCGACGTAGCCACCATCAGCGCGCTCGGCATACCTCCGATTGTGCAGTCCGCGCGCATCGCCCAGGGCACAGGATCGCTCCGCGCTCTCATAGTCATGATCGACGACAACTCGGATCTGCGTGAAGCCGTTAGCGAGCTCACCAGCGGTTTGGCTCACCGCGCTCCACAAATGCTCTGGCTCGTTGCCGCACTGCGATCCCGCTCCCGCGAGCTGGCGATAGTCACCTGGTCGGCCGGCGCATCCCGGCCACGCATATTGTCACTGCTGTGCAATACGGAGCGCGTCGTGGAAAGCGATGCTGAGACGCTTTGCGCGCTGGCCGCGGCGACGGGCGAGTCAGACCTCCTCACCCACGCCCGGTGGGTCGATGTTCTCGGGCGAGAGGTGATCACGCAAAAATTCTTTCGAAGTCTTCAGGCGGTAGTCGATGAGCTCGCGGATTCGCTGCCGCGCTCGACAAGTCGTGAGAAACGGCGCGAGCTTGCGTTGCTTTACGTCTCGCGACTGATCTTTCTTTCGTTTCTCGAGACGAAGGGCTGGCTCAGCGGCGACTTCGGTTTTCTCAGCAATGGTTTTGCTCGCTGCATCGACAGCGGTGGGCGCTACCAGAAACGCATTCTCGAGCCCCTCTTTTTTGGCACGCTGAACACGCGTGTAAGCTCGCGCGCGCCCTTGGCGCAGGCGTTTGGGCGGGTCCCGTTCCTGAATGGCGGACTCTTCTCGCGTTCCCATTTCGAAAAAAGCTCGCGTGCGTGCACGATGACAGACGAAGCCTTTGGTAACGCTTACAGTCTTCTTTTCTCGCGCTACCGCTTCAGCGCGCACGAGGAGACGGCGGAGTGGTCCGATGCTTCGATTGACCCCGAGATTCTAGGCAAGGCCTTCGAAGCGCTCATGGCATCTGGTGACCGAAAAGGAACCGGGGCGTTTTACACGCCGCATTCGCTTGTGACGGAGGTGACGGACTCGGCGTTGTGCGCCGCCGCCCTCACGTCGGAGAGTGACGACCTGACAGATCTTGCTGCCGCCGTCCGGGCAGGAAAGGTGGACGCTGAGTACCTCTCTTCGATTCGAGTTCTGGATCCAGCTTGCGGTTCAGGTGCATTCCTGGTGCAGGTTCTGGAACAACTTGCCGCCCTGCGCGCTGCAGCGGGTGAGGCAGGATCGCGCGGCGAGATCAGACGTCGGGTGCTGGTGGGATCGATTTTTGGCGTCGATCTCAATTCAATGGCCGTCTGGTTGTGCCAGCTCCGTCTCTGGCTCTCGATTGTAGTTGAAACAGTCGACGTGGACCCGATGAAAGTCATACCGCTTCCGAATCTCGATCGCCACGTCAGATGCGGCGATTCTCTAACGGGTGGAGGCTTGACCGGCGAAAAATATTTGATCGGTCGGGTACAGCTCGCGCGCTTACGCGAGCGCTATGCCCGGGCAACCGGGCCCCGCAAGCGAACGATTGCGCGAGCCATGGATGGCGCTGAGCGTCGTTTGACGCTGGATGCTCTAAACCGACAACATTCCGATCTGTGCAGGGCGCGTAGAGAGTTGCTGCTTGCTCTTCGAACGAGAGACCTGTTTGGCGAGCGTCATCGCCCCGACCATGAAACGAATGCGGAGCTCTTGGGTCTCCGCTCGCGAATTCGGGATGTCAAGCGGCAGGCGGACTCCGTCCGCGCCGGTGGGGCGTTGCCTTTTTCCTTTGCCGCCCACTTTCCCGACGCTGCCGCATCCGGAGGTTTCGATCTGGTGATTGGAAATCCACCTTGGGTCCGTTTGCATCGCATTCCGCAGTCTTCTCGAGATCGGCTGCGGATGGAGTTCGCCGTGTACCGAAATGCATCCTGGCAAACAGGGGCACGCGCGGCGGGAGCGGGCCGCGGCTTCGCCGCGCAGGTCGACATGTCAGCCCTGTTTATCGAACGCGGTTACGGCTTGCTGAAGCCCGGCGGTGTGCTCGGGTTTCTCGTACCTGCCAAACTCTGGAGATCGCTGGCGGGCGGCGGCGTGCGCACGCTCCTTACCGAGCGGACGCACCTCCTCCGCATCGACGACATGTCCGAATCACGTTCCGGGTTCGACGCGGCCGTCTATCCCTCCGTTTTGGTTTGTCGCGCACGGGACAGCCAAAAAGGGCAAAATGCACTCTCGAATTTCATCGACCTCTCTGTCAGCAAAGGTTGTCAGTGCGTCAGATGGCGGTGCAACTCTCGTTCTGTTCCCCTCGACGATTCCATTGGTAGTCCCTGGCTTTTGCTGCCGCCGGGTCCTCGCGCGGCTTTCGACCGAGTCCGATCAGCGGGATCGCCGCTGGCTGAAAGCCAATTTGGCCGGCCACAACTCGGTGTAAAAACCGGACTCAACGAGGCCTTCCTCGTTCGGCTGGAGGGCGTCGATGGCGACGAGGCTACTGTCACGTCAGGACCCAGAACGGGTACGATCGAGCGACGAATGCTTCGTCCGCTCCTCCGCGGTGAGACGCTCTCGCAGTGGCGCACCACGACTTCGAATGAATGTGTGGTCTGGCCGTACGGCCCTGATGGAACAGCCCTTCGGCAGTTGCCTCCTCTCACTCGCCGGTGGCTCCTTCCCTATTACAGGGATCTGACACGTCGAACAGATCTGCGCGGCGGAGAACAGTGGTGGACAGTCTTCCGAACTGAGAGCGTGCGCAGTGACTCACCCCGCGTGGTATGGGCGGATTTCGGACTCAACCCTCGGGCCGCAGTTATCGAGCGGGGCGAGCCGATGGTTCCGCTGAACACTTGCTACGTCTCGAGGTGTCGAACGCTGGAGGACGCTCACGCGTTGAGCGCGCTCCTGAACTCGCCACTCACATCCGCATGGCTCAACGTGATTGCTGAACCCGCTCGGGGCGGTTATCGCCGCTACCTCGGCTGGACTGTCGCCCTACTCCCCATTCCAGCGAATTGGGAAATCGCGCGGAGAGTGATGGCACCGCAGAGTGAGCGCGCCACCGCGGGGGACCTGCCGTCCCGATCAGAACTGTTGCAGGCTACGCTTTCGGCGTATGACCTTCCCCTCTCGGATATCGAGGCGCTTCTACTCTGGACCAGCCGCTCCGATTAACGACTCCCGCCGCCGTCCGCGACAGGATTGCCCGACTGTTTCTCGGGGACCTGGAACCGAATAGCCAGCTTGGACGGGTCAGGCTTCACCCGCATCAAGTTTCGGCAGTCGCGCGTCTCGGGAAAGCGTTAGCTCAGTTCGGCGGCGCTCTCCTGTCGGACGATGTCGGCATGGGAAAGACGTTCGTGGCGGCCGCGATCTCGAGACAGTTCGCCAGCACAATAGTGGTCGCGCCCGCGGCACTGCTCCCCATGTGGCGCGATGCACTGACGCAGACAGAAACGCAGGCCGACCTGACCACCTTCGAGGCCCTTAGTCGATCGGACGCCACGTCGCGGATTTATGAGCTCGTGATCATCGATGAGGCGCACCACGCCAGAAATCCCTCCACGCGCCGATACGGGCGCCTGGCAGCACTCACGCGCGACGCGAAAGTGTTGCTCCTCACTGCGACGCCGATCCACAATCGCCGTCACGACTTGGATGCCCTCCTCTCCCTGTTTCTTGGAGGACGGGCGAAATCCCTTACCGAGGACGAGCTATCGCGTTGCGTGATTCGGCGCGAGCAGGCGCAGCTGGAAGGAATCTTATCTCTTCCGACCATCCTGCCAACAATTCACCACTCAGTGCCGGACGACGCTTCGGTGGTCCAACGGCTGATCGAGCTTCCTTCCCCCGTGCCGGTACGCGATGGCGGCATCGCGGCTTCGCTGATCGTCCGAGGCTTGGTGCATCTGTGGGCCTCGAGTGAAGCTGCACTGGATGAAGCACTACGTCGACGCAGTGCCATGGCAGCTGCTCTCGCCTCGTCACTCGAATCCGGCTTATATCCTACCGCGCGCGAGCTAGAGACCTGGACATATCACAACGGCGCGCTTCAGCTTGGCTTCCCTGAGCTGCTGTCGGCAACAGCGGAGAACACCGCGACGCTGCTCGAAGCAGTGCAACGGCACGCCGCTGCGCTATCGGAGCTCCTTCGCACCACACCGCAGGGCCGATCAATCGACGGTCGGCGAGTGGAAATCCTGGGCGAGGTCCGATCCCTTCACCCCGCGGTTGGAATCGTCGCCTTTTCCCAATACGCCGAGACAGTCTCAATGCTCTATCGAGGACTGGTTCAGGTTGGCGGTGTAGCGCTGCTGACGGCAAAGGGCGCGCGAGTGGCGGGTGGCGAATTGTCGCGTGAGGAGGCTCTGGTCCGGTTCGCTCCAACGGCGAGTTGCCACGCACCGCCCACTCGCGCTGAACGCATCGACCTGCTCCTGACGACCGACTTGCTGAGTGAAGGTGTGAACCTGCAGGATGCTCAGGTAGTCGTGCATTTGGATCTGCCCTGGACCCCCGCCCGGATGCAGCAGCGCGTCGGTCGCGTCGCCAGACTCGGCTCTCCACACAAGGAAGTCTCCGTTTACCTGATTCGTCCGCCAGCAAGCGCGCTGAAATTGCTACGCGCTGAAACCATCCTCCAGGAAAAGTGGAGGGTGGCAATGATCGCAGTGGGAACCACATTCGATCCACCGTTCCCCGAAGCCCCGCCTGTCGCCATCTCACCTGAGCCACCAACCGCGGGGCAGCCCGAGGAGACGGCCAACGTACCACATCTTATTGAGGCGCTTCGGTCGGTTTTTCTGAGGTGGCGCCTGCGAGGTGCACCAGTTTCACCGGGAGAAATCTGGGTCAGCACGGTTGCGGGCGAGGAGCTGGGGTTCTTGGCCGTTGTATCTGTGGGAGACGCGATCGTTATGCTCGCATCTCGCCCTGCAGTTTCCACTCGTCTGACTGATTTACTATCGATGTGCGGGATGTGCGACGGACGAGAACTACCCACCGACGAGCAGCAGCTCGAAGCCGCAGAGCGCGAGATCTCCGAATGGTTTGAGACATTCCGCGCCTCCTCATCGGCCGGCGTCAGCGACTCAGTGTCAAATGGGCGCAAACAGCTCCTGAATAGGATCGACGCCGCGATCGAACGAGCGCCGCCTCATTTGCGATCCTCCGCTTCGCATACTGCCACCCACGCCCGGTGCATCGCCACGACAACGCTCGGCGCAGCGGCTGAACACGAGTTGGAAGGCCTTGCTAGATCAGCCCTCTCGGATAGCGACTTGGTCCGGGCAGTTGCGGCCATCAGGCCTCCGCCAGTTGACCGGTCCGCGCGCAGCGTTAGCGTCGCGGAACTCGAGGTTCACGCCTTGCTGCTCGTCCGTATCCCGTGAACGCGCTCTAAGCGCAACCGGTTTAATCACTTAAGGCAGGTCAGAAAAACCGGGCTGACGGGCTTGCATCTTGCCCTTTTTTTCCCGGCTATGATTGCAAAATCGTACAACCTCGCCCTCGTCATCCTCTCGGTTGTAGTAGCTACCCTGGGCGCATTCGTCGCCATCGAGATCGCGCAGCGTGTCCGGGCGGGCACCGGAAAACGCCGGCTCCTTTGGACGGGCGGGGGCGCCCTGGCGATGGGTCTCGGCATCTGGAGCATGCACTTCGTCGGCATGATTGCACTGCACCTGCCCACGCTCATCTGGTACGACGCGGTGCTGATCTTCGCTTCTTTCGTCGCGGCTGTAGTCGGGTGCACCATCGCGTTTGCATTTTTTAACCGCGCGAAGGTCAATTCCTGGGTGCTCGCGCTAGCCAGCGTGTTCATGGGTTTGGCGATCGCCGGCATGCACTACACCGGCATGGCGGGCGTGCGGCTGAGCGGGCATGTGATATACGACCCGCTGGTGGTGGCTGCATCGGTTGGAGTAGCGATAACTGTCTCATTTGCAGCTCTCGCCCTCACTCGCAACCTGATCGCGACGGATTCACAGCCAACTGCATGGAAAAAGAAAGCGGGAGCTTCCCTGCTTATGGGATTTGCCGTAGCCGGAATGCATTACACCGGCATGGCCGCGGCGCACTTCTTCTCGACCGCCTCGCCCTCTCGGCCCACTGGCAACCTCGTCCTCGGCACTTACCAGCTCGGTATCGTAGTGGTCGTCACGAGCGTGGCGTTGCTCGCCATTGCTCTCGGCGCCACCCAGTTCGAACGCTGGACCATCGCAACGAGAAGCAGATTCGAGAATCTGCTCGAGCTCTCACCTCAAGTAGTTTGGTTCGCGGGCGCCGATGGTTGCATCACCTACGCCAACCCGTATTGGTATGAGTACACGGGGCTTTCCGAACGGCAGACACTCGGGGACGGCTGGAGCACTGCAATTCATCCGGAAGATCGCGAGCGCGTACTCGATACATGGCAGACCTCCGTACGAAACGGCACTCCCTACGAGGTCGAGCTGCGGTTGCGTGGCAAGGACAGCGGATACTGCTGGTTCCTGGTCCGAGGCAGGCCGGGCCGCGATGAGAGCGGAAAGGTCAGCGCCTGGCTTGGCATCGGAGTCGACATCGAACAGAGGAAGCAGGCCGAAGAGGAGGCGTGGGCCGCCAGCCAAGCGAAGTCGGAATTCCTGGCCAGCATGAGCCACGAGCTTCGTACTCCGCTAAACGCCATCGGTGGGTATGCGGAGCTGTTGGCGATGGGGGTGCGCGGACCGCTGAACGCGGAGCAGGCACAGGACATCGCGCGCATGAGACGCAGCCAGCAGCATCTTCTGACTCTCATCAACGACGTCCTGAATTTCGCGAAGGTCGACGCCGGTCAGACTGAATACCATATCACCGCGGTCCCGGTCGACGATGTTCTGCGCGACACCGAGTCGATGATCGCCCCGCAGATCCTGTCGAAAGGTTTGCGCTACAATTACAAGAGCGCCGATAAATCGGCCGCGGTATTGGCCGATCCCGAGAAGCTCCGTCAGATCGTACTCAATCTTCTAAGCAACGCCGTGAAGTTCACCGAAGCCGGCGGAAGCATCACTCTTTCCAGCGAGCCAGGCGGAAACTGCATCGAGATTCGCGTAACTGATACGGGAGCGGGTATCCCCGCGGAGAAGATCGACAGAATCTTTGATCCCTTCGTCCAGGTCGATCGCCGGCTGAATCAGCCTATCCCGGGAGTAGGGCTCGGATTGGCAATCAGCCGGGATCTAGCACAGGCGATGAACGGCGAGATCACCGTAGAGAGCGAAGTCGGCCAGGGATCCACCTTCATGCTCTCTCTCCCCCGCGCACCGCGGATGGAGCTGGCCGATCGACCTCCCGCCGCAGATGTCGCCGCCCGCCCTGCAGTCGTCGAGTTAGCCGACCGCGCGCCTCAGGAAAGATCTCATCCCGAGCGTCCAAAAGAGCGCCGTGACGAGAATGAGCGCCATTACCACGACGCCTAACGGCATGTGAGGCGCGGTTGGAGTTAGAGCTCCACGCATTCCCTCCGCAACGTAGACGAGGGGGTTGATCAGCACCGCGTACTTCATGACCGGCACGACGCGCAATCCCTGCCACGGATAATACGCGCACCCAAAAAAAATCATCGGCGCCAGGATCACTCCGAACATGAGACCGATCTGCTGCGGCTGAATTGCCGTGCCGAGAAAAAGACCTAATGACGAGAACGCAGCGGCGCCCAGGACGGTGATGAGCAGCACATCCCCGAAATGTCCGAATGTCAGATTCGGAATGGGACCCATGATGAGACGTGCCACGGGCAGAACGAACAACGCCGACACGATGCCCTGCAGCACACCGGACGTGATTTTCTCCGCGGCTATGAGCCAGATCGGCACGGGAGCGAGCAGCCGGTCTTCGATCTCCTTTGTCCAGCCAAAGTCCTGGACCATCGGCAATGCGACCGACTGAATGCTCGAAAACGTCAGACTGATCGCGAGAACGCCCGGAAGAAGCGCGGTGGTGTAGCCGCGCCCCATGAAGCCCATTCTCGGGAGCAGATAGCCGAAGACGATGACGAACATCAATGGTTGCATCGTCGTCCGCAGCAGAAAGAACGGGAGCTCGCGCCGTGCGACGCGCATGTCTCTTCGCAACAGCGCCGCGAAAACAGACGACGCCCGGATCTCGGTCCTCTGCGTATCCAGCGCGATCGCTGTCATTCGATGGTGCGATATCTGGGGAGCGTGGTCATTCAAGCTTTCGGCCGGTGAGGGAAACGAACAGTGTCTCCAGGCTTGGTTGCAGCAGGTGGATGTCCTTTACGGTGCGCCCACTCGTCTCTGCCGCTTCGATAAGCGCCGGTAATATCTGGCCGCCACGATCGCTGTGAGCGCGGAGGATCCCGTCCTGCGCTTCGACTTTGCTCACGCCCGCAATCGTCTCCGCGATTTCCGCCGCAGGCATAGCGTCACCGTCCAGCACCAGTTCCAGCAGCGTCCCGCCCGGAGCTTTTGCTTTGAGCGCTCGGGGAGTGTCGAGAGCGAGGAGCCTGCCCCGATCGATGATGGCCAGGCGATCGCAAAGACGATCCGCTTCATCCATGTAGTGAGTTGTCATAACGATCGTGCGGCCACGCTCGTGGAGGTCGCGCAAGATCTGCCACAGATCGAGCCGCGCCTGCGGATCGAGGCCGACCGTTGGCTCGTCGAGGAAAATTATGTCGGGCTCGTGCATCAACGCGCGGACGATCATGAGTCGCTGCTGCTGTCCGCCCGACATTTCCGACATTTTCGCCGCGGCTTTATCGAGAAGACCCAGCCGCTCGAGCAGCTCGTTGGCGCGCGCCGTCGCCACATCTGTTGGGATGCCGAAATACGCAGCGTGGAACTGAAGGTTCTCGAGCACGTTGAGGCTCAAGTCGGCGTTCGGTCGCTGCGGAACGACACCTATTCTCTGCCTGACCTTGACGGACTCGACGACGACATCCGCTCCGCCAATCAGTGCTCGCCCCGAAGTGGGCATGATTCGCGTCGTGAGAATCCCAATCGCTGTCGTCTTGCCGGCGCCGTTGGGTCCAAGGAGTCCAAAAAACTCGCCGCCTCTGATGTCGAGGTCGAGCGCCTCGAGCGCGATGACATCGCCGGCTGGCGGCAAAGTCGTCCCGGGCGGAGCCCAGCGCGCGCCGTACGACGATCCGCCACCTTTGGTCTTGCCGCTCCCCTTGTAGACTTTCCGAAGGGCGCACATCTCGATCGCGTTCACCGTTTCTTTGTTCGCTCCACTGCGGCGAAGAAGTCGAGCAATGCGGTGTTGAACGCCGCGGGTTGGACAAAGTGAGCGCCATGCCCCGCATTCGGTATCACGACCTTCCTGGCATTGGGAATCCGATGCGCGAGGGTATCTGCGGCGGCCGCGATGAAAGGCGCCTCGTGATCACCGATGATGACGAGCGTGGGAATCCGTATTGACGAGAGCCGCGCCATATTGGGCGCCGGCACCCGACCCGATTCGGGATGCGGGTCGAGCAGATCCTTACCGGAATACGACGACCACAGCCGTCCGTAGCGCTCGAGCACGTCGTTCCGTCCCGGCGGCGTCCACGCGATCGGCGACGCGAGCAACAGCTTCTTGACCGAATCGAGACCGTGCTGCTTGGCTATGCCAGGCAGCGAGCCGAAAAACTGTCCAATCTCAGGTGGTATCGGAAAGTCGGCACCAGGTACAGCGCCGTACAAAACCAGGCCGTCCACCATCTTCGGATACGCAGCGGCGAAACGCAGCGCAATTCCGCCTCCGCGTGAATGCCCAACGATAAAGGCGTGCCTTACGTGTAGCGCCTCGAGCAGCACGAGGATGTCGAGGGGCTCGGCGGATTCATCGCTTATTCCTGTCGACCGTCCGAATCCCGGTGAATCGTAACGCACAATCCGGTATTTCTTGCCGAAAACCGGTACCTGATCATCCCACACGCTCAGGTTGTGTGTCCAGCCGTGAATGAAGACGACGGTGGGCGCCTTCGCCTTGCCAGTGACGTCGTAGTTGATAATCGCGTCGCCGGCGTTGAGCCTATGCGTCTGTGTGGCAACGGTCCTGGACACTGACAACAGCAGCACCGTCACCAGCAGGATGATCCGTCTCATTGTGGCCTCCCGCGCCGGCCGTGGCTGTGGCGTATGGCTACTCAGGCCCCTATCGGGTGCCAGGTAGTCTTGAACTCGATGAAGTCGCGAATCTCGTAGACGCTTTGCGACCTCTCCGCGTCCCAGTCGACTGAATCGTCGCGCTTCCGCGTCCGTACTCGCTTGATGCTCTCGGCGGCGCCGAGCGCGAGTTGTTTTTTTTCTTCCTGACTAACGACTGCGCTGACGCCCCGAATGTGGGTGTGGGTCGCGAAAGTCGGAACGAGCTCCTTCCGGAATCCGGTCAGGATATTCACCACGCCACCAGGCAGGTCAGAAACCGCGAGCAGCTCGCCCAATACTATCGCGGGATACGGGAATTCCTGCGAAGCCAGGCAGACGCACGTGTTGCCGGCAATGATCACCGGCGCGATCTGGCTGAGCAACCCGAGTAGCGGTGCACTGTCGTCGGCGATGATGCCGATGATTCCCATCGGCTCGGCAACGGTGAAATTGAAAAACGGACCGGCGACGGGATTGGTGTTGCCGAGGACCTGCTCGTACTTGTCGGCCCAGCCGGCGTAATAGATGAGACGATCGACGCTCGCGGCAACTTCCTTCGCCGCGGCGACTTTCGTGGCGGCCCCTGAGATCACCAGTGACTCGGCCATCTCGGTGCTTCTCGATTCGAGCATCTCGCCGAGCCGATAAAGAATCTGTCCGCGATTGTATGGAGTCCGCTGCGCCCAATCCGGACCGGCTTTCGCCGCTGCTTCCACGGCGTTGCGCAAGTCTTTGCGCGTGCACTGAGGAATATTTCCGAGCAGCGCGCCATCGCTTTTCTTGTTTTGTACCGGAAACACACGGCCGCTCTCCGACCGAATGAATTGTCCCCCGACGTAGACCTTGGGAGTCTTGGTGACTGGAATGCGCGGCATCGTTAGACGACCTTCCCGTAGTCCATGAGTCCCTGCCGCCCACCTTCGCGTCCGAACCCGGATTCCTTGTAGCCGCCAAATGGCGACGATGGGTCGAACTTGTTGAAGGTGTTGGCCCAGACCACTCCCGCCTTGAGCAAAGTGCTCATTTTGAGAATGCGTGAGCCCTTGTCAGTCCAGACACCGGCGGACAGGCCGTACATGGTGTTGTTCGCCTTCTCTACAGCTTCCTCGAGCGTCCGGAAAGTCAGAACACTCAGCACCGGCCCGAAGATTTCCTCTCGCGCAATGCGGTGGCTCTGGGTAACGCCTGTGAAAACCGTTGGCTTGAAGTAGTAGCCCTTGGTTGGGAGACGGCATACAGCTGACTGGTACATCTCGGCGCCGGCCGTGACCCCTGAATCGACGAGCTCGCAGATGCGATCGAGCTGCTCCTTCGAGTTGATGGCACCGATGTCCGTGTTCTTGTCGAGCGGATCGCCCACGCGCAAAACATCGATGCGGTTCTTCAGCTTGCTGACGAACATCTCGGCGATTGATTCCTGCACGAGCAGTCGACTTCCCGCGCAGCAGACGTGTCCCTGATTGAAGAAAATTCCGTTGACTACGCCTTCGACCGCCTGATCGACCGGCGAATCGTCGAAAACAATGTTCGCCGCTTTGCCACCAAGCTCCAGCGTCAGCTTCTTGTCGGTGCCGGCGAGCTGACGCATGATGATTTTTCCGACTTCCGTCGAGCCGGTGAATGCGATCTTGGCGGCGGTCGGATGACCGACCAGCGCTGCGCCCGTTTCTCCCGCCCCGCAAACGAAGTTCACCACCCCTGGCGGCAGCTCCGCCTCGAGCAAGAGCTCCGCGAACTTGAGTGCAGTGACCGACGTTGTCTCGGCGGGCTTTAGCACTACCGTGTTTCCCATCGCCAGCGCCGGCGCAATCTTCCACGCCAGCATCAGCAGCGGAAAATTCCAGGGGATCACCTGCCCGACGACGCCGAGCGGAACGATTGTCACGCCCGGAACCGCGTACTCGAGTTTGTCGGCCCAGCCGGCGTGATAGAAAAAGTGCGCGGCAGCCATCGGCACGTCGAAATCGCGAGACTCCTTGATTGGCTTGCCACCGTCCATCGACTCCGCGACCGCGAATTCGCGAGCCCGATCCTGAATGAGCCGCGCGATACGAAAGAGGTATTTCCCGCGCTCTCTGCCCGGCAGTCTGCTCCACGGCGAGAACGCCTTCTGCGCGGCCTGGTACGCGGCGTCGACATCGGCCTGGTTGGCGAGCGCAATCTCGGCGATCACCTCCTCGTTCGCCGGATTCGTCGACTCGAAATACTTGCCTGATTTCGGCGCGACGAATTTGCCGCCGATAAATAAATCGTAGCGCGGCTTGAGTCGCGGATCTGCCGACTCCGGCGCTGGATCATATTCCCACAGATCGCCGAATATGAGTTGCGGTATGGAGCCAGCCGTCGCCGGAGGCCGCGCGATAAGTCTGGGAGTTGTCATTTTCAGTAGCTCTCCGCGGCCTCGGTGAAGTAATAAGGCGCCTGATACGCGCCTGTCTTTTCCTTCTCGATCTGGCGCAGCAAGTCGTTGAGCAGCGAGCTCGCCCCAAAGCGGTAGCGCGAAGAATTGAGCCACGCATCGCCCAGTGTCTCCTTCACCGCGACTAGGTAATGAAGCGCCTGCTTGGCGTTTCGAATTCCGCCGGCCGGCTTCATCCCTATGGCAATGCCGGTGGCGAGGTAGAAATCGCGAATCGCCTCGATCATCACCTGGGTGTTGGCGAGCGTCGCACTTCCGGAAGCCTTACCCGTGCTCGTCTTGATGAAATCTCCGGGCCTTATGACCTGCATCGCCAGGAACGATGCAGCGCGCACGTTGTCGTAGGTGTCGAGCTCGCTCACCTCGAGGATTACCTTGAGCTGCGCATCTCCACACGCCTCGACCACGGCGCTGATCTCGTCCTGAACAGCGTTGAATTCGCCGGAAAGAAAGAGTCCACGATTGATCACCATGTCGATTTCGTCCGCGCCGTCAGACACGGCCGTCCGAACTTCCTCTAGTCGAAGCGAGAGCGGACTTTGGCCCGACGGAAAAGAGGTCGCGACGGAAGCGACTTTGATCGCCGTATCTGCCAGCCATCGAGCAGCGTGCTTGACGAGAAAAGGGTAAATGCAAACGGCGGCAACCGGCGGCACGTCCGGATCCGAGCTAGGCCGTCGAGCTTTCTGGCAAAGCGATGCAACCTTGCCGGGGGTGTCCTTGCCTTCGAGGGTCGTGAGATCGACCATCGAAACAGCGGTCCTGAGTCCCCACAGCTTCGAGCCCTTCTTGATGCTGCGCGTCGTGAACTTTGCGACACGCTCCTCGATTCCGACTTGATCTACCGTTCCGATCTCGTCGAACAGCTTGTTGAAGCTGGTGCGCAGTGCGGCAGTGGCGGGCGGCATTGTCCTTCTAATATCGCGCCCGGCAACCGCTGGAACAACGTTCAGTATGCGCAGCCGACGCTCAACCCATTACGACGCCACGCTGAACGCGTTTACTTTGGCTTCATGGCTGAATCGCGCCCCTATGCCGTCCTGTTCGATCTCGACGGCACACTCATCGATTCGATCGCGCTGCTGCTGGCCTCGATGAGACACACCTTTCACGGGCGATCGCGCGCGCCAAGCGATTCGGAGTGGATCGAAGGACTTGGCACTCCGCTTCCGAAGCAGCTGACGCCCTACGTCGAATCTGACGAAGACAGGGAACGGCTCGTAGACCGGTATCGTACCTTTCAGCACGAGAATCACGATCGTCTAATGGCGCGGTACGAGGGAGTAATCGACACCTTGGCTGTGCTATTCCAGCGTGGCCATCCAATGGGAGTCGTGACGAGCAAGGGAAACGCGATGATGGATCGCGGTCTCAAGTTCATCGGCGCCGACGACTACATCGAGGTTGCCATCGGGTATGATTCGGTCCACATCCACAAACCTGACCCTCACCCTGTCCGCGCGGCGCTTGACAAGCTCGGATATCAGCCGCATGAAGCGGTTTTCGTCGGCGATTCACCGCACGACATCGATTCCGGTAACGCAGCCGGCGTAATCACGATTGCCGCGCTGTGGGGACCATTTACCAAATCCAGGCTGGCGCCGCACCAGCCAAAGTATTTCCTCGAACGCATTAGGGATCTTCCGCAGCTGCTCGATCGCATCGCAACGCAGACGGCCAGCCTCCCGCCGACCTCCCGAGGGAACGCGGGGTAATATATTTCGCAAGTTCGACCCTTTTAGGAGTCTTCACAATGGGTGTGTCTTATCAGACTGGGACGTTGGTTCGCACTGGAGAGGAGCGTGCGACTCTTGTCCGCCGCACTTACTCTCTCGTTCTAGTGTGTGTCTTGGTCACGATGGTCGGGACTTCGTTCGGATTGTCGCAGACGGCGCTGATGGTCGCCGTTGCGCAGCATCCCTTCATCGCATTTTTCTGCGCGCTGGCACCTTTGCTTCTCGCCACGCGGAAAAAGGCCGAATTCCCGATGAACATTGGCCTGGTGCTTCTCTTCAGCTTCGTGATGGGTGTGACGATCTCGCCGACCATATACGTGTTCGGGAGGCAGTCGCCAGGACTCATCGCGCAGGCAGCCGTGCTCACAATCGGAGCTTTCGGTATCCTCACTCTGTACGCTTTCGTGAGCCGCCGCGATTTCAGCGCTTGGGGCAGCTTTCTGATCGTCGGACTGTGGGTTTTGATCGGCACGATGCTGCTGAATCTTTTCTTCCGGAACGCGGTCGTTGATCTCTGGTTGGCCTCAGTCGCCGTGCTCCTCTTCAGCGGCCTCCTCGTTTTCGACACCTGGCGTTTGCGTAATTTCTATGGCCCCGATGAATATGTTGGCGCCGCTGTACAGATCTACCTCGATCTGCTCAACATGTTCATGGCGATTCTCAGGGTGCTCGGCGGGAGACGTAACTAGACATCTTGGCGTAGTGGATCGCGCGCAACCTTGAGTTCGTACTCAACTAAAGCGGGCAGCACTCAGCGCTAAGCCCGGAGCTTTTCAGCGGCCTTACTCCGGTGAAAGATAATGAACGGCTCTGAGCTTAGCGCTCAAAGCCGCCCGCTTTAGTTGAGTGAATGAAAATCGCAGCGCGTCCGCGTCGAATCCGAGACTAGGAAGTCTCCTGCACCCGATCAATCTGCCTGGCGAGGTCGAGGTCTTTCTGGGTAATGCCTCCGGCAGAGTGCGTGCTCAGCGTGCAGATGATCTTTGTATAGCGAATATCGATGTCGGGATGGTGATCGGCTGCTTCCGCAGCCTTAGCGATCGCGGTCACGAAATTGATCCCCGTTAGAAAATTTCGGAATTGAAAAGTCTTCGTGATCACATCGCCGCGCCGGCTCCAGCCAGGCAAATTTCCCAGCTCACGCTGAATGGCGATGTCCGATAGCCGTTCGTTCATGTATTTCTCGCCCCGATCGGGAGATTTCGCGAAGAACATACCAAGTTTACGGGTTTCCCGCGCTTTCCGTAGCGGGGTCGCTGCCACAATTCTCTTTTGCGCCTTGGCGACGAGCGTGCGGTGTCAGCAAAATCCCGCGGAAAATGGAGTATTGCGTCCCGATAACTACTGGCGCCGATTCGCTATGGGTTTCGCGACAAGTCTCCTCGCTCACGAGGGCGCGCATTTTATCGCGTCATATGCCCTCGGCGCTCACCCCTATGTTGGTTTCGACGCCGGGCGTCCAACTGTGTACTCGGGAATTGATAGCGAAAAGGATCCGCACAAGCAGTTTGTTTTTTCCGCGGCGGGACTCGTCACTCAGAGCCTCGTCAACGAGGCCATCCTCGATATTCCGCACTCGCGTGGCGGCGCGATCGAGAGAGGAATACTCGCGGGCGGAATCGCAACCACTCTCTTCTATATCACCCTCGGTCGCAACGCGTCGGTGAGCGATATCTCTCTAATGGCCAGGACATCGTCGCTGTCGAAAAGCCAAGTCTCGCTGATCTTTGGCGGAGTCTCGGCGTTACAGGCGTGGCGGATATCGAGACAAGGCGTCTACTCTCACTTTTTCCTGCAGCCGACCAAGGGCGGCGCTGCGCTAAAGTTTTCCTATTGACGGCGGGCTCGGCGCGGCTGCCACCCAACTGATCAGCTAGCCGACGCCCGGGCTTCGGCTTATATTCGGTAATCATGAACACGCTGAAGCCGCGTGAGCCCGGCCTCTTTGGGCCCGAGTATGAGCGGGCCTCACGGCAGCTGCCCGTGATTGGCGAGCAAAAAGACATCCGGTACTACTCTTCGCCTGCGAAGAGTGTCCTCAACGGTCCTGAAGTGACCGGGATGGGCTTCTGGTCGATCAACCCTTACATAGGCTGCGCGTTCGGCTGCGCCTACTGCTACGCCAGGTACACACACCGCTACGTGATGGAGCGAGCCGCCAGCGACGAAAAGATGACGAGCGAGTTGGGAGCGGCCTACAATCAATTACCGCCATGGCTCGCATTCGAGCGCAACATTTTCGTCAAGCGCAACGCGCCCGAAGTTCTCAGCAGGACCCTGCGTTTCGGCAGCGATCGACACCTGAAACTCCTGGAGGGCGAGTCGATCGTGATCGGCACCGCCACCGACCCCTATCAACCCGCAGAGCGGCGTTTTCGCGTTACCCGAGGAATACTGGAAGTTCTTGCCGAGCATCCCGGTTTGAGCGTAGTGATCATTACCAAAAGTCCGCTCATCACCCGCGACATTGATCTGCTCTCGCGCATCGCCCGCAGCTCCGAGCTGTGCGTGCACATCTCGCTCATTACACTCGATCGAGAGCTGGCGAGGCGGATCGAGCCGAGGTCGCCAACGCCGGAGTCGAGGGTGCGAGCGCTGGCTCGCCTGCGCGAAGCGGGGATCGACGCGGGAATCAACTGCATGCCAGTCCTACCGGGAATCACGGACAATCCAGCAGATCTGGAAGCGTTGGTTAAGCGCGTCTCCGAGGCGGGAGCGACCTACGTTGGCGCCTGCGCCGTACGCCTGCAGTCAGCGGCGCGAAACCGGTACCTCCCGTTTATCGAGCAGGAATTTCCGCACCTGGCGGAGAGGTATCGTAACACTTACGGCTCGAGCCCGAATGCAGGCGCGAAATATCGGGAAGGACTCGCGCGGTTCTTCGAAAAGCTCTGTCGAAAATACGGCGTGAACAGCTGGTCGCGCGGCGACGAGGGGGAAGGGGAAGAAGAAGGGGACGAGTCGCCGGATCCGGCGCTCGTCCCCGAGGTGCAGCTGGCGTTCGAGTTGTAAGTCGAACTAGTACTTGGTCGCGCTCGCTGACTTGGCTGTTTTCTTTTTCGCCGAATGCTTCTTCATGCTGGGATGGCTCGCCATCGTGGCATCGGTGGTGCTCGCTTCATGGGCGGCCATGGTGTCACCGGAGCCGCCCGAAGAGGTGGCCATTCCGCTCATCGTTCCACCGGTGGGCGGATTGTCGTTCGGGCCGAAGCCAATATTCATCGCGGTGAGAAGCGCCGCGGCATTGTTGGCGGAGTTGAACTTCTTCGCACAGGTCGCGATCGCGCGACGCGTCTGCGGACCATAGTGTCCGTCGACGTTGGTGACTCCGCATCCCTGGTCTCTCAGCTCCTGCTGCAGAGCGAGAAACTGGATTTTGGAGAGCCCCGCCTGTGCAGAAGCCAGGGCTGGGACGGTCAAGAAAGCGATTACAGCGATGGTCTTCTTCATCTTCGTGCCTCCGATCAGGTATTGGGCTCTAGTGTACAGTAAAGAGTTGCCGTGCAGTTGCAAGGTCTACGCCGACAACGAATATCGACGCGCCTGAAATCGACAGACGGGACCTTTGAATCGCAAGGAGCGAATCTGCTTTTTTCGCTGGAAGAATCGCGCCGGAAACACCGGCATGACACGAAAAAAAAAGCCCGTCTCGAGTGAGACGGGCTTTGACGCGACAGGCTGTCTAGCGAAGGATCTGAATGACGAGGGCGCCGATCGCGAGGAGCGCGACGGCAATCGCAGCCGCTGAGACAGGCGTAAGGCGAAGCTGATGCTTCCACCAGCTGGTGGCGGTCCCGGGCGTATCGGGCAGTGAGGCCATGATGCGCTGCTGGACGTGCACGGGCGTGACTCGGCGGCGGAGCATCTCGCTCTCGGCGTTGATGCGGGTCCAAAGCTCGACCTTCGACTTCCCCTCGGTCTCGCTGGCGCGCATCACATCGACTTCGCCGTCCAGCCACTCATGGAGCAGGCTCCGACCAGTTCCATTGAGCGGAACCTCGCGGTCATACAGCTGCTCGGAGGACTTCTCCTTCCTTTGAATGGGCTCGCGGCCCACAGATTTTTCGGTGCTCTCGAATCCAGCGTCGTCCAGCATCATGAGTACTTCTCCTCGAGCAGTTGTTGGAGCGCCTCTCGCGCCCGATGCACTCGCATCTTTAACGCGCCAACGGTCGTATCAAGTAACAGCGCCATCTCTTCGTACGATCTTCCTTCGACGTGCTTCATCACGAAAGCTTCACGCAGCGAAGGAGCGAGTCGGGCTAGAGCAAACTGCAGGTCCGTACGCAATTCGTTGCGGTCCATCTCTTCTTCCGGCGTCGAGTACGTTGAGGGCTGATCGTCCTCGTCGTAGCTCACGTGCGTTCGCCGGATGTTTTTCAGCCAATCCTTGCAGCTGTTCGCGACGATCCGAAACACCCAGGCGTCAAATCGGCCGCGAACTTCGCCCAAATGCTGATAGGCTTTAATAAAGGACGCCTGGAGTATGTCTTCCGCCACATCGGGACTTCCGGTCATTCCAAGTGCATGGCGGTAAAGAGGATCGCTGTAGCGGGTTATCAAAACCCCGAACGAGTCCTTGTTACCGGCCAAAACCTTGGCAATGATCTCCTGATCGGCATCGATTTGCGGCGCCTGCGCATCCGGCGTCGCGCTCCCCGCACCCAGTGTTTGAGCATTCTGATTTTGCAGCGGCATGGCTGGCATCTTCACCTGCCTAGTGTAATCCCTTTGCCACCGCGTGTATAGACCCAAATGGCGTCAGGAGAACACGTTATAACCGTTACACTCCCCTGACGACCGACGGCACGTGGAAGCAACCGAGTCACCTCAATTTCACCAGGTAGAGGTGCTCGAGGGCAATGTGACGGTGATAGTGACGACCTTCGTGGTCGCTGTCCGCCCGGTAGCGCCGATAGCGCTGTGAGAAGTGAGCCACCTTTCCATCGACCGCCGCTTTTTTCAGCAGCAATTGCATCGCCCCGGGGGCGAGGTGCCCCTCGGAGTTAAAGCTGATGAGGGCATAGCGCGCACGGCTCGCCGCCAGGAGGGACGAGAAGAGCTTTTGCACGCGACGACCATAGGCCCATTCGCTGCGGCCCTCCTTTCCGGCCAGCAACCCCACCTTCCCCCTGACCGGCGGTGCGGAGCTGCTCCACCCACGCGCGAGAATTTCCGGAATGTGGTAGTACGCGACGTATTGCCTGGAGTTGTAAGGGGGATCGATGTAGATCAGATCCAATTCGCCCAAGAGCGACGCCGCGGATGTCGCATCCATGAGATGTGCGGTCGCCCGGTGTCTTCCGCCAACTGGCGGGTCCGGCTCGATGCGAAATCTTCGTCTCGCGTTTGCCTGCCACCGCTTCATATAGGATGCGTAGACTCCCGCGGTGTTGGCAACACGATCAGCGCCTTCTATGAGTCCCGCGAGAAGTACATAGTAGGTGTCTTCATCGAGCTCCTTCTGAGCCCTCCAGCGCTCCAGCTGCTCCCGGGCCGCGTCGATCCGCCCTGCGTTCTCGGAAGTGAAGTACATCCTTCCTCCGGCGGGAGAAAAATGCTCGCTGATGAAACTCTCGCGACTGGGGAGTGCCGACAGCTCCCGCGCCATTTCCTCGAGCCGGGTATCGACGGAGTCCGCGACCACGTACGCGCGCTGAAAGACGTATGAAGACGCCAGGATATCGCTCGAGTGAACGCACCAACCGTACGACTTGAGTGCACGACCAACGCTCGCTGTTCCGGCAAAAGCGTCGTGAACGGAGCCCGACTCGATGCCACCTTCGATCTGCCGGACGACTCGAAGGATGAACGGAAGCAGCCGCGTTTTGTTGCCGATATACCTCATGATGCAGAGAGGGCGAGGTTTTTAGCCTCGCCCTCGATCACCAGGCCAGCCCTCAGCTACGGGCACACCGAGGTGAGCACAGCTTGCGGATTCGTTGGAATCTCGAAGCCGTACGTCTGGTTGAGCGCCGTCGCCGCAGCATTCGCCATATCCTGATAACCCTGGACGTTGGGATGTACTCCGTCGAGGCTAACGTACTGTCCATAGGGACGGTTGCAGCTGAAGAGGAGGGCGACGCTGAACGGTCCGCGACGAGCAACCCACTGCATCCAGACCGAGTTCATATCCATGTACGCCCAACCATTAGCCTGCGCCACCGCCTGGATATGGCTGTTCATTCCCGTAATCACGCCGTCGATAAGCTGGGCGTCCGCCGGAGTGAGAATGTTGTCCTGAGCTCCCGGTTGATCGCTGCAGCTGAGCGTCTGGGCCTGCCCTGTTGCCTGCGCCGTCCCCACCGCAGTCGTGACCTTGATCGGAACGAAAATGAGATTCGGGCTTCCCTGACAGTCAGACGAGATGATAACGCCAAAATTCTGGAACGCCGCACGATCGGCCCAGAGCTCGTCACCGGTGCGCAGGGAAACAAAACCGTTCGTCTTGGGCACTCCCACCAGCAAGACTTTGGCTCCAGTCTTTTTCACGCTGTCGATCAACTGGTCGTAGACTGGCTGCCAGACGTCGTTCGGAACGTAGGTGCCAGAGGCCGCCGCCGCCCCACGGTATCCCGTGCGTGGAATCAGCAGGCCCGACGCTGCACCCAGCGCTTCGTTGGCGCCGAGCTCGACTGAGACGAGCGTCGGGTTCTGCATCATCATCGCCGTTACTTGTGATTTTTGCGGCGGCAGAACAGCCGCGTATTGCCGACGGCGTTTCACGCCCTCCACCGACGCGGTCTCCGGCGTGACGTACAGCGCGTCGTACGTATTCGCACCGTCGATGCCGACATCGTTGAACGGCGGGTTCGTATTCGGAAACAGCGCGCACAGCGTATCTGCCCTATTCGTCGCCGGGTTGGCGCTCGCGCTTAGTCCACTCAGACGCCGGTTCAACTGCAGCGGTGCAATGAGCGGAGAGAAGCAACCGGGTCCTTGGATGAGCGGCTGTGTATAGCTCGCCAATGCCTGATGAGCGAGGAGCTTTGTCCAGTCTTCCTGCTGACTGGAGTAAAGCACACCATCAGACTGCACTCCCATGGTGAGACTGGTCCCCATCGCGACGTAACGCGCGAACGCTTCCTGTCCTTTTGGCCCGGTAATCCTTACGTCATCGCTTTCGCAGGCGGCAACGGAAAGAACGAGGGCAGCTCCTGCGGCGAAGAACCAGGTACGCGTCATAATCATCCTCAAAGTGAGCAAACATCCGCGGCATGGCCGGGCGGGGTGATAATATCTGTCATGGCTGAAAGGCGCGCCACCCCAGACTTCTGATCGCTGCGCCGTGCTCGTCGAACCTCGGAGGAGGGTATCTGACGACTCCTGGAATGCTCGGTGATATGCCGGTTAGCGCCGACGCTCCGGTTCCTTCGAGTGCCTCCGCCACCGATTTCACCAGACCGCACGGCACACCAACCAGACCGAGCTTCTGTATCCAATAGTCCGCACTCTCGTCTCGCACGCGCCGAGTGATCGCGTCTACCACTCGTTCACGCTGGTGCACACGGCCCTCATTGCTGGCGAGCGTCTGGTCCGCCACCATCGCGCCGAGATTCAACGCCTCGGCGCAGGCGCGCCACTGCCGGTCGCTCCCCACCGCGATCACGAAGGGTCGGTCCAGCGCCTCGAATAATTGGTAGGGAACGAGATTTGGGTGCGCATTTCCCCACCTCGCAGCATCAACGCCTGCCACCAGCACGTTCTGCGCGACGTTGACCAGCGCAGCCTTCGCACTCGAGTCGAGCGCGATGTTGATAAGACGCTGACCTACCTCCAAAACGCCGGCGGCTCTCTCCGCCAGCGCCGCCAGAATTGCGATCGCCGCGTCCTTCCCGGCGATCACGTCGACAAGCGCGACGCCGACCTTCATTGGTGATCCGTCGCGCTCGCCAGTGATCGACATCCATCCGCTTTCGGCTTGCACGACGAAGTCGTATCCGGGTCTTTCCTGCGCTTGGTCGAAACCGGAGAGCGTGCACCAGATCAGCGATGGGTGATCGCGAAGGAGGAGCGGCGGGTCGAGCCCGACTCTACCGAGAGCGCCAGGAAGAAAGTTTTCAATCACGACATCCGCACCGGTCATGAGCTGCAGAAGCACGGCTCGATCTCGAGGATCCGAGAGCTCGAGGCCTATGCTTTTCTTATTGCGGTTGACAGACACGAAGTACGCGCTCTCCCCGTTGGCGGCAAAGGGCGGTCCCCAGCCTCGGGTTTCATCACCTTTGGGTGGTCGCTCGACCTTGATGACGTCCCCGCCCAGATCGCCCAACATCATCGAACAGAGGGGGCCGGCCAACACGCGTGTTAGATCAAGTACTTTCGGCTTCATTCGCGTTGAATGGCGTCAAGGTGTGCTAGGTATGGCGGGTTAATGTTTGGACATTATCGCCAGAGGACCAGATCCGCCCCGCTCAAGAACACGCTTCAGGCCACCTTGTTTTAGTGACGAAAAATCATATACTTAGCGCCGTTCAAGCCCGTTTGGCCTGAACAGCACCAAAATTGATCCTTCCACGTGCCAGCAGCCGTTCAGCGCTGGCCGGAGCCCATAAATGCCAGATAGAGACAAACCAGCAGTTGCGACCGTTCCGGCGCCTGCTACCCCTGCTGCACCAGGCACACCCCCCATTCCGCCAAAGCGGAGCCCGGGGCACCGCGGGGCGGACGTTAAAGATACCGTCGCCGAGATGGCGGCGAAGGCGCATGAAATCAGCCTGGAGGCTGGAAGCAAAATGGCCGCGGCGATGAAGGATGTTATCGGCGCTGCCGCCGGCCTCACCGGACTCGTACTCGAGAGCGCCAGGGACTTGCTACAGTATATGGTCCGTCGCGGCCAGATGACCCAGGACGAAGCTGACAAGCTGATGCGCGAAGTGGAGGCATCGCATGCGAAGAGGAAACCAGCGTCCGTTGCTACTCCCTCGGCATCCAAACCGGCGACTAGGCCCGAGACTGGGCACGCCGCTCCTTCACGTCCTGTTGCTACACCCGCGAGACCCGCGGTGAAGCATGCTGCGCCCGCCAAGAAACCCGCCGCCAAAAAACACTCGATGAAGCCCGCGGCCAAGAAACACACCGCCAAGGCGGCCTCGAGGTCGAAGCACAAAGCGTCAGCAAAGACGGCGAAGAGACGCTAATCGCGTGCTGATCCAGCGTGGCGATGCCATCGCGCTCGCCCGCACCTTGATAAAAATCGATTCCAGAAACCCCACCCTCGCGCCGGATTCCCCCGGCGAGGGTGGATGTGCGAATGCACTCGCGGAGGTGCTGGACGATTGGGGATTTGTCGTCCAGGTCATCGAGATTTCGCCTGGCCGGGCGAATGTCGTCGCGCGCCTGGGCCCAGCGGATGCTCCAGCGTTGATGCTGAACGGTCATCTCGATGTCGTCGGCGTCGAGGGAATGATCCACGAGCCGTTTGCGGCGAACATTCGCGACGATCGGCTTTATGGTCGTGGCTCCGCGGACATGAAGGGAGGACTCGCAGCGGTCTGTGCCGCCGCGGCGCTTGGCGCCAATGAAACGGCGCGGCGGCAAGTCCTCGTCACGGCTGTCGCCGACGAAGAACACGAGAGCCTCGGCATGCGCGCTCTTCTCGCGGCCGGAGTTGAATGCGAGGCAGCGATCATCGCCGAGCCAACACGACTCGCAATCTGTCCGTCTCACCGGGGCTTCGCGTGGTTCGAGATCGCCTTTACGGGACGTGCCGCACACGGCAGCCGCTACGACCAGGGCGTCGACGCTATAACTCACGCCGGGTTGCTGCTCGCCGATCTCGATTCTTTTGAGAAAACTCGGGAGTCAGGCGCGCGGCACCGGCTGCTCGGTCGCGGCTCACTGCACGCATCGACGATAGAGGGCGGAGTGGGAATGTCTACTTATCCCGCAGCCTGCAAGCTCAGGATCGAGAGGCGCACCGTCCCTGGCGAGACGGCGGAAATAGCGACTCAGGAAATCCTGGAAGCCTGTGCGCGGGTGCGACGAAACCATCCCGATTTCAATGCGCAAGTTACATTGATTACAGCACAGCTACCGAGCGATGTAGCGTCAGACGCGCCGATCGTTCTCCGGCTCGTAAACGCGATCGAGGGCGAAGGTATGGTGGCGGAGATCGAGGGTTTGTCGGCGTGGACCGACGCCGCTTTACTCAACGCTGCCGGCATTCCGACGGTATGCTTTGGACCCGGCGACATCGGCATGGCGCATTCGGCGGAGGAGTTCGTGGCAATCGACGAAATCGAGCGCGCCACGCGAGTGCTCACAGGCGTGGTTCGCAGCTGGTGCCGCGGATCGTGACGCCTCGCGAACACGGAGAGATCAGTTGGCGCAGCTGACGCACAAGCAATACGACATCCTCGAAGCGGCGATAATGAACGGTCGACGGATCGCCGCATCGCGGCGTGGGACTGAGTTTGTCGTCGTGCCAACGCGCCTGTGCGTCATTAGCGGGCGTGAGGCCGTGGAAGCTACGCACCCGACAACCGGCCAGGAGATGACGCTCTACCTGGACGAGATGGAGAGCATTGAGGTCATCAAGTGACCCGCGCCAAATCGGGTGACCTTGTCGCCATTTACGCCGACGAATCGTGCATCGGGAACGGCCGGGAGGGAGAGAATCCCGGTGGCGCCGGCGGATTGATCGAGTGGCTGCACCCCCGATCCAACGAGATCACCCGCTGCGACTACTGGATCTCTGAGCCCGCCACGACCAACAACAGAATGGCCTTGCGGTCAGTCATCGAAGCCTTTCACGAGATCTCTCGGCGCGGCAACTCTTACCGTGTGCTCTTTACCAGTGATTCCAGGTACATCGTTGACGGGATGACTTCCTGGCTGCCAGACTGGATGGCACGAGGCTGGAAGAGAAAAGGCGGGGTCATCGAGAACCTCGAGTTATGGAAGGAGGCTGCATCGGCCGTCCAGGCGCATGAATGTCAGTGGCGTTGGGTACGAGGTCACAACGGACAGCCGCAAAACGAGTACGCGAATTTCCTGGCCACGCGGGCCGCCGCCGAGCAATCAATGTCGAAGGGCTTGCGGCAATCCCAATTTGAGGCTTGGATAGCAAAGCATCAGGAAGGTCCGCTTCGCTTAAAGGCGATGGCTCCTTTCCCCGATGTCCATTCATTCCAGCCGAGTAAGCGAGCATGGACGATCTAGACCGACTTTTTCAGAGACTGGTCCACAACATTCGGAACGGTCACATAGAGTACCTGAGCGTCCCTTTCAGCGTCCAGGAGCTGTATGACACACTTGTGCCTTACAGGTTCTACCGCCGAGATCTCGGGATCGAGACGAACCAGGATTACGAGGCCGCCGTCACGCGGCTGCTATCTGGCGAGAAGGGATTCATCCGCGCCGACCAGGCGATGCAGGAACGGCTGAAAAAGGAGCTGGCTTCCCCGCATGCCGATACCGGATTGTTTCGTGAGTACGCGGACGCGCGCATTTCGCTTGTTCCTGATGCTGTTCAAAAGCTCGGGATTTCCATTCCGGCGCAAAATGCGGGCGGATATTCCGCCGGCGCGCGTCCGGGCGGACAGGGAAACGGAAGCTCGGACGCGCACGCTACCGCGAGTCAGACTTCGTTCGCAATCCCGACTCTGGCGACGATGGATCTGCCGGATGGTTGTCGCTTCTGTGGCGGCACCCTGCCAGTCGGGCGAGCAATAACATACTGCCCACACTGCGGTCAGAACCTGCAGGCTAAGCATTGCGCTGGCTGCGGGTCCGAGCTCGATGCGACGTGGAAGTTCTGCGTGAATTGCGGCAAGAGAGCGGCTTGATAGCGTGGCTCCATTGCAAGCAATGAAGAACGCGGCAAACGGAACCGGTGTAGTGTTCCTGTCTGCTGTCCGTACGCCGTTCGGGACCTTCGGCGGGAGACTTAAGGGGTTCTCTCCGATCGACCTCGCCGTCCATGCCTCAAAAGCAGCGATCAATCGCGCCGGGGTTGCACCCACCGACATCGATCAAACCATCTTCGGTAATGTGCTCTACACCACGAGCGATTCCATCTATTTCGCCCGACATGTGGCCCTCAAATCAGGAGTTCGCGAAGAAACTTCGGCCCTGACGCTCAACAGGCTCTGCGGGTCGGGGTTTCAGGCGGTCGTAAGTGGCGCGCAGGAAATAATCCTTGGAGACGCGGAAGTGTGTCTGGTTGGAGGCGCGGAGTCGATGTCGCAAGCGCCGCACGTGACCCGCGGACTGCGGTGGGGGACTCCGTTGGGAAAGCCACCAGTGATGGAAGACGTCCTCTGGGAGGGTCTCACGGACTCGTATGTGGGACTCGGCATGGCCGAAACCGCGGAGAATCTGGCAGAGACCTACAAGTTGGATCGGGGCTGCGTCGACGAATTCGCGCTGCGGTCCCAGCAGCTGTCGAAAGACGCCTGGGATCGAGGCGTGTTCAAGGAAGAGGTGGTTCCGATTCCCGTTCCGAATCCCAAAACAGCAAAAGAAGAACAGTTCGCGAACGACGAGCACATGCGGCCAGACACATCTCTGGAGAGACTCGGCGCCCTCAAGCCGGTCTTCAGGAAGAACGGCGTCGTCACCGCAGGCAATGCCTCGGGGATTGGAGATGGCGCCGGAGCGATGGTGATCGCCAGTGAGAAGTTCGCGCGCGACCGCGGATTGAAGCCACTCGGCCGGCTCGTTTCATGGGGGGTTGCCGGCGTCGATCCCAGGATTATGGGGATAGGACCGGTGCCCGCCTCCAGGTCCGCTTTGAAGAAAGCGGCGTTGTCGATGGACGCGATGGACCTTATCGAGGTCAACGAAGCATTTGCGGCCCAGACGTGCGCGGTGGAGCGAGAGCTGCGACTCCCGCGCGAGCGTCTCAATGTTCACGGTGGAGCAATCGCGCTGAGTCATCCGCTCGCCGCGTCGGGAGCACGGATCACGGCCCATCTACTGCATGCGTTGCAGTCGAGCGGAAAGCGATACGGCCTCGGCACGGCCTGCATCGGAGGCGGTCAGGGGATCGCAGTGGTGCTCGAATCAATTCAATAGAGTGCAAGAGGAAAAAATGATGCGCTTCATAAGACTTGTCGCGATTACTGCGTGCGCTTTGGGTATAGCGGCGTGCGCATCTACTGGCAGCGGAACGGCCACGACGGGCGGGGCGGGCTCGCCGAGCGGCTCTCCGAGTGATCAGAACGCCAGTCGAGCGGACTCAGTCTGGCCAATTAAGACCCGCGAGCACGTCGATCTGTGGCTGCACGGCTTCGCGATGCTGCAGGAGGACACGACGTTCGTGCCCTTCTTCAAGCGCGGGTACAGCACCACAATGACGGTGCTCAAAAACAGAGCGAACGTCGTCTCGGCACTGGATGCCAATCACGACAAGCTGCGCGCGCGTCTGGCGACCAATCCCCAGTTGATAAACGCGCAGTTCGTCCCCCTTTCGTTTTCTTCGTGGGCGGAATTGACTCAGACCGTCGATCTGTTCATTCGGGCGAACGGTGATCCGAGGGCGGCGTCGTCGATGGAGCAGGCGCAGGCGCTCGCCTTTCTCGCCGCCTATTTCCAGACCGGTCCCGATCGCGACTGGCTCCGACTCTTCGTTCAATCCCTTAACGACGAGAGCTCCCGGTTCTACCATTCGTATTGGACGGAGCAACAGCGAGAGCGAAGGAATGTGCTGGAGCTGGTCGATACGCTCTGGCAGGGTACGTATCGGCCACGCATGCAGAAGTTCCTCAACAACACCCAGCAAGCTTCCGGAGACGTTTTGCTCTCGCTCCCGCTCGATGGTGAAGGTCGGTCCTTAACGAACGGCAAGCAGGCGAACATTCTAACGGTCACCTTCCCCGACCGGCCAAACGATGCGGTCGAGGCGATATACGTCATCGCGCACGAAGCGGTTTCGGGCATCGCTAACACCGCGGTGACCGACAACATCACGCCGGAGCAGCGGCGCACCGGTGTCGGAGAGCGCTACCAGAGCGCAGCCGCAGTGCGGGGCGGAGCGCTCCTTCTGGAGCGAGTCGCGCCAAACCTGCTCGACGGGTACATGCGCTATTACCTGCGATCCGTGAATCGGGCTGTTGGCGCGAACGCGCAAAGCACTTTCCTCGCGACATTCGGTCTCACGGATACGATTCGGGACGCTCTCACTCGCCAGCTAGAGGTCGTACTCGGAGGGATTTAGCAGATATAATTCTGCATGGCCGATGAGAAGTCGTCGCTGCCTGCCAGGCAGACGCTGCTCGATAGACAAGCGCTCGAAAGAGTGCTGGCGAGGGCAGCGGAGCTGCAGGGCGCCGGCGCAATCCCCGACTCGTCCGACCTGATAAGCGAGAGTCAGCTCCGCGACATTGGCAACGAAGTCGGGCTCAATCCCGGAAGCCTGAGCCAGGCCCTCGCCGAAGAGCGAACGCGCGTCAATCTACCCGAGGAGCGGGGGCTCGTCGCTCACATCGCGGGAGCCGGCTTTGCAACAGCGACGCGCACCGTTCCCGGAAACGCCCGCGACGTTCTCAGCACTATCGATGCGTGGATGCAAAAAGACGAATGCCTTCGGGTTCAGCGCCGCTTCGCGGATCGCATCACCTGGGAGCCGCAACGCGGGTTGTTTGGGAAAGTGCGCCGCACGGTGAGCCTCAGCGGCCACGGATACTATTTGATGGATGCGAGCCAGGTGTCTGCCACAGTGATGCCGGTCGACGGCTCGCGCGTTGTGGTCAGGCTGGACGCGGATATCCACGCCAGCCGCGCTCGGCGAGTTGGCATGGGTGGATTCTTGACCGCGGTCGGCGCCGCGGCGAGCGGCGTCGTGGGACTCGGCCTGATCGTGGCGCACCTGCCGTTGCTTCTTGCCGCCGGCGCGGCGGTCCTGCCGTTTGCCGGCGGGTCCGTCGCTGGCTATCGCGTCGCTCGTACACACCGCGGGATTCTCGGAAGCGTGCAGCTCGCGCTCGAGCAGGTGCTCGATCGCCTCGAGCACGGCGATTTCGAGCGATCGGGTGGATTGCTAGACGCGATCGTATCGCGGCCACGTCTCCCGCGACGCTAGAATGGACACTCATTCACGCGCCCGAAACCTGTCGTGAACGCGATAAAGAAGGTCGGCGTTCTTGGTGGTGGACTGATGGGGAGCGGTATCGCTCAGGTCTCCGCCGCATGCGGATTTCCGACTGCGGTGAGGGAAGTTTCGGACGATCTGTGCTCGAAGTCTCGACAGACGGTCGAAAAAAGCCTCAGCAAGGGAATCGAGCGCGGCAAGGTCACCGAAAAACAGCGTGATGCGACTTTGCGGAACATCCGCTTCGTTACATCGCTCGAGGACCTGGCCGACTCCGACCTTTTTGTCGAGGCGGTAGTAGAGGACCTCGACGTGAAGAACACACTTTGGTCGCAGCTGAATCGCATCGCCAAGCCCGATGCGATTTTTGCCTCCAACACCTCGAGTCTCACTATAATCGCGATGGCCACGGCGAGCGGTCGAGCGGACAAGATGCTGGGCCTTCACTTCTTCAACCCCGTCCCGTTGATGAAGCTCGTCGAGGTCGTCCGCACGGTCACTACCAGCGATGAGACAGAGCAGCGCGCCATCGATTTCGTCCGCGCACTCGGCAAGGAGCCAATTAGAGCAAAGGACAATTCAGGTTTTGTCGTCAACCTGCTCCTCATTCCTTACATGCTGGACGCGATCCACGCCCTCGAGTCGAACGTCGCGTCGGTCGAGGACATCGACAAAGGGATGCAGCTGGGAGCCGGGCATCCGATGGGACCGTTCACGCTGCTGGATTTCGTGGGTCTCGATACTGTCTACAAGATTTCGGAAATCATGTTCACGGAGTATCGAGAAGCACGCTACGCCCCGCCTCCGCTTCTCAAGCGAATGGTCCTCGCCGGAATGCTCGGGAAAAAATCCGGAAAAGGGTTCTACGACTACTCCGTGAATCCACCTCGGGTAAACAGTCTCGGTTTGTGAACCCTACCGGTTTTCGCGGAACGTTTCGGGAAGACGATCTCGCGCGCGCGCTTTATTCCGAGGCAGCGGGAATAGCGAGAGCGATGCCGACCGCGGTCGCAGTTCCGGTGGATGCCGAAGATGTAGTCGCCCTGGCAAGGTGGGCAGCAGAAACCGGGACGAGTCTCATTCCGCGCGGATCAGGGAGCAGCATGTCGGGGGGCGCGATCGGAGCGGGAGTGATAGTCGATCTTTCGCAAATGACCCATCTGAGCAGGATCGACGAGCGCGCCAAAACAGTCTGGGCTGATGCGGGTGTGCTGTGGGGAACGCTCGATGTTGCGGCACGACGCCGCGGTCTACGACTGCCCGTGGACCCGTCAAGTGGGGCTTTCTGCACGCTCGGCGGCATGGTATCGACCAATGCGTCCGGAGCCAGGAGCCTACGGTACGGGTCTGTCCGACGCTGGGTTAGTGCTCTCGACTGCGTGTTCAGCGATGGAGATCGCGCAGTTATCAAGCGTGGGGAGCCGTCGCCGAAACGGGTGGAAGCAATCGCCCGGTTTCTTCGCGACGTCCATGGCGACGCAGTCGCGACGGACAAGCGGCGCCCGATCGAGCACCGCGGTGTGAGAAAGGAGTCGTCGGGGTACGCGATTCACGAATACGCAACCAACGCCGATCTCGTGGATCTGCTCGTCGGCAGTGAGGGGACGCTCGTAATTGTCGTCGCGGTACAGTTCACGTTGTCCGACGTTCCGACGGCGACCGGCAGTGTTCTTGGATCCTTCGCTTCCCTGGACGATGCAACGGTGGCGGCCACGAAAGCTCTCGAGGCGGGCGCGAGTGCCTGCGAGCTACTGGATCGAAGTTTTCTGGCGTACGCAACTACGGGTAGGAGTGGCGACGAGAAGCTTCAGTCTCGCGTCGAAGGCGCGGCCGCGATCCTCCTCGCCGAGGTCGAAGGAGAAAATGCGGACGCTTCAGCTGCGGCTGCGAAGCAACTCGCTCTCGCTTTCGAGTCCGCTGGTGCCTTCGCGGTGGATGTAGCGCTCACGCCAGCGGCCGAGCAGGAGATCTGGGAGCTACGTCACGCCGCGAGTCCGATTCTGGCGGCGCTCCAGCATTCGACTTCGATGCAGTTTGTCGAGGACGGCGCCGTGCCACCACCGAAGCTTCCTGAATACGTGAAGGGTGTTCGCGAAGCTCTCAGCAACCGAGGGGTGAGCGGAGTGATTTTCGGACACGCGGGTGACGCCCACGTCCACGTGAATCCGCTCATCGATGTGCGCCAGGCGGACTGGCGCGAGAAAGTCACCGGCTTGCTGGATGACGTCGTGACGCTCACCAGTCGCCTTGGCGGCACGCTCACGGGCGAGCACGGCGATGGCCGCATACGCACGCCTCTCCTCGACAGAGTGTGGCACAAGGACGCCATTCGCGTTTTTTCTCTGGTGAAAAGAGCGTTCGATCCGCAGAACATCTTCAATCCTGGTGTAAAAGTGCCTCTACCCGGTCAGAAGGCAATCATCGATATCAAGTACGATCCGTCACTTCCTCCTTTACCCGAGAAAGCCCGGAGCACACTTGACGATCTGTTAAACGCGAGGCAGTACGGTCGGTTCCGGCTGTCGCTGATCGAAGGTCCTTCTTAGCTTTCTGCCGCTCCCGCGCCCCGCGGTCCCGCGCTTCGTCGCCAACGACACTACCCACTCAGAAGCCATCGTGATCTATACCGAGCCCCGGATAACTCTGCTTGCCCGCCCCGTTTTTCTCGAGCCGGAGCATCTCCCCGTGAATTGGCTCGGTGAGAGCACTGATGGCGAACGTCTGGCCGAATTCGCGGGTCGACTCTGCTATATGAGTCAAAAAAATCCGGCCAATCGCTCGACCCGCGATTATCTCGAGAATATCAAGAAGCAGGGTCACGGCAGCGTCCTCGAGCACGCCAACTACACGCTTCTCCTCGAGGGTGTCAGCCGGTCTCTGACACACGAGCTCGTCCGGCATCGCGCTGGGTTTGCCTACAGCCAACTCAGTCAGCGCTACGTCGACGAGTCACAGGCGCACTTTGTCGTCCCGCCCGCCATCGTCGGCGACGAGCCACTCGAGAAGGAGTGGCGGGAGCAGATCGAGGAAGCGCAGCGAAGCTACGTCCGTCTCGTCGAGCATCTGATGGAACGCTACGGCTGGGTGGCGGACAAAGTTCATCGACGCAAAATGGCTCGCGAGGCCGCGCGGGGCGTTCTTCCCAATTCCACCGAGACGAAGATCGTGGTGACGGCGAACGCGCGGGCGTGGCGGACGATGCTGGAGCTCCGGGCGAGCGAGGGAGCCGAGCTGGAGATCCGGCGATGCGCGGTGGCCATGCTCAAGCTTCTCGCGAAAGAGACGCCGGCCTTCTTTTCCGATTTTGAGATTTACCAGGCGGAGGATCGTCGAGAGGCGGCGAGAATCGTTTACCACAAAGTCTGAGGCCGCTTGGTTGGGTCGCGCCACTCAGGTATCGCTGCGAAATTCTCAACAGAACGGGCAGTTCACTACGTCCGGACTTGCCTCAGTGGCGTTCGAGGTGACTCCCTGTGCCTTAAATAGCAATCTTTGCGTCCCGACGTAGTGAACTCCGAACCAGAATCTTTTTTCACTGACAACTCCCGCCCGTTCGTTTTTCGATCTTTTCAAGAACGCAAGCGCCCGAAAATTCCGAGACGCTGAAAAAGAATTCTTCCCCGCAAATTTTTTTTCAGGAACTGCGGAATAATTATTGCGCCACCTCGTCGCGGTTTATATACTCGTCACCATGATTCGAGCACGCGCGTTTTCGTAGGGAATCGATGACTCTCATCGGACTCGCCTACAATCAAAAACCCGAGCCGTCAGAGCTCGCCAGCCCTGTCTCCCAGGGCGGCCGTCAGGAAGACGGGGAGCTTCCGCGTCCCGACGAAGAGCCTCCAAGTAAAATCCTCGGTCTCACGATAACCGACCTGACGGCTCGCGACGAATTCGCCGAGTGGGATAGTCCCGTCACGATCGCAGCCGTCGAATCGGCTCTCTCCGCCCTCGGTGAGGTCGTTCGACTCGAGGCAACGGAAGATTTTCCGGAGAGACTTCGGAAAATCCGCCCCGACATCGTCTTCAACATCGCAGAAGGGTTTCATGGCGTGAATCGAGAGGCGCACGTGCCCGCTATCTGCGAGTTTTTCGGGATTCCCTACTCTGGCAGCGATCCCTTCACTCTCTCGCTCTGCCTCGACAAGGCGAGGACGAAAGAAACGCTCGCCTTTCGCGGGATCCCCACTCCCCGTTTTGCCGTGGTCGAAAAAATCACGGAACTCGAGGGAGTCGCGAAGAAAATGCCTCTACCTCTTTTCGTGAAGCCGTTGCACGAAGGATCGTCGAAGGGAATAACCGACGGAAATCTCTGCTGGGACCAAAAGCAGCTTCGCCGACAAACCCTGTTTCTGCTTCAGAACTACAGACAGCCCGTTCTCGTCGAGGAATATCTTCCCGGAAAAGAGTTCACCTGCGCGGTGCTCGGAAATGGCGAACACGCTACGGTGCTCCCGATCGTGGGCATGAATTTCAAAACGCTCCCCAGTGGAGCGCTGCCGATTTACAGCTTCGACGCGAAGTTTGTCTGGGATCGGCCGGAGAATCCCCTCGACATTTTCGAGTGCCCGGCGCGCATCACTAACACGCTCCAGAACTCCATCGAGCGAGTAACTCTCGACGCGTTTCAGGTGCTCGGCTGCCGAGACTGGGCACGGGTCGACGTCCGGCTCGACGCTGCGGGCGTACCGAACGTTCTGGAGGTAAATCCTCTTCCGGGAATTCTTCCCGATCCAGCCGACAATTCGTGCCTGCCAAAAGCTGCTCGCGCGGCGGGCATCGGCTATGACGAGTTGATTCAGAGCTGTATGAGACACGCCGCCGCCAGACAGAGCGTGAATCTCGACGCCGCGGTTTCTCGCACCAGTGCCGCTGCCGGCGAGCCGGCGCTCGTTGCGAGCGGACTGGCTTGACCGACGGGACACGGAGGAACGCGCAATGAAGATCGCATTGCTCTTCGATGGACTCTCGGCCCTGGGCAAGGCCCCGGAGGTTCTTCTTCTTGACGCGATCGAGGCGGTGGAGAGCTCGCTCTCGGAGTTCGCGGCCGAGGTCGTGCGTGTGCCTGTAACCAACGATGGACGGTGGGTCGAACGCGTTAGGCGCGGAAAGTTCGACCTTGTGTTCAATCTCTGCGAGGGCATTGACGGCGAAGCGGTCTATGAGTCAATGGTTATCTCCGTCCTCGAGCTGCTGGGCGTTCCCTTCACCGGCAGCTCGAGCTGGACGACTGCTCTCACCCTCCGAAAGAATCTCGTCAACACCGTTCTCGATCGCGCGGGACTCCCCGTCCCCCGCTGGGCGCACCTCCATCCGGGCGACGAAGTGACGAGCGTAGGATTCCCCGCGATCTGCAAACCCGTCGCTGAAGATGCGTCGGTGGGGATCGAGCAGCGTTCGGTGGTAAGAAGCATGCGCGCGCTCTCGGCAAGAGTGGCGGCGATGCTTGAAGGCTGGGACGAGGTCCTCGTCCAGCGCTACATCGATGGCCGAGAGGTGAATGTCGGCATTCTGGGCGACGAGATTCTTCCGGTCTCAGAGATCGATTTCGCGAACATGCCGCGCGGCATGTGGCACATCGTCTCCTATCGATCCAAGTGGGAAACGGGGAGTGACGAAGACCTTGGGGCAAAACCAAATTGTCCGGCCGATTTGCCGGAGGAGCTGGCGAATGAGCTCGGGGTTATCGCGCGGGCGGCTTGGAGCGTAGTCGGCGGTGAAGGATACGGGCGCGCGGATTTCCGCATCGATCCTTCGGGACGTCCCTGGCTCCTCGAGATCAACGCCAATCCGGACATCTCTCCCACCGCCGGACTCGCTCGCATGGCCGGCGTGGCGACGCTCGACTACTCCGGACTCATTCGACGCATTTGCGACCTTGCGCTCGCAAAGCGTCAGGTGGATCCGAGCGAGCGCTGGATTCGAACCCTGCGGCTCTCAGGATTGGGTTGATCACGCAATCCGACAGGTTGATGATCGGCGCTTGTTGCGTTGAAGTGGCTAATGTGGTTCACGAACTGCAGCAACCCGGCGGCGAGAGCTTCGCAGCCGGGGGGTCGGCCCGATCCGAGGATTTTCGGATCATCTACAACGCCCTTCACGGGGCCGGAGTGGTGCACGAATGAGCGATTGGCAACAGATCATCAAGGATCAGAGCATCGCTACGTTGGAGAAGCTGGCGGACAAATTTGGACACGACGTGATCGACGTCGAGGCGCTGAAGCCGGCATTCGACAACTTCCAGATGCGAATCACACCCGCTGCCTTGGAGCAGATCAAGGAAGTGGGCGATCCGATGTGGAATCAGTACGTCCCCACCGTCGAAGAGCTGGACGTAGTCGACGGCGTCATCGACTCGCTCGATGAGGACGGAGATTCACCGGTGCCGAACATCACACACCGCTATCCCGACCGTGCGCTTTTCCTCGTGAGTCCCGTATGCGCGACGTATTGCCGCTTCTGCACCCGACGCCGGAAGGTCGGCGATCCGGAAAAGATTCCGCTCAATCAATTCGACTCGGCGTTCCAGTACCTGCGTGAGCACACGGAGATCCGTGACGTGATCATGAGCGGCGGCGACCCGATGATGCTGAGCGACCGAAGACTGGAGTACATCCTCCAGCAGCTCAGGGCGATCCCGCACATCGAGATCATTCGGCTGGGCAGCCGCATCACCTCGCATCTTCCCGAGCGAATCACCCCTGAGTTTTGCGAGATGGTGCAGAAGTATCACCCGATCTTCATGAACACGCACTTCAATCATCCGAGCGAGCTGACTCCAGCAGCGGTGGCGGCGCTGGATCGCCTGTCCAGAGCTGGCGTGTCGCTTGGCTGCCAGACGGTCCTGCTCAAGGGCGTCAACGACGACCCGAAGGTGATGATGAAGTTGATGCACGAGTTGCTGAAGGCCCGCGTGCGGCCCTACTACCTGTATATGGCCGACCAGGTCGCGGGCGGGGAGCATTTCCGGACGACGGTGCAGAAGGGTCTCGAGATCATGCAGGCGCTGCGCGGCTGGACATCCGGGTTGGCGGTGCCGCAATTCGTGATCGATTCCCCCGGAGGCGGAGGCAAGGTGCCGCTGCTGCCGGAGTACCTCGAGCAGATCACCGACGAGGAAGTGATTTTCCGGAACTATGAAGGGAAGCGGTTCGTCTACAAGCAGCCGCGACAGGTTCCGGCGACTCCAAACGAGATCGAGCGGGCGGCGGAGCTCGATGTGGTGCCGATCAGTCGCAAAAACTCCGCGACCCCGCGCCGCGCGAAGCGTCGGCGCGCTGCGGGCGGATAGTTGTTAGTTGTGAGCGAAAGAGAGGGCGGCTCTCGGGCCGCCCCTTTTTTTGCGTTGGTGCCGGTCAGGCGGGCGAGGATGTCCCTTCGGTCGGCGACTCGCTTATACGCATCGAGCCTCGCGCTCGAGGGTTTAAGGAATCAAGCAATTTAGAGAGCGCGAGTCTCTCGCTACGCGAGAACGCCTCCCTGCGCGACACCCTCGCCCGCCTTCCCACTAGCATCGTGATAAGCCGCTGCTCATGCTTGGCAGCACCCAACTGTACGCGCGGGAGCGCGCCGAGCTGCGCTCGGCATCGTGGCGCGCGAGATGGACTCGAAAGGCAGGGATGTCTACGGCACAAAGCTTCGACGCGGATCGCGATGCTCTACCATCAACGCGTCGTTCAGGGCCTGCAACTCTGCTTCGACCTCAGCCCCCACGAGATCGTCCTGGATCCGCGACAAATCCGGAGAAAAGATTGCCCTCGCCACGGCGACTGCGTCTTGAGCCCCAGCAACCGCCACGAGGTCGTCCGCGCGAATGACTTCGCGCCCGAGAGGCGTGGGTATCTGCGTTTCGCCACGACGAATCGCGAGTATCGTTGCGCCAGTCGCGCCTCTGAGATTGAGCTCGGCCAGACTTCGTCCAACGGCGATGCTCTGCGGCACGACGCGAATAGCGACCGGCTCCCCCAGACCTGGAAGAATCGCATTTACATCGGTCAGCAGGTGCGCCTCGTCTGCTATGCCTTCCGACGACGCCATTTGCTGGGCCAGAGCCGACGCGATGATCTGCGCTCCGGCACGGGCATGGCCTTGAAGATTCGAGGCGTTGCGCCAGAGAGCAATGAGCAGGACAAGCGTCAGTAGGCCGAAGACCAAGGCGCCCTGGTGCGCCGGGAGGAACGGCTGGGTGATCGCAACAACAGGTATTCCTACCGCTATCACTACAGCGAGCTGAACGAGGATTACGAGCGCGCGTCGAGGCGCATCAGCCGCGTCGACTTTTCCGCGCTCGGCATCGGCGAAAGCTCGCCCGGCGAGATATCGACCAAGAGTCCTGGCGCTCGTGATCAGACCGTAGATAAGCGGGATAGCGATCAGGCCCGCAACGAGAACAATCGTGAATCGAACTGTGTCGAGCGACATCCCCATCATGTCCGCGACCATGCGCGTCAGGCGGTTTAGCTCGACATTGACGCCGATCACAAGGGCAATGAGGAGCGCTGCGTCCAGGAGGATTACGCGGATGATCCTGTTTGTCACCGAGCGCACTGCGGGAGGCCGAGGGGCACTGCGAACACGCTCGATCCACGACCCGTACAGTGCCGCGACCGTCTGTATCGGCTCGGGCAGCCAGTGGTCGATTGATGCAGCGGCGCGGTTGGAAAGCCCGATCAGGAGTGGCGTGCTCAGCGTGGTAATCGCCGAGACAGCGATCGCCACAGGGTAGATGAAGCCGCCTATCGCGCCAGAGGCAACGCCGACACTCGCGATGATGAATGAAAATTCACCGATCTGTGCCAGACTCATTCCGGCCTTCATAGCGGTACGCCGCCCGTGACCGGCAAGAAAGGCCCCGATCGTAACGGCGAGTGTCTTCCCGAGAATGACCGATAGTGTGAGTATGACGACAGCCGCCCAGTGCTCGCCCACGGCGATCGGATCGATTGTCATCCCGACCGACACGAAGAAGATTGCCGCGAACATGTCGCGCACCGGCCGGACCAAGGCCTGAATCTCTGCCTCGAACCCGGATTCGCCCACGAGGGAGCCAGCGATGAACGCGCCCAGGGCGACGGAATAGCCGAAGGAAAGCGCGAGGAGTGCTGCGGCAAAACAAAATCCAATACTCGCCACGAGCGTGGTCTCGGGTTGACCGAGTTTCTGCACGTACCGAATTGCCCGGGGAACGATCAGCAGACCGAATCCGACAAGCGCGGCGAGGAACATCGCCAGTCGCATCGCGGTCAAAGCCAACTCGGTCGGCGATACCGTACCCGAACGCGAGATGGTGGTGAGAATGGCGAGCAAAAAGATCGCTATCAGATCCTCGATGATGAGAACCCCGAATACGAGCTCTGTCACCCTACCCTTCACGTTCTGCTCCTGGAACGCCTTTACGATGATCGTGGTGCTGGAAATCCCGATGATAGCACCGGTGAAGATGCTTTCCATGCGCGTGAAGCCGAGTATTTGGCCTACCAGGTATCCGACGGAGACCATGACGCTGCATTCAAACAGTGCCACCGCGCCCGCTTTCTGACTGACCAGTAGAAGCTTGCGAATGCTGAACTCGAGACCGAGCGAGAACATCAGCAGGATGACTCCTAGCTCGGACAGCGCTCGCACGGTCCGTGGGTCGGCGACGAGTGGAATCGGGATGTGGGGGCCGATTATCAGTCCCGCCAGCAAGTATCCGAATACCACGGGTTGCCGCAGTCGCTGGAATACCACCGTCGCAACGGCAGCAACGCACAGCACGACGGCGAGATTCTGGAGGAACACGTGCGTGTCCATTGGGGGAATTTACCTGTGCCGGCAGTAGCGCAGCTTCTGATTCGTCCTGAATTTCTGACTCGTCGCCGGTTAGGCGGGCGGGGGTATCAAGAAGTGCCCCTTGGAGATCTCGACCAGGGAGGCGAGGGGTGTTCTCGCAGGCGGCGTTCTCGCGTAGCAAGAGACTCGCGCTGCCGACGCGCACAGGGATTCGTAAGTGCGCGCGCGAGGCTCGATGCGTGTAAGCGAGTCGCCGCCGAAGAGGACACCCCTCGCCGACCTCGCGCGATGGACTCAAGCATCGCCAAAAAAAAAGGCCACCGCAAAAATGGGTGGCCCTTCTTTAACACTGACGAAAAAGGATTTACTCCTCGCCCTCGTCGTTCTCGAAGGTTAGAGCGTCGGCCTCTCGAACGCGGTCGAGCATGGTATTGACCGGAACTGCTATTCCCCGGTCGTTCAGCGCTGACTCTTTCGTCGAGCCCCGCTGGAACCAGCTCCCCACCTCGGGAGTCGTCTCGGTACCAGTCGTACCAGCCGCCTCTTCGTCAGGGGCGGTATCCGAACCATACACGTCCATTCAACCTCCACGGGTTCAGTGTCCCTTGCTGCCATAATTACGGTACCCCAAAACGGTAGTTTCGAGCCGCTGTGCAGAAGCTACTGCGTGGACCCAAACCCTCCAATAGTAAGACGAGTTCGAGACGCCACTGGTACGAAAAAAATGTCTTTTACGACACCTTTTTTTTGGTTCCTACCCGACCGTTTTTGGGTCGATTCCCCTAGTAGCGAAAATCCGGCCAACGGCTTCGCCGATCTTGTTGTTCGGCGTGCTGGCGCCAGCGGTTACGCCTACTCTTACGGGGTCTGCGGCGGGGAGCCAGGAGGGTGTCTCGGTCTCTTCTTTCGATCCCAGGGGACGGTGGCGAATAACCCCCGATTTCGGGTCGATATCGTCGGCGTCTTCCACGTGAAAAGTCCGGACGGTCTCCGAGCAGAGAGCGGCTAGCGAGATCGTGTTGCTCGAGTTGTAACCACCAATTACGACCATGACGTCGAGCGGCTCTTTCAGGAGCTCGACGACAGCGTCCTGGCGTTCCTGAGTGGCGCTGCAGATCGTGTCGAAGGTCCGGAAGTTGTCTCTCGCGTAATCCTCTCCGCGCGCGAGAGCCATCGACCGCCCGACCAGCTCGCCAATCGCCAGGGATTCCTTCGCCAGCATGGTCGTCTGATTGGCGACACCGATGCGGCGCAGATCTCTGGCCGGATCAAAGTTGGGCGAGGCGGCGTGCGCGAACTTCTGCATCAATTCGCTGGCACTGAGACGTCCCTCGATGAAATCGCAAACCAGCTGCGCCTCTTCGATGTTGCGGACAATGAAATAGTGCCCGCCCTCGTACTTTTCCGCCTGCGACGCAGTAGCGCGAGTCTCTTCATGGTAATACTTGCCGTGAATGAGCGACGTGAATCCGTCGCGCGCATAGCTCTCCACCCTCTTCCACACGTTGAGGACCGAGCCGCAGGTGGTGTCGACCATTACGCATCCCACCTGCCGCAACACTTCGAAATCGCGAATCGTCACGCCAAACGCCGGAAGAATCACGACGTCCTCTGGTTTTACGACACCGAAATCGATCCGGCCCTGTTCGGGCATTAAAAACCTGATGCCCATCGCCTGAAGTTTTGAATTTACGTGCGGGTTATGGATGATCTCGCCCGCGAGGTAAATGGTACGATCAGGAAACTTTTTTCTGGCCTGATACGCATATTCGACGGCCCTCTCAACTCCGTAACAGAACCCGAACTCCTTCGCTAAACGGATGGTTACAGACTCAGCAGTAAGGGAAAATTCCCTGCTTTTGAGTAGGTCTACCAAGTGGCCCGTGTAGTCAGAAGCCAGTTCGGACTCGATCTGGGCCTTTAACCCAAAACCCTTCCGGAAGTAGGTGTTTTCAGGGGTACCATTGAGGGTCGTGGCCTGCATATTCCCAGTGTTAGGAAGGGCGGCACTCCCGGCAACGTTCGTCTTCACAGACGTGTCAGACATACCCTTGAATCTAGCAGTGGCATACCGATAATGCGCTTCGAGAAACGACGATGACCGAGTCACTCGGAGCGTATCCCGCCGAGCAGGAAATCGCGCCAACAAACGGCACGGCCCCAGTCCAGTTCAAACCGGCCGCCCCACATCCGCCGGGTTTGCTCAAGCCGCCACCACTCCAGATTGGAGATACGGTGGGCGTGGTGGCGCCTTCCTACGCGCCTCGCAGCGCTTCCCTCGCACGCGGCGTCGAAGCTCTGAAGCAAGCCGGCTTCAACGTCATTCTCGATTCGGAGATAGAACGATTTCGCCGCTTCCAGCAGCATGAGGATAGATGGCGCGCAGATAGGCTGATTGAGATGTGGCGCAATCCCGATGTGAAAGCCGTCATCTGTGGAACCGGAGGGTACGGGGCTGTGCGGCTGCTACCCTACCTCGATGCCGAAGTATTCCGCCGCTATCCGAAAGCGTTCGTTGGCTACTCCGACATCACGGCTCTCCACCTCTGGATGATGCGAAAGGCCCAGCTGCGCGTATTCCATGGTCCTACTATCGACGACCTCATTCCGGGGGGCGGAGATCCCACACTCCTCTCTCTGCTCGCCGCGCTCACGACACCCAGGCCCGAGACGATGCTCGGTCTCGACATCGCACGCGCAGTGCGTCCCGGGCGTGCCGTCGGAAGATTGACGGGTGGAAACCTGTCACTCGTCCAGCAGTCCATCGGCACACCTTACGAGATCGACACCACGGACGCGGTCCTGTTCCTCGAAGAGACGTACGATCCGATGTCGGTCGCGGACGAAAGACTCCTGCACCTGCGCGCTGCGGGACTACTTCGTCACGTGCGTGGAATAGTCTTCGGCCAGCTCTCGATCGATCGATCCGAGGAAGATGAATTCGAGGATTTTCTCCTGGATCTGTTATCTGACCTCGACGTGCCGATCCTGATGGATTTTCCAGCCGGACATGAGGTTCCGAATCTCACGCTCCCATTCGGCACGGAAATGGAACTCGTCGCCGACGACGAAACCGGCTGGCTCGGCTACCGCGAGGATGCCTTGGCCCCCGCCGAGGATTGGCCCCGCCTCACGCTGGTGTGATCAGAGCGAGCCATCGGCGATCGCAGCGTCGATGGCAATGCACCAGACGTGGAGCAGCATGAGATGGACTTCCTGGATGTACGCGCCGACGTCGCTGGGAACGGCGATCACGTGATCCGCATCTCCCGTTTTGAGTCCGTTCTTCCCACATAGCGCAATCGTCGTGGCGTTGCGCTCGCGCGCTGCCTTGAGACCTCGGAGCACGTTCTCCGAACGGCCACTTGTGGTTATTCCGACTACAGCGTCTCCACGCGTGGCCAGACCCTCCACCTGGCGCTCGAACAGCGAATCGTAGCCGAAGTCATTCGCGATGCATGTAATCACGCCGGCATCACCGACGAGCGAGATCGCAGGCAGCGCGCGCCGCGTCTCCTTGAATCGACCGATCAGCTCCTCGACCAGGTGACTTGCCTGCGTGGCACTGCCGCCGTTTCCGAAAGCCAGGATCTTGCCGCCTCTCCCGATGCAGGCGATGAGCGCAGAGGCCACATCGTCAGAAGACTCCCGTAGAGACTCAATGCAGCCGTCGATGACTTGCTGGTGTTCGCGAAAGTGGGTGTCGAAGTGTTGTGTGGGCATGCGCGGATTATACGTTTGTGCGTTGACCCCGCCAGAGCGGGAGGTCAACGCCCCCTGCGTCGTCGCCGTGAGTCCCGCCCCCCTCGCCCGCTGCCTCCACCATCTCGTCCGCGCGAATGATCGCCGCCATCGTGCGAGCGGTGTCTTGGCCCATGGTGGCGGTTGGGACCACGGCGATGTCGGCGGAACTCGCCGGCAATTCGCCTCACTTCCTGCTCGGCGCTGGATAACATCGTGCGATCATCGTCCAACTCTTCCACTTCGTCAGGCGACCATGGCTGGGCGAGTTTCTCCTGAAGGTCGTCGAGACTGTCCGACCTTACCGCTCCGCGCTGCCCGCGCAGGACCACAAACCTGACCGGCCGGTCGAATCGCGGGATTTCTCCTTCGCTCAGCGTTCTGGCAATTTTCTCCGGCAATCGGAGCCGCGCGACGCCGACGCGAGCACCGTCCCTTTCTTCAACGTCGTAATCGATCTCGACTTCCCGATCGCGAATCAAGACATGGTCAGGAAGGTCTTCGAGCCGCTGACGCATCGCGCGCGGGACGAACCGTTCGAAGTCGATCACCAGCCGCGCGGCCTTGAAGTCGTCCATTGAATGAACATCTGCCAGCTGTTCCTCGTATATGTGCGTCAGCTCGGAAAGACCCAGTCGCTCAGTCTCCCCACCCGAGCGCTTGTAGGCCTCGCGGATTCGCTCGATGACATCGTGGTTTTTCCTGACTGCGAAATGTCGCGCTTCACCGCGCGCGAGTGAGTCGGCAAGGATATGCCGTGCGGCCGTCTCCAGTTCCGGCGGAAAATCCTCGATTGTCTCCAGCTCGTTCTCCAGCTCGAAGCCGAAGTACTCGAGCTTTCTTTTCAACATCAGCGGGCCGTGCTTTCGCCGCGGGTCGTACACGAGCTCGGCTTTCTCACGGGTCGCGTAGCGCCGAATGAGCTCGATCGGAATCTGCGTTCCCTCGATTGCCGCGCGCGGAACACCGGAGCGGTCGGCGAAGTATCGCAGGTCGCCGGCGATTGGGCCCCAGCTGCCGCAGACACTCGTCTTCGATACGCGCGCTTCGGGTCCGTCGGCGGTTTGCTCGTCGATTACCAGATCAAAAGGCATGAACTGAGCGAGCACCTCGGTGAATTTGCGGTAAACGTGTTCGCGCGCATTCACCATCCTCGTTGGCAGCTCCATGCCGAGGCTTCGATAGATACTTGCGGTGGCGAGCGCGGCGTCTTCGATGGCCTTGACGAGGACGCCACGCTGCTCGGCCCACCTCTCGATCGACTCATCGAACAGCTGCCTCGGCAGACCGTACACTTCGCCAACGTATCCGCAGCGCGAGTACGCCTCGGCGTAGAGATTGTAGGCGGTCAGATGATCGCTGCCGGGAACCGTAACGCCGGACAAGTCGCGGTCCTCGCGTGTCATGCGGTGCAGTGACTCTATGGAGCTCATGACCGCGAGATATGGGACGAGCTCGTCGTCCGCGTTCACAAGCAGCTCCGCCCATGGGCGATCAACCGGCATCGCTTCAACTGCTTTGCCGTAACGCGATAGTCTCCCGTTCTCGATGATCCCCCTGCGCTCGAGGAGCGAGACAGCTTTGCGGTATGCAACTCGATCGAGCGGCACGGGTAGCTCGAGGTCGTCCGCGGCTACACCCAGATCCGCGCAGGTCATCGCCACGCGCTCGGAGTCGCCGGCCAGCTGAAACTCCGGAGCAGTCGGTCGCAGCGCTGAGAACTGGATGTCACGATCGGAGAGGATGAACACTCTGCCCCCTGCCACGCGTCCGTGGACGCGTCCGGCCATCTGCAGAATCTCGTTGGCGCCGAGATGGAGCTTGGTGAGCACGTTCCTTCCACGCTCGATGAGATTGCTGAAGCGAGTGTCGTCGATGACGACGGTGTCGAGGCCGTGAACGTTGAGAGCGCTCTGGCCCGCGGCCGTCATGGCGAGAAAGTAAGGTTTCTTTTCTTCGCCTTCCAGAAACGGCCGGATGATTCGTATTGGCTCGCCGCCATGATAAAACGCGCTGTTGATGCGGGGGAATCGATCCGCGACCAGCTCGGCGGCTTGTTCGACTCCGGCGCGAGTCGGAAGGAACATCCCGACGCCGCGCTTTTCCTTGACAACATGCTGGAGGAAGCGGTCGTCGAGGAAGTTGAGCGGATCCTTGCGCACGATCTTGACGTCGGCGGCTTTCGCCGGGTCGAAGGCGGAGCTTTCTAGCACGGCCACCGCGTTCAGGTACTTCGCGTAGAAGGTGGGATCGACTGTCGCCGACAGCCAGATGAAGCGACACCCGACTCGCTTTCCGAGCGCGAGACACAGCTCGAGCTCGGCGGACGTCTGGTGAATCTCGTCGACGACCAATGTGTCGGTCGATAGAATGTCGCCATCCTGAAACCAGCGTCGCGCAATACCGGTCGTGACGACGATGACGTTCCAGGTTGGAGTTTCGGGCGTCGCTTCGCGCTCACGATTTACGACGCCGACTTTCAGTGTCTCGGTAGCAAGTATCGTTTCTGAGATCGGTCGTATCGAGAGCGTCTTTCCGGTTCCGGTGCCGGCCACAATGCCAAACCCTTTTCCGGCGGCGGCGAGCTCGCGAATTTCTGAGCCGTGCTGCTTTTCCAAAATGGTAGGTATGTGCAGACCAAGGGCGAGCTCGATCGTTTCACAAGCGGCGCGGGTTGGCGCGATGACTATGAGCCTTCCCGTTGGAGGCTCGGCTGCCACGAACGCCGCGTGATCGGGCGGGAGGTATCTGTCGGTTACAGTTCGCGGCATTCGCGGGGTAAGGTGCATACATCGCACCGGATGCGAAACGGCCCCGGGAGAAGTGATTCCCCCGAGGCCGCCGCTATGACGTGCAAGCCTGCTGCTTAACGATGGTTGCTGTAACCGTTGTTTTCGTGGTCCCCGTTGTTTCCGTGGTTACCCTTGTTGCCCTTGTTCTCCTTTTTCCATTCCTTCTCGTCACGCTTCTGTTCTTTCTTCCAGTCCTTTTCGTCGCGCTTCTGCTGCTTCTGCCATTCCCTGTCATCGTCACGCCGGTTCCCACGGCCGTTGTTCCAGTCGCCGTTTCTCCTGCCCACGTTGCGGGTGCTGATGATGGTGAACGTGCCGTTTGAATTGCGGCGCGCGCGCTGTATCACCACGTTTCCGTTACTATCGCGCGTGCGGCGCTCCCAAATGGAGTTGTTGTTGCCGCCACGTCCAACCTGGTACCAGCCACCGTCGACACGCCGATCGTCCCGGTCGTCGCAGTTGTTCACGTTGTTTCCGGTTCTACCGAAAATGATGTCGCCGACGCTATTGGTCGTCCGGCTGTAGTTGCAGTCGTTGTTGCGATTACCATTGCGGTTGTCATTGACGGTACGTGAGCTCACGATGCGGAAGTTTCCATTGGAGTCGCGGACCGCGCGCTGAATGACGATGTTGCCATAGGCATCGCGTGTCTGACGTTCGTAGAGCGTATTCCCGTTGTTGTCCCGCCCGACGACACGCCATGATCCGTCGATGGTGCTCTGATTCGACGTCGTTGGCAGGCGATTGAGAATCTGTGCGTTGAGCGGCGCAGAAGCGGCGAGCCCCGCGATCGCAAGTGTTATGACAAAGCCCTTCATCGTGAAATCCTCCGAGTAATTAGATCGACGAGGTCATCCGTTGGGTTGGACGATTTCTTGTCGGATTTTCCCTTTTTGCTTTTTGGAGACTCGTCGCCGAACAAAACCTTTGCATTCGACGGGCGGTTTCTTACTGCAGATGCGCAATCCGTCGGTGCCGGCTGCTGGTTGGCCGGCACATCGTTGATCCAGATCCGGCACATGCCCGCCGGCGGAAAAAATCCGGGCGGAACGATCTGTCCGCGGGACGACTGCCGGGTCACCGGGCCCTGCGGTTTGGCCGGTACCGGTCGCTGCGCCTGCGCGACACTGGCCGAGGCGAAAAACGCGATCCCCAGAACCACTGCAAAGCGAAGCAAATGAGAGAGCGAAAAATGCCTGAAACCTTGATTCATGGCACTGAGGGGTGCAGGAGGGGTGCCATACACTGCTTGAATGGTTAACTCAATGCTATAAAACGAGTTAGCTGTCAACGAGGCCTCTACGGATTCCTCTGTTGTCCCCTCAGTGGGACGAATGGATGCTACACTTAAGCCGCCGTTGGGAGTGGGGATCGGTCACGTTAGTCGCCAAAGGAAATACCGGTCGCCCTGGCGGTCTGTACAGTGTCGTGGTCGGGCTCGACACGCTTGGGAGTCTTGAGGACGTCTTCGAGCGGCACTGTCACGATATGGGGTGACTGCAGCGCGATCATGTGGTCCCATTTGCCGTCCGCGACGGCTCGAACCGCCGCGCCGCCAAATCTCACCGCCAGCAAGCGGTCGTAGCTGGTCGGCTGTCCACCGCGCTGCAAATGGCCGAGAATGAGTGAGCGGCATTCCTTTTTGGTGCGCTCCTCGATCTCGTCTGCCAACCGTTCGGCCACTCCGCCAACTCTTATGGCCTGACCAGGCATCGACTTGCCACGGACGGCCGGACCCTCACCGCGAGGGTACGCCCCTTCCGCGATGACGACGATCGAGAAGTGTCGTCCCGATTTGCTGCGCGCCGTGATTTTCTCGCAGACCTTCTCGATGTCGTACGGAATTTCGGGAATGAGAATCACGTCGGCGGTTCCGGCCAGCCCGGCGTGCAAGGCGATGAACCCCGCGTGGCGGCCCATCACCTCGAGCACTATGACGCGGTCGTGACTCTCGGCCGTCGTGTGAAGCTTGTCGATTGCTTCGAGAGCAGTGTTCACCGCGGTATCGAAGCCGAACGTCGTGATTGTCCCGCTTACGTCGTTGTCGATGGTTTTGGGAACGCAAACGATTCTCATTCCGCGCTCGCACAATTGGTGGGCGATGCTCATTGACCCATCACCGCCGATCGAAACAAGGGCGTCGATGCCCAGTTTCTTGGCGTTGTCGATCAGCTCCTCGGATCGATCCTTCTCGACGCAGCTGCCGTCGGGAAGATAGACCGGGTAGCTGAAAGGATTACCGCGGTTGGTTGTCCGCAGAATCGTTCCGCCCAGATGTGCTATGCCACGCACGGTAGCCGCCGTCATCGGGATTACTTCTTCTTCGCCCAGCAGCCCGGCGTAACCCTTTTTGACGCCGAGGACTTCCCATCCGCGGTTCACCGCCGAGAGCACAGCGGCTCGTATCACCGCGTTGAGCCCCGGCGCGTCACCGCCTCCGGTGGACAACGCGATTCTCATTGTTTTATGAATTCTTTTCTAATAGTGAGATGACTTCACCAGGCGCAGCGTGCCGCTTGGTCTTGGATTTTTCATACACTGGTTTTCCGTCGCGGACGACTTCGAACCTTCCCCCTCGAGATGGTACCAGCTCGATCTCGGCGTCCGGAAAACGAGCCCGAATCTCAGCCGCCAAACTGGTGGCTCGAGGCTCGTAGTTTCAAAGCGTGCAGTATTCGATGCTGATTTTCAATGGCGTCTACCGTGGAAGATGATCAAGGGACTGGTGCGTACTTCTGCGCGAGCTCCAGAGCTTCCGGAGTTCCAACTTCTTTGAGGGCTTCGATGGCCGCGCTACGAATTACGTTTTGCCACACGTCCGGGGCCATCAATTGCGTCGCGAGCGGAACAGCCCCGTTTTTCTCGAGTCGAATGTCCGACGCGAGGGCCGCTGCACGGACAATGAGCGACTGATCACTCCGAGCAATCTCTCGCAGCCTCGTCGTCAGTGTAAGCGGAACGGTTACTTCTGTCGCAATCCGACCCAGCCCCGTGACTGCGGCCTGGCGCACTCTCGCGTCGATGTCACGCGTCGCGGTCATCAACGCTGTCCGTACATTCCGCATCGGTGGAATCCCGACGCGATTGGGAGCGCTGGCCCACGCCGCAAGCGCGGTAACAGCACGCGCGCGTACACCCCAGAAGCGATCGTTTCTGGCGGAAGCTATGAGAGCACTTAGCGCTGCCGGATCCGCCGGACGATCCGTCAGTACATCGACGGCTTCGATTCTTCCTACCACATCGTCGTCATGGGTCAACTGGTAGCGCATCATATTCGTCGAGCGCGGAAAATCCGCGATGTCCAGGATCCAGTCGCCTTTGTCCCAGCGGACAGACCGGGGAGCCGCCTTTAGAGTCGCCGTTTCCTGACCAGCACCGTTTCTGACGGGCACGACGAAGCGCACTACGCCGCTGTCAGTTCTGGCCTCGACATCTACGTCTACATCGAAAAAGCCTGTGGCGTCGTCACGCGGCTGTACTTCGCGAGCGCTTACCGTAAGGTGCCGAGTGGGCTGGTCGTAGGAAGACGAGACCTGAAAGACTGGGAAGCCGCCGCGATAGACCCATTGATCGAAGAACGGCTTGAGGTCGCGCCCGGTTGTCTCTTCGAATGCGACACGCAGATCGGCCGTGACGACGTTGCCGTAAGCGTGCTTGGTGGTGTAGTGGTTCATTGCTTTCCAAAACAGGGAGTCACCGAGCTGGTGACGCAGCATTTGCAATACGGTTGCTCCCTTGGGATAAATGTGGCCGCTGAAGAATAGCTCGAACGGCTCGTTGACCCATTTGTCGTATACGAGTGGGCGTCGCGCCCGTCGATCGGCAGCGATCGACTGCTGGTGAGCATCGAATCGCTCGAAGGCTCCCTCGTCAGCGCCCTTGTCTTCCTCGTGGAAGATCTCCTCCATGAAGGTGGCGAAGCCTTCGTTTAGCCAGGCGTCAGGCCACCAGCGGATGGTGAGAAGGTCTCCATACCATTGATGGGCGAGCTCGTGCGACACGAGGTCGTCGGAATTCGCCTGTGGCTCCGACCATGCGGGATGCAAAATCTCGGTGTCGTTCTGCGATGTTGCTGTGACGTTTTCCATGCCGCCGAACTGGAACCCGGGAATTACGATCTGGTCGTATTTTGCCCATGGGTAAGCCACACCAGTCTTGCGTGAGAACACATCGACCGCGGCCGGAGTTTTCGCAAATCCACGTCGAGCAGCCTCCACCGAATCCGGATATGTCCAGTACCCGATCGACACGTTGCGCCACGGTTTATCCTGTATCACCACATACTTACCCACGACGGTAGTCATCAAATAGGTCGATGCGGGTTTGTCGAGCACCCAGTGCCACTCGATGCTGTCGCCAACTGGCCGCGAGCCGGCGAGGCGTCCATTCGAGAGCGCGCGCTCGTCCTTAGCCGTCCAAATGAAAAACTCCCACGTTGTCTTGTCGTTGGGATCATCGTAGGTCGGGATCCAGTAGCGCGCGTCTTCTGCTTCGCTCTGTGTCCAGACTATGTGCTTTTCCGGGCGAAAGTAGACGCCCTTGGTGCGATTGATTCCGTCATAGTCGATTGTGATCGACGTTTGCCCACCAGCGCGTAGTGGCTGCGGCAAATGCACAGTCAGGATCCGGCCATCGTAGTCGTACTTGAGGGGTGCTTTCTCGTCCCTGACACCCGCAAAGGTCATGTCCACGGCGTCGAGCCGGACGTCCGAAACGGCCGCAGAATCGAGAGTCCCGATCCGAAGCGTAGTAGTGCCTACCACCGCCTGCCGGGTCCAGTCGAACCGCACGGTTACTGCCTGGTGCTGCAGATCATAGGTCCGCACGCGTTCGGCGTGGGACGCACCGGCCGGCGCGGGGCCCCAGCTGACCAGGGGCCCGGGCTCAAATGGCGGGACCAGATCAACCAGCGTGGCGGCCGTGTCCATCTGGAACAGCTCCAGATTGCCAGGTCCACTCGGCTCTGATACCTCGACGGGCGCAGGTGCGGGCGGGTTGGCCGCACGCGCGCACGCGGTAGAGAACGCGAGGGCAGCGCAAATGGCGATGCCTTTGATGGAATCGCGAAACGAATCGTATATGGCAGAACGATTCGGGCGAAGACTGGGCGTGCTGTGCCGACGATATTCCATCAACTTTGGAATTTAAAAGGATTCATGCGCCACGCGTTCTCGGTGTTCGAGCTCACGGTCAGCGTTGGCATTTTGGGGATACTCTCGGCTGTAACGATTCCACGCGCGGCGAGGTTATTGGACCGGGTCCATGTAAATGGGGCCGCGGAAGAAATCGCAGCAGTTTTCGGAGCCGCGAGACACGTTGCCATCGCCCGCGGAGCCCAGACCACGGTCGACATCGACGCCGTAGAGGGTTCGATGTCTGTGAGCGCGGGAGACATCGTGATACGAAAGCACGGCATTGCGGCCTCGCACGGAGTCTTGATTTCGGCAAGTCGATCGCGGATGTCGTACTCCGCCACGGGCATGGGATATGGCGCCGCCAATCTCAGCGTCGTCGTGAAACGGAACTCGGTCGTCGATACCGTTTTTGTGTCGCGACTGGGTCGGGTGCGGCACTGACATCAGGTTCGATCGCTGCGTCCACCGCTACGACTGCCTCCGCCGACGTGCCGAAGTCGTAGCCCGGTACGGAGATACGGGGAATCTGCTGCTTGATCATCCGCTCGATGGTTCGCACCATCGCAATCTCATCCGGTGCCATGAAGGTGTAGGCGTCACCGGTAGCGGCAGCGCGTCCAGTCCGGCCAATGCGGTGGACATAGTCCTCGGGCTGTTGCGGGACATCGTAGTTGATGACATGGCTGATTCCCGAGACGTCGAGTCCACGCTGCGCGATGTCAGTGGCAACGAGCACACGAATCTTTCCCGACTTGAAGTCGTCGAGTGCCCGCATCCGCTCGCCCTGCGACTTATCAGCGTGCATGGCAGTGGCAGCGATCCCATTGTCCTCGAGGTGGCGAACGACGCGATCGGCGCCGTGCTTGGTGCGCGTGAAGATGAGAACGGAGTCCATGTCGGACTGCTTGAGTAGCTCCACGAGGAGTGTCGTCTTCCGATCGCGCGGTACGGGATAAACCGCATGCGTAACGGTGCTCGCTGCCTCGGAGCGGCGACCGACCTGCACAACAACGGGCTTGCGCAGGTACTTCCGCGCGAGTGCCTCGACTTCGGGCGGCATTGTCGCGCTGAAGAGAAGCGTCTGGCGATAGGGGGGGATCGCGTCGACAATCCGATTGAGCTGCGGAGCGAATCCCATATCGAGCATTCGATCTGCCTCATCGAGCACCAGAACCTCGAGATCGTCGAAGCTCACGTTCTGACGTTCCATGTGATCGAGGAGCCTCCCCGGCGTCGCAACCACTACGTCGACGCCGCGTCGCAGCGCTTTTGATTGCGGCTCGATCCCCACTCCGCCGAAAATCGGCACCACGCGCAGCGCGGTGTACTTACCGTATTTCCGAAAGCTCTCCTCTACCTGCGCTGCCAGCTCCCGCGTGGGTGTCAGAATGAGCACCCGAACGCGATGCTGCTGCTCGCCGCTGGAGTTGCTGAGCGGAGCACTGATCAGATTCTGGATGATAGGCAGGGTGAAGCCTGCCGTCTTGCCAGTACCCGTCTGAGCGAGCCCGATGAGATCTCGTCCCTGGAGCGCGAGAGGAATTGCCTGCTGCTGAATCGGGGTGGGATGCGTGTATCCGGCGTCACTCACAGCCCGCAGTACTTCAGGCATAAGGTCCAGATTGGCAAAGGACACTCGTGCCTCGTCTCTTTCTTCACTCATCTGAGTTCAATATAAGCGAGCGGGCGTGGATTTCTGACGGGGTGCGGGCTCACTCCCGCTACCGTAGGCTGATCGCAGAAGGCTCAGGATGGAGGCGTTCACTTCATCGGGTGTCTCTTCGGGAATGATGTGACCGGCGCCCTCTATCTCGTGAAGGATGATGCCAGGGATAAGGTGCCTGTAGGCGTCCATTCCGTCCGTCGGCATCAAATGGTCGCGGCTGCCCCAGATGCCGATGGCCGGCACATTGAGAATCGGCAGATCTCGAGTACGGGCGGCGTTCCAGTCGTAGGAGTGAAGCAAATCGGTCAGCGCGACCGCAGTTTCGGGAAACTGCAGCGGCGCCCAGTATTGATCAACATCTCTTTCGTCGAACCCTCCGCGTCGACCGTAGACGCGATGCAGAGCAATCTTCACAAAGGCGCGCGGTCGCAGACGGCGAATGATGGGTGCCATGAAGGAAGGGGTCATCGCGCGATAGAGCCACATGAGCGGTACGCCGCTCAAGCCTACCGGTGACAGCAGCGCGAGACAGGCGGCGCGGTCACGTTGGCGTGACGCGAAATGGTAGAGTAGCGTCGCTCCCATCGAATGGCCGACGAGAGCAAGTCGGTCGAGTTGCAATGCATCAATAATCTCGGCGAGGTGTGCGACCATTGTCGCGAGCGCGTACTCGGCGCGGCCGAGCGGTTTCTCCGAGAGACCGTGTCCCTTCAGGTCGACAGCGATAGCGCGAAATCCTGCGCTGGCGATCGCGGGTAGGTTCTTCCTATAGACGTAGACGGAACAGCCCCACCCGGGAATGAACAACACCGGCGGCGCGCGGCGGTCGCCTATCTCTATGGAGCGAATGGTAATTCCCGATTTCAGGCGCGGGAAACTCACGCGATAGGACGGATCGCCAGCAGGGAACATCTCGCCGGGTGGCGGCGGACCACGGCGACGCGATTTGGTCATCTAAATCACGTCAATTCAATTTCCCTGCCCAGAAGTCTGGCGATGAGACCGATGCGGAAGGTGACGTCGGTCCATTTTGATTCAGGGGCTGTTCCGTCGTCCAGCGGAAAGGTCGACCAGGCCCAGGGGTTCGACGTCGCCGGCCTCTCGGTTCCCTTATGCGGGTGCCAGACGCCGAATCTGTCGCGGTCGTCGACGAAGCGGTCGTACATCTTCATCCACCCCTCGTTCCGGCGCAGGAAATTCAGCCGCGCCATCGTCTCCAGCCACATCAATGCAAACGGTACGTCGGCCTCGACAGCGTTCCGGTGTGGAAGCATGTCTCCCATAACAAGATGTGGCTGCGGCACCATTTTTTTGCCATACAGCTGTAACGCTTCCTGTCTTGGAAGGGGCTGCGTGATCCAATCATAGATGCGCTCGACACCAGTGAAGTGCTCGTGTCGAAAGATCGGCATGTGGGCGAGCATCGTGAGTGTGTAAATCGAAGGCGGCGCGGATTCCGGGGCTAGTACGTGGGTGTTGCCGACCCTCATCCAAGGCTTCTCGCCCAGAGGAGAATTGAGGTAGCCAACCGTGCGCTCCAGTATCCGACGCGCTGCGCCGCGCAGCCGTGGATCGTTCTCGTATCCGCATTGCGCCAGCGTCGCGGCAGCGGCTTCGCGGAATACGCCGCGGGATCGGCGCACCATGTCGTCGTCTCGGGTCTTGGTGCCGAGCTCGAAAGTGAAGGCGGGGTCGTTATCCTCGGCGAGCAGACGAAACAGCAGGCGCCGCGCGAGAACCAGCGGAGGGGAGTCCTGACCCCACCCGTATTCGATGAGGCGTCGCACGGCGGGGATCGTTCCGATGTTGGCGAAGTCGCTGCTGTGTCGGGACGGAAGCGAGAGAATGGACTGATTCCACATTCCATCGCGCGTCTGGGTGACGGCGAGCTTGATGGCCGGCCGATGCGCATAAGGGAGCCAATCGATTTCGTGGGAGCCTGGCGTATGGGCGACTTCGGTCAACGCGCGGTATCGGATGGGCGCGGCGGCGTGCTGGAGGAGCCAGCTCAGTGGAAACGAGAGCGGCTCGGGCTCGGGCGTAGGGGGCGCGGGGACGAATTCGGCGGCAGTACCGGGTGCAGTCACAATCGGCGCTCAAGACGGTGAGGGAGCATCCGTCGAGGCCCACGGATAGATGAGCCGTCGGCAGCGCGGGGAAGAATAGCAGGTTTTCCGACAGCCGCTAGGGATAGACTCTAAGTGTGTGGCGTACAAGGACTTGGAAGTGCAACTGAACGGGCGAGAGGTTCAGAAGCATAGAATTTAGATATCAGTTCACGACGTCCGGACTTTCCTACGTGGCGCTAGTGCACAAGCAGTTGCCGGTGCCCAGAATGGAGCCATTGGAGTCCCGACGTTGTGAACTGGCAAACTCGCTTCTACGCTACTGACCACTCTCGCCCGTTCAGTTGCAGTTTCTTAGATCCAAACAACCTTTTTGCCAGTTCTGGCGTATAACATCCGAGCGCCATTCGGCGCCCAACTCAATTCAGGAGAAGCAGGATGAAGGTTTTTCGCATCGCCACGCTAGCGATTGCCCTTTGCGTTGGCATGACATCGATTGCGGCCGCGCAGGGACAACCAGAGCCGCGGAAAGAAGGCCAGGGCGACATGCGCCGTGGCGGAATGGGCGATTGGCTCCTCAAGGACATCACACTGACTGATGCCCAGAAGGCTCAGATCAAGACCATTCGCGAGAAGTACATGCCGAAGCAGATGGAGCTCCGCAAAGCAGTGCAGGCGACCGGCGGTCCGCCGGACGACGCCACTCGGGCCCAGATGCTCGACCTGCGCACCAAGCAAACCGCTGAAATCCGCGCCATCCTCACCGCTGATCAACAGACGGTGTTCGACAAAAATGTCGCCGCCGTGAAGGCGCGCATGGACGAGCGCAAGAACGGCAGCAGCTAAGAGCGATACTTATTTTTGCGGCTCGAGGGCCGCGAGCGTGTAATTGCTTTTCGGGTTCCAGAGTATCCAGCTCTGGAGCCCGTTGTCGTATCCGGCCTTTTTCTGAGCCCGAATTTGCGGAGCACCGTATCGCGGCGGGCCCAGCGTGAAGTCCTGGTACCACGGAATGATCTTCGCCGGATTCGTTATTGGCGCCGAGCGCGCGAACATGTCCTTGAAAGCGTGATCGAGCGTCTCGTATGGGTGCGCGTTCGGGTACCTGATCTTGTAGCTGTTCCGGGTGAAGTGTGATGGGTAGACCATCGGCAGCACCACGTCGACCTGGTCGACGAACATCTCCCAGCGCTGGCCAATCCCCATCTCTGTCGTATCAGTCGCAGTAAACCCAAAGACATCCGCCGCAACCCGCATCCCAAGCGGTTTCAGCTGATCGCGAAGAAAACCGAGCTGCTCCCGTATCACCTGATCGCGAGCACGCCCGTTAGCTAAAGGATAAATCGCTTCGTCGGCGAGACGCTTCTCGTCAGGAAATCGGACGTAGTCGAACTGGACCTCGCTGAACCCGAGCTCGTACGCTTCGCGCGCGAGATCGGCCGCGTACTGCCAGACAGCCGGCTGATGCGGATCGAGCCAGGGAAGGCCCTTTTTGTCCAGCCAGGGCTTGGAATCTTTTTTTCTCTTGATGGCGAGGTCGAGTTTCTTTTGTGCAAGCAGTGGATCTTTCGCCACCACGATTCTCGCGATGGAGTAAATGTCGTGCGCAGTCATGGTATCCAGAATCGCGCGCACTTTCGCGCGTGACATCCAGTGTCCGTCGGCAGTGTCGGCGCCAATCTCTCTCGCCAACGGAACGCTCGAACGATAAAGGACGAAGCCTCGATCATCCTTTACGTCGATAACGAGTGCGTTGACCTCGGTCCGGTTAGCCACGCCGATGAGGGTCTTCATCTTCCTGCCGAGTGCCGCCCAGCGATTCACGTAAAGTCCACGTAAGGTGTCGGGCACCGGAACGTGCGCGACAGCGTTGATGCGAGCCGAATCGACGTTCACCGTCGTGGTCGTTGGCGCGATCTGCGCCTCGGCGTCAGCTTGGTGCTGACACCCGATGACGGCAAAAAACGCTATCGCTGACGCGGTTCGGATTCGGAATTTCATTGTTGTGATTTTCAGGCAAGGCGAGATCGCCGGACCGTCAGAGCGCGTTCAACTCGGCGTTGGCGTCGGACAGGTAACCCATTTCCCGAACGACACTCTGAGCCTGCTGGGTAACCATCGTCAGCCCGTTCGTCTGGGCGTTGAGTCCACCGGTGCGGAATCGCACCAGTTCGAGGCGCATGGAGCGTAGGAGCTGACGACAACTATCGAGTTTTTCCTGCGCCTCCTGCTTCTTTCGGCCTAGCTCGGCGAGCGCGCGGCGCTGGCGCCGAAGCATCGCGAGACGGCGGACGCGGTCTTCACTCGCGTGGTAGTCGAGCGGGTTGGCCTGATCTTCCAGCGTGGAAATCTCCTTCTCCACGGCCTCGGGCGTTTCGCGGCCAGCGCCTCGATCCATGTCCGACAGCGAAAGCGCGAGCTGCTGCACCTTTTTGAAGACGCCGTCCGCCGAGCTCGCAACTTCAGGAATCTGTTCGCGCTCGTCGGGCGGCATGTTGAGGAGTTGTCGATGAATCTCGCGATGGTCCGACTCAGCTTCGCGAATTGCGGACGCGTAGCGCGAGTCAGCGAACGGACCAGGCGCCCCCGCCGGAATCGGACTGAGCGATGTCGTTGGTCCGCCCAGTCGTGGGTAAGGCTGAAACGGCTGCATCGACGGCAGCGGAGAAATGGGTGAGAAAAGCCCTTGTCCCCTTGCCCGCGCGCGGGCCCGTACTTCCGCGCGCTTCTTTTCATCGAATAGCGCGCGCGCGTCGTCTATCGTTTCAGCTGCCACGTCGAAAATCAACCGGTCGCGGGGCTGGCGGAACACGTCGCGCCAATCATAGCCGGCCGCCCACAGCTTCGAATACTTGAACGCCAGCGCCACTGTCCAGATAACCGTCAACGCGATGAAGTCGTGATTGGAGAAGAGTGAGATCGGAACGAGAATGGCGTTAACGGCGAGGTACGGCGCGAGCTTGCGCCGAAATGACACGACCATCGGCGCGTTCCACTTGCTCAATTCCTCGGGCGTCGGCGCCGAGGGCGTATAAGGAGTTTGCGACGCACCGGTGTACCGATCGCGAATCGAGCCGGTGATGTCTCTATCAGCCCGGGCGCCGCTCCGAACCGGCGCCGGAGCGCTGGCCGCCGTGGAAGCACGAGTGGCGAGTGTGGGCATGCCTCCCCCGCTCAGAGCTGCGGAGAATGCGGCCGCGCTCGGAAATCGATCGTTGGGGTCTTTCTCGAGACATATCATCACTGCGCGGGCCAGATCCGGCGGCAGGTCGGGCCACCTTTCGTCGACCGGAACTGGTTTCTCCGACAGGTGCTTGACGAGCATCGAGGGCGTATTGCTCGCCACGAACGGCGGTTGGCCGCACAGCATCTGATATCCCACGACGCCGAGCGAATAGAGATCGCTGCGACCGTCGATGGCCCGGTCGCCCGCTGACTGTTCCGGCGACATGTAGGCGGGCGTTCCAATCGCCATTCCGGTGGCGGTGAGTCGAGAGTCGCCGCTGTCGGTCAGAGCGCGCGCGATGCCGAAATCAGTCACCATTGCGCGTCCGGTTTCGGCGTCGATGATGATGTTGTCGGGTTTGATGTCGCGGTGGATGACGTTGCGGTGGTGCGCATAGGCAAGCGCGTCGGCTACCTCGCGGAGAATTCGCCTCGCTTCCACGGGCGCCATCGGCCCATGCTGCTGCAGGCGAACACCGAGGTTGTCGCCGGCGATGTATGCCATGACGAAGTAGACGAGGTTATCGCGCTCTTCGACGGTGTAGATTGGAACGATGTTCGGGTGATTGAGCTGCGCAGCCGTTTCGGCCTCGCGTAGAAACCGCTGGCGGATATCCGCGCGGAAACTCAGCTCCGGCGGCAAAACCTTGATCGCGATTTCGCGCTTCAACCTCCTGTCGCGCGCGCAGTACACGATGCCCATGCCGCCACGACCGACTTCGCTCTCTAGCTCGTAGTTTGCAGAGAGAACCTGAGCCACATGTGTACCGAGCTCGTCGGAGGGACTAATTGGCATGGCGCCGCGTCGAATCAGCAGTTCTGGTGTTGCACTTCATGCCGGGGTGGCGTAAATCCGCGAGAGCAAAAGATGCAATAAGGAGAGACTGCAAAGTAGTATCTAAATAAGAATCCTGCATTCGGAATGACAATGGCACAGCGACAAACACTTCCGGTTCTCCCCCTGAGGGGAACTGTGATTTTTCCCGGGTTAACCCAGCCAATTGCGGCTGGACGCCCTTCAACTCTTCGCGCGATCGAGTCGGCCCTTAAAGGGGACCGTCTCGTGTTTGCGGTCGCACAACGTGACAACTCCGAGGAGCCCACCGCGGACATCCTGTATTCAATGGGCGTCATCGCGCGCATCGGTCAGATCCAGCGCGGACTCGGTGGAGTCCAATTACTGCTGCAGGGCGAGCAGCGCGCGACTGCTCTTCAGTATTCCACGGCCGAAGGATTCCTGAGCGCCATCATCGTTCCCGCTGAGGAAATGACTCCTCTCAGTGCTAACGATCCTGCATTCACGGCGTTACAAAAGGAAACTCGAGAGCGAGCGGCCGAGCTTGGTGAGCGGCGCGGACTTCCGGAAGAAGTCGTTCATCAGGTTCTGGATTCCGTTACTGAACCCGGGAGGTTTGCTGACCTCGTTGCCGGTTACATCGATCTTCCAGTTCCCGAAAAGCAGGGATTGCTCGAGACATTGAGCGTAGAAGAAAGACTGCGGCGCGTGCTGGTGCACGTGCAGCGTCAGGTTGGACTCCTCGAGGCACAGGAAGACATCAAGTCGCAGGTCCAGGAAGAGCTGGGTGAGCGCCAGCGCGAGATGTACCTGCGCGAGCAGCTCAAGGCGATCCAGAAAGAGCTGGGCGACGACGACTCGAGCAAGGAAATCACCGAGCTGCGCGACAAGCTCACCAAGCTCCAGCTCCCCAAGGAAGCGCGCGCGGAAGTCGAGCGCGAGCTTGGCAGACTCGAACGCGCTGGCCGTGAATCGATGGAAGCGCAGGTCATCCGCACATACCTGGAGTGGATTGCCGAGTTACCGTGGAACCAGAGATCCGACGACCAGCTCGATCTCAAGCACGCGGAGACGGTGCTCGAGGAAGATCACTACGGGCTCAAGGACGTGAAGGATCGCGTGCTCGAATTTCTCGCGGTCAGGCAATTGCGCGCCGCGCAGCTCGCGGACGAAGTGGAAAAGACGGGTGAAGTACCGGCCGCGCGTCTCTTCGCCGACAAGGACGACGCTACACCTTCCCTCTCTATCGGCGACCACTCGGATCGCGCGATTACCGACAAAATGGAAGCGAAGTCGAGGGCAATGGCCAAGGGTCCGATCCTGCTTTTCATCGGACCCCCGGGCGTGGGCAAGACATCGATCGCCAAGTCGATCGCCCGCTCACTTGGTCGCGAGTACGTCCGCGTCGCACTCGGCGGAGCGCGAGACGAAGCAGACATCCGAGGGCATCGGCGCACTTACGTCGGAGCGATGCCGGGACGGATCGTACAGGGACTCAAGCAGGCGGGGACCAAGAATCCCGTGTTCCTGCTCGACGAGGTCGACAAGCTCGGCACGTCGTTCCAGGGCGATCCCGCCAGTGCGCTGCTCGAAGTGCTCGACCCGGCGCAGAACGACACCTTCACTGACCACTACCTCGGTATTCCGTTCGACTTGAGCGAGGTCTTGTTCATCGCGACGGCAAACTTCGTTCAGAACATTCCGGGGCCGCTGCTCGATCGCATGGAGGTCGTCGACTTCGCGGGTTATACGGAGAAAGAGAAGAGCGAGATCGCCAAGAAGTATCTGCTGCCGCGTCAGCTCGAGGAATCGGGCCTGAGCGACAAGAACATCACCTTCACCGACGACGCGATTATGTCGGTGGTGTCCAACTACACGCGCGAGAGCGGAGTCCGACAGTTGGAGCGTCAGATCGGGGCTGTTTCGCGGAAGCTGGCGCGAAAAATCGCATCGAGCGAAGAAGTCGCGCACACAGTCGACGCCGAGACCGTCCGCGAGCTGCTCGGGAGGCCGCGCGTGCATCCGGAGCATGCGCTCCAGGAGAGCGAGGTGGGCATCGCCACGGGCATGTACTACACGCCGATGGGCGGTGACATCATGTTCGTCGAGGCGTCGATCCGCCGCTACTATGGAAGTCGCGAAGGCGACAACCAGACGCAGACCGGACCGGGCGGCGCCGTTTCGCTGATTCTCACCGGTCAGCTCGGTGACGTCATGAAGGAGTCGGCGCGCGCGGCGTTCACCTACGCCACCAACAACGCGTCGAATCTGGGAATCCCACGCGACAGGCTGGGCGCGATCGAAGCGCACATCCACGTCCCGGCGGGCGCGATCCCCAAGGACGGACCGTCGGCGGGAATTGCGATCGCTACTGCCCTGGTGTCGGAGATGTCGGACCGGCCGGTGCGGCAGGATGTCGCAATGACGGGCGAGATCACGCTTCGTGGTCGAGTGCTGCCGATCGGCGGGTTGAAAGAAAAGGTGCTCGGTGCGCACCGCGCCGGCATCAAGACCATCATCATCCCGAAGGGGAACGAAGCCGACATCGAGGACGTGCCGGAAGACGTGCGCAACACGCTGGACTTCCACCCCGTCGAGACGCTGAGCGAAGTACTCGGGTTCGCGCTGGTGCCGGCCGAGCCCGGAGAAGCTGCGAGGCCGCTGGAGATGAAGGAAGTGGCCTAACCGCGGCCTTGATCTCTGCCCGAACCGGCATCCACAGAACAAAAGCGGGGAGCGGTAAGCCTGGTGAGCCTAATAGCTCAGAGCCTTAGCTCCGTGCTGTCCTGCTCACGAAGCTTAGAGCTCCCGCTTTTGTATTGAACCAAGCGAGATCGCGCCTAGATCAACGGGCCGCCTTGACCTTCCCGCATCCGGCCTGCGCCTAGAAAATCACCGGCCCCCAGGCGAACAACTTCCAGGGGTCAGCTCGGAGAGGCGCGGGCTCGGTGCCTTCAATGAAGTACTCGGTGTAGCGGCGATCCGCGGGGGTCTGGTCGGTCGCGAGCTGTCCGGTGTCGCGATCGACATCGCCCATAATCACTCCGAGGGGCGGAACCCATTGCGCTGGTTCACGCGAGCTCAGGATTCCCGGTTTGGATGCGTAGTAGCGCGCCAGCATTTTCCCGAATACCGGCGCAGCGAGCGATCCTCCGCCGGCGCCCGGCGCGATCGTGATCGGCTTGTCGAGCCGAGCCACACCCCAGCCACCAGGTCCGGCGTTAGTCCGATGAACCAGACGTCGGAGTTGTCGTTGGTGGTTCCGGTCTTTCCGGCGACCGGAATAGAAGCGGGCAGGTAACGCCGGATGCTCGACGCCGTTCCACGCTCGACCACGTCGCGCATCATATCCCGCACGACGTAGGTCACTCGCGGATCCAGCGCCGGAGCGAGCGCCTGCACCTCGCGCGTGAGCACCACTTTGCGGTTCCTGTCTTCGATACGGTATATGAATCGCGGCTCGACCGGAGTGCCAAGGTTCGCGAAGGTCGTGTAAACCGCGACCAGGTCGAGTGGTTGCACCGCCGAAGCGCCGATGGCACTCGACGGGTAGGGAGCTATCACCGAGTTGAGCCCCATACGGTGCGCCAGCTGGGCGATCGAGTCGATGCCGAGCTTCATCCCCAGCTGAACGGCCACCACGTTGCGCGACATCGCCATCGCATCGCGGAGGCTGATCGTGCCCATATACTGGTTGTCGGAGTTCTCCGGCCTGTAAACCGTTTTGTTCGGTAGAGTGATGGCGAGTGCCGTGTCGGCGAACATCGCGGTCGGAGGGATGCTGTCGGCAATCGCCGCGGCGTAGACGATCGGCTTGAACGAAGACCCGGGCTGGCGGTTCCCGTCGACTGCACGGTTGAAGTGGGAATCGCTGTAGTCGCGCCCTCCGACCATCGCCCTGACATCTCCTGACGTCGGATCGAGTGCGACCACCATCCCTTGCAAATAATCCGTGGTGGCACGGCCGGCCTGCGATGCGACACCGCGCACGTATTTCGGATGCGCATAACCGGGCTGCGACTCGACCGCCGCGGTTTCCTCGAGCAGCGCGCTGGTCGCCGCATTCTGCGGCGACGAACTTTCGCCGCCAAAGCCGCCATTCAAAAGCGCAACCACCGCACCAATCATCACCCCGCCTCTTCCCAACAAGCCTCCACCTGCGCGAGCAC
>JBHEME010000008.1:104321-104714 GCA_046262755.1 Gemmatimonadaceae bacterium | reverse complement strand
ACCCCGGCCAAGGGCCAGGCGGCGGTCAAGTGAGCGAGAGATCGAGAGTTCGCGCCGCGCGTCACGCGGCCGAAAAGAAGGGAGTGTCGAGCGCAATCCAGCGGACGACGCGCCAGTCGCCGTACAAGATGCGCCTCGTCGTCGACCAGATCCGTGGGAAGGATGTAAACGAAGCGCTGGGACTTTTGCGCTTCTCCAAGAAGCACGCCGCCAAACAGATCGAGAAGGTGCTCAATTCGGCCGTGGCGAATGCGGAATTCAAGTCGCGCGAGGGCAGCGAGTCGATCGACGTGGATACGCTGTACATCAAGCACGCGATCGTGAACGAAGGTCCGGCGCTACGCCGTTTCATGCCGGCGGCGCAGGGTCGCGCGACGCCGATCAGAAAGAGAA
>JBHEME010000008.1:0-104311 GCA_046262755.1 Gemmatimonadaceae bacterium | reverse complement strand
CGTCGAGATCGTTCTCGACGCCCGTGAAGCCACGCGCGTTCCGCGCTCGGCACGCACGTCGGAAGCGCCGACCTCACCGCGTACCAGTTCTTCGGGCTCGTCAAGGAGTAAACGTTAATGGGTCAAAAAACACATCCGATCGGCTTCCGCCTCGGCATCTCCAAGACGTGGAGATCGCAGTGGTACGCGAACCGCGACTTCCCCGCGCTACTGCGCGAGGACGAGCTTCTGCGCAAGTACCTCAAGGCGCGGCTCGGTCACGCGGCAATCGCCGACATTCGCATCGACCGCAAGCCGGGCAAAGTGGTTGTGACGATCCACACCGGTCGTCCCGGAGTCGTCATCGGTAAGAAGGGCGCCGAGGTCGATCAGCTGCGTGACGAGCTGTCGCGTCTGTCCGGCAAGGAAGTCGGAATCAACGTCGAAGAAATCAAGCGTCCCGAGCTCGATGCCCAGCTCGTGGCGGACAACATCGCAAACCAGCTTGCGCAGCGCATTTCGTTCCGCCGCGCCATGAAGCGCGCAGTGCAGAGCGCCATGCGGATGGGAGCGGGCGGAATCAAGATCAAGTGTGGCGGCCGTCTTGGCGGCGCCGAAATCGCGCGTGTCGAGGGCTACCACGAAGGCCGTGTACCTCTCCATACGCTGCGCGCTGATATCGATTACGCGACTTCGACAGCGAAGACCACCTTCGGCACCATTGGTGTGAAGGTCTGGATCTTCAAGGGTGAGATCGTCGAAGATCGCCGCGGTAAGACTTACTCGACCGGTGTCTGAGGCAATAACGAATGCTCAGTCCAAAGCGCGTCAAGTTCAGAAAAAGATTCAAGGGTCGGACGAAGGGGTTGGCCACTCGGGGCAGCGAAGTCTCCTTCGGCAAATACGGTCTCAAGGCTATTGAGCCGGGCTGGGTGACGAACCGCCAGATCGAGGCAGCTCGTGTGGCTCTGACGCGACACATCAAGCGGGGTGGAAAGGTGTGGATCAGAATTTTCCCTGACAAACCGATCACCAAGAAGCCCGCCGAGACACGCATGGGTAAGGGCAAGGGTTCACCGGAGGGATGGGTGGCGGTCGTGAAGCCTGGCAGGGTGATGTTCGAGCTCGAGGGCGTGACGCCTGAGATCGGCAAGAAGGCAATGGCGCTTGCCGCGGCAAAGCTGGGCGTCAAATCGAAGTTTGTGACACGCGAGGAGGCGCACACGGATGCTGGCTAAGGACATTCGGGAGATGAATGAGGCGGACATCAACGCCCGCATCTCCGAGCTGGAGAGAGAACGTTTCAATCTCCGTCTCGCATCGGGTACGCGCACACTCGACGACCCGCTTCGACTGAGGGTGATTCGCAGGGACGTGGCGCGGCTCAAGACCGTGCTGCGCGAGAAAATCATTGGCATCGCCGAGGCGAAAGAAACGGGGCCGGAGCGTGTGAAGGCTAGACGGGTGACGGGGAGACGCGGGCGCAAAACAGCCACTGCGACCAACCGCGCGAAGAGGAGCAAGAGGGCTTAATGGCAGAACTGGCGAAGAACGAGACGACGGTGCGCAGCTCGCGCAAGACGCGCGTGGGCATGGTCGTAAGCGACAAAATGCAGAAGACGGTTGTAGTGTCTATCGAGCGCAGGGTACAGCATCCCGTGTACGGCAAGATGGTCCGCCGCACGAAGAAGCTGAAGGCGCACGATGAGGAGAATAGCGCCAAGACGGGCGATACCGTCCGCATCATGGAGACCCGGCCTTTGTCGAAAGACAAGCGGTGGCGCGTGGTCGAAATCTTAGAACGTGCACGTTAACGGAGACGACCAGTGATCCAGCAGGAATCGGTGGTCAAGGTGGCGGACAACTCGGGCGCGAAGACGGCGCTCGTGATCCGCGTGCTCGGCGGAACCCGCCGGCGCTATGCCACGCTCGGCGATGTCGTAATCGTCGCCGTGAAGAACGCGCTGCCGAATGGGACTGTGAAGAAATCGGACGTGGCGCGCGCGGTGGTTGTGCGCACGGCCAAGGAAACGCGCCGCAAGGATGGCTCGTACATCCGCTTCGACGAGAACGCGGTCGTGATCATCAACGAACAGGGCGAGCCGCGGGCCACACGCATTTTCGGCCCGGTTGCCCGCGAGCTCCGCGAGAAGAAATACATGAAGATCGTGTCCCTCGCGCCTGAGGTCTTGTAAAGTGAGAGTCCTGAAATACCGGAAGAACGCAAAGACGCGGCTTCACGCACGTCACGCGGAGAACTCGAAGCGGATGAAGGTGCACGTGTCCAAAGGTGACACCGTGCGCGTGATGCGCGGCGAGGACAAGGGCAAGGAAGGGAAAGTCATCCGCGTATTCCTGAAAACGGGGCGGGTTCTCGTCGAGGGTGTCAACCTCGTGAAGATGCACCGCAAGGCGAGGACAGCCGAGGAGCAGAGTGGGATCCGGGAGGCTCCGGCACCCGTGCACTCCTCGAACGTGATGTTGCTCGATCCGAAATCAGGTCAGCCGACGAGAACCAAGTCGCGCATCGACGAGGACGGAACCAAGGAACGTGTCAGTGTTAAGCGCGGGGAGCCGATTCCCCGGGTGCACTGACCGAGGGGATAGATCATGGCAACCAAAGAGAAAAAACAGCCGAAGAAACGTGAAGTACGCGAGCAGGTACAGGTAGAGCACGCTGGAAAGGATCTACCGGTGCCGCCTCCGCGGCTTCGCATCTACTACGAGAAAACCGTGCGCGAGCGGCTCAAGAGCCAGTTCGGGTTTTCAAACGTGCACCAGATCCCGACGCTCGAAAAGATCGTGATCAATTGCGGAGTGGGCGAAGCGATCAAGAATCCCAAAGTGCTCGACACCGTGGTCAACGAGCTCGGCATCATCACTGGCCAGCGGCCGATACGCAAGAAGGCAAAAAAGTCCATTGCCAACTTCGGTCTCCGGCAAGGGCAGGAGATCGGGGCGGCGGTCACGCTACGCGGTGCGAGGATGTGGGAGTTTCTCGATCGTTTCGTGACTGTGGCGATTCCGCGCATTCGAGATTTCCGCGGCGTCAACACGCGATCCTTCGACGGTCGCGGCAACTACTCGCTCGGCGTCAAGGAGCAGATGATTTTTCCGGAGATCAACTACGACATGGTCGAGCAGATCCACGGAATGGACATCACCTTCGTCACCACCACGAACAAGGACGACCAGGCATTCGCGCTGCTGCGCGAGCTCGGCATGCCTTTCCGCGGCGACGACAAGCCGATAATCACGCAGCAGCAGTAAGTGTCAACCAACAGCCAAGAGAGATCGTAATGGCGCGTAAGGCCATGGTAGAAAAGAGCAAGCGTAAGCCGAAGTTTCCGGTGCGGCAACACAACCGCTGTGGTCGGTGCGGCAGGTCGCGCGCTTTCCTTCGGAAATTCGGACTTTGCAGAATCTGTTTCAGAGAGATGGCGCTGTCGGGATACATCCCGGGCGTCCGCAAGGCGAGCTGGTAACCATTCATTTCTACGCGTCCCGCAAGGGGATACGGTAGGACGAGGAAAAAGACTTAATGAGCATGACCGATCCAATAGCCGATATGCTGACACGCATTCGCAACGCCTGTGGGGCGAAGCACCGCCGCGTCGACATGCCGGTCTCGAAGCTGAAGGTCGAGATCGCGAAAATCCTGAAGGAGAACAACTTCATTCAGGACTTCAAGACGCTCGACAACGACAACGGCCGTCAAACGCTGCGCGTGGTTCTCAAGTACGCGCAGGGTGGGCAGCCGGTTATCCGCGAGCTGCGTCGCGTCTCTACTCCGGGTCTTCGAAAGTACGTCGCAGTTACTGACATTCCGCGCGTGCGCAACGGGCTAGGCATGGCCATTCTCAGCACTTCGCAGGGAGTCATGTCGGACCGTCAGGCACGGCAGAAACGCACCGGCGGCGAGTTGCTCGCGCTGGTCTGGTAAAGGAACAACCATGTCACGAATTGGAAAGCACCCGGTAATCGTCCCCAAGGGCGTCACCGCAAAAGTCGAAGGGAATCGCATTCACGTGAAGGGTCCGAAGGGCGAGCTCGAGCGTGAGTTGCACGAGGACATGAAGGTCTCGATGCAGGACGACAAGATCACGGTGGAGCGTCCGTCGGACGAAGCCAATCACAAAGCGCTACACGGACTGAGCAGAACCCTGGTCGCCAACATGGTCGAAGGAGTGACGAAGGGGTTCAGGAAAGAGCTCGAGCTGGTCGGCGTGGGCTACAAGGCGGAGCCGCGTCCTTATGGACTGCAGCTGGCGCTTGGGTTCTCGCATCCGGTGAAGTACGAAGCGCCGAAGGGGATCAAACTCTCGGCGCCGCAGCCGACCTCGATCGTGATCGAAGGTGCGAACAAGGAGATCGTCGGTCAGGTGGCGGCGGAGCTACGCAGCATCAGACCGCCGGAGCCGTACAAGGGCAAGGGAATCAAGTACGTGGGTGAGCAGATCCGCCGGAAAGCTGGAAAGGCGGGAGGGAAGTAATGCCGAAAATGGCCAGACCGAAATCGCGCGATCAGCTGCGTACGCGCCGTCACTTCCGACTCAGGAAAAAAGTGATCGGCAGCGCGGAGCGTCCGCGTCTGGTGGTATATCGCTCGATCAAGCACATCTACGCGCAGCTGGTGGACGATGCAGCGCAGCGCACGATCATGACGGTGACCGACTCCGGTCTCGAGGGAAAGCCGACCGAGAGATCGGTTGAAGTTGGCAAGCGCTTAGCAGCGAAGGCGAAGGATGCCGGCGTAACGCGCGTTGTATTCGACAGAGCTGGATACAAATATCATGGCCGCGTGAAGGGTGTGGCCGACGGGGCCCGCGAGGGCGGGTTGGAGTTCTAATAAATGGCAGAAAACGAGAATCCCGAGGGCGGCGCACCAGCCGGCGAACCATCGGCACCCGCGGAGCAGCAACGCCCGCGCATGGGTGGAAGTGCCCGTAGCGGCGGTGGCGCGGGTGGACGAGGCGGACGTGGGGGCGGCCGAGGTGGTCCGGGCGCTGGTCGCGGACGTGGAGCTCCCGGAGGACAGGGCGGTGGCGCGCGCGATGGTCAAGGTGGATCACGCGGCGGTGGACGTGGTGAGCGCAAAGGACGCGATCGCGAAGGCGGACGTGGTGATGGCGGCAGCGAGCTGGTCGAGAATGTCATCGCCATCAATCGTGTTGCCAAAGTCGTGAAGGGCGGACGCCGATTCTCCTTCAACGCGCTCGTTGCGGTCGGTGATGGGCAGGGCCGCGTCGGGTTTGCGACGGGGAAGGCAAACGAAGTTTCGGAAGCCGTGCGCAAAGCCGTCGACGGCGCGCGTCGTAACATGGTGAGCATCCCGATGACGGGCGGAACGATTCCGCACGAGGTCGTAGGCTCTCATGGTGCCGGGCGAGTGCTGATGAAGCCGGCAGCGCCTGGTGCCGGCGTGATTGCCGGAGGCGCTGTGCGCGCGATCATGGAATGCGCGGGAATCGCAGACATCCTTACAAAGAGTCTGGGCTCGACCAATCCGCACAACATGGTACTTGCCGCGTTGAACGGGCTCCAGCAGCTGACAACGGTAGAGCAGATCGCTCGAGAGCGCGGGATAGAAGTCTCGAGTATCGGTTATCGCTCGCGCGCCAAGTCGAAGGAGGTAGTGGCGCATGCCTAGAACTCATGTATGGTGGAACACTCGCGGTCCCAAGACGACCGCCAAGGAGACCATCACTGAAGGGAAGGTTCGCATCAAGCAGGTGAGGAGCGCGATCGGTCATTCGTGGCGGATGCGTCGCACCCTCGAGGCGCTGGGGCTCCGGAATCACCAGGCCGAAGTGATCAAGCAGGATTCACCCGCGCTACGCGGACAGATCAAGCACGTTCGTCACCTCATCGAAGTGACGGCGGTAGAGGATTAACGAGTGGCAACCAAGACAAAAGAAAAGACCGAGCACATCGGCCTTCACAACCTGGTCCCGGCGCCGGGATCGCACCGGAATCGCAAGAGACTGGGGCGGGGCCCCGGCTCGGGGACTGGCAAGACGTCGGGCAAGGGAAACAAGGGGATCAAGGCGCGTTCGGGCCACCACGGCCCCGGCGGCGGCAAGCCGCGCTTCGAGGGCGGTCAGATGCCGCTTACGCGCCGTATTCCAAAGCGCGGATTCACGAATATCTTTCGAGTAGAGCATCAGGTCGTCAGTCTGGAAGACCTCGCTCGTCTGCCGAAGGGTTCCGAAGTGACGGAAGAGACTCTCACCGAAGCGGGCTTGATCCGCAAAGGTAAAGGCCCCGCCAAGCTTCTCGCGAACGGCGATGTCGCCAAGGGTGTGACCATCCGCGGAGTCAAGATGAGCGCTGGTGCTCGGCAGAAAATCGAAGCGGCCGGAGGCCGGGTAGAGGAATAATGGCGCAATCAGCCCCCGCGGCGGCGGTAAGCAACATCTACAACACGCCGGAATTGCGGGACAAGATTTTCTTCACCTTCATATGTCTGGTGATATACCGGATCGGCGCTCATATCACCGCGCCCGGTATCGACGTCGTTGCGCTGACGGACTTCTTCAACAACCAGGGGAAGGGCGGACTCCTCGGGCTCTACGACTTGTTCGTCGGTGGCGGTCTCTCCCACGCGACGGTCTTCGCGCTGGGCATCATGCCCTACATCTCGGCCAGCATCTTCATGCAAATCGCGGGCGTCGTGATCCCGACCGTGGAGAAGATGCAGAAGGACGAAGAAGGCAGAAAGACTGTGACGCAGTGGACACGCTACATCACCGTCGTACTCGCCGCGGTGCAGGGGTGGGGTTTCGCGCTGTTCACCGCTTCGCTTGAAAACGCGGTCATCAACCCTGGTTTCGGGTTCAAGGTGCAGATGGTGCTCGTTCTCACCACGGGCGCGATCTTCGTGATGTGGCTCGGCGAGCAGATCACCGAGAGAGGACTAGGGAATGGCGCTTCGCTAATTATCTTCTTCTCGATCGTCGAGAGGTTCTGGCCGGGAATCTTCGGTACCTTCGGCTTCGTCAAGACTCAGGCGGTTGGCCCGTTCTCGCTGGTGGTGCTCGGGATCGTAATGGTTGCCGTTGTCGCTGGTACGATCGCTGTCACCATGGCCGCGCGTCGGGTGATGATCCAGATCCCGCAGCGGACGATGGCGCGCGGGCGGCAGAGGGAAGCCGCGAAGAACTTCATCCCGCTGCGCGTCAACGCAGCCGGTGTGATGCCTATCATTTTTGCATCGTCGGTGATCGTCGTTCCAGGTGCCTTCGCGCAGTTCACCGGTAACGAGAACGCGCGCGTTATCGCCGAGTACTTTCAGCCAGGCACGTGGTTGTACTATCTGCTGTCGGCGGTCCTTATCGTTTTCTTCACGTACTTCTACACGTCGATCATCTTCAATCCGGTCGACATCTCGGAGAACCTGAAGAAGCAGGGTGGGTTCATACCTGGCGTGAAGCCGGGGGCCAGAACCGCCGAGTACATCGACCATGTTGTGTCGCGCATTACTTTCCCTGGCGCGATCTTCCTGACTTTCATCGCGCTGTTGCCGGTTTTCATCGCGGACCTGATCAACGTTCCGTTTCGCTTTGGTGGCACGTCACTGCTCATCGTCGTCGGCGTCGCTTTGGACACCATGGCGCAGGTCAATCAGCACCTGCTGCTCAGGAAGTACGACGGCTTCATGAAGAAAGGCCGCGTCAGGTTCCGCGGACGACAGGCCGGCGGCGCGTACTAGCTTCGTTCCTGTTCAGGGGTGGAGTTCGGGTTGGAGGAGCCAAAAGCTCCTCCACTTTTTTGCCGAGTGTAAAGGATGATCATCGTGCTGCTCGGCCCGCCCGGCGCGGGAAAGGGAACTCAGGCTGACAGGCTGGCCGCGCGGCTCGGAATCCCCAAGATCGCGACGGGGGACGTTCTCCGCGCTGCGGTGCGCGATGGAACGAAGCGCGGGCTCGAGGCCAAGGCGTACATGGATCGGGGCGATCTCGTGCCGGATTCGGTCATTCTTGGTATTCTTCAGGATGTGATGACGTCGCCGTCGACGAAGGAAGGTGCGATTCTCGATGGCGCGGTCCGCACGGTTCCCCAGGCAGAGGGCTTGGGAATCATGCTCGCCGAAATCGGGAAGAAAGTCGACCGGGTTCTGCTCTTTGATGTGGGTGATGAGGAACTTGTGCGCCGACTGAGCACGCGCACGGTGTGTCAGAGCTGTCAGACGCCCTACATGGACCGCGAGCCGGGCTCGAAGTGCGAGAAGTGCGGAGGAACACTGGTGAGGAGGAAAGATGACGAGCCCGAGGCAATACGAAATCGGCTGGAGGTGTATCGAATCCAGACTGAGCCTGTCATTGGCTGGTACAACGATCACAAGATGAAAGTCGTTAAAGTCGATGCTGACGGGAGCGTCGATGAGGTTACTTCGCGCGCCTTGAGCTCGCTCGAGGAAGGTGGTGTTCAATGATACAGATCAAATCAGAGCGCGAGATCGAGATCATGGCGCGGGGGGGCGAGATTCTTGCCGCAACCGTGCAGCTGCTCGAGAACAGCGTTCATCCGGGGATGACGACGCTGGAGCTAGACGAGATCGGCGACGACTTCATCCGCAGTCATCCGGGTGCGACGCCGGCATTCAAAGGTCTCTACAACTTTCCGGCTAGCATCTGCACTTCGATCAACCAGGAAATCGTCCACGGCATTCCTTCCCGCAAGCGAGTGCTGGAGGACGGCGACATAATTTCGCTGGACGTCGGGGTAAAGCTGGATGGGTACTACACAGATTCAGCGACGACGGTGGCTGTGGGGAACGTAGACGCGCAGTCGAAGAAGCTCCTCGACGTGACGAAAAAGGCGCTGGCCGCGGGAATCCGGGCCGCTACTCCCGAGAATCATGTCGGCGACATCGGCGCGGCCGTTCAGCAAGTCGTGGAAGCGGCGGGCTTCAGCGTCGTTCGCGATTTAGTGGGACACGGAATTGGCGTTGGATTTCACGAGGATCCGCAGGTTCCGAACTACGGAAAGCCAAAGCGCGGCGTTCGGTTGCAGCCGGGACTCACGATAGCCATCGAGCCGATGGTGAACATCGGCGGACCCGCAACGCGCACAATGACGGACCGCTGGACCGTCGTCACCGTCGACGGCACGCGGTCAGCACATTTTGAGCACACGATTGCCATCACCAACGACCGCGCCCGGGTGCTAACCGCGATGCCGGCCCTGATCTCAGCTCGATAGCGCTTTTTCGACGAGGTCGGATGTCTTTCGCGCGAGTGCGCCTGAGGCTGTGACGAGGCGCTCCGCTTCCCGCGCCAGGTCGGAACCCTTTCGTTTGTCCTCGAGCGCCTGGACATTCACGCGCACGTTGTAGGCGGCTCCGCGTACTGCTGCGTCGGCGAGCAGCGCGGCCACGCCGGCGTCGGTGATTGCATTGGAGTTCCCTTTTTCGGCGACCAGCGCAGCGAGACGTCCAACTTCGACAGCGGCTCGCGCGGTGTCGAGTGGAACCTCCGCTGCCTTGAGCAGTGCCTTGGTAACGGCCTGGAGGCGCAAAGTGGCGGCGTCGGCGGGCTCCTTGGGAAGCTTGTAGGCGTCCGACACCAGCGCATAAGCCTCCGCGTCACGTTTGACGAGGCCAGCCAAGGTGTTGCCGAGCGAAGCAGCTTTGAGTGAAGCCTCTCTCATCTCTGCGTCAACGGAACTGTATTTCTTTTTTCCGACGGTGAGTCCCGTCACCATTTGTGTGAGCGCGGCGGCGAGCGCGCCGGCATGAGCGGCGATGCTACCGCCTCCGGGCACCGGATGGGCAGAAGCGACAGAGGCGAGAAAACCGCTCAGGCTCTCGCCGCCGCTCATTATTTCGCGAACCTGTCGCTCGAGAACTTGTGCGGGCGTAAATTGACGGAGCTGTAGATGGCTTACCGCCGTGTCGAACAGCACGCGCTCGGGCACGAGACCAACGATCTCGCTCCAGGTGACCTTCGCGCCCTCTGCTTCGGCGCGCAGCTTTACGAAATCGAAGGCAAGGTGCAGCGGAGTTTTCTCAGTGTCGACGAGATTCATCGATACCTGGGCCTGACCGTCGACTTCGAGACCGAGGCCCTTCACGTAGCGAAAACCACCCGATGAACCACGTACCGCCTTGGCGATGGCCTTGGCCACGGGAAGGTTCGACGCTGGGCCGAGGTAGACATTGTAGGCGACGAGGAAAGGCCGGGCACCGATGGCCACCGCGCCGCAGGTAGGATGGATCCTGGCGGGGCCGAAGTCGGGATTACGCGCTGGATTTTTCCCCAACTCTTCTCGCAGACCCTCGAATTCGCCGCGCCTGACATCGGCAAGGTTCTCGCGGGCGGGCGTGGTCGCTGCACGCTCGTAGAGATACACCGGGATCTGAAGCTCCGTCCCGACTCGTTCGCCTAATGAACGCGCGAGTGCAATGCAATCTTCCATCGTCGAGCCTTCCAATGGAATGAACGGCACGACGTCGGTGGCGCCAATGCGAGGATGCTCACCGGTATGAGAACAGAGATCGATACGCTCCGAGGCGGCGCGCATCCCCGCAAATGCAGCATCTACCGCTGTGTCTACGGGTGCGACAAAGGTGATTACCGAGCGGTTATGGGACGCGTCGGACGATACGTCGAGGACACTCACTCCTTCAACGCCCGCGATAGCATCACGGATGGCTGTTACTACTTCCGGCCGTCTGCCTTCCGAAAAGTTGGGAACGCATTCCACCAGCTTCATCGCGAATTTCCCTTGCTCATGTCGGCGCGCCTCAAGGTTTGCAGCAACCAGGTGTGCATCGCGGGATTGCCAGCGATAAAGGATCCAGCGACCGGGAGTGCTTCATCGCCGGCAAAATCGGTCACGATTCCACCCGCTTCACGCACGAGCAGAATGCCAGCCGCCACATCCCAGGGGGCAAGGACCAATTCCCAAAAAGCATCGAACCGTCCGCAAGCCACGTTGGCGAGGTCGAGGGCAGCTGAGCCCGCGCGCCGAATCCCAGCGGTTCCACGCATCGCCAAACTGAACTGCTCCAGATAACGCGGCAATATTTCGAGGTTCTTGAAAGGGAATCCTGTTCCGATCAGCGCGCGTGATGGCTCTCGCTCCGCGGATACCCTGATTTGTTCGCCGTCCAGAAAGGCGCCGCTGCCGTGAAGCGCGGTGAATTCTTCACCGCGAGGAACATTGAGCACAACGCCCGCCGCGATCACACCATCACGCGCGACGGCGATCGATACAGAGTATTCGGGATAGCCGTGAAGGAAATTCGTCGTACCGTCCAGAGGATCTGCAATGAACACGACACCTGCAGCGGCAACTGCGGATGGAGACAGCTCCTCACCAAGCATCGTTGCGTCCGGCATGCGGCGTCTCACCGTTTCGGCGATCGTGCGCTCGGCTGCCTTATCGACTTCGCTCACGAAGTCGGAGCGACCTTTGGCCTGCCACACCAGCCGATCGCGTCCACCCGTGGCGTCGCGAATCACCCTCGCCGCGGAGCGCCCAGCCTCGAGGGCAACGTCGAGCATTACCGACTGATCGATCTCTGTAATTGCTTGCAACTCCTCTCTCTCGCTCTTTAATTTCGCGCAATGTCCCGCATCTTCAGCGGCATTCAGCCCTCCGGCTCGCTGCACATTGGAAACTATCTCGGGGCAGTCAAGAACTGGGCTGAGCTGCAGCACAACTACGAGTCTTTTTTCTGCATCGTAGACTACCACGCCATAACGATTCCGTACGAGCCGTCGGAGTTGCGGGCGCGCACGGCTGAAATGGCGCTGTCGCTGCTCGCCGCCGGAATCGATGCGTCGAGAGCGACGTTATTCGTGCAATCGATGGTGCCGGAACATACCGAGCTTGCCTGGATATTCAACACGCTGACCCCGCTTGGCGAGCTGGAGCGACAAACGCAATTCAAGGACAAGGCGTCACGCGAAGAGAGCGTACCCGCTGGAATCCTCAACTATCCCGTTCTGCAGGCGGCTGACATCCTCCTCTACAAAGCGGAGCTGGTTCCAGTTGGCGAAGACCAGCTGCAGCACCTGGAGCTCTCGCGCGACATAGCGAGAAAATGGAACGCGCGGTTCGACTCTCCGTCGATCGCCCGCAAAGCGCTGCACGCGGTGCAGGATGCTCCGCCGGGTTTTTTCCCCGAGCCGAAAGGATTGTTAACACCGACGCGCCGCATCATGGGGCTCGACGGGCAGGCGAAGATGTCCAAGTCCCTCGGCAATACGATTGATCTCCTCGAGCCCCCCGAGTCGATCTGGGAGAAGCTCCGCCCCGCGGTCACCGACCCAAAACGCCAGCGTCGCACCGACCCTGGAACTCCAGAGGTCTGCAACATTTATCATTTGCACAAGGCATTCAGTCCGCCGGCGACCGTAGAACACGTAGCGGTACAGTGCCGTACGGCAGGCTGGGGTTGCATTGACTGCAAGAAAGTCTTGCACGAATCGATGGAACGAGAGCTGGTGCCGATTCGGGCTCGCGCCAAAGAGATTGCAGCGAATCCTAAGGGTGTCACGCAGGCGCTTGCCGCGGGTGCGGAGCACGCACGGACAGAAGCGGCGAAGACCATGCGCGATGTGAAGCAGAGAATGGGACTGGCTTAATCAACTCCACTAACGCAGGCGAGCTCGAGGTTGAGGCGAGGGGACTCCTGCAGACCTTATCGAGAGCGCCCAGATTTGCGGGGAGCATCGATGAAGCGGCAGCCAGGCGGCGCTGCGCCCAGGAGCTCGAGAGGTCCGGATTCGCGTGCCGGGAGTTGACGTTCGAATACTCCCAGTGGCCAGCACGGTGGGGCCCGCCGCTGTCTGCCGCCATACAGCTTGCAACAATTCTGGCCGTCGCACGTACTGCATTGCACCAAGGCGCACTGGGGGCTTTGTTGCTCGGCGCTCCGATTGTAATTGCGCTGGCCGTTGTGGCGAGAAACGCGAAACGCCGCTGGACATCGGGGTTTCCCATTCACAGGACGAGGTCCACCAATCTCGAGGCGAGACGGGGAACCCCCCTCATATGGCTCGTGGCGCACGTCGATTCCAAGTCTCAGACCATTCCGATGCTAGTGCGGATAGCGAGCTCGATCGGGTTGGCGCTCGCGATGGCGGTCAGCGGCTTGGTGGTGCTCATTTCACTGGCAACGGGCGCCAAGCCGAGCCAGCTATGGGAATGGATTAGCGCCTTCTCGGTACTCACCGCTCTGCCTTCCATCTTTTGCTGGGTTCGTAACCGCTCGAATGGAGCACTCGACAACGCAACAGGCGTATCAGCTGTATTGCTCGCGGCGAAGTCGCTGCCAGCAACACAGAGCCTGGGCGTTCTCGTAACGAGCGGAGAAGAACTGGGCTTAGCCGGTGCTCGCGAATGGGCGCGAAGTGCGCAAACCGATCTTCTCGTCGTCAATTGCGATACCGTAGACGATCAGGGCGGATGGAGACTGATGCATACCGGGAAAAAACCGGGAAGATTAACTAGTGCAGGCGAAACAAGCGCTACCCGACTGGGGTTTAAGTTGTCCATTGGCCGGCTCATTCCCGGGATCCTGGCCGACAGTGTGGCTTTCGCGGATCGGGGCTTGGCCGCAGTTACACTCAGTCGCGGAACGCTTTCTACTCTCGCGCGCATCCACACACGGCGCGATAATTCCACTGCGTTGTCGGGGAAGGGCGTGGCGGAAGCGTCGCGCTTTCTTTCGACTTTAGTGACGGAGCTGGGATAATGCCGCTATTGGTTCTCGCGGGAGTGATCATTGTCTCCCTGATCCTGATCGTCCTGGGTCTACCGGGACTCTGGATCATGGTGGCGTCCGCGGTGACGTACAACCTGATAGTTCCCGGTGATCGCATCGGGTGGTTCACGCTGGTTGCGGTCGGGGTGCTGGCTTTCGTCGCTGAGCTGCTCGAGTTCTCCATGACCGGGCGCTACGCGAGGAAATATGGAGGCTCGCGCCGCGCTGGTTGGGGTGCGATCATTGGAGGCATTGTCGGCGCAATGGTTGGTGTTCCCGTCCCGATTGTCGGGCCTATCATCGGTGCCTTCGCCGGATCTTTTGCCGGGGCGCTGATCGCCGAGCTGACTCGTGGCTCGAATGCGGGCGACGCGACGCGCGTGGCGACGGGAGCGCTCATTGGTCGAGTGGTATCGACTGTTCTCAAAATCGGCATTGGTTTCTCAATCGGACTCTGGATTTTTCTCGCTGCGGCGAAATAACTCTCTGACGCCCTGAAAACATGAGCGAAAAAGACAACTCGCCTGACGCTCCAGCCAGCGACGCCAACGGCGAGGGTAAGTACGTATACTGCATCATCCGGCTGGACCGAAATCGGGATTTTGGCGAGATCGGCATCGGCGGGGGTGCACGTGTCTATACTGTCAACCACAACGATCTTGCCGCGGTCGTGAGCGACACGCCGATAGTCATCTACGATCCGACTCGCGAAAACGTCCTCGCCCACGAATTCGTCAACGAGACCGTGATGCGGGAGTTCACACTCATTCCGATGTCTTTCGGAACCGTTTTCCGCTCTGAAAAGGACGTCTCGGCGCTGCTCAGGTCGACGTACCAGGCATTCACTGACGTGCTCGACAAAATGCAGGACAAAATCGAGTTCGGTCTCAAGATCCTGTGGGACCGTGACAAGGTGGTGGCCAGCATCGAGCGCGAAAACGACGAGATCAGGCGCCTCAAGGAAGAGATTACGCGAAACGCGGCGTCATCTACCTACTTCGCCAGGATGCAACTGGGCCGTCTGGTCGAAGCGGCGATGGAGGAAGCGAGCAATCGCTATGTCACCGACGTGCACGAACGCCTGAAAGATGTATCGGTCGCGAGTCGCAGCAACAAAGTCATTGGGGACCGCATGATCCTCAACGCCGCGTTTCTCGTCGAGCGCAAAGCGGAGAAGCGCTTCGACGAACGTGTGAAGGAGATCAGCCTGCAGTACGAGGATCTGCTGACGTTCAAATACACCGGACCGTGGCCGCCGTACAACTTTGTGAACATCAAGCTCAAGCTGGAGAAAGCGACCTGACCAAGGTCTGACGCGCATGGGACTTCTCTCGAACATTCTGCTTGCGCCCTTCCTCGGTCCCGTCTGGGGCACGAGGTGGACTCTGGAGAAAGTGGATCGCGTTGTCCGGGAAGAGCTCACCGATGATACGCCAATCAAGGCAGATCTGATGGCGCTTCAGCTCCAGCTCGAAATGGGCGACATAGACGACGCCGAATACGTGCGTAGGGAAGCCGAGATCATGCAGCGCCTCCGCGAAGTCCGCGAATGGCGCGAGAAATTCGGGATGTCGACGAGTGGTGGTCCCGTTCGCGTCGCCGAGGGCGACGAGACCGAATAGCTGCGCGGCGCGAGTCGATGATCGAGCGCCTGTGCTATGTCTACGGTGTGGTGCCTTCGCCCATCGAGACGGCCAACGCTCCGAAAGGCATCGATGGCGGCCGCGTGAATCTCATCTCCTACGAGGATGTCTCCGCGCTCGCAACCTCAGTGAGCGCGGAGGACTACGCACCTGATAGAGTTGAATCACTTACTGCCGACGTCGATTGGGTAAGTCAACGCGCTATGGCACACGATCGGGTGCTTACCTGGGCATCGGACAACGCGGCCGTCATCCCCTTTCCGATGTGGACTCTCTTCCGCGACTCCAAGGCGGTAAAGGCCATGCTGTCCAAGCGGAACAAGGAGCTGCGACAGACTTTTGCGCGGATCGCAGACGGACGCGAATTCATCGTTCGCGTTTACGTCCAGGCCGGAGTTCTGCAGGACCACCTCGGCGAGCACAGCAACGACCTTGTATCGCTGCAGGCGGAAGCGGCCAAGGCCTCCCCCGGACAGAAGTACCTGATCGAGCGCAAGATCGAGAGTTTGCGCAAGGACGCCGGCAAAAATGTCGCGGCGCGAGTCGCGGGGGAAATCCATGACGCGCTCGAGGCGACGGCGCTGGAAGCAGTTCGCGAGCAGCCGGTGAATTCCGGCGCGCCCCGGGAGCAGGGCAGGGCAATCCTCAACGCATCGTTTCTGGTTGCTCCCGCGCGGGTCGTCGACTTTCAGCGTGCGCTCACCGCCATGGTCAACAAGTACGAGCCGTCGGGGTTCAAGTTCGATTTCACAGGGCCCTGGCCTCCCTATCACTTCGTCGGACAGAAATAGTGACGCTCGACGATCTGTTCGGCCAGGAAAGGCTAGACCTATCCGACCTTTTGAGTCACGTTCTCGACAAGGGCGTCGTTCTGAGGGGGGAGGTGATGCTGGCCGTTGCCGACGTCGACTTGATTCGACTCGACCTCGGACTGCTGCTGTCGGCCGTGGAGACGGCTCTCGCGCACGGCGGTCGATATGGAGAAGCGCCGGCACTGCCGCCGCAAAACGCTCCCCTGACGGCCGTCTCCGGGTCGAGTATGGAGAGTCAGGTAGTACAGTCGCTCCACGCGTCGGCGGAGAGTCCAGTGACCCCGCTCGAAACTGTTGCTGAAGGATTGCCTCCGCGTCTGAATACGGACCCCGATAAGATCGAGAACGGACTCGCCAAGCTCGTCTTGACCTTGATTGAGGTATTGCGTAAGGTCTTAGAGCACCAGGCAGTCCGGCGGATGGAAGGGGGACATCTGAGCGACGCGGAGGTCGAGAAGCTCGGCGTCGCGCTGCTCCGCCTCAACGATCGGATGCAGGACATGAAGGGGATTTTCGGATTGACCGATGATGATCTCCAGATAGACCTGGGCCCCCTCGGCAGGTTACGCTAAACCGGCACTCGAGCCGAACGGAGACGACGCTTGGCAGATTTAGTATCCCCGTCGCGGACCTACGGGCTTGTCGACATTCTCGACCGAGTCCTCGATAAGGGCCTCGTGGTTGTCGGCGACATCAAGATCAATTTGGCCAACGTCGAGCTGCTCACCATTCAGGTTCGGCTCCTCATTTGCTCCATCGACAAGGCGGAGCAAATAGGAATGAACTGGTGGCGCCACGACCCGAGGCTGGCGACGCCGGAACCGAAGGCAATCAACCAGCCGAATAAACCGGCCGCCACGGCATCAAGCAAACAGGAGTCAAGACATGGCAGTTGAACGTGCCCCCAGCGGTAGCTCACTAATCGATGTACTTGATCGTGTTCTCGATAAGGGCATCGTCATCGACGCGTGGGTTCGCGTCTCGCTCGTGGGCATCGACCTCGTAACGGTCGAAGCGCGAATCGTTGTGGCATCCATCGACACTTACCTCAAGTATTCCGAAGCAGTAGGTCTCACCGCTCCCGGATCCCGCCCGCGCGAGCTCGGCGCCGGCGGCCAGGACGAGCTCGACCGGATGCGGACAGAGAATGCTGATCTGAAGCGGCGACTTGAGCGACTCGAAGCGTGAGAGCTCCGCGGTAGCAGCAAGTCCGCAGCTGAGCGGAGAGCGGCTCGCGGAGCTGCTGTCCGCGATCTCTGAAGCACCCGACTTCGCGACCGCCGCGACGTTCATGATCGCGCAGTTTGCCGACATCCTCGGCGCAAAGCGCGCGCTCGCGATCACACTCGACAGCCCTCCAGAAAAGCTTATCGTGACCGCTAGTGTCGGTTTCGAAGGCGAGCCGGTGCCGACCGTCTCGTTGCCTCTGGACGACTTGTCCAACGCGTTGGTCGTCGCGGCCCTCTCCCTTCACGCCATAGCGTGCGACGGGTCAGCACCGCTGCCCGGTTTTCCGTTCGGTGAATGGGTCGCCATTCCTTTCCCCCAGCCACAGTTTCGGGGTGCGCCCCACGTTCTAACCGACGCCGAGCTGGAGCTGGTCCAACTGCCAGACTGCCAGATCAAGCGTAGCACAACGGCGGATCGACGAAGGAAGCTCGGTCACGCCCCCGGTGGCGTCGCCCTGATCGAAGCCTCGATCGACGATACAATGCTGACGTCGTTGATGTACGCCGCGACGCTCGCTGGTCCCGTGCTGTCGAGGATGTCAGCGGTGGAAGAATTTCGACTCTCCACCGGTCGGCTCGATCAGCAGCGCGAGCTGCTCTCGTCCATCATCAATTCGCTACCGGACCCAATCGTCATCATCAACGAGAAGCATGACATCGTCGTCCAGAACAGTCGCGCCGAGCACCTTCTCTCGATCGGCCAGAAAGATTCGGAGGGTCGGCGTCGGGCCGTGGAGATCAATAATCTCCTTTTCACTTCGCATCTTTCCAAGACGGTTATGGCGGCCGGAGAGACAGCTTCGTCTCGTGAGCTCAATCTCGTGGACCCCGACGAAGGCACCGACTTGCTTTTCGAGGTGCTCACTCATTCACTGGGCAGAATCGATGGATCGCAGCAGGGCGCAACGGTATCGGTTCTTCGCGACGTAACCGACCTTCGCCGGGCGTCGAATGAACTCGAGCGACAGGTTCAGCGCGTCCGTCTCGCCGAGATCGAGGCGAAACGAGAACGCGACCGACTCAATCTCATTCTGGAGAACGTCGCGGATCCGATCCTCGTGACGGACGATCGCTCTGACATCATCCTCATGAACAAGGAAGCCGAGCAGCTGTTCGAGGCCGATGACAGTGAGAGCTGGGACCGGGCATCCACAGTCCGTGCGAATGACACGAAGTTCACGACGTTCATCTCTGACTTCACGATCAGCCCTGCCCTCGAGCGACGGGAGCAGATGAAGCTGCACATCCCCGGTTCGGGAGCCGAGCTACCAATGGAGGTCGTCTCGGGAAAGATCCTCAATCGGCGCGGTGAGCCGCTGGCGATCGTTTCGGTGTTGCACGACCTCACGCAGCAGGTAGAGAACGAGAGACTCTACGAGGAGCTGAAGCTATTCTCGGCGCAGCTTGAAGAAAGGATCCAGGCGGCAACCGCGGACCTGGCCGAGCAGAACACGCGTCTGCAATGGCAATCGCGGGAGCTCGAGAAGGCGAACCGGCTCAAGTCCGAGTTCCTGGCGAGCATGTCGCACGAGCTGCGGACGCCGATCAACGCGCTGATAGGCTACGCGTCGCTGATGCTGGACCGCATTTACGGAGACCTCACGCCCCGGCAGGAGGAGGGACTCAGGCGGATTCAGGACGCGGCACAGCATCTTCTCGCGCTGATCAACGATATTCTTGATCTCGCCAAGATCGAAGCGGGTCGGATGCCACTGCACCTCGAAGATGTCACGCTGGGCGACATTATGCGGGAAGTGTCACAACAGATCGAGCCGCTCATAAAAAAGAAATCTCTTACCTACAACGTCGAAATACCCTCCAGCGATCTCAAGCTCCACACCGACCGCACGAAGGTGAAGCAGATCCTGCTCAACCTGCTTTCCAACGCGGTGAAGTTCACACACGCCGGGGGAGTATGGGTTACCGTGTCGCGTGATGAGGAAGACCTTCGCTTCGATGTTCGCGACACTGGTATCGGCATAAGACCAGCCGACCTGGAATCGATCTGGGAAGATTTTCGGCAGGTCGATCAATCTCGTACGCGAGAGTTCGGCGGAACCGGCCTCGGTCTCAGCATCACTCGCAAGCTCGTTGACGGACTCGGCGGTCACGTCTTCGCCGATAGCGTGTTCGGAAAGGGATCGACGTTTACAGTGGTCCTACCGATACGCAGCGTCGCCCGCGCTGACGATACTCCGCGCGTCGTCGACCAGATTCCGCCGCCGCCGCCAGCTAAACGCTAACGAACGTGTTCGACAAACACACTCGAACGATCGTCGTAGTGGGTGCCCAGTGGGGCGACGAGGGGAAAGGGAAGCTCGTTGACGTTCTGGCCGAGCGCGCTGACTGGGTCGTCCGGTATCAGGGTGGGGCCAACGCAGGCCACACCGTTCATATCGGCGACAAGTCATTCGTGCTGCATCAGATCCCGAGCGGCATCCTCCATCAGGGCGTCCGGTGCGCCATCGGCAATGGCGTAGTGCTCGATGTTGAGACACTGTTTGCCGAGATCGACGAGCTGGTTTCCGATGGAATCGATGTGGAGGGCCGCCTCTATGTTAGCGACCGTGCGCATCTGGTGCTGCCATACCACAAGCTGGTCGACAGCCAGAGCTCCGCCAGTAAGGAGATCGGAACCACGGGCCGCGGAATCGGACCTGCGTACGAGGACAAGTTCGGTCGTCGCGGTGTTCGGGTGCTCGATCTGCGGAACCCGGAGCGGCTGCGCAAGCTGATCGAAAGAGGCGTTGCTCACGCCAACATTCAACTAGCTACATCTGGAAGCAAGAGAGCGGATGTCGATTACACCCTCGGCGTGCTGGAGAAATTCATGAGCCGATTGTTGCCCCTCGCTGAGGACGTGGGCCTGAGGATTCACAAAGCCATCTCCGGCGGAGCGGCAGTACTGCTCGAAGGTGCGCAGGGATCGCTACTCGACATCGACCACGGGACCTATCCATACGTTACATCCAGCAGCACGACCTCCGGTGGTGCGGCGACCGGCGTCGGCATCGCACCGAAAGAGCTCGACTCGGTCATCGGAGTCGTCAAAGCCTACACGACGCGCGTTGGGAACGGCCCGCTCCCGACCGAGCTCGATGAGCCGCTTGCATCTGAAGTCAGAAGCCTGGGAAACGAATTCGGGGCCACGACGGGACGTCCGCGTCGTTGTGGGTGGTTTGACGGAGTGGTCGTTCGCTACGCGGCGCGCGTGAACGGTCTGACCGACCTTGCCGTGACCAAACTCGATGTGCTCGATACACTCGATCGCATTGCGCTCTGCACCGGCTATGAGGCTGACGGTGAGCTCTACGAAGAGTTCCCCAGCGACCTGGGGATTCTCGACCGGGCGGTGCCGCGGTACGAGTGGTACGAGGGGTGGAAGACATCGACTGCGGACGCGCGCGCACTCGCCGAGCTGCCGCCTGAAGCGCGGCGCTACCTGGATCGGATCGAGGAGCTCGTCGAAACGCAAATCACCTACGTGAGCGTCGGAACAAGGCGTGATCAGATCATTGGTGTAGAGAGTCCTGCCTCGCCCGTCGGCGTAGCCTGACACGCGCGCGGAGCATGACCAGGGACGTCGATCTTGCCATCGTCGGTGGAGGTCCCTGCGGACTAGCCGCCGCGGTCTCGGCGCAGCGCGCGGGTCTTGAGGCGTTGGTGATCGAGAGCGATGTCGTGGTCAGCACGATCGCCGCATATCCGACCTACGTGCGGTTTTTCTCTACGCCGGAAAAGCTATCGATCGGCGGACTTCCCTTTGTCGTCGCTACGGAAAAGCCGACACGCCGAGATGCGCTGGCGTACTACCGCAGCGTCGTCACACACTTTGAGGTGCCCTTGCGCCAGAGGGAACGCGTAACGGCCATTCAAGGACAGTCGGGTAGCTTCGTGGTTTTTTCCAAAACGCAGGGTGGTAAGGAGCAGCGCACCAACGCTCGTTCCGTGGTCATAGCGACTGGCTACTTCGGCTCGCCCAATCGGATTGGAGTACCGGGCGAGAACCTGCCCCACGTCTCCCACATATTTCGGGAAGGGCACGAGGCATTCCTGCAAGATGTCGTGGTCGTGGGTGGCGGAAACTCAGCGGCGGAGGCAGCGCTCGACCTCTGGAGATCCGGCGCGCGGGTGACTCTCGTTCATTTTGGCCCGACCTTCGACAAGAAGATAAAACCGTGGGTTCTTCCCGATTTCACCAATCGTGTGAAGGAAGGAGTGATCAAGGCGAAATGGAATGCCAGAGTAACGGGGATTACTCCGGATGAAGTGAGCCTCGGCACCGCAGGAGGCGTGGAGCACGTGCCCGCCGAGCGCGTATATCTGATGACGGGGTTCGCGCCTTGTCTCGACCTCCTGCGTGATCTCGGAGTTCCGATCGATCCGGTAACCGGGATCCCAGCGCACGACTCAAAGACCCTGGAAACCGCGGTGGCCGGGGTGTTCATCGCTGGTGTGGTCGTAGCTGGTTACGACGCCAACAAGGTGTTCATCGAGAACGGCCGCTATCACGGTGATCGTATCGTCGCGCGACTTCTCGGCCAGCTTGCGCCCGCCGAGCCGAAGCTAAGCGCCGAGCTCGATACATGAGGTGAACTGACCTCTCCACCCGACCTCACACCTTTTACCTTAAGCCTTCGTTCTTCGCGCAGTTTTTGGTATCGCCGCGCCCTCCTCTCGAACGCTAGCTTTCCCAGATGCCCAACCAGCCCGACGTGATGGAGAAGCTTGTTTCGCTCTGCAAGCGACGCGGCTTCATTTTCCAATCATCCGAGATTTACGGCGGCGCTGGATCCGTCTGGGATTACGGACCCCTCGGCGTCGAGCTGAAAAAGAATCTCAAGGACCGTTGGTGGCACGCGATGGTGCGTGCGCGGGATGACATCGAAGGTTTGGACGCGGCCATTCTGATGCATCCGCGAGTCTGGGAAGCGAGCGGCCATGTCAGCGGCTTTGTCGATCCCCTCGTCGACTGCCGCAACTGCAAGAAACGATTTCGAGCCGATGACGCCCGCATTAAGGGGACTCCCGGCACCCCCGACGCCCAATGCCCCGCCTGTGGGATGAAGGGGACCCTGAGCGAGGCGCGTCAGTTCAATCTGATGTTCAAGACGTTCATGGGACCGGTAGAGGACTCGGCGTCGGTCGTGTATCTGCGACCGGAAACCGCGCAGGGGATCTACGTGAACTTTCTCAACGTGCAGCAGTCGACACGACAGAAAATTCCGTTTGGCATTGCGCAGATCGGCAAAGCTTTTCGCAACGAGATCACTCCCGGCAATTTCATTTTTCGGACGCGCGAGTTCGAGCAGATGGAGATGCAGTTCTTCGTCGAGCCGGGAACCGACATGAAGTGGTTCGAGTACTGGAAAGAGCAGCGAATGACCTGGCACCGCGGCCTCGGCCTCGCCGAGGGTCGGCTCCAATTCCACCAGCACACGAAGGAAGAGCTGGCGCACTATGCGCGTGCGGCGTTCGATGTGCAGTTCGATTTCGGTGGTACGCTCGGGTTTCAGGAAATCGAAGGAGTGCACAACCGTGGCGATTTCGATCTCTCTCAGCACCAGCAGTTTTCGGGGAAAAAGCTCGAGTACTTCGACCAACCCAACAACCGACGGTATCTGCCTTTCGTCGTGGAGACGTCGGTGGGCGCAGATCGTACCACGCTCGCGGTGCTGGTCAACGGATATCGCGAAGAGTCTGTCGAGGGAGAAGCCGAAGGCCGAACTGTATTGGGACTGCATCCGTCGATCGCGCCTATGAAGGCTGGGGTCTTTCCTCTGGTCAAGAAGGATGGGATGCCGGAGATGGCCAAGCGCATTGCCGACGATCTGCGCGAGCGTTTCACGGTGTTCTACGATGACAGCGGCGCGATCGGTCGCCGGTATCGCCGTCAGGACGAGATCGGCACGCCGCTGTGCATCACGGTGGACGGCGAGTCTCTGACCGCCGACACCGTAACGGTGCGGGATCGCGACACCCTGAAACAGGACCGTGTCGGCGCCACTCAGCTCATTGAGTACTTGACCAACAAGCTCACGTCGTGAGCGCAATCACCCTTCAGCGCCTGCGAGCTGAAGGCCAGGCGTTCATGGAAGCTATCTCGCGAGAGAGCTATCTCGCGTATTCCGGCCACAAAAAAACGGCGGAGCTCCAGCCGATTTACGAGCGCTATGCCAGCGTTCTCGGCCGCGACGCTCTGGAGCTGACCCTGGAAGAGTTTCGAACTGCCGCGGATGGGACAGACGAACAGCGATCCGCGCGCTGGCTGCTGGAATGGGAGATCGAGTCGCAGGCAGCGAAACCGCTCGCGCAGCTCGACGAGAGGGAAATCGCGTGGGAGAACTCGGCGGTGATCCGTTCTCCCGACGGCAGAGTGATTCAATATCAGGCGGCACCGATCGAGATCGCCAACACACGCGATCGGCCGTTGCGGCTGGCCCTCGACGACGCGCGCGCGAAGCTGGTCGAGAAAGAGCACGCACCGCTGCGCCAGGAACGGCTGGAACGGGAGAAGGAATACATCGAGTCCCTCGAGGTTGCGGGGGACTACAACTCGTCGTTCGAAGCAGTCACCGGGATCTCGCTCGGGGATCTCGGTGCAAAATGCGAGAGCTTCCTTCGTGACACCGAGGCGATGTGGGAGGAAACACTGCCGCGGGTTCTCAAAAAGTCGCTCGGAATAAAACCGCTCGAGGCCAAGCGCGCGGACGCCTTGGCGTTGTTCAGAGCTTCCGAGTGGGACGATGCGTTTCCCGCGAACCAGATGGAAAGGGTCGTGCGTCGTCAGGTGACGGAGATGGGGATAGACCCGACCGCCAAGGGTCGTGTTATTTACGATCTGGGAGATAGGGACGGTAAACGTTCCCGGGCGTTTTGCTCTCCCGTGAGAGTGCCGGAGGAAGTCTATCTGGTGCTGCGTCCACACGGCGGGCAGAGCGACTACCAGACGCTGCTGCACGAGCTGGGGCACGCGCTTCATTTCGCGTACGCGAATCCCGACTACCCGTTCGAATTTCGTTGGCTCGGCGACAATTCCGTCACCGAGGCATACGCCATGTTGTTCGACCACCGAATGCAGGACAAGGGGTGGCTCCTCCGGTACGCTCAGCTTGGTGAAAACCGGATGGGAAAATTTTTGCGCGCGGCCGGGTTTGAGGAGTTGCACTTTCTGCGTCGCTACTGCGCAAAGTTTCTCTATGAGCGATCGCTTTACAGTGGCGAAATACCGTGGCGTCAGCTTCCCGACCTGTATGTCTCCTTGTTGAGCCGCGCGACTACTTTCGAGTACAGGACTGCCGATGCATTCGTTGACGTGGATCCACGCTTCTATTCCGCGCGCTATTTGCGAGCTTGGCAGCTACAGTCAGTGTTGAACGAAGAGCTCACGGCGAGGTTCGACGTCGACTGGTTTCGGAATCCGGGGGCCGGACCGTGGCTAGTGAGGGATCTGCTCTCCGAGGGACAGCGGGAAAGCGCCGACGAGATCGCCGCCAGAGCGGGCGCGGACAAGCTCTCTTTTTCACCCTTGATTCGGAAAATCGAGGCTTTGCTTGAGGCTTGATTGGAAGGACGCCAAGTCCGAGACCGTGTCGTTGCTCCAGAGCCTGATCCGCTTCGATACCACCAACCCGCCCGGAAATGAACTGCCGCTCGCTCAATTCCTCGATGCGCTGTTCAGAAAAGAAGGAATCGAGACGACTCTCATCGAACCGGACCGAAACCGTGCTGCGCTCGTTGCGCGCATCAAGGGTGACGGCTCAAAACGGCCCGTGATTCTTCTCGCCCACATGGATGTCGTGGGCGTGGAGAAGGCGAGCTGGTCGCATGATCCTTTCGCGGGAGACATCTCCGATGGTTACGTGTACGGTCGCGGGGCAATCGACGATAAGGGAATGCTCGCCGCGAACGTGATGACAATGCTGCTCGTTCAGCGTGGCCTGAGGAAATCGGCCGAGCGTCCGCGGCGCGACGTCGTGTTCGTAGCGACGTCCGACGAAGAGGCGGGCGGGGAATGGGGGATGGGATGGCTCATCGAGCACTACCCGGGCCTGGTGCAAGCGGAGTTCGCGCTCAACGAGGGCGGCCGGACGCGGGTCATCGCCGGAGAAAAAACATACCTTGCCGTCCAGAGCGCCGAGAAAATTTCACACGTCGTGACTGTCACCGCTCACGGATCTGCCGGGCACGCCGCGGTTCCACTCCCTGACAACGCGATTTTTCGTTTGGCTCGCGCTCTCGAGCGTCTCTCGCACTACAGCGAACCGGTGACACTCACCGACATCACGGGACGCTTCTTCCATAGACTCGCCCAGATCTGGCCGGATCAACGCGAGAAGCAGGCAATGATGGATCTCATCTCTACCGACGGCGAGCGAGCAGAAATGGGCGCTGCGTTGTTGTCGGCCACCCCCGTGTTCAACGCCGTGCTGCGCAACGGGATTTCGCCCGCGATCCTCGAAGGTGGGAGCCGTTACAACGTCATCCCCGCGTCGGTTGGAGCGGTGCTCAACGTCCGGACGCTACCCGGTCAGTCAATCGACGACGTCGTGCAGCGAATACGAGGAGCTGTGAGGGAGGCGGGCGTTACGGTGGAGGTCACACAGCGAGGCGAGGAAGCGCCCGCCTCGGATCCAAGTTCACCGATGTTCGATGCGATCGCCGACGCCGCCCACGAGCTCGACCCGGCGATCGCGGTCGTGCCCTATCTCAGCACCGGTGTGACCGACAGCGCGCGGCTGCGGCGAATTGGCGTCCAGGCGTATGGAGTGCTTCCCTTTCCGATGGCTCAGGCGGATGAAGAGCGCATGCACGGCCACGATGAGCGCGTCCCGATCGAGTCGCTGGTGTTCGGCACGCGTCTCATTTTTGGCGCGATTCAGCGGATAGCTTTTTAGTTCCGCGCGGTCGGTTGCATCTCTGCGCGGGTCGAGACGGGGCGTGCAAGCAGGCGACGACGTTCGCTCGGGCGGAGCCCCTAACTACGCTCCCTCGCTCCGCTCGGTCGCGGGTCTCCTGGTCGCTCACTGAACGTCGCCTGCTAGCACGCCCCGCCTCTCCGTGTAGAGGCCTAACTACACGCGAAACTATTAACGCCTTCCGCTTTTCGCCTGAGGAATGAGGCGCGCCAAGTGCCTGCGGTCACCGTCACGGGCACGCGCCCCGGACAGCGCGGACGGGACGAAGGTTGTTGTTGCGGAGATAGGTTGTCGGGACCCCAGACGGGCAGTCGGGTGAGGGTGTCCACGCAGGCGACGTTCAGCGAGCGACCAGGAGACCCGCGACTGAGCGGAGCGAAGGAGCGTAGTTAGGGGCTCCGCCCGAGCGAGCGTCGTCGCCGAAGTGGACACCCTCACCGGACTGACCAGCGCGCGGACCCCGACAAACAAGATCCGCGCGAGAAAAACTCTATCGACCCTCGAGCTCGTCCGCGATGCGCGCGCCGTCGTACATCTTGCGCAGGGCCTCGGTGATCCCCCGCGAATGCACGCTCACCGTACGTCCGACTTCGCTCGAGAAGATGAAATTGTTCGATACACCTTCGATGTTCGAATCGAACACCAGACCGACGACCTCGGCATTTCTGTTGATGACAGGGCTTCCTGAATTTCCGCCGATGATGTCGTTCGTCGACACGAAATTGTAAGGCGTCGACAAGTCGAGATTGTTCTTTCGATCCACCCACCGCTGTGGAAGCTTGAATGGATCCTTGTCGTCGAACGAAGCGGAACGCTCGTAGAGACCGTAGAAAGTCGTCTTGTAAGGCGCAATCGTACCGTTCATTGGAAATCCTTTCACCACACCGTCGCTGATACGCAGCGTGAACGTAGCGTCGGGTGGAAGCGCTGTCCCATATGTGGCGAACATCGCCTGGCCGATTTTTTCGCTATTCGATGCGATGATCGCGTTGAGGCCGGCATAACGCGTCGTAATAGTCCGATTGATCGGGTCGATGCCCCGCGCAAACACTATCATCGGATCCGCGGATGCGTTGATTGCCGCCGCGCCGCCCTGAAGAAGCGATGCCCGGAAGGCAGGATCGGTCAGCCGTGTCCCCCGCACCAGGTCTGCGGCCACCGCCTCCGGACTGCGCCCACCCTGGAGTGCAAACTGGAGGAAAGGATCGTTGGCGGGGAGCGAGCTCTGCGCCGCACGCAGCTGCGCTGCGAGAGCCAAACGCTCGAACGCGGTATCGATGGGCACAGGACCAGAGAGGCGGGCGCTCATCATTGCGATTCCCTGTCCTCTGTACGGAGCCATCCGGTCGGCGTCGGATTTTCCTCCTTCTGTTGCGATCCGGACCAGTTGGGCTGCCATCGCGAGTAGCGTCGAGTTGCCGCCGAACCCTTCATATCGCCACTGGGGGTAAATCAAGGCAATCTCGCGCTGTGCTGCTGCGATTGCGTCCCACGACCCGCCGTACTCAGCTTGAAGTCGAGGATCCGCCGCGACGCGCGCGCGCAATTCTCTTTCAAAAGCGCGCTTGGTGGCCATGCTGGCCGTATCCAGCAATCCAGCCCGATACCCGGTGATCGCCTTCTGCGAATTGGCGACACCAAAGACTTCGTTTTGATACCGGCGTGCGGCCGAAGTGTCGGTTCGGGCTAGCTGCGCATAGATGTCAAGCGCGCGCTTATAGGACCCGAGCATCCACGGGTAATTGATGTCGCGCTGATACTCCATCTGCGCGATCGTGTTCAGTCGCCCGGTCGATCCCGGATTCCCAACAACGAACACCAGCTCGTTATCGCCGGCACCCGCGCGACTCCACTTGAGATAGTCAGGCGGGCTGTAGGGCTGATTGTTCTCATAAACCCGAAGCAACGTCAGGTCGAGGTCGTAACGCGGGAAGGTAAAGTTGTCCGGATCTCCGCCGAAGAATGCGATATCTCCCTCAGGTGCCATCACCAGCCGAATGTCGGTGAAACGTCGATACCGGTAGAGAGAGTAGATCCCACCCTGGTAGAGGGAAACCACCTGGCACGTAAGCTGGGTCTGTTGACCGCACTCAGTCTGGATCTGGCTGATGATCGCGGCGCGCTGGTTGGCCTGTTCACCGGGGGTCGAAGCTGTAATCCCTCCCCGCACCCGGCTCGTCACGTTCTCGATAGACTGGAGTTGATCGACGTACAGCCCGGCGCACTTCTTTTCATCAGCCAGCGTTCTGGCCGCGAATCCGGTCTGGATGTAATTGGAGTCAGGCGGTGACGAGCTCGCCGTACACTCCCGACCGCAGTGATGATTGGTCATCACCAGTCCCCGCGACGATACGAAAGAGGCCGAGCAGTTCGGAAGTCGAACCGACGCGAGTCGAACGTGGTCCAGCCACTTCTGGTCGGGGGTAAAGTTGTAAGTGCGCCGCCAGTAATCGAGTGGCGGCGCGTCGAACGTCCACATCGTGCCGAACTCGGGACGATAGGCCGCGGGCGACAGCGATGTCGTTGTCGCGGCTGGTTTGCGTGTCGTGACCGCCTGCGGAAACGCGGGCGCCGACACAGCGAGCGCGGACGCGAGCGTGAGGGCACGAACGACAGATTTGCTCGTCAGCATTTATCCTGATCCTGTAGGAAGGGTTTTGTCCGAACGGGCTTGCAAGATATTTACCGTGAGCTCGTCCGCTTGTTGCACACTGAGGCCGGGTTAGATTGCACCAGCCCGCCCGAACCCTCTCCGAAATCAGATGTCGCAACGCGATCGAACGCTTCAGGAAACGACGACAACGCTGAGTCCCGAGCAGACCCTCCGCGCCGCCAAGCAATTTTTCTCGCGGCAGAATGGGATATACGCCGCGTTTCCGGAACAGGAGAGCATCACGCACTTAACATTGCGCGGACAGGGGGGTGAGGAAGTGGTGATCGCCGCGAGGTCTTCCAACGGTCAGACCCGAGTCTCGGGCTCGACCTACTTGTTCGACCAGCAAGTCGCCAGGTTCTTCGCCACACTGCCCCCGGCGCCGTTGGTCCCAGTCGCCGAAACCGCACACCCATGAGCGGGTCGTTCGTAAACCAGCTCCGCACCAGCGGCCGAACCTTCAAGCTCGGCCCCCAGAACGGATCGCCCCTGGAGCTGCGCGCGCAGGTACTCGAAGCCTGGGACGCCATTCGCATCGACGCCTCACCCTCTGCATCGGTGCGCAGTCTCAAGGAGCTGGCGCTGCGACAGCTCTATCCTGATCCGAGGCACGCCCAGGATTTCATAGTGAAGCTCAACGGTTTTGAGATTCTGGATGAGGACGCACCAATCTCATCCACCGAAGCAAGGAACGGCTCGACCTTCCTCATTACCGACCGCCGCCGGCGACCGGTAGAGTAGCAACCACGGTCCGTGCGGGCCGCGTTCATATCACATAGCGATTGCGGGCGACACGACACGGGATGGGGGCATCCCGAGCACGTTGGTCGTCTGCGGGCAATCACGCGTGCTCTCCGAGAAAATCCCGACGTCTTCCACGCGGTCGATCACCTCGAAGGACGTCACGCCACCGTCGAAGAGCTTGAGCTGGCCCACGATCCTGGCTATGTGCGCTCGGTGAGGGAGTTTGCCGAGGCCGGAGGCGGGCGACTCGACGCGGACACGCTGGCAAGCCCGGGATCGTGGGACGCTGCCACCGCAGCCACTGGTTCAGTGCTGACAGCGGTAGACCTGGCGGTGAGTGGGACGCACACGAGGAGCTTCTGCGCGGTGAGACCGCCCGGGCATCACGCAGTCCGAGACCGCGCCATGGGGTTCTGCCTGTTCGGGAGCGTCGGAGTTGCCGCGCACTACGCACGGAGCAAGCACCGACTCGCCCGGATTCTGATCGTCGACTGGGATGTCCACCATGGTAACGGCACCCAGGCTCTCGTCGAAGGCGAGCCCGACATCCGCTTCGTCTCGATGCACCAGTGGCCCTGGTATCCCGGAACCGGCGCCGCCGAGGATAGAGGCCCGCATGGAACCGTCTGGAACATCCCCAGGCCCGGTGGCCTGGCGCCCGAAGCTTACGTCGAGGCTCTCGAGCGGGGGATCGATGCAGCGACAAAAGGGTTCGTTCCCGACGCGATATTCATCTCCGCCGGTTTCGACTCGCTCGCTGGCGACCCGCTCGGGGGCTTCACTCTCGAGATAGCTGATTTCGAACGGCTGACCCGGTCGGTGGTCGATCGCGCCAACTCATGGTGCGGCGGAAGAGTCGTGAGCGTTCTCGAAGGCGGTTACGCTCCGGACCGGCTGGCGAAGGCGAGCCTTGCTCATCTGGCCGCGCTCGCCGACTAAGGGCTATCTTCAAAAATCCCTATGAGCGCAGCACTGAAACCGTTGCAGGAGGTGCGGCCCACCGCAGACCCGCATCTGTGGAGCTGCTACCACGATCCTCGTGGCGGAATTAAACAGAACCTCTCCCGGGACGAGATCGCGCGCGCGCTGGCTTCCGAGGAAGGCACCCTCTGGGTCGACGTCGATACACGCGACCCGACGCAGACGGAGATACTGAAGGACACCTTCAAGTTTCATCCGCTGTCCGTCGAAGACGCACTCAATCCCCAGTCGCGGGTGAAGCTCGAGGAGTTTGAGCGCTATCTGCTCTTGATCGTCCGCACCGTCGCGTTCTGTGAGACCACGGACGATCCCTATGACCTCGATACCGTCAATATCACTTTTTTTCTGGGCAAGAACTTCGTCGTCACGGTGCACGGGGCCGACACAAACCCCGTCGCGACCACCGCCGAAATACTGCAACGGAAGCCCGAGCTGGCTGCGTATGGGCCGGCGCGACTGATGCACGCGATCGTGGACCAGGCCGTCGACGCCTACTTCCCGATCATCGACAAACTGGACGAGTTCATGGACGGGCTCGAAGAACGGATTTTCGCCACCTTCGACCAGAACGCCCTTCGCGACGTTTTCGCGGTCAAGCGACTGGTTCTCTCGCTGAGACGGCACCTCGCTCCGGAGCGAGATGCCCTCAACGTCCTCACCAACCGCCCCACGACGCTGTTAACTCCCGAGACCCAGATCTACTTCAGGGACATTTATGACCATGTCCTGCGGATTTACGACTCCCTCGAGACTTTTCGGGACCTGCTGAGCAGTACCCTGGACAGCTATCTAACTCAGGTGTCCAATCGTCTAGGTATGGCGACCAAGGCTCTCAGCGTCGTCGCCACCGTCACTCTTCCGTTCGTCGTCGTGAGCGGAATGTGGGGGATGAACTTCGAGCGCATTCCGCTTCACTCTCATCCGCACGGCTTCATGATCCTGCTCTTCGGGCAGCTAGCCCTTGGTTTGGCAATCCTCGCTGGTCTCAGATGGCGCAAGCTGCTCTAGGCTCGCTCAGGCTTTATGGCGTCGCTGCCGTAGAGTCGGGACAGGTGACTTCGCTGTCAGAAGGCACCACCCTGGTTCATTACCGGGCGCTTGCTGCCATCGTCGAGCCGTCGGCGTATTCGGTCGTAAATCTGGACGACGGCGAGATGACTAAGTATTTGCACATCCTGGAAGACGCCTACTCGCACGTCGCCGTGCTTCCTGCCCCTCCTGGGACAGTTTTTCAGTCCAACTCGACGCTCGCCCGCTGGCTGGAGCTCCACTACTTCACTTTGACGGAAGCCCTGTCAGTGATCGAAGGTCACGCCGCTGCCCGCGTCAGCATCACTACCCAGGGGAAACCGGAGACGAATGAAGCCGACAAGAGCTTTGCCGCGTTGGCCGCGGAAAGCCTCCGGTTACTAAGAGGCCAGGCGGCGGCAACCGTTACACTCCCAAAAGCGGACGGCGACGATGAAGATGGAGTGGTTGCCCGCGCGTCGTTTCTTATCGATAGCCAGCGTTGGCAGACGTTCCAGGACACCGTCTCGAAGGAAGCGCAGCGGCAAACGGCGCTCGACTTTCGAGTCACCGGTCCGTGGCCGCCGTACGATTTCGTGCGCATGCAGTTCGGGGGCTGAGCCGTGTTCTGCACTGATTGCGGGAGCTGGAATCGCGCGGAGGCAGCGCGTTGCGTGCGCTGCGGGATACGGATGCCCGACAACGGAGATCGCCGGCAGTCGCCGCCCGATCCTTCGGTCACGGCACTTCGCCAGGTCACCGGTGGCCGCTACACGATCATGCACCGTGTCGGTGAAGGCGGAATGGCGAGCGTGTATTTCGCGCTCCACGTCTGCCTCGATTCACCCGTTGTGATCAAGGTTCTTCACCCGCACCTCGCCCGCGAACAGGAGATGCGCGAGCGATTCCGTCGCGAAGCAGAATCCGCCGCGCAGCTCGTGCATCCGCACATCTGCAAGATCATCGACTTCGGGATGGTGGACGATCACGTCTACCTCGTCATGCCATATCTGGCCCGCGGGACGCTGAGCGATCGCATCGGAGGCCACCGATCGCTTCCGGCCGAGACAACTGCGGCAGTTGCGACACAGGTCGCAACCGGTCTCGATTACGCCCACCGTCGTGGACTCGTGCACCGCGACATCAAGCCCGACAACATTTTGTTCGACGAGGACGAGAACGCGCTGGTGACAGATTTTGGAATTGCCACCGGACACTTCCGGAGCCGCATGACCGGTAGCGGCAATGTCATGGGGACCCCACACTACATGTCACCGGAGCAGGCGCGGGGGAAGCTCCTGGACGGGCGCAGCGACATCTACGGTCTCGGTGTGGTGATGTACGAGACGCTGCTTGGCTTCCCTCCGTTTGACGGCGCGGACAGCTACTCGATCAGTTACAAGCACGTCACTGAAACGGCGGTATCACCGGATGTCGTAGATTCGCGCATTCCCCCGCAGCTCGCGGCAATCGTTATGCGCTGCCTCGAAAAAAATCCGGCCCACCGATTCGAGCGCGGCAACGATCTGGCCGACGCTCTAATTAACTTTCTATCCGGCGCATCAGCGCACCATGAATACCGTCAGGCGCGCACCGCGCGCGCCGCTGCCGCAATGGCTGGATGAAGCTGCGCCCGCTTTTCCAGGAATGACGCGGATCTAAGTGATGAAGCTTTCGCACCAGACAATCGAGCTCAAACCGACCCATCCTTTCGTTATAGCGCGCGGTGGGTACGCGCATCACAGGAACGTGATCGTTCGTTTGAGGGACGAGGATGGGCTGGAGGGATTCGGAGAAGCCGCGCCCAATCGCTACTACGGGGAGTCGGTGGCGACTGTGATCGCCGCGCTCGGTCAGTTCAAGCCGATCCTCGAGCGCGCCGACCCCATGTCACTGGAATCTCTCGAGTCGCACTTGAACCGCGTGCTGCGCGGCAACGCGTCGGCGAAAGGAGCCGTGAGCTCTGCGCTTCACGATTTACTCGGGAAGCGTCTGGGGCAGCCTGTGCACCGAATTTGGGGACTCGATGCGAGCGCGGCACCTCAGTCGAGCTTCACTATCGCCATAACCGAGAACGACGAGCTGGCACGGCGAGTGGAGGAAGCTCGTGATTACCCAATTCTGAAGATCAAGCTCGGTACGGACCGCGACATGGAGATCGTCCGCATCGTGCGCGAAGCCGCTCCGCAGAAGCGACTGCGCGTGGACGCCAACGCGGCGTGGACCGCGAAAGCAGCTGTCAGCATGAGCGATTTTCTCGCCGACCAAGGCGTCGAGATGCTGGAGCAGCCCGTCCCGGCCAACGATTTCGACGGACTCCGATTTGTGCGCAAGCGCTCGAAGCTTCCCGTTTTCGCGGACGAATCGTGCCTTGTGGCGACGGACATCCAGAAGCTTCTCGGAGCAGTCGATGGCATCAACATCAAGCTCGCAAAGTGCGGCAGCTTGCGGGAAGCGCTGCGGATGATTCACACCGCACGCGCGCTCGACATGCAGGTGATGGCAGGATGCATGATCGAAAGCTCGCTCGGGATTTCTGCCATCGCGCAGGTCGCTCCACTGCTCGACTTCGCGGACTTCGACGGGGCGGCGCTTCTATCCAGCGATCCGTTCCGCGGGACGACGATATCCGGCGGTGCCATTCGCCTGAGCGATGCCCCGGGCCTCGGGGCGCGGCCCACCGAGACGCTCGATCTCGCCACGGAATTCCAAAGTGCGTGAGAGCACGCGCTTCGTCGAAGTTGCGCTTCCGCTGCCGCTTTTTCAGAACTTCACTTACGCAGTAGAAAACGGGCTAACCAATCCGGTAGACATCGGCTCGAGAGTCGTCGTCCCCCTCCGGAGCGGACGAGAAGTCGGGATCTGCGTGGGCCTGAGCGATGTCTCGCCACTCAAGCGCAAGCCGAAGCCGGTGCTCGAATCACCGGACTCTGCTCCGGCGATTGGCCAATCGCTCCTGCAGCTGTGCAAATGGATGGCGGACTACTACATCGTACCCCTCGGTGTCGCATTGCGAACCGCACTCCCCGCCGCGATGACGGGCGCCGATGAGCCGGTTCCCGCCCGCAAGACGCAACGAACGGTTAGGTTGGGTGCCGGCATTCCGTCGCTCCTGCAGCGCGATAAGGAGTTCGCTCGCGCGCCGCAACAGCGCGCATTGTTCGAGCTGTTGGAGTCCATCGGCGGGAAAACGACCGCCGAACAGCTGCAGTCGCAGCTACGGTTTTCACCATCGGTTCTCAAATCCCTCGAGAAGCGCGGCCTCGTAATCATCGAGAACGAGGAAATCTCCCGCGATCCGTTTTCCTCGCGCGGTGGAATTTCTTCCACCAGGCTCCAGCCAACCGGTGCACAACAGAAGGCGATAGAGAGGATGTCCGTGGCGGAGAAGGGAGAAGTCTTTTTGCTGCACGGTATCACGGGGAGCGGAAAGACATTGGTCTACATTGAGCTGCTTCGTCGCATTGTCGATGAACGCGGGCAAACAGCGATCGTCCTGGTCCCGGAAATCGCGCTCACGCCTCAGACAGTCGACCGATTTCGCGCGGCTTTCGGCGATCGCATCGCTGTCCTCCACTCGGCGCTGAGCGAAGGTGAGCGATATGATGCCTGGCTCGCTCTCAAACGCGGCGAAAAGCGAATTGTAGTAGGCGCACGGTCCGCCGTTTTCGCCCCGCTGGAGAATCTTGGCGCGATCATAGTCGACGAGGAACACGAGTCGAGCTACAAGCAGGGCGAGACGCCGCGCTATCACGCCCGCGAGGTGGCCATCGTTCGCGCCAAGAGCGAAGGCGCAGTAACCGTCCTGGGGAGCGCGACGCCGTCACTGGAGAGCTGGGCCAATGCCGCCTCCGGGAAATACACGCTGCTCACATTGCCGGACCGCGTCGGGGGCGGAAAACTCCCTTCGGTTGAAGTCGTCGATCTCCGCAAAGTTGCCCATGACTACAGCGGTATGGCACAGGGAGGTATCGACTACGGTGCCGTGATTCGAGAGCCGCTTCACGATGCCATCGTCGAGTGCATGCGTCGGGGCGACCAGAGCATCCTGCTGCTCAACAGGCGTGGATACTCGTCGTTCATCCAGTGCATCGATTGTGGCGCTGTCGCGACCTGCCCGCACTGCAGCATCACGCTGACGCACCACCGCAATCCGGAGAGGCTGATCTGCCACTACTGTTTGCACAAGGAAGATCCGCGTCCGGACTGCGTCCGTTGCGGGGGACGCAATCTCAAGCAGCGTGGATTGGGTACGCAGCAGGTCGAGCGGCTGTTGTGCGAAAGATTCCCATCCGCGCGCATCGCACGCATGGACGTCGATACCACCAGCGGGAAGTGGGCGCACACACAGATACTCGACAAAGTTGCATCGGGAGAAATCGACATCCTGCTCGGTACCCAGATGATCGCCAAGGGACTCGACTTTCCTAACGTCACGCTCGTCGGCGTCGTCGACGCTGACGTTGGCATAAACTTCCCCGACTTCCGCGCATCCGAGCGGTGTTTCCAGCTCCTGAGTCAGGTCTCGGGCCGGGCGGGGCGGGGCGAGAAAGGCGGACGAGTTTTGATCCAGACGCGTATCCCCGGCCACCACGCGGTTCGCTACGCTGTATCGCACGATTACGGGTCCTTTGTCCACGACGAGATGGAGGGCCGCATGGATCCCCCGTATCCGCCTAACGTGCGGCTGGCGAACATCGTTTTCAGCGGACTAATCGAAGACCTCACTGCCAAGCTGGCAATTCGGGGCGGCGAATGGCTGCGCGAGCTGATCGCCACCCGCGCCGGAGAAGAGGTGATCGTCGTCGGGCCCGCGCCCTGCCCGATCGAGCGAATCAAGAGTCGGTGGCGTTGGCACGTTTTGCTGAAGACGAATCATCCGGGTGAGCTCACGCGGGTGACGCGCTATTTCATGGAGCGCTTCGAGGTGCCAAGCGCGGCGCAGCTCCGCATCACCCTCGATCGCGATCCAGTCGCGCTGCTCTGAGAGCGGCGCGCACCCTTTGCCAAGTATCTTTTAGCGATGCCAAGACTACGGCACCCGAACTTTGAAGCTCCCGAGCTTGCCAACGCTCCGGATGCGCGTTTCGTAGCGGCGCCCGCTGATGGCGTGCTTCCCGAGGGCTTTTTCTCCACCACGAACCTTCCGACGTACGTGCGGATCAAGGGATCGTGGAGAATGCCGCGCGAGCCGCGTATGGACGCAGCGCTTGTCCTGGACAACGACGGGCTCTGGATCAAAGAGGGGCGGCGACTGAAAAAAGGAGACATGGTCGCTGTCGGCGCCGCTGAGGACGGAAGCGAGGGCATCTACGTCCACGCGGAGTCCTTTCTCGGAGACGAGGAAGGCGAGTTCAAGTTCATGACGAGCGAGGTGTCTCGCGAAAAGCCGATCGATTACTCGCTTATGGCGCATATCCTCATACAGGAGCGTGATCGCGGGGGATACCCGATTTGGGTGACTGGTCCAGCACTCGTTCACTCGCGCGCCCGGGCCGACATGGTCTGGTTCATTGAGAACGGCTTCGTTGCCGCGCTCCTCGCAGGAAACGCCGTTGCGGTTCACGACATCGAGGCCTCGATCTTTGGTACCACACTGGGAATGACGAGGACGGGCGAGGCCACCAGTGGCGGACACGGACTTCACATGCGAGCGATCAACCAGGTTCGAGCGGCGGGATCGATTTCAAGAGCGGTAGAAAAGGGCATCATCACCGATGGAATCATGCACGCCTGCGTGGTGAATCAGATTCCCTTTGTGCTCACCGGCTCGATTCGCGACGACGGCCCGCTACCCGAAGTCATCACCGACACGCTTCAGGCCCAGGATGCCATGAAGCGCCACACCACAAGGGCAACTATGGCCGTTCTTATCGCTACGGCCCTTCACGCGATTGCAACCGGCAACATGCTTCCCGCGTTCGTCACCGAGGCCGATGGCTCAATGCGCGAATTACCCACGATCTGCGTTGACTCGTCCGAATTCGTCGTGAGCAAGCTCAAGGATCGCGGGACGCATCAGGCGTTTGGCGTCGTAACCAACGCGCAGGATTTCATGCACATTCTACGGTTGTACGTAGAGCGTGAGCTGACGGAAAGGCTCTCGCAAAAGGCAGCTGCTCCTGCCACCAAAGCAACTGCATGATAGAAACGACCGAGAGATTTCTGCGGGAGATTGCCGACCGCATCGGCCTCGAGGCGGTTGATGAAGTCCGGCTGTTCCCTCCACTCCGGCAGTCGGGAGTTGAGACGGGCGTCGCTGTCGTGGCTGCGTTGCCGCTTCCGCCGGAGCTGGATCTGCCGCCCGAACGGAACGAACCGCCAGAGGCCCTGAGCGACAGCTCCGGGGACGAGTTTCTCCCGATCGAAGAGGAAGACCGCGAGATTATCGTGCACCGACACACCGTGTTCACCGCGCGTTATCGGCACACCCTCAAAGGACCTGATCGTGGGAAGTGGGAAGTCGACGTACAGGCGGAAGCGGACGCGCCGCTCGTCACCCTCGATCAGGTCATACGAGGCGTTATGAAGCGAGCCGGCGAGCCGTTCGAGCCCGAGAAAATCTCGGCGACCGCGTTCAGAACCATCATCGAGGGAACGGCGCCGACGTCCCTCGGGTGACCCGGCTATATCGCCGCGCTCTGCGCGGCGGGCGTCAGCCTGGCGGCCTCGGGCGGTGCGTTCTCAGCGTTCGCCGCCGCATATCTGGCGAGCACAGTTCGGTGGATGTCACGGGCATCCTCCAATTCCTCTGAGACGAGCCGCAATCCCTCGGGGGAGATGATGAATGGATAGACCTGGTCGCCGCCCGCCGATCCGTGCGCCCCGACCTGATCGTCGAAGGAGATGATGTCGTACCCATCGTAAGCCCCGAAGAGGACGCAATCGCCCGCGTTCGGTTGGGCCACGAGCGATTCGATCGCACGAAGGACATACGGCTCAGTTCCAAAAACCTCGAGAGGATTTTCGCCGGCCAGAATGTCGACCTCTCCATTTCTCAGCAACGCACGTCCGTACTTGCTGGCCAGCGCTATACCGCGCGAGGACTCGGTCGCCACGAGTCCGATACCGTCGTGCGCGATCAGGCGCTCATAGAGTTTCGACCACCTTGGGTCAGCGGCGATCTGCTCCTGCGTCATCCGATGCTCCGTCGCGGCGAAATAAAGCAGCGCCAGGCACGAGCTGTAGGTGACGACCACGTCGTTGGTCCGATCGACGCGATACTTCTCGGGAAAGATTATCTCACGGAGTCCGTAGCGGCTGCGCAGCCAATCGCGAAACCTCCGAATGCGCTTTCGGCCGAACGACTCCGGAGTGAGCTGTGCGACCGCCTCGGCAACCTGTGGCCCAATGTCCGCGTACTCGGTGTCTTCGGAGTAACTGGCCAGTGCGCGCGGGACCTTGGCGCCAATGGCGCGCGTCTCGTCGAGGATGTGCTGTACGGTGGCGCCGAGCGACTCGCCGTATTTCACACGGTAGCTGACAGCGGGCGTCATGCCATGATCCGACAGGATGACGAGGTCGTACCCTCGGCCACCAGCGAGCTGCGCCATCCTCCAGATCTCGGCGATGCGGGCATCGATGCGACGCATGTCTGCCAGCGCCTGCTTGCTCGAAGGTCCGAAGTGATGGGCGAGCTCGTCGTACTGCATGAAAGTGCTGTAGATGATCGGTACGCCCAGGTAAACGTCGAGCAGAATCGCCATCGTCTGCAGCTCGCGGACAACGACGTTGCTCAAAATCCGGATGAACGGAAAAATCCCCTCGGAATGGGTGACCCTTCCCGCGATTTCACCGCGTGCGCGCTCCCATTCCTCGAGCAGCCACTCGAACGCGCCCTGAAACACCATACGGAGCATGCGAATCGGATGCAGCAGGATGAGCAGCGCCATCCGCGTTCCGCCCAGACGCCGGTACACGGACATCTTCTCGCGGGTGGCGACTGTAAAGGCCACAGTTTGCGCGTCGCCATCGAGGAGATTCACATAGCTCGACCCACCCGCCAGCGCCCCAGGAGAGTGGATTCGGTCCCGGATGTATTGCACTCCGTGCGGAGCATTGCAGGTAATGACTTTGCGCGCTGTCTTGTCGTAGAAGCGAAAACCCGGAATCCCGGCGTTCTCGCCGTGAAACATCCCCGCTTGACAGTATGGTGTGGCTGATGGCAGTCCGCAGAACCAGCGCCTCAACGCGAACCCGTCTCGGAGCAGACGCGCGATCGTCGGACACAAACCCAGCTCCAGAGCGCGTCGCAGATCCGAATATGCAAGCGCATCGATTTGCAGCATGATGAGCCCGCGTTGTGGTGGACGTGGCCGCTTCTCGCGCGCGAACGGTCGATACTTCGTCCGGTAATACCATCGAAGTATTGGGCCCGCACGCCGACGCGCGCGCCGCTCACCTATGCCAGGTGGTGCTCGATCTGGCGTAGCAGCTCTCCAACAGGAACCGGTTTGAGTAACACTTCGGCGCATCCTGCTTCCAGGCACTTGGCGCGCGACTCCGCATCCGTGTGGCCCGTCATGGCGATCGTAACGCGCGGCAAGGCACTCCTGCGCCTGAGTGTTTTCACCACGTCGATGCCGTCGCCGTCCGGAAGTGTCAAGTCCAGCAGCATTACATCTGTCGGCGAGGACTCTGCCACCTCGACAGCCTCGCTTACAGAGCCGGCGACAGCGACGTCGTACCCGGCGTCATCGAAGAGAATACGCAGCGCATCCGTGACGAGCGCACTGTCTTCCACGATGAGGATTCGTCCGCGCGCCACTTAATCCGAGGCGGCGTTGATGGGCACTGTAAAGAAGAATCGGCTGCCCCTGCCAAGCTCGCTTTCTAGCCAGATAGCTCCCGAGTGCAGCTCGACCAGCTTGCGCGCGATGGCGAGACCCAATCCGGTTCCGTGATGCGGTCGCGAAGGTGACGAATCGACCTGCGCGAATTCGCGAAATACAAGCTCATGATGATCCCGCGCGATGCCTGGCCCGGTGTCGCCCACCTCAACGATGAGTTCCTCCGACTTTTTTCCCCGCCGGCCCACGCTGATCCACACGCGTCCTCCTTCGGGCGTAAACTTGATCGCGTTGCCGAGGAGATTCGCGAGCACGTGCTTGATCTTGTCGCGATCAGCGTGAACGAGCGGGACGTTTTCGCCGTTGAGTCGCTCGATTGTCAATTGCTTCTTCGCCGCCAGCGCCTCGTTAAGGAGCTTCACCTGATCGACCAGTTCGGTCATCGAGAAGTCACTGCAAACAAGACTTACCTGGTCACTCGCGCTCCGCACGTACGTTAGGATCTCGTCGACCATGTCCAGCAGCTGCTGACCACCACTCACGATTCCCGAGATGCTCGCATGCTGCCTGGAGTTGAGCTCGCCGAGCATTCCTTCGCGCAGGATCTCCGCATGGGTGATGATCGCGGCGAGCGGGGTCCGCAGATCGTGCGAGATATTGGACAGGAACTGTGTCTTCAGCGCATCGCGCGACTTGAGCTCGTCGATGGTCCGCTGCGCGTCTTCCGAACGTCGCTCGAGCGCTTTGATCCTTTTCTTCAGGACGGCGGGATCCCGCTGGTCCGGCATGCTCATATTGTAGTTGCGGCGACATCAGATGCCAACGCATCTGACTCCACGACGTCGAGCAGTTGTTGCCGGCGGAGCAGTGACCAATAGCGCCCGCGCAACGCCATTAGGTCTGCGTGCCGGCCCTGTTCCACCAGCGCTCCCTTCTCGAGCACGATGATCCAGGATGCATCGCGGATGGCGCTGATGCGGTGTGAAGCTATGAGTGCCGTTCTACCGGAAAGCGCATCCCGCAGCGCGCGCAGGATCTCTGCTTCGGTGTGGGTGTCGACGGCTGACAATGCATCGTCGAGAAGGACAATACCGGGCTTCCGCGCGAGAGCTCTCGCGAGAGCCGCGCGCTGCTTTTGCCCGCCCGACAGATTGATGCCGCGTTCGCCGAGGATCGTCTCGTAACCTCCCGGGAACTCTTCGATGGTTTCGTCCAGCTGGGCAACGCCCGCGGCCCAGGCCGCAGACGCGTCGTCGGGCGTTCCGTAAGAAAGATTCGAGCGGATCGTGTCGCTGAAGAGAAGACTTTCCTGGGGCACGAACCCTATCTCCCGACGGAGCTCGGCGACCGAAACGCTGCGAGTCGAAACTCCGTCGACGAGGATGTCGCCCTCCTGTGGATCGTAAATGCGGGGGATGAGGTCAATCAAAGCGCTCTTGCCGCTGCCGGTAGCGCCGACAACGCCGAGCGTGGCGCCGGCAGGCACGGCGAAGCTCACATTGCGCAGAACCCAGCGCGGAGCCGCGGCGACGTCGTCAGTAGGATAGTAGAAGCCAACGTCCTTGAATTCGATTGTGCGCCCGGACGCCACTGCTGGAAGGTGAAGCACGGGTTCCCTGACAGTGATCGACGGTTTCACCTCGAGGATCTCCACCAGTCGGCCCATTGATGCCGCCCCGCGCTGGAACAGGTTCACCACCCAGCCTAGGGCGATCATCGGCCACGTGAGCATCGTGAGGTACATCCCGAACGCGACGAAGGACCCAACCGAAATTGTGCCCTTGATGGTTAGCGCTCCACCAACGCCGAGCACGACAACCGCTCCGAGGCCGCCGAAAAGCGCGAATAGCGGATTGAGCGTTCCCCACAGGCGAACCAGCGACATGTTGATGTCGAGGTACTCCTCGTTGATGGCGCCGAAACGCGCAATCTCGGCAGCCTCTTGACGGTAGGCGCGGACGATGCGGGCCCCGCTCAGGTTCTCCTGTGCCCGCGTCGTGAGCGTCGAAAAGTGTTCCTGCACCGCCTCGAAGCGGTCGTGAATGGCCTTCCCCATCCGAATAGTGAGGATCGGCAGAATGAGCAGCGGTACGAGCGCCAGCAGCGTCAGCTTGATGTCGATGCGCAGCATGAAAAAAAGCGCGAACACTGCGCCGGTCACTGTGTTGGCCAAATACATCACCGCCGGACCCACCGCCGTGCGCACCGCGCCCAGATCGTTGGTCAGACGCGCCATGATGTCGCCGGTGCGGGTGTGTGCAAAGTACGCCGCGTCGAGCGTCTCCAGGTGTGCGAACAAATCGTTGCGGAGGTCGTATTCGATCCAGCGACTGACACCATTGAGCAGCTCGCGCATGCCGTAGCGGAAAGCTCCGCCAATGATTGCGGTGAGCACGATGAAACCGCTGAGTTTCCAGACGGTGCTCATCGGCGCTCCGCTGCCGATCGCGTCAACTGCTCGGCGAAGAATCCACGGAATTACGCTCGTGATTCCGGCCGACGCGAAGACGAGCAGGAGCCCGATGCTAAACTGAATCCAGTACGGTTTGTAGTATGGCGCGGCGTACCGCAACGTCTTCATATTTGGCATGTGGATTGCCGTCCACGCGTTCGTTCATGAGCTTGGGCACACCCAGGCGCTCGTCACACGATGGAGGAGGTTTTCATGTTGCAATATATTCCCCGATTGAAAGCGTCGCTCGCGCTCTCGGTCGCTCTCGTTTTTGCTGCGTGCTCCGTTGACAAGAAAGACGACACGCTCGCGCAAGATACTTCGCTGAACAAAGACATTCAGCTCGCGAATCGCGACAGCGCCGCGCAGCCGACGCTGACTGACGTTCCGGCGGGAACCGCGACGAATCCTTCCACCAGTACCGCTGGCCGCGCGACCACCCCGACGACGAGCAGGACGACGACGCGGACCACCACTCGCACGCCGACAACTACCACTCGCACTCCGACGACGTCGGTCACCTCGAGCGGGAATACAGTGACTCGCACAAGTGCTGGAAGTGCGGCCCGCGTTGGTACGATCGCGGCCGGCTCGACGCTCAACCTGGCCTCGGGCTCCAAGATCTGCACCAACACGAACAAGGTGGGCGAGCGATTCCCGGCAACGGTGACGGAGGCGATCACGGGCTCAAACGGAGCAACCATTCCAGTTGGAGCGACGGCGAACATAGAAATCACTGAGCTCAAGCGCAGCGAGAACGCGAATGACAATGTCGTCATGGGCTTCCGCGTCGTGTCGGTGAGCTTCGGCGGCCATACATATCCCGTCAGTGCGACGACCAGCTACGCGCAGGTCAGCAAGGTAAAGAACCAGCCAAAGGGAAAGGATGTGCAGAAGGTGGTCGGCGGCGCGGCAATCGGCGCGATCGCGGGTCAGATCCTTGGTAGAAGCACCAAGGCCACCGTGATCGGTGGTGCCGTGGGTGCAGCTGCCGGTGCTGGCGCTGCGGCCGCGACGTCGAACTATGAGGGCTGCGTAAACTCGGGTGGACGCATCACCGCGACGCTGAATTCGTCGACCCAGGTCAACATCTAAGCTGGTCAAGACTCCACGTGAAAAGTCCGGCGCGAGAAATCGCGCCGGACTTTTTTGTCTCTTCAGGCCTCGGGTGCGCGTTTCCGTCGATGCATCGCGCGGGGTCGGCGGGTGGGTGTTCTCTACGACGGCTAGCTCGCTTACACGCATCGAGCCTCCGTCAGCCCACTCGCGGCTGACACCGCTCGCGGGCACCCAGCCGGAGTCTCTTGCTACGCGAGCACGCCGTCTAGGAGAACACCCCCCGCCTCCCTGCTCGAGATTCGGAATGCGGACACTCCACCGTTGCTGCGAAAAAAAATCCGGTGCCTCCGCGACGAAACCCGCTGATTGGTCCTGCGCTGTGGTGACCGCCGCGGGGAGGAGGGCGGGTTTAGCCACCCTCGCGCGAAAGACGGATCAATCGCGCTTCAACGATCCTGAGGGAAGGCGGGCGGGTGTGTCCGCACAGGCGGCGTCTCGCGTAGCAAGAGACCGGCTGGGTGCCCGATCGGAGCGCGAGCGACGATTGGGCTGACGGGCTCGCAGCGTGTAAGCGAGCTAGCCGTCGAAGCGGATACACCCGCCCGCCTGACCGGCGCTACATTACGAGAGCGCGAAGAAAAACAACCAGCGTGAGACTGATGGCTAAAACCCGACCGCGCCTCCGTGAGCGCGTGGGTCGTCCATTCCCTCGTAACCCCCACGCACGCGAAGAATCGACGCCGCCGAGGCGATACCGCTCAACTCGTACACGTGGTGGCCCATTTGACGAAGACGATCGAGCACCGCCGGCGCGAAGCCATTCGCTTCCACACGAATCGAATCGGGCAGCGACTGATGATGAATCCTCGGCGCGCTCATGGCATCGGCGAGCGACATGCGGTGATCGATCACGTTGAGTATGACCTGAGATGTCGCCGAAATGATACGGGGTCCGCCCCGCGCGCCGGTGACCAGCAACAGCTGGCCCTTCGGATCCAGCACAATCGTCGGTGACATCGCGCTCAACATTCGCTTGCCAGGCGCGATCGCGTTCGCCTCGCCCTGAATGAGACCGAACATGTTCGGCGTCCCCGGCTTCGAGGTGAAATCGTCCATCTCGTCGTTCAGCAAAAACCCGGCTCCGCGTACGTAGACGCCGGAACCGTAGAGATCGTTCAGAGTCGTGGTCGTCGCGACCGCGTTGCCGAATCGATCTACAACAGAGTAGTGGGTCGTCTCGCTGCCTTCCGCCATCTTCGAGGCCAGAGCCGACGTGGGTGTTGCTCGATCGCGCTCTATCGTCCTCGCCACAGACTGCGCGTACGTCTTGCTCGTGAGTGTTGAGATGGGAACTTTCACGAAAGCGGGATCGCCGAGCTTCGAGTTGCGGTCGATGAATGCCCGCTGGGACGCCGACGCCAGTGTGTGCACTTCGTCCGCACTTCCGAACGGCGCCGGCGGTCCATACGCCTCGAGGATGTTCAGAATCTCGGTGACAGTAATGCCCCCCGAGGAGGACGGTGGCATCGATATCAGGGTGTATCCACGATAGCTGCTCCTGATAGGCTCGCGCCAAATGGGCCGATAGCGCGCCAGGTCTTCCTTCGTAATGAGTCCTCCGCTTCGCGCCATCTCGCCCGCGATAGAGTCTGCGATGCTTCCGCGATAGAAAGCGTCGCTACCACCTCTGGCTATCAGTCGAAGCGTACGGGTAAGATCCGGCTGAACGAAACGAGTACCGATGGGGAGCGGAGCGCCGTTCAAGAAGAAGACCGGCTTGCCGTCGAATCCTTCAATGCGGTACCGCGCCGCAGCGAGCGACGCGAACAGTGTCGAGTCGACGATGAATCCTTGTGAGGCGAGCCGAATGGCAGGCGCCATCACCTTGCTCAACGCAAGAGACCCATACCGCCGATGCGCTTCCAGCATTCCTGCGACCGAGCCAGGAACACCCGATGCGCGAGGACCAATTAGGCTTTCGCCGGTGAGCTTGCCATTCGCCCCAACGTACATGTCGCGCGAAGCCTTGAGGGGAGCTGTCTCTCTGTAGTCGAGCGCTGCGACTTGCCCGTTCGCCAGACGGATTACCATGTATCCCCCGCCACCCAGGTTGCCCGCCTCGGGATACGACACCGCCAGAGCAAACCCCGTCGCAACCGCCGCATCGATCGCATTCCCACCAGCTTTCATTACCTCGGCGCCTGCCTCCGCGGCGAGACGGTTGTCGCTCGCGACTATTGCATGCCGGGCAAACGTTGCGCGGCGACCCGCGGGAAACGACCAGCCGGCAGGAAACGTTGCCGGCACGCGCGACGGGATTGCGGGTCCATCGGTCGACTGCGTCGCCGCTGTGAGCGACACACTCGCGATCGCGATGATAGAAAACGCGAAAAGATTTTTTTTCACGACTGCCCCCCAGCGAATGCGACCGCTTTCAATCTACCCTCATCGCGGAGGGTCGCGTCACTCGGCCGTCTTCCTTGAGGAAGCGCGTCGAGTATCAGCGGAACGCCCGACCGCCAAATCCAAAGCGTACCGAGAGTCTCAGCGCGCTCAGTCTGTTGGTGTTGCTCACGCCGTTCGCGAGCCCGCTTCGTTCATGAATCGCGATGCCGTACTCCGGCACGAACTCGAAGCTGGTGCGCTCATTAAACCCGTATCCGATGCCGTAGCCGAGCGAAAACAACGGATCAATGTTGCCGCCCCCGGGCGCCAGTTGCGCTCCGTCGGAGTCGCGCTTGAGGTTTCGGTAAGCGACGATGCCTCCACTGAATTCGATGACCTGATGAAATCCGTAGCTACCACCGCCGTGGAAAGTTGCGACCAGAGTCATCATGTCGAGATGTGCGTCGCACGCTGCGCACCTGGTGCCGGTCGTCCCTCCCGGCAACGGATTGATCCCACTCGAATACACAAAAGGAATATGGGCGTAGCTCCCGGCGACACCGAATGAATTGCCGCGGCCAACCGTCTTTTCTACGGATCCGCGATACTGCCAGTTCGTCGCGTTACCGAAATCCCACGCGCTGTCCGTTCTCCCGTCGTTCACACCGTTCGCACTGAAGCCAGCCACCGACCCGCTCACCCAGATACCGGGGTCAAGTGTGCGCTGCATGCGCGGACGTTGCGCGCCGAGCGCTCCGGCACAAAGAACCATCGAGGCAAAAACCATCGCCAGTTTATGTCGGATCATATTGCTCCAAGTTGTCTTGCAATTCGCGCGAAGCGTCCGGTAACTTAGGTTGTGGCTCACCGCTCGGCAGCGCATTGATGTTGGATCCCCGCGAAACGGAGCGCCGCAACCCGCGTACCGCCGCAATCGATCTCGCGTCTCCGCTGGAGATCGTAGACCTGATAAACGCCGAAGATAAGAGAGTTCCCGACGTGGTTGCCACTCAACGGGAACAGATAGCGCGCGCAATTGAATTGGCGGAGGCAACTTTTCGTGCCGGCGGCAGGCTTTTCTACGTCGGTGCGGGGACATCGGGACGCCTCGGCGTGCTCGACGCAAGTGAATGTCCACCCACATTTGGTACTGATCCCGGGATGGTGCAGGGAATCATCGCCGGGGGTCTTCCTGCACTCACACGATCACAAGAGGGAGCGGAAGACGTCGTTGAAAACGGAGCGCGCGTGATCGATGAGCACGGAGTCAACGCGAAGGATTTTGTAATCGGAATCGCTGCCTCCGGAACGACACCCTATGTGCGCGCCGCGCTCGAGCGCGCCGCGGAATTGGGCGCTGCAACCGGCGTGGTGGCGTGCTCGCCCCCTCCGGCGGATCTGGTCGCCAGGGTAGACGTGGCGATGCTCCCTGTAGTCGGGCCGGAGGTGGTAACCGGCTCTACGCGCATGAAAGCAGGTACCGCCACCAAGCTCGTGCTGAACATGATCACGACTGGTGCGATGATTCGCCTCGGAAAAACTTACGGCAACCTGATGGTCGACCTCAGGGCAACCAACAACAAATTGGTGGACCGCAGTCAACGCATCGTGATGGAGGTGTGCGGAGTTTCGCGAGATGAAGCCACGAAATTGCTCGAGCGCGCCGGGAAAAGCGTCAAGCTGGCTATCGTGATGCAGAAGAAAGGGGTTTCGCGCGAAGAGGCCGAACGGCTGCTTGCATCCAATGGGGGAGTCGTGCGCCGAGTCACGAAGGACGAGCCTCCACCAATCAGGGAGCGTTGAGCGTGTCTACCGGCGTGGTCGTTGGACTCATGTCGGGCACATCACTGGACGGTATCAGCGCCGCCGTGGCACGCTTCCGTGACAAGACCGATGGCTGCATCGACGTCGATCTCCTCGCTTACACATCGCGTGAATACACCGCCAAGGAGCGAAACCGCCTCGCCGCCGCGCTTACGGGCGCCACTGTTGTCGAGTATTGCCGAATCAACTTCGACCTCGGTACCTGGCTCGCGGATGCGGCCATCCAGGCGATGGCGGAGGCCGGCGTGGCCCGCAAAGATATTTCCGCGATAGCGTCGCACGGTCAGACGATCTGGCACGAAGCCCCGCATTCGACATGGCAGTCGGGAGAGTCGGCGGTGATCGCCGAACGAACCGGCATCGACGTGATCAGCGATTTTCGCGTTCGGGATGTCGCAGCCGGTGGACAGGGCGCGCCACTGGTGTCGATCGCGGATGCGTTGCTTTTCTCGTCTGATGCCTCCTGGCGCGGTCTGCAGAATCTCGGAGGAATCGGCAACATCACGATCGTTCCTCCGCACGGCAAACTGGAAGGTGTTCGCGCCTTCGACACCGGGCCAGGGGTTGGGGTCGTCGACGGCGTCACTCGGCTGCTCCGACCCGATCTCCCCTACGATGTCGACGGCAAGCTGGCGGCGGCTGGACGGCCGAACGCGAAAGTAGTTGCGGAGCTGCTGGCTGCGCCCTACTTCGCCGCTGAGCCGCCAAAATCTACGGGCCGCGAGCTGTTTACTCCCTCGTACATTCAAAATCTTATCGACAGATGTAGAGCTGACGGCGCCTCCGACGAAGACATAATCGCCACGGCGGTCCAGCTCACTGCTGACAGCGTTGGCGATGCGTACCGCAGATTTATTCCCGAGCCGATGAAAGAGGTTCTTGTCTCGGGTGGTGGCGCAAAGAACCCGGCTCTTTTTTCGGCGCTGCAGAAATCCGCAGCCCCTGTTTCCATTCGCCATTTCGACGAGGTTTACTTTGATGGAGAGGCAAAAGAAGCCGTGGCCTTTGCATTGCTAGGGTATTTGCACGTGACCAACCGGCCCGGGAACGTACCCTCAGCCACAGGCGCCCGCGGCCAGCGTATTTTAGGGAAGCGCACCCCCGCATGAGCGAGATCGCGCAGCTCTTTTATCCCGCGATACGCTGGGATGCTACGCGAGGATACGAGCCCGAGCGGGAAGCTATCGACCAGGCCATCAAGCTTGGTGTGGGGGGCTTTATCCTTTTTGGAGGGCCGTCCGAGCAGGTAGCATCGCTCACTGAAGATCTTCACTCAAAATCGAAGCTGCCACTTTTGATCGGCGCAGATCTCGAGCGGGGAGCGGGTCAACAGTTCGCCGGACAAACAGCCCTTCCTCCGTTAGCGGCAATCGCCGCGCTGGAGGATGCGCAGGCGGTGCGCCGAGCGGCAAGCGTGAGCGCCCGCGAAGCTCGCGCGCTGGGAATCAACTGGATCTACGCTCCGGATTGCGACCTCGACGTCGAGCCAGACAATCCTATCGTGGGCACACGCTCGTTCGGCGGTGATCCGGAACGAGTCGCCGAGTACGCAGCGGCATGGATCGATTCGTGTCAGTCGGAGGGAGTCCTCGCTTGCGCCAAGCATTTCCCCGGACACGGACGGACGACGACCGACTCCCACAAAGAGCTGCCCCGCGTTGAGGAATCCGCCGACACTCTCCGCGAAACGGATCTCGTCCCATTCCGTCGCGCAATCGAGGTTGGCGTTGCGTCTGTGATGTCCGCACACGTCGCTTTCCCTACACTCGATCCGACCGGCGCGCCGGCAACTCTCTCGCGGGCAATCCTTACCGATCTGCTCCGCAATGAGCTCGAGTTCGAGGGTCTCGTCGTAACTGACGCTCTCATCATGGAAGGAGTGTTGGGCGGTGGAGAAGCGGAAGCGGTGGTTCGCGCTCTCGGCGCCGGCTGCGACTGTCTCCTTTATCCAGCGAATCTGCGGGGAGCGGAGAACGCCATAAGATCTGCCATCGACGCTGGTCGACTGGATGGCGCCGCCATTCAGCGCTCTCTCGACAGACGCACGCGCTGGGCTCGGTGGGCGGCCCTGTCGAAAGACACCTATCGCCCGACCCGCGACGAAAGCGGATGGTCGACTCAGCTTTCCGAGCGAGTGGTGCACATGCTCCGCGGAAAACTGCCCAGTCTCACGCAGCCGTGGCACCTCGTCATCGTGGATGACGATGTTGGTGGCCCGTACCCGGCGCCGTCCAGGGAACCGCTGATCTCTACACTCCGTAGTGGCGGAGCGAACATCGTCATGAATGGAGAGAGTGCGCCCGACGGCGTGGGAGCCACCATCATCGCGCTTTTCGGGGACATCCGCGCCTGGAAAGGACGCCCCGGCTTCTCTGCGGCGGCAAAGGATGCGGTGAAGCGCGCTGTGTCGGAAGCGCGGAGCACAAATACGCTGATTTTGCAATTCAGCCATCCGCGTCTGGCGAGTGAGCTGGACGTCGATGCGCCTATACTCTGTGCTTGGGGAGGCGAAGCGGTGATGCAACGCGCCGCGGCCCGGGTCATGTTGCGTGAGATGCGGGCGAAGGGCACCGATAGGCCTGCCCGAGAGAGTGAACATTCGCAACTCAATCAGGAGCGTTCCGGATGACCGAGCCCGCGGTGAAGACCTCAGCTATCCGAATCTTTGGGCAGCCGAAGATGGGAATCCTTCTTCTGCTGGGCTTCTCGTCGGGCCTGCCGTTCTACCTGACCAGCAAGACGCTTCAGGCCTGGATGACGACCGCGAAAGTCGACCTTGCCACCATCGGTTTTTTCAGCCTCGTCACACTGCCTTATTCGCTCAAGTTTGTCTGGGCGCCGTTAATGGATCGCTACGTGCCGCCCTTCCTCGGAAGGCGGAGAGGCTGGGTGCTCATCACCCAGATCCTCCTTCTCCTCGCCGTCGCGGCAATGTCACTGCACGATCCGCAGCTCGGTTTGCGGATGCTCGCCGTCAACGCGATTGCGATCGCGTTTTTCAGTGCGTCGCAGGACATCTCGCTCGACGCCTATCGAACTGACGTGCTCCAGGATCGTGAAATGGGTGCCGGCGCGGCCGTGTTCGTCCTGGGTTACCGCATCGCGATGATTACTACCGGCGCGCTCGCATTCTTCCTTGCCGACCGACTGTCGTGGCCGAAGGTGTACGTCATTCTCTCCCTGCTGATACTGATCGGCGTTGCCACGATCTTCTTCGCGCCCGAGCCGGTGTTGAACGACGCTCCACCCAAATCGCTTGGTGAGGCCGTCGTGCTTCCCTTTGCTGATTTCTTCCGACGCGTCGGCATCGGCCGAGCCGTGTTCGTGCTTGTCTTCATCGTCGTTTACAAATACTCCGACAGCCTAGCTGGCAGCATGACTACCCCATTCCTGCTCCAGACAGGATTCTCGCAGAGCGAAGTCGGGGCGGTGTTCCTCGGTGTGGGCGTCGTCGCGACGATCGTTGGCGTTATTGTCGGGGGAGCGACGATTGGCAAGCTGGGCATCAACAAGTCGCTCTGGATTTTTGTGGTGTTTCAGGGGCTGAGCAACCTTACTTACTACGGCTTGTCGCAGGCCGGGAAAAACCACGGATTCATGGTCGGCGCCATCGTCACCGAGAATTTCGGTCTGGGTCTCGTGACCGCTGGAATGACAGCCTACTTGATGAGCATGTGCAACAAACGCTTTACAGCCACCCAGTTCGCGTTGTTGTCGAGTCTCATGGCAGCGAGCCGAGACATCCTGGTGGCGCCCGCCGGAAAGATCGCAGAGTCCCTTGGCTGGCCCGGGTTTTTCCTGATCACCGTCGCGATGGCGATTCCGCCGCTGGTGCTGCTGCCATTCATCGCTCCATGGTCGCGCGAAGTGCCCGTCGGCGCGGCGCCGCACACCGGACAAACGGTTCCCGCTAAAGCTGCTTAGCCGCCGTTTGTGGCCCGGCGCAGATCCGCCTCGGGCGACCGGAGGCGTGCTGCCACAACAGTGACATTGTCCGGGGCGCCGGTGTGCATCGCCTCTTCGATCAGCGCCTCGCAGATCTCCATGGGTCGTGCCGCGCCCCGCGTGATTCGTCCGATGTCTTCCGCCGACACCTGGTTCGATAGCCCGTCGCTGCAGAGGACGAGAAAATCGTCATCCTCGAGCGCTATTCGGTAAAAATCCATCACCACTTTTTCTTCGGGACCAAGCGCCTGGAGGATGATGTTGCGGTGCTCGCTTTGCGCCGCTTCCTTTTGTGTCATCCGCCCGGCGTCGATCAGCCGCTGCACGAACGACTGATCCTTCGTCAGTTGCCTGGCCGCTCCCTTTCTTACCAGATAAGCCCGGCTGTCGCCTACCTGCGCGATGTACGCCTCGGCGTCGAGCACCAGAGCGAGAGTGGCAGTCGTACCCATTCCGTGGTGCTCGGGCGACTCGTTCGCCTTTTTGTATATGGCCTTGTTGGCGATGTCGATGACTTTCTTGAGCTCGGCCTGGATGGCCTCAGGTGACCGCTTGGGGACTTTGTGCCACCAGCGGTGGAGCTCGCTCATCACGGTCTCCGTCGCTATGGAGCTGGCAAGCGCGCCTGAAGCCGCGCCTCCGACGCCGTCCGCCACGATGAGAATAAACGGAGCGGTGTGAACCGAGACGAGCGTGGGAGCGCCAATCGTCGCGATGTCACCGGTCTCCAGATTCGCAATCATAAAGGAGTCCTGATTGTCGTTCCGTATCAGGCCGACATTCGAACTCCCAAAAATTTCTGCAATCAATTTTTCGGCTCGAGGGAGCGTTGTAATCAGTTCACGGGAGCAGGTAGGCCTCCCATTCGCAAAAAGATAGCCTGACCACATGGGCGAAGGCACTGCCCATGCGTATCAGATAGACTCATTTGGTACTTACCGTGCAACCCATCTCTCGATGATGAATCGCTTGGCGATAAGGGCTTCTGTCTGTTGCGTCGCAATTATCGGCGCGTCATGCCGGCCTCCCTCTCCGACAGCTCCGCTTCCTGTACCATTGGTGCCGGCACCGGTGCCGCCCGCAAATCCAAAGCTTCCACCCGTTCCGGATGTGCGCGGGCCCATCGTGATCGCGGTGCAGTATCCAAAGGCAGACCAGATGCTTACCGTTCGCGACTCGAATTTCATATTCGGGACCGTGGGAACGGGCGATGTTGCTCTTCACATCAATGGCGTTGCAGTGCCTGTTTGGCCGAATGGCGCTTTCATGGGCTGGCTTGCTGTTCCTCCCGACAGCGCGCCGCGTTACGAGCTTCTCGCTGGAAACCGAACGGAAACAGCTCGTCTCGTTCTTCCGATCAGGCTTCCTCCTCTACCCGATACGACGCATCACGAAGTTGTGACGGGCGATACGCTCAACCCAATCGTCCCACCAGCCGACACTCTTCTCCCCATTGTGGGAAAAGTCTACGTGACGCTCGGTAACCCAGCCTCGACAGTGAACGATACGGATCGCGTGACTATCGCAATGCCGGAGCCCCGCGAGACCGGGCAAGTATACAAGTGGTTCCTGTTTCCCGGCACTCGGGTGCGCGCGACAGGAACGCGGAAATTGGGCAATGCTGAATTCGTCAGAATTGAACTGGACTCCAGCCAGGAAGCGTGGGTCCAAAGAAACGAACTCCAGGGACAAGTTACACCGGTAACGAATTCCACCTCGTCCCTGGGATCCCCGCCTGCAGCGCCGCCAACACCGGCGCCCGCGGCCTCTGTGCAGACAATGGTGGTTGGAGACACCGTTGTGCCTCTGCGAAGCGTCGGCGCCGTTCGGCTGCAGCCTGGTTCTGAGTGGACAGACGTAGTGATTCCTATTACGGGCCCGCCGCCGCCGTATCTGGTGGAAGAAACAGATCGCTCGATTTCGCTGCTCGTCTACGGCGTCACCGCTGCGCCGGTCATTTCCATGATGCCTGCCCCGCCGGATAACTATATCAACAGCATCAGCTCCACTCCCGAGCCGACGAGAGTTCGCTACACAATAAACCTGAATCGGCCTCCGTACGGTTATCTGGTTCTCTGGCAAAACGACACTCTCACTTTCAGAGTGCGCCGACCGCCGCGCATCGCGGATCCCGCAAACCCGTTGCGCGGGCTCACCATCACCGTGGATCCCGGTCACCCGCCTGCTGGTGCCACGGGTCCGACCGGCCTTTATGAGGCCGATGCGGTGCTACCTGTGGGGTTAAGACTTCGAGATCTGCTTGTTCAGCGCGGTGTCAATGTAGTAATGACGCGGACGACTCCTGACCCTGTGGAGCTTGGACTACGCCCAATCATCAGCCGCCGCGCCAACGCCCACGCGTTCGTCTCGATCCATCTCGACGCAGCGCCCGACGGCCAGAACCCGCTGCTCACCAACGGCTCGTGGACTCTTTATTTCTGGCCGCATTCGATCCCACTCGCTATGGCTGCCCAGGCGGGGCTGTTGAGCGAAATGGGGCTTCGCGACAAATCCGTACGATTCCAGAACATTGCCGTCGCACGTGGAACCTGGATGCCATCTATTCTCACTGAGGGCGCGTTCATCATAATGCCGGACCAGGAAGCCGCTCTCAGAACGCCGCAGTATCAGGAAGCTTACGCGACTGCAATCCTGCACGGTCTCGAGACTTATTTCGCATCGCTGGCTCAAACTCAGTGAGACGGCTGGCCGTGGCAGCGGCGCTCTACCTGTGCGCTGCGGGGCGGGCGCAGGCTCAGCTCGTTCCTAACGACGCCTGGCGCACGCTGCGCACGCAGCACTTCCGCGTTCATTTTACACAGCCACTCGAGGAACAGGCACGACGGGCTGCCGTGAACGCTGAGCGAGCCTACGCCCAGCTGTCTAGGGAGCTCGTTCCTCCTCGTGGGACGATAGACCTCGTCATCTCGGACAATGTCGACTACGTCAACGGGTACGCGACGCCGTTTCCCTCCAACCGCATTGTCCTGTTCGCGCATCCCCCCACGGATGCTTCTGGCCTCCGTAACTACGCGGATTGGAATGCGCTGGTCGTGACGCACGAGCTGACCCACATCTTTCACCTCGATCGATCGCGCGGAATCTGGCGCGTTGGACAAGCGATATTCGGACGCAACCCCTTTCTCTTTCCTAACGCGTATCAGCCGCGCTGGGTGCTGGAAGGACTTGCCGTCTATTACGAGTCCCGACTCACGGGCGAAGGCCGCCTCGAAAGCGCGGAGCACTCGATGATCGCGCGAGCGGCAGCGATGGCCGATCGCGTTCCCACATTGCAGGAGCTGTCGCCGAACACGTCGCGTTTTCCCGGCGGTGGAGTCGTGTACGTTTACGGCTCTCTCTTATTCGATTACCTGTCGCGCACTCGCGGCCCGCAGACCATCAGGGACTTCGTCGAGCGCGGAGCGAAAACGCCTCTCCCTTTTTTTCTTACGCCTGTTTCACGAGCGGCTTTCGGGATGTCGTTTCAGACGGCGTGGCGACAATGGCGCGATTCCCTCGTGCGCGAGATGAAGACCCCACACGAAGTGATGCCGGGTTGGAAAACGCTTACCACAGGCGGACGGGTAGCGATGTTCCCGCGCTGGCTGGGAGATACTTCGATCGTTTACGCGGGCGACAAGGGCCGCGAGATGCCGGCTGCTTATCAGATCGATCTCGCCGGACGCGAAAAGAAATTCGGCCGGAGAAACGGTGCGGCCAGTCCGAATGTTGTTATGCCGGACGGCAGCATTCTGTTCGCCCAGCCCGACTACGTCGACCCATATCACCTGCGCGAGGACCTCTACCTCGAACGAAATGGCCACGAGATACGTCTTACCCGAGGGGCGAGACTAACAACGCCCGATGCGCGCGCTGATGGCGAAATCGTCGCCGTACAGGACGTGGCGGCAACTACACGCCTCGTTCGAGTATCGGCCGACGGGCGGCGCATCACGCCGATTACCTCTGTCGCCCTCGACACGCAGTGGGCAGATCCACGTTGGTCGCCGGATGGATTACGAATAGCGGCAGTTCGCCAGACTCGGGGCACCTCGGAGATCGCGCTTCTCGACGGCGACGGGCACGTCGTCCAGGCCGTCGGCGCAACTCACGCCATAAACTCCTCTCCCAGCTGGACTCCCGATGGTAATCGCATCCTGTTCTCATCGGAGAGGAATGGTCTCGCCCAGATTTACATCGCCGACCTTCGCGCCTCACCCGTTTCAATCACGCGGCTGACCGACGCCGCAACAGGGGTGTTCACACCGGAGGTCTCCCCGGATCTACGCACACTCGCCGCCATGCTTTTCTCCGCCGATGGCGATCACATTGGGACCGCCCCCCTGGACCCGACCGGAACCCAGGTGTTGGATAGCGCAGACCATGGTCTACGCGTCGGCTGCACGACGTGCGTAGCTATTGGCCCGCCGACGATCGGGCTGGGCAATTCTGACTCCTCACCCTCCAAGACGTATTCTCCCTGGCTGTCTTTACTGCCCCGATATTGGATGCCGGTATTCGAGAGCACCACAGAGGATGGCACATCCTGGGGGGCGACGACGAGCGGTGTCGATATTGTCGGCCGCCATAGTTACACTGTCGAAGCCCTGCGAAACACACGCTTTGGCGAGACATCGGCGTGGCTTTGGTACCGCTACGCGGGGTTGGGACTGCCGCTCCTCGACCTGTACGCCTCCCAGAACTATTCCAATTCAACTTTGCTCGCAGTGAGTTCCACCGACACGGTGAAAGCAGGATCATTTCTCGAGCGCGAGCGCATTGCATCCCTTCAGGCAACGTTCGTTCGACCGCGCTTCCGGAACTACGCCAGCTTTTCCTTCGGTGGTGAGCTACAACACCTCTCTTACTCCACCGCTCCAGACACGTTGCTGCCGTTGTTGTCGCCGTTCTATGGTACGGCGAAGAACTATCCGGCAGTGATCGCATCAGCTGGCTGGTCCAACGCTCAGCGTCCAGAATTGAGCATCTCGCCCGAGGATGGGATCAGCCTGAGCGCGAGCGGACGACAGCGCTGGCAAGGGGGGACTTCAGGTACTTCGACGCGAAGCATTGTGGGTGTCACGGCTTTGTATAAGTCTCTCGACCTGCCGGGATTTGCCCACCACGTTTTCGCCTTGCGCGGTGCGGGTGGACTCACCGACGAGAGAAGTCCCGACAGGTTTTCTGCGGGCGGCATCAGCGGGACCCAGCTCGAGGTTTTTCCGGGCTTCGCCGTGGGCGAACAGCGCCGCACCTTTGGAGTGCGCGGTTATCCAGCGGGCGCGGAGGGAGGTATTCGCGCCTACACCGCAACGGCGGAATATCGAATTCCCCTCGCCGCTCCTTCTCGTGGCTTTCGCTTCATCCCGCTGTTTATCGACAAAACGTCGCTGTCAGTCTTCGGAGATATGGGGCGGGCATATTGTCCCGCGCGCGCGGTCACCGGCCAGGGGGTGTGTCGCGCGAGGGACGCGAACACTCCGCTCATGAGCTCTGTAGGTGCAGAGCTGAATCTCGACACGGGTGTGCAGCTGGATGTTCAGGCAAGGGTCCGCCTCGGCGTGGCAGTCCCCCTCGGTAATCGAGATGCCCTTCGCGCGAAGTCGGCTACCGGGTACGCGACGTTCGGCGCGTCTTTTTAGAGTCGTGTGTGAGGGCAAACAGAGTTAGATAGCTCCTTTTTCGTTGAATGCGCGACGTGCGCCGGATCGATGCTGATCCGGTGCCCTTTGAAGCCATTTTGTCGCCCACTTCAACCCATCTAAACGCATGATTCGAGTATATTTACGGATACGCTAGGCTCGAGAAACGAGCTTGCGGTCCGCCACGCCGCGACTGCGAAAAAAGTTCTCAAAAGCGACTAAATCGAGCAGCCGGTGGATAACCCGGTTGCAAGTCGCGATTCGTGATGTGGATTACCTAAGTTGTTGTCAGAAAAGGAGATAACGGGAGGCTGGCGCGGACTCACGAATGCGGGTAGCATTCGGGCCCGTGTCCAAAGTTGCGGTGCGGATACCACGCCGTTCTAACTCCATCGTCTTGTTCTTGACAACCTTTTCATCCTGCGGAGAGTTGTAACTGATGACCATACCTGCCGCGCCGCCCCCGGGCGAAGCCCAGCTCAATGACAATGCGCGCACCGTGATCGGGAAACGATACCTGATCAAGGACGCGACGGGCACGCCGGTCGAGCAGCCGGAAGACATGTTCTGGCGAGTGGCGGGAACGGTAGCGGAGGCGGATCGGCGTTACGGATCGAGCGATGTCGAGGTAACCCAGACCGCCGAAGACTTCTATCACCTCATGACCGAGCGTCGGTTCGAGCCCAATTCGCCGACACTCATGAACGCGGGTCGCCCCCTTGGTCAGCTCTCCGCTTGCTTCGTCCTGCCGATCGAAGATGCCTTGTCGAACGGGCGCGATGGCATCTACGACACGCTGCGCGCGATGGCGTTGATCCACCAGTCGGGCGGCGGAACCGGCTTTGGCTTCTCCAAGCTGCGCGGCAAAGGATCAATGGTTCGCTCAACGACTGGAGTTGCATCGGGTCCCGTTTCGTTCATGAAGCTGTACGATGCGTCGACCGATGCAGTGAAGCAGGGCGGGACGCGTCGCGGGGCTAACATGGGCATCCTGAGAGTGGATCATCCGGACGTCATGGATTTCATCACGTGCAAGGAAGACTTGTCCCAGATTACCAACTTCAACATCTCGGTCGCGGTCACCGACAAGTTTATGACCGCGGTGAAGGAGGGGACCGCCTACGATCTGATCGATCCGGGTAGTGGAAAAGTCACCGGTCAGCTCGACGCCAGGACGGTGTGGAACAAAATGATCGACGGAGCATGGAGAACCGGTGAGCCTGGTTGCTTCTTCATCGATGAAGCGAACCGGTACAACCCGGTGCCGCACGTCGGTCAGTACGAGGCCACCAATCCCTGCGGTGAGCAGCCGCTTCTTCCGTATGATGTCTGCAACCTTGGCTCTATCAACGTCGGATGCTACGTCAGAGACGCGAAGGTGGATTGGAACGCTCTCAGGAGTGATATCCACCTGTCGGTCCATTTCCTCGACAACATCATCGACGTCAACAAGTATCCGCTTCCCGAGATCGACGCGCTGTCCAAGCGCATCCGCCGCATCGGATTTGGTGTAATGGGCTTTGCCGACGCGCTCGTAAGACTCGGAATTCCTTACAACAGCATCGAGGGCGTCGAGTTCGGGCGCCAGCTGCAGAAATTCGTCGATGTTGAATCAAAGCGTGAAAGCGAGCGGCTCGCCAACGAGCGCGGACCTTTCCCGGAATGGGCTCGCTCGATTTGGGGGCCTGACGAGACGTGCGCCAGGGACGCGAAGGGAAATCGCATTCGTCCCATGCAAATGCTCCGTAATTGCAACGTCAACACCATCGCTCCCACGGGAACGATCTCGATAATCGCTGGTTGCGCTTCGGGTATCGAGCCTCTCTTCGCCGTTGCTTTCATGCGAAATCAGGCCGGCGCATTGATGCCCGATGTCAACGAAGACTTCGTGGCGATCGCGAGAAAGGAAGGCTGGTACTCCGACGAGCTAATGGAAAAGATCGCGAAAGAGGGCCACATCCACTTCGACCAGGTCCCGAAGCAGTGGCAGCGGGTTTTCGTGACGGCCCACGACATCACGCCGGAGTGGCACGTCCGCATGCAGGCTGCTTTCCAGGAAAACTGTGACTCCGCGATCTCCAAGACGACGAACTTCCCCCACGTCGCCAGCACCGACGACGTGCGTGAGATATACGAGCTCGCCTACGCACTGAAGTGCAAAGGCGTCACGGTGTACCGCGACGGCTCGCGCGACAATCAGGTCCTTTCTACGGGCGCCACCGAGCAGGCAAAGGCCGAGCGCGACGGCAAGGTGGAGGCGCGAGCGGAGCGAGGCGAGCTGCACGGAACCATCGCCGAGCTGGAGGCCGAAAACGCTCGATTGAAGCAGGCGCTGTTCGATGCCGAAGCGGAAAATCTGCAGCGTCGGGCGAAGAGAGCGCGTCCGGATACGCTGCGTGGAGTGACCACTCGCATCGAGACTCCGCTTGGAACAATGTTCCTCAACATTACCGAGGACGACCGCGGCCAGCCTTTCGAAGTTTTCATCAATCTCGGCAAGGCCGGCGGCGCCGCGATGGCCGACGCAGAAGCCATTGGACGTCTCATCTCTCTGGCGCTCCGCTCCGGCATTCCTATTCGCGAAGTGCACCGCCAGCTGCGGGGAATCGCATCCGACCGGGCAATTGGGCTCGGACCCAACAAGGTGCTGTCAGTGCCGGACGCGATCGGGATCGCGCTCGAAAAATGGATTCGCGAGAAGCAGGGTGTCCAACAGGATCTTCTCGGTGGCACCGCTCCGGCGTCGTCATCCGGGCCGGCACTTCCAGCTCCTCAGTCGACTTCGCCGGTTACGGGTGCTGGCGAGAGCTCGCAGCCTCAGTTCGGGTACGATGCGGTGAATCGCAACGAGTCATACATCGGCACCTGCCCTGATTGCGGCTCCTCGCTGGAGTTCGCCGAGGGTTGCGCCAAGTGTCACGTGTGCGGCTTTTCGGAGTGCGGCTGAACGCATTGACCAGAGGAGTTCAAGAACGCCGGGATGAATCCCCGGCGTTTTTTTCACGTGACACGTCCGAACCAGCGAAGCCGCTTCATCCCTTGTTTTACCAGGTCTTCCGGACCGTACTGTTTGCCCCGCTTCCACATGAAGTCCATCTCCGCGTTCACGGCAGCGAGCGCAAAGCGGGACTCCTTGATAAGTAGAAACGCGGCGTAAAGCAGTAGCGCCGCCCCGTACAGCCCGAGACCGATCGGTATCACCGTGAACTTCGAGCTCGTGACCGCGACGAGACCAATGGCGACGCTGGTGCCGACAAAAAATGCGAGTGCGGCATACAATCGGGACAAGGCCCGCTGCAGCAGCCTCGACCGCGTGGTCACAAAATCCAGCTGGGTGAACAACATCCTTCGTTCTTCCTCTCCCGCCTCGTCGAGGTGCTCCGATCGCGTGATCAGCTGCTCAGAGACTTCGCGGGTTCGCGTAACGGCTTTGGTGAGTCGATCCGACGTCGCGAGGATGAGCGATCCACATCCCGAAATGAGCACCGCAGGGGTAATCATTGCGGAGAGCACAGAAATCGCGTCTGGGAAACTATTCATCCCGGTCCAAGATACGCTTTCCCGCGGGCTCTGCCCGGCACCGGCCGTGGCGGAGTTGCGTCCGGCCGCTCCGGCCATTCCCTTTAATCGGACCCGAACGAGCTGAGAAAATGGACGACAGGAAACTCCTGGCACTCGCCAAAAAAAACGCCGCCAAGAGCGGATCGAATTCTTCCGTGCCGAAAGGCTTCGGCAAGAAGTACGATAAAACTCTCGCCGACGATCCGACCGACGAAGAGACGATCAAAGCGAGAGAAGAATCGAAGAAGTTCTTCTCTGAAATGAAGAAGCGGGACTTCTGAGATGCGCATCCCCGCGCTTATTCTCTGGTCCACCGCTCTTCCGGCTGCCATAGCGGGCGCTCAGCAGCCGACTCCAACACAACCCGTTTCGGCGGCACAGCCGAGCCAGCAAGCGCCACGAATTCCACGCGCCGCACCCAGTACACGCGCTACCGTCGCAGTCCTCATCGATCGGCGCTGGGTCGAGGGCGAGTGGAGCAACGAGTCCTCTGTAGCCGGCCCAGCCAAATTCGAGATCGACTGGGGTCAGCCGCATCTGCGCGGGCGCAATGTGATCGGCATGCCGCGCGTGGTTCCGTGGGACAGCGTCTGGCGGACCGGTGCCAATATGGCGACACAGCTCGCTACCGAAGTTGATCTCACGCTCGGGAGCACATTCATCCCGCGGGGGATTTACACGCTGTTCTCCTTGCCGACTCGCAATGGCTGGAAGCTGATAGTCAGCAAGCAGGCGCTCCAGTGGGGCACGGATTACGATCCAGCTCAGGATTTTGCCCGAATCGATCTTCGGTCGCGCCAGCTCAGCGAGCCTGTAGAAAGCCTTACCTTCTGGCTCGTCCCGGCAATTGAGGCACCCACGTCCACTGTGTTCCCGCACGGAGTTTTGAAATTCGCCTGGGGCAACACCGAGTTATCGACTGATTGGCGTGTCGGTCACTAGCTGATCGAACTCTGACTCAACGGCTCGCCGTTGCTCGCTCCTGAAACGCGGCGATCGCTTTCCTGCTGGCTCTTATTCCCAGTCGGGATGGGTCCTTGACCGTTATGTAGGTGAGCTCGACACCTGACTCAGCCCTTTGAAGCAGCAGCCCGCCTCTCGCCATATCGCCGTGGCCCACGAATTCTTTGGGAAAAACCAGTCGCTTCCCGAAGATTGGCAGCAGCACGTCGACGTATTTTCCGCTGGCGACACTGCCGAGCAGTACTACTTCGCACTTCGGACCGATCTTGTCCAAAAGTCTATGCGCGTCCCGCTCGACCGGCAGGCGGTAGCGTGACTCGTCGGCCTCGATTGGCACTGTTGCAAACCGCTCGAGATCCTTGAGGGTAACCATCACTCCCGGCGAGCAAAGGCCGTCGGTGGGCGTGATGATGTGGATCCCCAATGCTTTGCGCGGAGGTGGATTCTCGAATTCGCGGGCATAGAGAAGCTTGCCGCGGAAATAGAGGCCGCTCAGAAAGCTGAAGACTTCGCCGAGTGGCGCACCGGGTTCCTGGCGCACACGCATTGCGATGTCGAACTCCGCCCTCTCGTTGAAAAGCAGCGCCGCACGCTTGCCGCCGCAGCTGGCTGGTGAGAGCAGAAAGATTCGGCGTAGTTCCACGAGTCGAACGGTGAGCAAATTGTTCGCCGCTGTCACCTCGTCCGGACTTCTTGAATGTCTCGGGCCCCTCGGAGGAGCGCTCGACAGCAGGCGTGGTTAGAATTGGTGAGGGGGATTTTCATGGCAAAAAACCGACTTCACGAGCTTCACGACGCCGGCCAGTCAATTTGGCTGGACAGCATCGATCGTACGATGCTTCATAACGGCGAGCTCGAGCGGCGCATCCGCGAAGACGCGCTCACAGGGATGACGTCGAACCCGACGATCTTTCAGAAGGCTCTCGCCTCGGGAAGCGCATACGACGAACAGCTCTCGGCGACGGAAGAAGGACTCACCAGCAGCCAGCTCTTCGAGCTCGTCGAGACCCAGGACGTTCGCGATGCCTGCGATTGCTTTGCCGGTGTTTACAGTTCCACTCGCGGTGCTGACGGATACGTGTCGATCGAGGTCTCTCCCGGCGTCTCGAACGACGCGACCGAAACCGTAGAAGAGGCGTGTCGCCTCTGGAAGAGTGTCGATCGCCCCAACGTCATGGTCAAAGTCCCAGGTACCGTCGAGGGAGCAACCGCTGTGCGTCGACTCACTGCCTCCGGTGTCAACGTCAACATCACTTTGCTTTTTGCCATTGAAGCACACGAGCGAGTCATCGATGCGTACATGATGGGTCTCGAAGACAGGGTGAAGGCAAATCAACCCATTGATGGAATCGCATCGGTGGCCAGTTTCTTCGTGAGTCGCGTGGATACCGAGGTGGACAAGCGTCTCGACGCGCTCATCGCCAAGGCAAAGCCCGACGAGCAGGAGCGGCTGCAGATGCTCAAGGGAAGAGCGGCAATCGCGAACGCCAAGCTCGCCTACCGCCTGTTCTCCAGGAAGTTCTCGGGTCCACGGTGGGAAGCTCTCGCGAAACGCGGAGCGCGTCTTCAGCGGCCATTATGGGCAAGCACCAGCACCAAGAACCCAGCCTACCGCGATGTCATGTACGTCGAAGAGTTAATCGGCCCCGATACCGTGAACACGATGCCTCCCGCAACCATCGATGCCTTCCGTGATCACGGGGTCGTCGCGCGTGCGGTCGACAAGAGAATCGCGGCAGCGGAAGGACTTCTCAACGAGCTGGAAGCGGTCGGAATCTCCATGCGAGAGGTGACCCAGAAGCTGCTCGTCGAAGGCATCGCAAGCTTCCAGAAATCATTCGACGAGTTGATCGGTGGACTGGAGGCGAAACTCGGCTCGCTTGCAGCAGGCGGGAAGTGAGCGGCATCTACACCCCTCGTACAAAGATCGTCTGCACGCTCGGCCCTTCGACTTCCAGCGAGGAGACCATTCGCGGTCTGATCGAAGCTGGAATGAACGTCGCCCGGGTAAACTTCTCTCACGGGACGCACGAGCAGCACACAGCCACGATTGCGATGGTTCGCCGCCTCGCTGACGAAGCGGGAAAACCAATTGCTATCCTTGGTGATTTGCAGGGCCCTCGCATCAGGATTGGCGATTTATCCAGGCCAATTCCCCTCAAAGTCGGCGAAGACATCGTCCTCACCCACGAGGGCAACGAAAAGCCGGCCGAAATTCCCGTCACCTACGATCAACTCGCAAGCGACGTGCGGGTCGGCGACCGCATTCTGATCGACGACGGCCTGATCGAGCTTGTCGCGTTGGATGTGAGCAATGCGCGCGTGAAAGCCCGCGTCTTGAACGGCGGCGAGCTGAAGAGTCACAAAGGACTCAACCTTCCGGGGATCCAGGTCTCGGCGCCTTCGATAACCGACAAGGATGCGGCGGATATCCGCTTCGCTGTAGAACAGCAGGTAGACTATCTCGCCCTGAGCTTCGTGAGGCGCGGCGAGGACATAGAAGGGCTGCGGAAGATGATACCGCGGTGGTTGCTCGTCGTGGCCAAAATCGAAAAGGATGTAGCCCTGCAGAACATCGAGGCCATCGTACGCGCCAGCGATGCGGTCATGGTGGCGCGTGGCGACCTTGGGGTAGAACTGCCGTTCGAGGCGGTGCCCGGCGCGCAGAAAAGGATCATCCGCCTGGCCAACAGATACGGCCGACCGGTGATTACGGCGACACAGATGCTGGAATCGATGATCGAGCATCCTCGTCCCACCCGTGCCGAAGCGAGCGACGTTGCCAACGCGATAATGGACGGCACGGATGCAGTTATGCTCTCCGCCGAAACAGCGGCCGGCGCTTACCCACGCCTCGCCGTTGAAGCGATGACGCGTATCATCAAGGAGATCGAGATCCACCCTCCGTCCGTTCCCTTCAGCGGGGCGGAGCAGGGCGACGGAGTCGTTACCACGGAAGTCGCGATCGCCGCCGCGACGGTCGCTGCCGTCGACATGCTAGGTGCTCCGCTGGTGGTCGTATTCACGAAGAGTGGTTTTTCCGCGCGGGTAGTGTCGTCCAAGCGGCCCCCCGTTCCCATCCTCGCGCTGACCGACGAGGCCCGAACGTTTCGCCAGCTAGCGCTGGTATGGGGTGTCGTACCCGAGCTCGTGCCGCACTGTGCGGACTACGAAGAGATGATGGATCGCACCAAGGCCGTCGTTTCGCAGCGCGAACTGGCGTCCAACGGGGATCGCATCATCGTCACCGCCGGCGTCCCGTTTGACATGCCCGGCACCACTAACCTCCTGAAAGTGGAGACGGTGTGAAGCTGACCTTTCTGGGGACCGGAACGAGTTTCGGCGTTCCCCAGATCGGATGCACTTGCCGGGTGTGCAGCTCCACAGATCCGCGCGACAAACGGACTCGGGTCGGGGCAATCGTTGAAACCGAGGCGACGCGGATTCTGATAGACACTCCACCCGAGCTGCGGTTGCAGCTTCTTGCGGCCGGAGTTAGCAGCGTTGATGCAGTCTTATTTACCCACGATCACGCCGACCACGTGCATGGCATCGACGACATTCGCGCGCTCTCTGTGCGTGGGGACCAGGCCATAGACATGTACGGACCGCCCGACACGATGGAACGGCTGGCGAGGCGCTTCCGGTACATCTTTGACGAATCGATCCGCCCACTGCCGGGGACCAGCAAGCCGGAAGGTCGGGCGCACCCACTCGCGGCAGGAAAAAGGATTCGGATTGGCGGCGTTGATGTGTTACCGGTAGTCGTTCCGCACGGACCTGTCTCGGTGTATGGCTATCGCATCGGCGATCTTGGTTACATCACGGACGCGAAAGAGCTACCGGAGGAGGCGGTGCGCGCGTTTCGTGGCGTGAGCGTCCTTGTCCTCAATGCACTGTTTCGGACGCAGCATCCTACCCACCTCAGCATCTCGGAGGCCGTTGCCGCCGCGCAGCAGGTCGGTGCCAGACAGACCTGGCTCACACACCTGACGCACCACACCGGTCACGCCGAGCTCGAGCGCGAGCTGCCGCGGGGCATCGCTCCTGCGTACGATGGATTGACTGTTCGCATCGACTGAAATGACGCTTCGTCTCGACTACTCCAACATGATGATTGCGCCCGGTGGTATCGAACCGGACGCGTGGAATGGCGCCCGGAGCGCCTTCGACCAGGCAAAGAAGGATTTCGATGCACTGCGCAAAAGCGGCGCAGTTGGTTTCGTGGGATTGCCCTCGAGCCGCGATTTGCTCGACCAGGTGCATCGTTTTTCGGAGCCAGCGCGCGGAAAGTTCGACGACGTCGTGATACTCGGCATTGGCGGTTCCGCTCTCGGGCCGATAGCGCTGAGAACGGCACTGCGCCCGAGTGGATGGAACATGCTCGAGGACAAGGCGCGCAACGGATACCCGCGTCTTCACGTTCTCGATAACGTCGATCCAGAAACGATCGCGGCACTTCTCGACCGGCTCCGTCTCCCACGTACGCTCTTCATTGTCACATCGAAGTCAGGGGGCACCGCCGAGACCATGGCGCAGTTCCTCATCGTCCACGACAGAATCGTCCGCGAGCGGCTCGAAGTCACAGAACATTTTGTGTTCGTCACGGATCCAAGACAGGGAGCGCTGCGACCCCTTGCGGAGAAGCTGCGAATAAGCGCGCTCGACATCCCGGCCAACATCGGTGGGCGATTCAGCGTTTTGACGCCGGTGGGTACGCTGCCGGCCGCGCTGATTGGCATTGATGTGAAAACACTGCTTGCTGGCGCTGGCGACATGGCAAAACTATGCGAGAACACCGAGCTGTCGAAAAACCCCGCCGGAGTGTACGCGATGCTCCTCTGGCTGGCTGACACACAGCTCAAAAAATCGATTGCTGTCTTCATGCCCTATTCGGATCCGCTTCGAGATTTTGCCGCGTGGTTCGTACAGCTGTGGGCGGAAAGCCTTGGCAAGCACCGCCCCGACGGCAGGTCAGTTGGATCGACGCCGCTCGCTGCGCTTGGCGCAACGGACCAACACGCCCAGGTGCAGCTTTTCATGGAAGGCCCGGCCGACAAGACGGTCACATTCGTTGCAGTCTCCGAGCGCGCAGCCGATGTAAAAATCCCGGCGGGGTTCGCGGATGTGAAGGAGCTGGGATACCTCGCCGGTCATTCTCTCGGGGAGCTGATTGACATCGAGCAACGTGCCACCGCTGGTGCGTTGGCGCGCCGCGGGCGCCCGAACATGACAATTCAAGTCGATCGAGTGGACGCGTCTCACGTCGGCCAGCTCTTGATGTTGCTCGAGATCGCGACGGCGTACGCGGGCCAGCTGTACGGCGTCGATGCCTTCAATCAGCCGGGGGTCGAGCTCGGCAAACAGTTTGCTTACGCGTTGCTGGGGCGGCCGGGAGCGGACGCGGCGAAGAAGGAGTGGGATTCGTTACCTCGAAGCGATCCGCGCTGGACCGTATAACACCTTGCGACACGGCAACACGCCGACGAGTTTGTGACTTATCATGTTTGTTAATCCATTCAACAAGTCGGTAACCGTGCTTGACGGCCGCGTTACAGTCCACGATGAGGCGGCCATCGCCACTTCCGCGACGGACAAGCTCGTATACACCGCCGTTTTCGGCGACGACGAAGAGAAGGAGGATGCCCGCTGGCTGATCTGGGAGATCGGTCAGGCGGTAGGCGTACAGCCCTCGTCGATCCACGATCTGTACCTGGCCCGCGGCAGGGGAAAGACCGGCGGCTTCACGGTACCTGCAATGAACATCCGAGGTATGTCGTACGACACCGCCCGCGCTCTTTTCCGCGCGGCGATCAAGCTCAAGGTCGGCGCCCTCATTCTCGAGATCGCGCGGTCCGAGATCGCCTACACCGATCAGCGACCGGCGGAATACGTCGCGGTCATGCTCGCCGCCGCGCTGCGAGAAGGTTTTCGAGGTCCGTTGTTCATCCAGGGCGATCACTTCCAGGTGAACGCCAAGAAGTTCGCGATCGATCCCATCACTGAGTTGAATGGCGTGAAGCAGCTCGCGCGCGAAGCGATTGCGGCCGGGTTCTACAACATCGATGTCGATACTTCGACCCTCGTGGATCTTTCCAGGCCCAATCTCAACGAGCAGCAGCGCACGAATTACGAGCAGGCTGTCGAGCTGGCATTGACCGTCCGAGGCCTGCAGCCCGACGGCGTGACGATATCGATCGGCGGGGAGATCGGTGAAGTCGGAACCCAGAATTCCACCGTCGAGGAGCTCGAGACCTACATGGACGGCTTCAATGCGACCCTCGAAAAGAGGGCGCCTGGGACCGAAGGCCTTTCCAAGATCAGTGTGCAATCGGGCACAACCCACGGCGGCGTTGTACTCGCCGACGGCAGTATCGCCGACGTGAAGATAGACTTCGACACGTTGGCGCGGCTCTCCAAGGTGGCGAAGCAGAAGTACGGCCTTTCGGGGGCGGTGCAGCACGGGGCGTCAACGCTGCCGGACACAGCCTTCCACAACTTTCCGCGCACCGAGACCGCGGAGATCCATCTCGCCACCAATTTCCAGACGATGTTGTACGACAACATCTCGGATTCTTTTCGCAGCGAGATTTACGAGTGGCTGCGGACCAATGCCAAGGACGAGCGGAAGCCCAGCGACACCGACGAGCAATTTTTTTACAAGACCAGAAAGAAGGCGCTCGGTCCCTTCAAAAAACGCTTTTGGGAGCTGCCGCCGGATGTGAAGGGTCGGCTCGCGAAAGCGTACGAGGAGAAATTCAGTTTTCTCTTTACCCAGCTCGCGGTCGTCAACACTCGGGAGATCGTCGACCGCTTCGTCAAGCCGGTCGAGCAGCACAAACCACAGCCGCATCCTGATCTGGAAGTAGTTGAAGCTGCTCCGGACGACGCTGACCTGAGTGATTAGGAGACGCTCGGCGCCAGCGGCGGAGGCAACTCAAGTAATTCGCGAAATCCTGCGTCGCTCCGGACATGAAATCCGCAACGCACTCAACGCTGTCGCGGTCAACGTCGAAGTCGTTCGCAGCCGTGCCGGTCGTGAGGGAACTGGTGAAGTGACTTCCTTCGCGGAACGGGCCGGATCCCAAATCGCCGAGGCTAGCGCCCTCACCGACGGACTGCTTGCGCTGCTTGGTTTGGTGGTCCGGGCACAGGCTGAATCGGGCGTCAAAGTCTCGACGGACCACGCACACGGAAGTAGAATCGAGTTAACGAGTTACACGGAAGCCGGAGGCTCAGTGTCGGATATCGGACGCTTGGCTAGCCGCATCGATGTCGGCGTCGAAGAGCACGCCGGCACGGTTATATTATCAGTCTACCCCGAAGGTACGAGCCATTCCAAAATCTGAGTCAAAACGCGCTAAAGTTCTGATCGCTGACGACGACCGTTCTATTACAGAAGGGTTGAGCGCCATTTTACGCGACGAAGGATATGAAGTTGCCGTCGCAGTCGACGGCCAAAAGGCGCTGGACCAGCTCGGTGCGGAGAACTTCGGTGTCGTCCTGGCCGATCTCAAAATGCCGAAAGTGGATGGACTTGCCCTCCTGAAGGAGCTTCAGCGCAAGGCGATCCCCACCGAATGTATCATCGTGACGGGACAGGCAACGGTCGACTCCGCGGTGCAGGCGATGCGCGAAGGAGCTTACGACTACGTCGAGAAGCCACTCACCGCCGACAAGCTCAATCGCCTGAAGGCCCTTATCCCCAAGGCTTTGGAAAAATTCAACGTCCAGCAAAAGAACCGTGAATTGTCTTCCAAGCTCGAAGGACTTACGCACTACGGTGAGCTGACCGGTCAGTCGGAAGAGATGCGCGTCGTTTATCAGATCATCGAGGCCGTCGCTCCATCCAGCGCCAGCGTTCTTATACTCGGGGAATCAGGCACTGGAAAAGAGCTCGTCGCACGAGCTCTCCACTCGAAGAGCGAGCGGGCGAAGGGGCCATTCTTCGCGCTGAATTGCGCCGCACTGCCGAAAGACATTCTGGAGAACGAGCTGTTCGGCCACGAAAAGGGCGCATTCACTGGATCCACCAACGAAAAACCAGGTGCGTTCGAGATGGCCGACGGCGGCACGATCTTCCTCGACGAAGTCGCTGAGATGCCCCCCGATATTCAGGTAAAGCTTTTGCGCGCGATCGAGTCGCGCAGTATCAGGAGGCTTGGCGGCAAGAAGGAGATTACTGTCGACATCCGCATTCTAGCGGCAACCAATCGGGATTTGCAGAAAGCTCTTGCCGACAACGACCTTCGCGAGGACCTGTATTATCGGTTGGCGGTTGTGGAGCTCTATCTGCCACCGCTTCGCGAGCGGGTGGGAGATATCAAGCTCCTGGCGAATGAGTTTCTGGCGAGATTCGCGCAGCAGAACGCGAAGCCCATGACCGGGTTCGACGACGCCGCGTGGGAATGGATACTTTCGCACAACTGGCCGGGCAACGTCCGCGAGCTGAAGAACGCAGTGGAAAGGGCCGTCATTATGGGTCAGGGCGGCACCATCAAGGCCGCTGACATTATGCCGCGCCACTTGCGCCGCAGCGAGATTTCCACGCCCATCTCCGTGCCGCCGGGAGCAACGCTTGCCGACACTCGACGCCAGCTCGTGCTCCGCGCGTTCGCGTCGACGAACGGCGATTACGCGCGAACGGCGACCATCGTCGGCATGAGTCCGAGCGATGTGCGCGCGGAAATCGCTTCGATGTTGAATGGGAATGGAGGAGAAGCGGTGTCGACTTCAGTGAACGGGAGTCAGCGCGCGCCGCGCAACGAAGCGGCCGCTGGTGCTGGCAGACCGGCAAAAGCGGCCAGGGCGACACCCGCGAAGAGCAAGGCCAAGAAGCGCTAATCACGCGGAGAACTGAATGGACGAGTACGACGATTACGAGGGGTACGACGACGACGAGCCTTACCTGATGGAAGAACCTTACGTCATCGTGGAGCGCGGGGAGAGCGGAGTCGGCTCATTACTACTCGGCATCGTCCTGGGGGCCGGAGTCGCACTCCTTCTCGCTCCGCAAAGTGGTGAAGAGACACGTCGAACCATCGCGCGCCGCGCGCGCCGCGCGCAGGAAGTAGCTCAGGATTTCGTCCAGGACGTGAGCGGGACAGTGGCCGAAAAGTTCCAGGAAGTTCGCGCCGGCGTCGAGGAGCGCATCGACGCCACCCTCGACAGCGTCGATCGCAAGAGGAGGCAGGTTTCAAACGCCTATGATGCTGGGCGTGCGGCGGCGCGTCAGGCGCGCGGCGAGCTGGAGCAGCGCATCGCCGAGAGCAAAGCGGCCTACAAGAACACCTAGTGCCAGAGCGCCGGCTCCCGGCCCGGCTCGGCTGGCTGCTCCGCGATTACGCGAAGCGCGTCTGGGACAACAGCGGCGAAGACAACGTTTTCTTTCTGGCCGGCGGGATTGCATTCAACATTCTGCTCGCCGCCGTTCCGTTCTTCCTGCTCCTGGCGACCGGCCTCGTCTACCTCTTGAACCAATCACCGGACACTACGTCGGCGGAAGTACTCCAGATCGTCGACAAGTTCCTGCCCCCGCACCCACCCGGAGATTCCGGGCCGGCAGCGAACATACTCAACGAAGTCATCAAGCGCCGCGGGTCGCTGGGGATCTACAGCGCAATCGGCTTCATCTGGTTTTCCACGAGACTGTTCGGCTCCCTGCGCACCGTGCTAGCCGCGATCTTCGACATCGACACTGACCGCGGAATTATCGCCGGCAAGATCTTCGACATCGAGATGACTCTGGTGTCCAGCCTGCTGCTCGTCGCCTACACGTCGCTGAGCGCCTACCTCGCGATCGCCACGACCCGGGGCGTGCTGGTTCTGGCTGACCTCGGCTTGCGAAAGGAGTTGATGGGGCAGCTTGAGTACAATCTCGGGCAGGTTCTGGCGTTTTCGTTCATCGCCACGATGTTCTTTTCGCTCTACAAGTTTCTTCCGCACAGAAAAATCCGGTGGCGAACCGCCCTGATCGCGGCACTGTTCACGGGTGTCATGCTGGAGATAGCCAAACGTGCGTTTTCGGCCTATCTCCGTTCCTTCAATCCCGGCTCGTTTTACAGCGGCACGGTCGCTGCATTGGTCACCGTCGTCGTATGGGTGTATTACGCCTCCTTCATCTTCATCTTAGGTGGCGAGGTGGCCCAGGTGTACGAGCTTCGCCGCGTGCGGAAACGGCAGCGCGAGGCGTTTGAGGATTGAGTATTATTGGCGATGTCGCCGGACACTCCGGCGAACACACTTTTTGGAGGGCGTCTCGTGCGCAAGCTAGCAGCAGTAGCAGCCGTGATGGCTGTTGTCTCCATCTCCGCCTGCAAGAAAACCGGCGAGGGAGAGTACCAGGTTGAAAAACCCGTCGTCGGGACGCAGACGGACACGATCCACACTCCGAGTGTGGAAGTGGGAACCGATACCGCGCAAGTGAAAGTACCGAAGGTGCAGGTGAAGACTGACACGACGTCGATCAAGGTTCCGACGGTGAAGGTGAAGTCCGCCGCCACCAACGCGAAAAAGAAGTAACTCACTTACTGGGCAAGGGCACCGCCGGTTGGAACGAAGGCCCCGCCGCGAGGTGGGGCCTTTTCTTTTTGGAACTGCAACTGAACCAGGTGCCAGTGGCCAGTAGCGGAGATGCCAGTTTTCAGGTCACGACGTCATGACTTCACTAAACGACATTCATCCACAAGCAGTTGCTGTTACGCTACCGGCATAGTCTGGGCGTGGTAACCCGACTGGCTCCTGAGCTACTGGCTTCGCTCAGCTCGTTCAGTGCAGTTTCCGTCTTATCGCGGACTGTGGCGTCCAGCTATATTTGGGGTGCCCCAGGTCCCGGAGGGCGCAAGCCCGCTAACTCCGTCAGGACCCCGAAGGTAGCAGCGGCATGCGGTGTCTTTCGTTGCTCCGTCAGGCCTGGGGTACTCCCGCCTCGCAATGTCTCTCGCACTAGCCCGCAAATACCGCCCAAAGAGCTTCGCTGACGTAGCCGTCCAGTCGCACGTGTCGAACACGCTGCGCGGGGCAATCGCCAGGGGGCGCGTAGCGCACGGCTATCTGCTGTGCGGACCGCGTGGCGTGGGTAAGACTACACTCGCAAGAGTGCTGGCGATGGCATTGAACTGTGAGAACAAGCGCGAGGACGGCGAGCCCTGCGGCGTTTGCATATCCTGCCAACGCATCTGGAGCGGATCCTCGAGTCTCGACGTCGTCGAGATCGATGCCGCGTCCAATCGTGGAGTCGACGACGCGCGGGAACTTCGTGAGCGCGCGATGTACGCGCCCTCCGGCGACGAACGCTACAAGGTCTACATCGTGGACGAAGCGCACATGCTCACACGCGAGGCGTGGAACGCGCTGCTCAAGATCCTGGAGGAGCCGCCGCCACGGGTAGTCTTTGTATTTGCGACCACCGATCCGCAACGGATCGCGCAGGCAGCTGCTCCTGTTCTTAGCCGATTGCAACGCTTCGACCTCAAACGAATCGGGATCGGAGATATCGTTGGGCGGCTGTCGATGATCCTCAAGGAAGAGAGCGTCCAAATAGCCGACGACGCCCTCGCGTTGATCGCGCGGGCGGCCGATGGGTCTATGCGCGACGCGCTAAGCCTCACCGACCAGGTGATCTCGATTGGCGAAGGAGCTGTCACGCCCGAGAGAGTCCGTGAAGCCCTCGGTTTGGTGCCGGAGGACGAATATCTCTCCATTCTGGACATCATCGCCGAACACCGGGCAGGCGACGTATTCACCGTAGTCACACGTCTTGCCGATGCCGGCGTCGATTTCGGCGTCTTCCTCGCAGGTTTCGCCGATATTCTGCGTGCGCAGCTCACAGTCGTCCTGAGCGGGCGCGCTGAAGGGGTTTCCGCCCAAGCCGCCGCAGAGCTGAAACAGCGCAAGGACCTGTTCAGAGCGGGTGATCTGCTCCGGATGATTACCGCCGTGAACGCCCTGGAGCCAACCTTTCGCAAGAGCGCGCAGCAACAGCTGCTGATCGAGATGCTGTTAGTTAGAATGGCGCTACTCGATCGGACTGTCGAATTGGAGGAATTACTCAAGGGTCTGCGCGGGCAAACGCCCGCGCCTGAAACAAACCAGACAACTCACGGCGCTGTTCGCAGTCAGTCGGCCTCAGCAGCAGTCGCGCGGACAGCTCAGCGCCCCCAGACTCGTCCCGGCTATCCCCCACAGCTCGAAGCGCCGAACGACTTACTTGCGGGCGGTCCACCCAAGCCGCAGACGTCCGCCACGCCAAATGAATCGCAGCTTCATGAAATGAAGCGTGCGATGGAAACAACGGCACAGGATTCGAACAGGAGTCGTATGACCGCCGAGGCTCTCAAGGCGGAGCGGATCGGTATGCTCCGACGGAAAGATCCGGCACTGGGCGCGGCAATCGACGAGCTCGACCTCGAGCTCCTCGACTGAAATTCCATCAACTCGAACCATGGCCGATTTCTCGAAGATTTTCGAGCAGGCGCAGCAGATGCAGGCGCGCATGCAGCAGATGCAATCCGAGCTGGAGAAGCAAACCGTGACCGCTACTTCGGGTGGAGGCATGGTAACGATCGAAGCCGACGGGAAGGGCACTGTCACGCGCGTGAAAATCGATCCAGCTGTCGCCGAAGCTAAGGATGTGGAGATGCTCGAGGACCTCGTGCTGGTCGCCGTCAATGAGGCGCAAAAGAAAGCGGCCGAGTTGGCGAAAGGAGAAATGGGCAAGCTGACAGGCGGCCTGAACCTTCCATTCAAGCTCCCCTTTTAGCGTGGGTGCCATCGACGATCTGGCCGCGGAGCTGTCGAAGCTGCCCGGCATCGGGCGTAAAACGGCGCTCCGCCTGACTTACCATCTCCTCAAGCAGGCTCCGGAGCAATCAAAGCGATTGGCCACAGCCTTGACTACGCTGGCCGAGAAGGTTCGCCCGTGCCCCCAATGCTTCAACTTGACGGAAGAGGAACTGTGCGCCATTTGCCGTGACGCGCGCAGGGATACGGCAGTCATCTGCGCAGTAGAGGAGGCTTCAGATATCGGCGCAATCGAGCGGTCTGGCGAGTTCCGGGGCGTGTACCACGTCCTGGGCGGTCGCTTGTCTCCCCTCGACGGCATCGGACCGGAAGATCTCACCATTCCGCAGCTGGAGACGAGAGTGTCGGCTGGAGCAGTCCGCGAAGTGATAATCGCCACGAATCCGAGCATCGAAGGGGAGACCACCGCGCTATACGTTCAGCGCAAGTTGTCGCGCTTTCCTCTGACGGTCTCCCGGATCGCGCGGGGACTGCCCGTAGGCGGGGATCTTGAGTACGCCGACGGTGTGACCATCGCGCAGGCACTTACCGCGCGCCGGGCGATGTCATGAGCGGGTCACGCGGAAGATTCGTCGCCGTCGGGTTCGTTGGCGGAGTAGCCGCGGGTACCCTTTTCTGGAGGCGGATGCAGCGCCAATATCGTCGCAATCTCTTCAGTCGCTCGACTCTGCGGCGAGTCGCCGCGCTCGGCTATCTGCGCGCGAGTCCAACCGTCAACACCGCACAGCTGTTGCGCGAGTACATCGCCTGGGAGCCGCGCCCCGTCCTTCGTCAGCGCGGGGCCCGCATGCTCAAGCGCCTGGAAGCCACGCTGTGATCGGAGCACGATGACCGCCGGCACGGCAAACTGGTCGTTCACACAGGACGACTTTACCGCCATAACCGAATCCTTGAAGCGCTTTCTTGGCGAGACCAACTCGCTCTGTGCGCTACTCGTCGACCGGTCCGGCCAGCTGGTTACGACAGTTGGCGAAGCTCCAGGGATCGACACCACTGCGTTCGCCACACTCACGGCAGCCGATTACAGTGCCAACGACCAGTTGGCCAAACTCGTTGGCGAGGATGACTTCACCAGTTTGTTTCATCACGGCGAGAAGTCGATCTACGTCGCGGATATCGCGCGCAGGCTTTTGCTGGTGATAATCTTCGATTCACGCACCACGGTTGGACTCGTGCGTCTACGCATGAAAACCGAGAGCGAGGAGTTGACGGTGCTGGTTGATCGTGTATTCTCACGCGGTCGCAACGCCGCGGCGTCGGGCGGGCATTTGCTCGAAGGCGCCGACGACGAGATCGACAAACTCTTCAACTGGTGAGGAAGAGCTAGCGTGTCGATGATCAACTACGCCTCGCGCGAGATCAATTGTAAGATCGTTTACTATGGTCCCGGGCTGGGCGGAAAGACCACGAATCTCGAGCACGTCTACGGCAAGGTGAAGCCGGAGACGAGAGGGAAGCTCATATCGCTTGCTACGGAGACGGAGCGAACCCTCTTCTTCGATTTCCTACCCGTCGACCTTGGCACCATTCGCGGGTTCAAGACCCGTTTTCATCTCTACACGGTGCCGGGCCAGGTGTACTACAACGCCAGTCGTAAGCTCATTCTGAAGAACGTCGACGGCATTGTCTTCGTGGGTGACTCGCAGGCAGAACGCCTGGAAGCCAATCTGGAATCAATGCAGAACCTCTACGACAACATGTCTGAGTACGGATACGACCTGACACAGATGCCTTTCGTGATCCAGTACAACAAGCGTGATCTGCCGAGCGCCGCACCGATCTCCGAGCTGCAGGCTGCTTTGAACCCCGGCTGGGAGCTCGAGGACGCCACCAAGCATCGCGTGTCACCGGATCCGTATCACGCCGGCGAGAATCTCGTCGAGCAACTGCCTGGCGGCGAATGGATCGAACGGGCGCCATACTTCGAAGCCGTCGCAGTGCAGGGCGACGGTGTGTTCGATACGCTCAAGGCAGTGAGCAAGCTGGTGTTGAAGGCGCTCGCCTAGCGGGGGGAGCGGTTGAATCTCCCCAACGCCATCACCGCAGGCCGAATTTTGGCCGCGCCGTTCATCGCCGCACTGCCATTCATCGCCTCGCCCGGCGCGAGACTCACTGCGTTTATACTCTACGTCGTCGCCGCCGTCACGGATTATTACGACGGAATGCTCGCCCGCACCCGGAACCTCGTCACTGATCTCGGGCGATTGCTGGATCCGCTCGCCGACAAGCTGCTCTTGTTCGCCACTCTCGTTCCGATGTTCGTGCTGATGGCGCCGACAACCGACCCTTTTGTCCCCACCCGAGCAGAGAGTCTCGACGCAGCGAGGCTGCCCTTCTTGACGCCATTTGGCGTCGTTGGCCTACCGTGGTGGGTTGCCGCCATAGTTATCGGACGGGAAATCTTCATGACCGTTTTTCGGCAGGCGGCGGCAAAGCGCGGCACGGTGATATCGGCCATCGGTCCAGCCAAATGGAAGACCGGCTTCCAATCGGTCTGGGTGGGCTCGGCGTATTTTTGGTTCTTTGCCGCCTCGCTCGCTACAGCGCGCGGCTGGACTAGCACAGCCTGGCGCTCGTTCGCTTACTTCAACGGCATCGTGGGGACGGTCACCATGGTTGCATCTGTAGTGCTGACCCTCTATTCACTCGCGCTCTATCTACGCCGTTACGCCAGGGTGTTCGCCTTTTGAGCTCACACCGGGTGGAGCTCATCACCATCGGTGACGAGCTGCTGCTCGGTTTCACTATCGACACCAACGCGGCGCACATCGCCCGCACCCTCGCGGCGAGCGGAATCGAAATAGTTCAGCGGACGACGGTCGGCGATTCCCCTGATCTCATTGCCGATGCGGTTCGTGAAGCGCTCGAGCGAACCGGCGCGGTAATTACCACAGGGGGCCTCGGACCAACGAGCGACGATCTCACCAAGCCTGCTATCGCGCGCATTTTCGGGCGAAAAATGCGTCTGGATGACGAGATTGCCGAAGTGCTGGAGAAGCGATGGAGGACGCGTTTTCCCACTAGCGTTTTTCCGGCGACGAACCGCGCGCAGGCTGAGATTCCTGAGGGAGCGCACATCCTTGTCAATCGGCATGGTACCGCGCCCGGAATCTGGCTCGAAGACGAAGAAGGCCGATGGGTGGCGATGCTGCCGGGCGTCCCGCGCGAGATGCGGGGCATGCTTGCCGAGGAGCTGTTGCCTCTTGTCAGGTCGCGCTCGCCCGGTAATTCCGCAGTCGTTCTTTCGCGGACCCTGCGCACCACCGGCATCGCGGAGTCCGCGATCGCCGAGCTCCTCGGCACGGACTTTCTGCGGGATGAGGGACCCGAGATGGGATCCCTCCCGCTTGCCTACCTCCCGGGTGTGACCGGCGTCGACTTGCGCGTGACTGCGAAGGGCCTCCCCCTTGAAAAAGCAGACCCGCTGCTGCGGAACGCCATGGACAAGCTGCGACAAAAAGTTGGTGCGTACGCCTACGGCGAGGATGACGTCGATCTGGCAGAGGTGGTGCTCGATCGTTGCCGCGAGCTGAATCTCAAGATCGCCGTCGCGGAAAGCTGCACGGGTGGATTGCTCGGTGAACGTCTCACCAACATTCCGGGCTCGAGTGATGTCTTTGTCGGCGGCGTCATCGCTTACCACGATAACGTCAAGCGCAATGTGCTCGGCGTCCGACCGCAGGACATCCAGCGGGATGGCGCGGTTAGCGAGGAGGTCGCGCTGCAAATGGCTTTCGGGGCACGGGCGCTCTTGAACGCCGATGTAGGCGTGTCGATTACCGGAATCGCCGGTCCGGGAGGCGGGACGGCCGAAAAACCCGTGGGTCTCGTGTGGATAGCCGTTCACATTTCCGAAGGTAAGGCACGACGCTTCCATGTCGCTGGGGACAGGACGGAAATCCGCCAGCGTTCCGCCCAGGCGGCGTTGGAGATGGTGCGGCGCGCTTTGGCAAACGGTTAACTTTGAAAACATGAGACACTCAAAAAAGAAACATGAGCACGCACCCCCTCCCGGCCAGGATGTCATGGCCTCGGAAGACGATTTCGCGCCCGGAGGCAGCGATGGAAATAGCCCTTCGTCCCCGCGAGAAGGCGCGACCGACACCGAGCCCGCCGTGACTGCTGCCGACTCTCCCACCGCGCGCGAAGCTGCCGCGTCTGAGACCAGCGACGATCTGGCGGCGGAGCGTGACAAGTATCTCCGCCTAGCGGCCGAGTACGACAACTATCGCAAGCGGTCGATGAAAGAACGGCAGGACGCCGGGACTCGGGCGCAAGCCGATCTGGTCCGCCAGCTCGTAGAGGCGCTCGACGACGTAGCGCGTTTTGCGCACGTCGATCCCGCGACTACGGATGCCGCGACGATAGTTCAGGGGGTGGACATGGTCGAGAAGAAATTCATGAAAGCACTGGGTGCAGCCGGCCTCGAGGTGATCAATCCCCTGGGAGAGACGTTTGACCCGGCGCTGCACGAAGCTGTCGCCACCGAGCCAACCTCCGCGCGCGAGGATGATCACGTCGTCGCGCGCGTTTTCCAGCCAGGTTATCTGTTCAAGTCGCAGCTGCTCAGGCCGGCGCGCGTCGTGGTCAAGCAGTGGAACGGCTGATCGTCGCCATCCCCGCGTAGTAAATGGCACAGACGAAAGACTTCTACGCTGTCCTCGGCGTAGGTTCGAGCGCCTCCCAGGACGAAATCAAGAAGGCGTACCGCAAGCTCGCGAAGAAGTATCATCCCGACGCGAATGCCAACGACACCAAGGCCGCGGAGAAATTCAAGGAAATCTCTGAAGCGAACAATGTCCTCAGTGACCCCGAGAAACGAAAGCAGTACGACGAGATGCGTCGGCTCGGCGCTTTCTCCGGGGGATTTGGCGGATTTGGTGGCGGGCGGGGGTCACGTGGAGGAGGCGCCACTGGTGGCCAGACGATCAATTTCGAGGACTTCGACATCGGGGGCTTGGGCGGACTCGGCGATCTATTCAGCTCGATGTTCGGCGGCGGCAGCGCGCGCCAGGGAACCCGCGCGCGCGGACCGGAGAAAGGTCAAACCGTCGAGACCGCTTTGGACATTCCCTTTCGCACCGCGGCGCGTGGGGGGAAAGTGCCGATCGATCTGGAGGTCAGCGAGGAATGCAGTACCTGCCATGGAAGTGGAGCCGCTCCCGGCGCGCAGCTGCGTATTTGTCCGGAGTGCAACGGTCGAGGGAGCGTGTCGTTTGGACAGGGTGGATTTGCAGTCAACCGGCCCTGTCCTGTATGCCTTGGCCGTGGTCAAGTGCCATCAGAGCCCTGCCCGACGTGCCACGGCAGTGGCGAAGTGCGCGCGCGGCGAAAAGTATTGATCAACGTTCCGCCCGGAGTGGACAGTGGATCGAAGATCCGGCTGAAGGGACAGGGCGGGAAGGGTACTGCGAACGGACCGCCAGGCGACCTCGTGATAACCTTCAACGTCCAGCCCGACGCCTTCTATCGGCGCGACGGACTCGACGTGATCGCAACTGTTCCTCTGAACATCGCGCAGGCGACGCTGGGCACGAAGATCAGCGTCCGCACGCTCGATGGAAAGAAAGTCGCAATCAAGATTCCGCCCGGAACTCCGTCGGGGAAGCGGCTGCGCGTCCGCGGTCAGGGGATCCAGAAGGGAGAAAAGAGAGGCGATTTGATCGTTGAGGTGTCCATCTCAGTACCCGAGAAGCTGTCGGAGGAACAGGAGCGGATGATGAAGGAGTTCGCGCAGTCTGGCGGACTCAAGTACTAGAAGCGGCGCAAGGTTCACCACGGCTGGCGTCAAATAACTTCTGGTGTTCTCTTGAATGTCATGAAAATAGGAATCCTTGGGACCGGGATCGTTGGCAAGACTCTCGGTACGAAACTCGTCCAGCTCGGTCACGACGTCCGCATGGGATCGCGCACCGCTGGGAACGAGAAAGCGAAAGCGTGGGTGAAGGAGGCGGGCGGCAAGGCCTCCGAAGGCACTTTCGCGGACGCAGCTGCGCACGGCGAAGTCGTATTCAACTGTACCTCGGGAATGGCCGCGCTCGACGCCCTGAAAGCGGCGGGGTCCAGAAATCTGGACGGGAAAATTCTGATTGACGTCTCCAACCCGCTCGACTTCTCGAAGGGAATGCCTCCGTCGCTGTCCGTGTCGAACACGGACTCACTTGGCGAGCAGATCCAGCGAGCGTATCCATCGGTCAAGGTCGTAAAAGCGTTGAATACGGTGAACGCCGGGGTGATGATCGAGCCGTCACGAGCTCCAGGGCAGCACACCGCGTTCATGTGTGGCAACGATGCGAGTGCCAAGGCAAAGGTGCGTGACATTCTGGAGAGTTTCGGCTGGGAGGACGTGCTGGATCTGGGAGACATTACCGGAGCGCGAGGACAGGAAATGATTCTGCCGCTCTGGCTTCGGATCTTCATGACGCTCAACAACCCAAACTTCAACTTCCACATCTCGCGCTAGTCGGCCCAGCGCGTAAAGATGAGCGAGATGGCCCTCTACACGGTGAAGGCCGGGGAAATCGTTCGCGAAGAGTTTTTCTACAATCCGCGCAGAAGTTAATCGTACCTCCCAAAACCACCCCTTCCGAAATAGCTGGGCTGACCCGAGACTGGTCGGAATGCGTTTCCGACCACGCTCGCGCGGCGCATGAATTGCGCGCAGAGTAGACGCTCGATTCGACAGGTTCTCCCACCGCGTTCTACTCACATGCCTTTTACACGTTTCGTACTTTCGATCGCTGTGCCCATTCTTACGGCCGCTAACGCCATGGGCCAAACGGCGCCCCGCCTCGGCCAGGCAATGCAGTACGCCGACCCACGCACCGGGCCCACCGAAAAACCTCCCCTTCACGCCCGACACTGGCTGGCGATCACGGGCAAGCCGCTTTCGGCGAGCGCCGGAGCACAGATTTTCATGAAAGGTGGCAACGCCGTAGATGCCGCCGCAGCTATGCTCGCGGCCGGCTGCACAATGTGGGACACGCTTTCCTGCGGCGGTGAAACGCAGGCGCTCATTTACAACCCGCACACCGGCAAGGTCATCGGCGTCGATGCGCTCGGGGTAGCGCCCACCGGGGCCACGAAGGAATTCTATCGAAGCAAGGGTTACAAATTCCCGCCCGAATACGGGCCGCTGGCGGCCGTCACTCCCGGGACGGTCGGCGGACTTCTGACGATGCTGGCCGAATGGGGGAAATTGTCACTGCGCGAAGTGCTCGCACCTGCGATCGCGATGGCAGATGGCTATCCCATCGAAGCGCAATTGACCAACACAATCGAGCGAAACAAGAAATGGATCAAGCAATGGAAGTACACACCCGCCATAATGCTCACGCACCAGGGCAGTACGCGGGAAGCGCCGGAGCCGGGAGAGATTTTTGTTCAACGCGACCTAGCCGTCACTTGGAGAAAGCTCGTCGATGCCGAGAGTCTTGCGCTGAGGTCGGGAAAAACACGGAAGCAGGCGATTTACGCCGCCTACGATCGATTCTACAAAGGCGACATTGCGAAGGAATTAGTGCGGGGTGCTCGCGAGGATGGCGGATTGTTCACGCTCGAGGATCTTGCGAACTGGAAAGTGCGAATCGAAGAGCCGCTCCACACCAACTACAAGGGCATCGAGGTCTACAAGCTTCCGATCTGGCAACAGGGCCCGGCAATGCTCGAGGCGCTCAACATACTCGAGAACACCGACGTCAAGAGCATGGGGTACAACTCGCCGCGGTATCTGCATGCGATTTACCAGACTATGAGCCTCGCATTCGCCGATCGTGATTTCTATTACGGAGACCCGTACTTTCCTCCGGTTGAACCGGTCAAAGGACTTTTGTCCAAGGATTACGCCAAAAAACGGTACGCCGAGATAGAGTGGACGAAAAATAATCCTGCGATCAAACCGGGCGACCCGTATCCGTATCAGGGTTCGACGAACCCGTACGCAGCGCAACTGGCAACGTGGAATCTCGCGGCGTTTGTACTTCCCGACACTACGCACAGTGGACAGCAGGACCAGGCGGCGCCCGTGACACCACCTCGATCAGATTCTTCCTTCATGGAAGCGTTTTATGCGGGAACGACGTCGATCGAGTCAGCAGACGAGGCAGGTTGGGTTGTCAGCGTAACTCCGAGCGGGGGCTGGGTTCCAGCTGTGATAGCGGGGCGAACCGGGATTGGATTGAGCCAGCGTGCTCAAAGCTTCGTCACCGACGCGGGTGACGGCCCGTTCAACGTCATCGAGCCGGGCAAACGCCCGCGTGTAACGCTGACCCCGACCCTGGCTCTGAAAGATGATAAGCCTTACTTGGCTTTCGCTGTGCAGGGCGGAGATTCGCAGGATCAAAATCTTCTCCAGTTTTTCCTCAATGTCGTCGAGTTCGGAATGACCGTGCAGCAGGCCGTCGAAGCGCCGAACATAAACACGTACCAAATGCGCTCGTCATTCGGTGCGCATGAGGCGCGGCCGGGATTGATGGAGGCCGCGACGTCCTTGCCAACCGCTGTGCGCGATTCGCTGAAAGCCATGGGCTATAAGCTGCAATTCGTGCAGCGAAGCTCCGGCCCGATCAACGCGATCATGCTGGATCGAAAGCACGGCACCATGTGGGGCGGGTCGAGCAACCACGGCGAGGATTACGGAATCGGCTGGTAGCGGTCCTCCGTTTTCTCGGATCGGTTGCGATCGCAGTACATAAGCAGTGCGCGGCCGTCAGGCGTTTCAATTTCCTTGACGGCGCGAAAGTCCGCCTTCTCGTAACACCGGATTGCGCGGCGATTCTCAGGCGACGGATCCGTCTGCACTCGGGTAACTGACTGATCCTCGAATAGCTGCGCGACAAAGCTGCGGACCATCCTCGTTCCTAATCCCTGGCCCAGACGCCCAGCGTCTGCTACGAACTGGTCGATTCCTCTGACGCCTGGGTCGTGTTCCTCCAGCCACCACCCTTCGTGGTGCCAACCCGCCGGCGTGTATGACTGGATAAACCCTACCGGTGTACCTGCTTCGATGGCGAAGTAGCAGTGATGGGGGACATTGCCTGCAATGGACGGCAGGTAGTCGCGCTCGACCTCCACCAAGGTGGGAGGCTCTCCAAACCATTCTACGATGTGAGGGCGGCTCAACCAGCCGTGAAGTACTGGCAGGTCCTCAGTTCTGAGTGGCCGAAACAACACGCGGCGGTCCCAGCTCGGACGCGATGAGTTCGATCGCACGCTCGACAAGAGCCCTGTTATCGCCTTCGTGGATCCAGCTGCTTGCACCGGACGGATGCGGCAACGGGATAACAGTCGATCTACCACCCGAGTGAGAAACCGTCGTCTTCCTTCCGATCAGCTCGCAGAGCGGGACGCGCGGCAGGAAGCGCTCGATCGCGAGCCGGCCGACGGGGATGAGGACGGCCGGACGGATAATGCGAAGCTCAGTCTCCAGCCAATCGGCACAGCTGGATTGCTCGAGGCGCGAAGGGACGCGGTCGCCGCGGCCGCTTGGATGCGGTCCTGGATAACAGCGTGTAACTGCCGCGATGTAGATAATCTCGCGCGCCCTCGCTTCGTCGAGACCCGCGCGCTCGAGCCAGCGAAAGAGCGTTCGTCCCGCTCTCCCGGAGAAGGGAGTACCACCCTCGGCCTCGACCTTTCCTGGCGCCTGACCCACCAGCATGGCGCGAGGGTTGGACGCCTGCGAAACGATTGGTCGGATTCCAGATCCGAGCTGACAGCGGTTGCAGGCGCGAAGCGCCACGCGGTGCGCGGCGAGCGCGGTTGACTGTCGGCTCACGCGAACCGCTTCAGCGATCTTTCGCGCGCTTTCCGCTGCTCCTCCTCCCTGTTCCGCGGAGGGGCATTGGTGTGTAAGGACGTCACGAGTCTCTGTGCCGCGTCCGTGACTTCGTCCACCGCGCGATTGAAAGCAGCCTCATTGGCGCGAGATGGCTTGGTGGTTCCACTCAACTTGCGCACGAACTGTAGTGCGGACGCACGGACTTCGTCTTCCGTCGCAGGTGGCTCGAAGTTGGCTAATGTCTTGATGTTCCGGCACATTGATTGAGCTCCTTGCAGCTGCTTGGGTTAGGCCGCCAGGACCGGCAGCGATGTTCGTGTGTTCCTTGACCCCTCGATCAACCCGCCACCGATAACGCGCTCGCCATCGTAGAAGACCACCGACTGGCCCGGAGTGATCGCAGAGACTGGCACGTCAAGCGCCAACTCAATCTCCTGACGATCGAGCCTGACAATTTCCGCAGCCGCCAGCGGCGCGCGATGTCGAACTCGCACCGTGAGTCTGTCACCCAGTCGTGGCGGCTCAGCCAACCAGTTCAGCTCGCGCGCGACAATCAGCGCACCAAGTAGCTCCTCGCGCGGGCCGATGACAATCGCGCGATCGGTCGGACGGATCGCGATGACGTACATGGGCGTCGGGAATCCACCCGGGACCCCACGACGTTGGCCAATGGTGTATCGAGCAAATCCGTTGTGTTCCCCGACTACTTCGCCACTCGATGTCAGGATTGGTCCGCGGGCGAGCGCAGGCGCATCGGTTGGCAGCCGCTGCTCCAGGATCCTGGCGTAATCTCCATCCGGGACGAAGCAGATCTCCTGGCTCTCAGGCTTTTCGGCGATCACTTCCAAACCCATGGCGTGCGCACGCAACCGCGTTTCGGATTTGTCCAGCTCGCCGACGGGAAGAATCATCCGCGACAACACCGCGCGGTCGATCCCCCAGAGGAAATAGGTTTGATCCTTGTTGTCATCCACACCGCGATGGAGCTGGCCATTCATCACTCGCGCGTAATGCCCGGTGGCAATCCATTGCGCATCGATCGCGTCCGCTTTCCTCAGAAAATCGCGAAACTTGGTGAAAGTGTTGCAACGCACGCAGGGAATCGGTGTCCGGCCCCGCGCGTACTCCTCCACGAAATTGTCGACTACGTCGTGACCAAACTTGCTCTCGAGATTCAGCACGTAGTGCGGCACGCCCAATTGTTCGCACACTCGACGAGCGTCGTTCACCGAATCGAGTGAACAGCAAGGTCGGTCGGGGACATCGTCACCATGGCAGAACAGCTTCATGGTCGCGCCGACTACATCGTAACCTTGCTCGACGAGCAGCCCGGCAGCGACCGATGAATCGACGCCACCGGACATGGCGACCAGCACTCTCTCTTTCTTCATTCTAGTCCGCGGCGGTGAGCTGGCGCGCCTTTGCGACGAGGCCAGGGAAAACTTCAATCACTCGATCGATACAGTCATCCGTCGTAAGAGTTCCGAGGCTCATGCGAACGGCGGCGCTGGCCAGGTCGGGCCGCACGCGCAGCGCGCTCAGAACGTGAGACGGATCAATGCTTCCGCTTTGGCAGGCTGATCCGCCTGATGCGGCTATGCCGCGGAGATCGAGCGCCATCAGCAACGATTCGCTGTCCGTACCTGGGACGGAGATGTTCGAAATGTGGGGCGCTCTTTCAGCGCCGCGTCCGTGGATCACAGCGTCAGGGACACGCGCAAGGATTCCTTGCTCCAGCTTGTCCCGGAGCTGCCTGATCTTCGCGCAATGCGCCTCACACTCAACCAGCGTTAGCTCGGCGGCGCGCGCAAGACCGACAGCAGCGGCGACGTTTTCCGTTCCCGGACGCCGGCCACGATCCTGCGTACCACCGTGCATCAACGGCTCGATCGCTGTCCCGCGACGAATAAACAGCGCACCGATGCCCTTTGGCGCGCCGAACTTGTGCCCGGAAATCGTCAGGAAATCAAACTGCTGCGTCTGCGCATCGATTGGCACCTTGCCAAATGCCTGCACTGCATCGGTGTGAAAGAGCGCCCCGCGTTCTTTCGCCTTTCGCGCAAGCGCCGGAATCGGTTGCACTGATCCTATTTCGTTGTTCACCCACATCGTCGTACAGATCGCGACGTCGTCGTCGACGTTCTCCTCGAAAGAGCTGAGGGCGACGACGCCGTCCGGGCTGATGTCGAGCATTCGCTCTTCGGCACCCTCCCTGGCTGCCTGATGCACCGCCCCCAGTATCGCCTTGTGTTCAATCGGAGTGGCCACGATGGCGTTGCGCCCTTTCGTTTTCAGCGCGCGCCAGGAGCCCAGGATTGCGAGGTTGTCGCCCTCAGTGCCGCCGGACGTGAAGCAGATCTCGTCCGGCCGGGCCCCAAGACATCGCGCGACACGTTCCCGCGCCTCATCCAGGGCGGCCCGCGCTTCGCGGCCCCACCGATGCGTGCTCGACGGGTTTCCGAAGCGTGGTCCGTAGAACGGCTTCATCGCTTCGAAAACCTCTTCACGAACCGGCGTCGTTGCGGCGTGATCGAGGTAAATCGGGCTGGACGGCATGGTCGGAATTTAAGGTGCTGTACGCTACCCGTCAGCCTTTGAAGAACTTGCTCCGCACTTCCCAGAGTTTGGGAAAGAACCGCTGGGAAATCGTCTTCTGCAGGTACTTCGACCCCAATGTGCCACCGGTTCCGGATGTGGCCGGACCAATGATGCGTTCCACGAGCTGGACATGCAGGAATCGCCACATTGCAAATCCCTGTTCGTACTCCAGCAGGCCTTCGGCCAGCATTTGCAACGGCCGTTGATGCGACTCGGAGTATATCTGCTCGAGGGTAACCTGATGCGCAGCGAGGAGGCTGTCGAACAGTGCCTGAAGCGTCGGCTTTTGGAGAGCCTGCTCTACGAGCGGCGCGATTTCTCCGTGCTGCTTGAGAACCTGCAGAAAGTGTTCGTCCCGCATTCCGGACATTGCCTCGATCGCCCGAAACTGGATGCTCTGTGAGCCACTCGAAGTTCCCAGGTAGCCGCGGAACTGCGCGAATCTCTGCGGCGGAAGCGTCTCGAGTGCCGACAGCTGGCCCGTCACGATGTGCACCAGGGCATTCACCCGACGAACAGACGACAGCGCGCCGAGTGTGTCGTTGCCTTGCAGCAGCTCGATGAGCCCGTGCAGCTCGTGCAATATGAGTTTGAACCACAGCTCGCTTGCCTGGTGCACGATGATGAACAGAAGCTCGTCAGGATGTTCGGGCGTGGAGCGAGGTCGCTGGAGCCGTAGCAGCTCGTCGAGCGCAAGGTAGGATGCGTAGGTGAGCTCGCCGGCTGCGGATTTTGAGGTTGGCGGCGCTGGCGGCGACTTTTTGGTCAAAAAGTGGAGACCTCGAGCAGCGTTACGTCTTCGACCCGCATCGTCTCCGTGGTGTGAAACGGCTCTCCATAGCGACAGCGAATCAACGAGCCGTAATGCGCGGCGTGGTGCCTGATCAGGTCATGTAGGGGCTCGCCGTTCGGGTAAACCTCTCCTGCCTGGACAGCATCGCCGAATTGTGACGCGTAGCATCCGATTGCCTGAAGCTTCTTTTCGAACGCGTCCGTGATGTCTACCACGAAGGTCGGCTTCTCGTTGTCCTCACGAAATGAGAGTGCATGAATCACTTTTGCCGGTCGATGGGGGCTGATTTTCGGCTCGACCATCTTGAGACCGGCCACGAACGAGGCATCGCGAACGAGCTGAGCGACAATCGGGTGGTCCGGATGTCGACCTCGCAGTGAATGCGTGATCACGACACGCGGCTTGAGCTTTCTGATTACCAGGGCGATCCTGGCCCGGTTCTCAGGCGTATTCTGGATTCCGCCGTCGGGCAGACCGAGGTTCTCCCTCGCACTTACACCCATTACCTCCGCGGCTCGTGCGGCCTCCTTGGCGCGAATCGCCGGGCTTCCACGTGAGGCGAGCTCCCCCGCCGCGAGGTCGAGAATTGCCGTCCTGCGGCCAAGCATTTGAGCTCGTATCAGCGTTCCCCCGCAAATCAGCTCTACGTCGTCAGGGTGTGCACCGATTGCGAGAACATCAACGGTTGTCATGCGGGAAAATTACCCGGCGTAAGCCAGCGCGGATACTTTTTCTGGCTCGGGCGTTCACTACTCGTAGCGCAGCGCGTCGATCGGGTCGAGCTTGGCCGCCCTCTGTGCTGGCAGGATTCCGAATACCAGACCGATACTCACAGACACTATCACGGCAACCAGCGTTAGACCAAGCGGGGCAGCTGCGTCGATCTTCATCGCCAGCGTCGCAAGTCGGCCAAAAGTCAGCCCGATCAGAATCCCGAGGATTCCGCCAAAACCGGTGAGCGTTGCGGCCTCGATCAGAAACTGAAAAAGAATTTCTCGTCGCGTGGCGCCAAGCGCCTTCCGAATTCCGATCTCGCGCGTGCGACTGGTAACCGACACCATCATGATCGCCATGACCCCGATCCCGCCCACGAGCAGACCCACGCTGGAAAGCACGATCATCACCAGAAAGAAAACGCCGGTGATCTTGTTGAAGGTGTCGAGGATCTGGTCCTGCGTGATGAGATCGAAGTTGTTCTTGTCGGCCGGCCGCAAACGCCGCAGCTCGCGTAGCGCGATCGTCACCGCTTCCTGTGCCTCCGCGGTCGCCACTCCTTTCTTCGGCTTGACCGGGATGTAGAGCGCGTTGGTCTTGTCGATGGTGAATTGGTGATCCATCATCGCGTACGGGATGATCGCTCCTATGTCCTGTCCTGGCGGCGAGAAGATATTACCCGGCTGCGCGTAAAGACCGATCACCCGTGCCGGCCTGCCGCTGATGCGAATCTCCTTGTCCAGCACGGATTCACGGCCGAAAAGCTTGTGGGCAGCGTTCTCGTCCAGAACGGCGACGCTGGATCCCGCGGAGAGCTCCGACTGGGTGAACCACCGCCCGTCGAGCAGCTCGCCTCCCTGAATCTCCTGGTAACGGTCGTCGGCGCCCATCACTACAATGTTCTGAGTGCGCTGCGCTCCGTAAGAAAGACGTGCGTTGTTCTGGGCCCAGATCGCGGCGTAGCCGATTTCCGGGAGCTGCCTGATCCGTTGCGCTTCGGCCTCGACCAGATCGGGCCGCACGCGGATCCACTTTGGCAAGCGATCGGGATTGACGGGTGTCTGCGAGAAAACCTTGACGACATAGAAAGTAGTCGGCCCCGCAATCTCAATGGTTCGGACGATCTGTTCCTGAATTCCCTGGACTATCGCGGCCATCGTCATCACCGTCGAAACCCCGATGACAACCCCGAGGATCGTGAGGGCCGAACGCAGCTTGTTCGCCCGCAGCGTGTCGAGGGCAAGCTGGATATTGCTGGTTATCTGATCGGCGACGATCATTCTGTTGCGGGCCTAATCATTCGGCGCGCAAGGCATCGATCGGGTCGAGCTGGGCGGCCCGCGACGCCGGGTAAACTCCGAAGAGCACGCCGACGCCTGCACCCAACGCCAACGCCAGCATCACCGACCAGACACTGACGCGCGCGGGCAGGGGCGATGCGAAGCTTACCAGCCCAGCCAGTCCCCAGCCGGCCGCGACTCCGCAAAGCCCGCCGATGGTCGCCAACACGATGGCCTCGACCAGGAACTGACGTTGAATGTCACCCCGCCTGGCGCCGAGTGCTTTGCGCACACCGATTTCGTGGGTGCGCTCTGTTACCGACATTAGCATGATGTTCATGATCACGATTCCGCCGACCACCACTCCGATGGCGACGATTGCGGGAATTACGGAGAAGAGGATTCGTGTGAGATTCCTCCAGAATTCCACCAGCGCATCGGCCGTCTCGACTGAATAGTCGGGCGGGTCAGCGGGACGCAGATGATGCGCGACCCGCATCGCCTCGTCGGCACGCAGCATCCCGTTCGGCACCAGGGCCGCACTGGGCATTTTGACCGAGACGTTGTTGGTCTTTCGGCGCCCGAAAAGCATTTCGAAGTTTGGCAGCGGTATTAGCACAAAGCCGTCGAACGACTGCCCCAGTACGCGGCCCTTTTTCGCGATGGCGCCGACGATCGTGAAGTGCTGACCCAGAATCCGGATGTCCTGGCCGACCGGATCGACGTTCTCGAAAAGCTTTTCGGCGATGTCAGCGCCGACGACGGCCACCGAGTGATGCTCACGAACGTCGATATCGCTGATGGGGCGGCCACCGGCGAACACGTAGTCCTGCACCACCTGATATGGGGCAGTAATGCCGAAGATGGCCACGTCGGCCTGGGTCCTGTTCTTCCATACGACGTCGGCGATGGGAACGGGCCAGCCGGTCTGCATGCTTACCGCGACCGCTTCCGGTACCGCTGCCGTCACTGCTTCCGCATCGGACTCGGTGAGCCGGGGCCGGCGCTGCAGCTGCCGCCACTCCTCGTCATCGAATAGCCCGATCCGGATTGGCGTCCTTCTCACCTGGAACGTGTTGGCCCCGATCAGCGCGCTGGCCAGATTTTCCTTCACGTACGCGTTCATGCCGGAGATGATCGCAACGACGGCGACAAGGAAAGCGACCGACACGATGATGCCGAGGAGCGTGAAGAACGACCGCAGCTTGTTGACGCGAATCTGCTCGATGGCGGTGGTGATGATGTCCGCAAAGCGCATAGGCCCTAATTTCGGGGGGCGGCCGGGGATGCGCTACATGATTCTAAGCCGGTTCGGGACCAAAAAAGCAACTGAACGGGCGAGAGATGTGAGTGGCGTAGATATTAGATGAGAGTTCACTACGTCAGGACTCCGCCGTCACCCTTCTCAACACAGGCAACTGCCTGTGGCGTAGCCGCACCTAGGAGAGTCCCGACGTCTTGAACTGAGATCTACAGTCTATGCTTCTGGCAGCTCTCGCCCGTTCAGTTGCTTCTGCTTACTCGTACCGTAGCGCCTCAACCGGATCCAACCGCGCGGCCCGCGCCGCAGGCAGTAGCCCGAACAGAATCCCAGTGAACGCACTGGTAGCCAACGCCGCGATAACGGCGGACACCGGAGTGGACGCGGGGACTGCCGGGAAAGCGGTCTTGATGCCCAGCGCCACGAGGATCCCGAGCACGAGTCCGATCGATGCGCCGATGCTTGTGAGTGTGGCCGCTTCGACCAGGAACTGCCACAGGATCGCGCTCTTCGTTGCACCAAGCGCCTTCCGGACGCCAATCTCGCGAGTGCGCTCGGTCACCGAGATCATCATGATCGCGACAACGCCAACCCCACCTACCAGCAGGCCCACCGATGAAAGAGCCAAACCCACGACGAAGAACGTTCCGAATAGCTGATTGTAGATCCCCATCAGCCGATCCTGCGTGACGATCTCGAAGTTGTTCTTCGCGTTGCCCCTCAGCCCGCGGCGTGACCGCATCAGTGCGGTGACATCATCCGTTGCTTCCGCGGTGGTGACTCCCGGCTCCGGTTTAACGATGAAATCCACACCGCGCATCCATGGGTTGAGGCTGCGCCGTGCCGACTCGAACGGCACAATTGCCTTTGCCTGGTCGCCACCGCCGGCAGATGTGGGTGTTCCCATCGGGCTCGCTGTGTAATGATAGACACCAATCACCTTGAACCCGACGCCGTCCACGTTGATCGTTTTATCCAGCGGGTCAGATGTGCCAAAGAGGCGTTCCGCGAGTTTCTGGTTGACGATGATCACCCGCGACGCAGTCGTGTTTTCGGCGTAGGTGAAACTTCTGCCCGGATAGATGTCTCCACCATCGACGTCGACCCAGTTCGGCGTGTAAATCTCCATCCCGGTGCTCACCTGCTTGTCCTTGTAAACGAACTTGGCGCCGGTTCCCAGGTGCGCGGTTACCGCCTTGATCGTCGGCAACCGCTCCAAGGCGGTGGCGTCGTCGATGGTAAGCGGCGGATTTCGTCGCTCGGGGCACGTCGCGTCAGACCCATCGCACGCCTGGAAACCACTGATTGGACGTCGATAGATGTAGAATGAGGTCGGCCCCGCTGCCTCGAGATCCTTGGCGAAGCTCTCGTTGATTCCACGCACAACCGACGACATCGCGACGACGACGAATACGCCAATGGCCACGCCCATGATCGTAAGCGCGGCGCGAACCTTGTTCGACTGAATGGCGTCGAGCGCCATCCCAACACCCTCAAAGGCGTTGAAGACCCTCTGCGCGAGCCGCATCTCTACTCTTTCCTCAGCGCTTCGATCGGATCGAGCGACGCTGCGCGCCGGGCTGGATACACTCCCGAAATGATTCCTACCACGGTTCCAAGAAGAGTCGCCACAACGATCGACCAGGGTGCGACCGCGGCAGGTAGCGGTGTTTTCCATTCGACAACTTTCGCGATCACGATGCCGAGGATGATGCCGATGACCGCGCCGAGCGTGCTGAGTGTCGCGGCCTCGACGAGGAACTGCCGCATGATGTCCCGCCGTCGGGCGCCCAGCGATTTCCTGATACCGATTTCACGCGTTCGCTCGGCGACGGCCACCAGCATGATGTTCATGATGACGAGGCCGCCAACGATCAGACCTATCGCGGGGAAGGCTGTGCCTGCCATCGTCATCACTTTCTTGAGCTTGTCCATGAACGCGAGTGCGCTGGCCGAGGTCTCCATGAAAAAGTTGTCCGGCTCACCGGGGCGAAGCTTGCGCCGGCCGCGCATAACTTCGCGGACCGACTCCATCGCGTCTGTCATGGTCAGCGATGTCGGCGTTTGCACCATGATCCCATCGACGTCGCCGCGCGGGTTGGTAAAGTGGTGCAGCGGGGAGTTGTAGGGAGCGATCGCGACTCGATCGAGCGACAGTCCGAAGACGGAACCCTGCTTCTCGAGCACGCCGATCACTGTATAGGGCATGCCCTTGATCCGGAGTTGCCGATTGAGCGGATCCAGGTCAGGGAAGAAATATTTCGCGACCTCATCACCGATCACCACCACTGGCGCTCCCAACGTCGACTCCTGGGGCGTAAAAAGCCGGCCGATGCGAACGTCGTATTTCTTGATCGTGAAGTAGTCGCCATCCACTGCGTGCGCTTCGACCTGCTTCGGCCGTGCGTATTGCGACTGAGCCTGCAGAAATTCCTGGCTCTCGACCGCGTTCCTGGAACCGGGGGGCAGCACGCTGGCTACCAGCGCAAGATCCGAATGGTAGACGCGGGGGCGGCGTAACCACATCCGCCACTCTTCCTCCGAGCTGGCGCCGTCACCGAACCACGGGAAGCGCCGCAGCGTGAACGTGTTCACACCCAGCATCTTCGCCGCGAAGTCGTTCTCCATGTAGCTGCTCATTCCCTGGACGATCGAGATGACAGCAATCAGGAACATCACTCCGATGCAAATGCCCAGGAGCGTGAAGAAGCTTTTAAGCTTTTGAACGCGAATCTGCGCGAGCGCGAGCCAAACGGCCTCGACGAACGGCATCGTTAATCCTTGCGGTTCAGATTCGGCGGCGCGATCCCCGCGGACTTGATAAAGGTGGACCGCTTGTCGTCGCTGGAAACGAGTCCGTCACGTAATACAATCACGCGGCGCGCGTGCGCCGCGATGTCGGGCTCGTGGGTGACCATGATGACGGTCTGTCCCTGCTCAGCGAGTCCTTCGAACACTCGCATGATCTCCTCGGAGGTCGTCGAGTCGAGGTTCCCCGTAGGCTCGTCGGCGAGCAGAATCGACGGCTGGTTCACAAGAGCACGGGCAATCGCGACGCGCTGGCGCTGTCCGCCCGAAAGTTCGTTGGGTCGGTGCTGGATCCTGTCCCCGAGTTGAACTCTTTCCAGAGCCTCGGTTGCACGTTTTCTCCGCTCGTCGGCCGAGACTCCGGCATAAACGAGCGGAAGCTCGACGTTGTGGAGAGCGGTAGCCCGTGGAAGCAGGTTGAAGGTTTGAAACACGAACCCGATTTCCCTGTTTCTGACTCGAGCCAGCTCGTCCTCATCTTTCTCCGAAACGAGCGTACCGTTTAGCCAGTACTCACCTCCGTTCGGGGTATCGAGGCATCCAATGAGGTTCATCAGTGTGGATTTTCCCGAGCCGGAGGGCCCCATGATGGCGACGTACTCGTTCCTCCGGATTGCGATGTCGACACCGCGAAGGGCGTGCACGATCTCTCCACCCATGTCGTAGTCGCGCTTGAGGCCGCGCGTGACGATGACCCATTCCTTTTCCGGTGCGGCTCCCGCTTCGACCGTAACCGCCTGCCGCTCAGCGGTGGTGCTGAGCGGGATTTCATCAGTTGTGTGCATTACGCCTTCGCCGGTTCGCCGGGCTTCTTGGGTTGTTCCTTCTGGGCGCGCACTAGTGCGCCGTCCTTGAGCTCGCGGATCGCCTGGTAGGTGCCACCGACAATGGTCTCGCCTTCCTTGAGACCCGACAGCACCTCGAAGTACTTCTCACCCGCTATACCAACCTTTACGGGGCGGAACGACACTTTGTTGTTGGTACCGACGACGAATACACCCTCGACATCGCGCTTGCCCACCTGTTTGGCGGGTGCGCGTTTGGCGAGAGTGAGCGCAGTGTCGGGCTTCACGCTGTCCTCACGAACAGTCAACGCGATGATCGGGATCGAAAGGACGTTGTTGCGCGTCTGGGTGATGATCTTTGCCGTCGACGAGAAATCGGGCCGCGTGTCGGGCGGCGCGTTGAGCAGCTGGATCGTGACCTCGTAGTCGATCGCCTGATCGGTCGCGCCACCCGTACCACCTGTCGCGCCTCCTTTGACGGAGCTGTTCGAGATGTCGGAAACACGTCCGAGGAAGGTTGTGTCGGGGAAGGCGTCCAGCTGAATAACGGTCGAGTCGCCGAGCTTGATGCGGGATACGTCGGTTTCATCGACCTTCACCTTCGTCTCCAGCACGCTCATGTCGCTGATGGTGAGCATCGTCGCTGCATCCTTGTTGAACGTTCCCTGGATGGCGGTCTCACCCTCTTCGACGTTTAGCCGCGTCACACGACCGCTCATCGGAGCCGAGATCGTCGTCTTGCTGAGACTCGATTGGGCATCGCGCAACGAAGCCGACGCCTGATCTACAGCGTGATTCGCGGCCTCGAGCTGTGCCTGCGCGACCTCGACCTGAGTGCGCAGCTGCTCCACCTGCTCGTCAGATACCAGTGTTGGATTCGCCTTCTTGAGCGCCATCAGTCGATCGTAATTGCGCTGGGCCTGCGAGAGCGAGGGCTTTGCCTGCGCCGCCTGCGATCTTGCCGAAGCCACGGCCGCCAGGGCTCGCTGGACATTGGCGCGATACTGCTCGGGGTCGATCTCGAGCAGGAACTGGCCCTTCGTCACCATCTGTCCTTCCTTGACGGCCAGACGCACGATGCGACCGCTTATGTCCGCACTGATATTGACCTTGGTGTGTGGCTGCACCTGACCGCTGGCTGTAACCGAAGCAACGAGATCTCGGCGCTGCACTTTTTCGACCCGAACCTCCGTCGCCTTGTTCCGGCCCTTCATTGCGCTGGTGATGCCTATGATCAGAACCGCGAGTGTAATCGCACCTGCAACTGACCACTTTGTGCGTTTTTTCATTTTTCGTCCGATTAGCGAAGGGAATGACCGACGGCGCTCTCGAGAGCGGCGAAGGCTTTCTGGTAGTCGTAAACCGCGGTGATGCGGTCGCTCTCAGCGCGCTCGTACGTCGCGCGCGCCTGCGTCAAATCGACAAAGGTCGTGGCTCCGATTCTGTAACGATCCTGTACGAGCTTCAGCTCCTGCTTTGCCTTTGCTGCGTTCTGCTCCTGAAGGGCCACGGTTTTTTCAGCCGTGGTCAGGGTCAGGTACGCGGCGGTGACGTCGGCGGTCAGAGCGAGTTCCCGCGCACGAACGGCATAGCGCGCGTCAGATCGGCTCGCCATCGACTCCTGCACCCGCTGTTCACGTGCGAAGCCGTCGAACAGCGGCAGCGAAAGGGTCGCCGTAAGCGAGCGCGGCGCCTTGGTGAAATTGAACGGAAATCGCGCGTTGTTGCTCCGAATGGCTTGCGCCTGCGCGTCTGTAAATACGATCGCACTGCAGGCGGCAAGCGTGTTGGGAAGGTTGAGTGCCGCGCGAACTTCTTCAGTACGGATGCATTCGCTGCGCGACGCGTCCATTTGCGCCGAGGCCTGCTGCACCGGGAAATTCGGATTGGAATAGGCGTAGGTGTAGCCCCCGATCCCCGTCGAGAGTGACAGTGTCGGCGAATATTCTCCCTTGGCTCGTTTCACGTTGAGATCAGCGACGTGCTCGCGCGCCCGCAATGCCTCCACCACAGGATTCTGAGTGCGCGCTGAGGCGACCAGGTCTGCCAGGCTCAGGGCGATCGGCGTCACCGCAAACTGACTCACCAGCTTCACGTTCGGGGGCTGGCTCACACCCATCAGCTGAAAAAGACGAAGCTTTTCGATTTCAACTTGGTTGCGCGCCTTCAGCGCTTGTACGCGCTGAATACCCAGCGCGACTTCAGCGCGGGAGATATCGAGCTGCGTGCCTGAACCAACGATCTCCCTGGCCTGCGCCAGAATCAGCTCCTGCTGTGACGCAACGACGAGTGAGTCCTGAAGGTCCGCGTTCGCCTCGGCCTGGAGAGCTGAGAGATATTGCTGGCTTACGTTACTGCGGAGCGTCTCAGTGGCACCAGTGATGTCCGCTTCCACGGCGTCGCGGCTGGCGCGCTGCAGGCTCGGTGTGATCAACGTAGCGCTATTGAGGCGATAGTCGAATCCGATTCTATAGTTCGATTGGTTAACATCGGAGCTCGCGCCAAGGGTAGTTCCGCTAAAAATCTGCGCGCCCCCCTGCTGACGCTGAGCGCTCAGCGAGGCGTCCGCCGTAGGCAACAGCGCGCCGTACGCGCTTCTCACCGCGGCGCGCGCGCCAATCCGATTGTTGAGGGTCTGTTGCAGCTCCGGGTTGTTGCGCCGCGCGTAATCGATCGCTTGCTCGATGGTGAGCGTCATCTGAGGCGCCGAATCGCGTGGTGCAAGCTGGGCAAATGCCTGTGGAGCAGCTGCAGCAAGAGCTACTAAGAACAAGTATCGCATTATTGTAGGAAAGGTGGGGTTTCGATCCAGTACGGCCAACTATATAACAGAGTTTCAGAGCCCGACACAGCGAGTTTCCTTAAGATTGAATTAAGGAAGGAAGGGGTCGAGCTCTACTCCGTGGATGCGGGAGCCAGGAAAATTCTGTCGCTGATTTTGGCGTAGATACGATCCCACAGCAGCTTGCCCTTTTCAGCGGACGCAAGCGAGGGCCGTCCGATCGAGCCGGCGCTGCCGCTCGGAACCGTCAGCCAGCCCCGCCTGTACCGCCTGAGCTGTTCGCGCGACATCATATAGTCCTGCGCGAGGTCCTGCTGTACCAGCTCTGGTGCCAGAAAGAGCATGATCGATGTGTCGACCTCGTCGCCGTGCATTGCTTCACGCTGTCCTTCGAGCAAATCAGACAGATTCACCCCGAAAATGTCGACGACTCTCACACGCGCCGCGGTGGTGATCACGGTCGCCAACGCTTCTTGATGCGGGTCGTGCCCGTGCGCGGTGAGGAGGATGAATTCGCGGACTCCCGTCGCCTCCCAGGAATCAAGCAGATCGTTGAGCATTCGATGCAGTGTTTTCTTTCGCAGCGATGCGTTGCCCGTGAAGCCCCGCTCGGTGTCGACGTTCACGCCGTACTCCACCGTCGGCGCCCTCAACACGCCATATTCCGCAGATAGCTCGTCGGCCATCCTTTCGACGATGATGGTGTCGCAGCCAAGCGGCAAATGCGGCCCGTGCTGCTCGCAGGTGCCAATGGGTATGATGAGACGCGGATCGTTGCCGAGGATGGCGCTGATCTGCGCGGGATTGAGCTCCTTGACCCGCAGTGGTCCGGATTCAGGAAGGGGGGAGGGAAGAGTCATCGCATCAGCGGGTAGTTTCAATGTAAGAAGTGGGACCATGCGTCGACGCGCAATCCTCGCGTCGTCCGCGGTCCCCCTTTTTCTGATGGCGATCTGGATCAGAACTCCGGCGCTGCCGCGCACGGCTGGAACGGCCGTTGACGCGGCTGACACAGTGGCGGTCGCTCAAGGAGCTGCGCGCGCGCTGGAGCGGGCAATCGCCGATGTAGTTCAAAGACTGGAAGAGAGAGCCGCGATCGCGCTGGACGCCCCTGTCGATGCGGCGGGGGCGTTTGCGTTTCTGTCCACGCGCGTCCCGGAAAGAGCCGGCGAATCAGTGGTGCTCTTGAATGGGACTCAACCCATAGCCTGGTCCGGCAAGATACGGGTAGATCCTGATTCAGTCGCGCCGGTGAGCGTCTCGTTCTCACCATTCTACACGATCCTCAGCGTGAGCCGGACTCGCGGAACACGTCGCGCGGTTGCGTCGTCGGTCCTTCACGCTGCGCCGCCCGCCAATCGTCTGACCGAATCGCTGGATTCCAGGCTGGCACCAAACCAGGGAGTGTCGTCCTATGCGTTCGCTCCCCCTGGCAATGCGAACGGAGGCGCAGTTGTTCTCTCCTACCACAAGCGTCCGATTCTCCGCGCAACTCCGCGGCTTGCGCCAGTGGAAGAAGTGCGGTTCCGCCGAGCGGCTACGCTGAGAGCCCGAGGCGCCGCGGTGCTGGTCATTGGAGTACTTGCCTTCCTCGTATTTGCCTGGCGAAACCGGCACGCGCTCGGGGAGCGTCTATCGGCGATTGCGATTGCACTCGTGATTACCGCACTGGTGCCGTGGAACTCCTTTTCGAACACATCGCGACTGTTCGATCCTGCTTACTACTTCTCGCGACTGGGCGGCCCACTCACCGCCAACGCCGGCGCCCTCAGCATCAGCGCGGTTCTCCTGCTCATGGCAGTTTATGCTCTGCTGCGAGCGGAGCCCGAACGACGCTGGCCGCGCGTCTACTCCGGACTCGCCGCTCTCGTCATAGTGGGAATCGGGATTCCCCTTGCTTCGAACATTGTGCGTGGGATCGGTCAGCCGCCGTGGGGGTCGACACCTGCGATCTGGCTGTCCTGGGAAGTCCCGCTCTTTCTTTTCCTGTTCGCAGTGCTGATCGCAGCTTGCTTCTTCCTGCAAATGGCGTTGGGACGTCCTTCGACGGTTTCCTTTCGTACCTCGCTGATTATTGCATCTGTCGCGGCCGGTGTCGCGCTGGCAGGTCTATGGTCAACGACCTCGCGCCAACGAATGCGTCTGGCGGAAGGGGACGTTGCGGCTCTTTCCCGGGAAGACGACTACGCCGTCGTACTCGCACGCCGGTTTGCGGCATCTCTCGCGCAGCAGCCGCAGCCGGGCAGCCGCGCAGACCTGCTCGAAGCGTACGCCGCCTCTGACTTGGCGGCCGCTGAGTATCCCGTAACGCTCGCATCATGGGATGCCCAGGGAGGGAAAATAGCCGACTTCGCGGTATACCCGACCGAGCCCGATTCCGACCTTGTTCACAACGTGGTGCGAGAAGCGCTGGCAAGCCGGCAGACGGTGACGCGTAGTGTCCTGGGACCAACCGGCGTCCAGATTCTTTCTGCCGTGGCCCATCGCTCCTCTGGAGCAACGTCATTGCTGGTTTTGCCGCGAACGCGGCTCCTCTCGCCGAGTCCGTACGCAGCTTTGCTCGGGATGTCACCTCCTTCCGGAGGCGATCCGCCCTACTTCGTCGCGCTCGCCGACGTCTCGCCTGGGTTGAGTGCTGACACAGCGAGGGTGCACTGGCGCAAAATGGGTGACGAGCTGCATGGCGATCGCCTGGTTGCCACTTCCGAAGGAACCAAGCGCGCACACGTAGAGATTGATTTGCGATCCCCTTGGGCGCGGGCCGAACGGGGAGTGCTGGTGCTGCTCCTCGACCTGATTTTCGCGGGGTTTCTCTGGCTGCTGGGAGCCTTTGCCGAGCGAGGGTTCGTTCGTTGGTTGCGGGTGCGCGCCGCGCGGTGGATTTACACGTATCACGCCCGGCTCACGGTCGCGCTCTTCGCATTCTTCGTGATTCCAGCAGTAGCGTTCGCGATCTGGTCCTATCGGAGACTTCGGTCCGACGACTTGCAGACTCGCGAAGTCCTCGTGGGAGAGACTCTTCACGCCGTCGTCATGGCGAACGAATACACTCAGCTCCCCGGGGCCGCGCGGCGATTCGACACGCCGCTTTTCCTTTTCAACAACGGTTTCTTGAGCAACACCAGTGACAGTCTTTTCGATGTTCTCGCTCCCGCAGGTCGGTCGCTGCCTCCCGCTGTTCAACTCAGACTCGCAAACGCGGGCGAGGTTTTCGCCGTTTCGGAGGAGAAACTTGGACCGGCGCAGGTACTTTTCGGCTACAGTGCGGCGCTAGGGCCTTCAGAAGAACGCTACATACTTGCGGCCCCGTCGCGCAGTGACGACCTCGTACTCGATCGACGTCGGCGCGACCTGGGCATGCTGGTACTTTTCGCGACAGCGGCCGGCGCTCTGGCTGCACTTTGGTTGAGTGGTATCGCAGCGCGCCGCCTGGCGCGAGACCTCGAGCTCAGTCGCATTGAAGTGGCTCGCGCGGAGCGCGTGCTTGCATGGGGCGAAATGGCGCGGCAAGTCGCTCACGAGATAAAGAATCCGCTCACGCCCATACGACTCGGCGTCCAGCACCTTCAGCGCGCCCGCAGCGACTCGCGGATAAATTTCGATCGGGTTCTGAACGACAATGTTGGTCGGATTCTCGCCGAGATCGACCGGCTCGACGAGATCGCCAGAGCCTTCAGCAGATACGGAAGCGCGCCCGCGGATCTGCCGCCACCGGTGGCGATCGACATCGCAAGCGTTGTGAGAGATGTAGTAGGCCTCGAACAGATGGGAGACAGCGTTGTGAAGTGGCAGGTCCGCGGGGTGGATCGCCCGGCTTGGGCTCTCGGTCAGAAGGATGAAATGCGCGACGTGCTGCTCAACATTTTCGAGAACGCGCGACTCGCTGGAGCGCGTCACGTCGAGATAGTCGTGCGCGAAGAGGAGCGGAGGGTGACGATCGAGACCGTCGACGACGGAAGCGGAATAGCGCAAGCGGTGCTGCCTCGAATCTTCGAGCCGCACTTTTCTACGCGCACGACCGGCAGCGGACTGGGGCTCGCGGTGACAAGAAGACTCATTGAAGCGTGGGGAGGCGAAATCGCGATCACGAGCGAAGAAGGAAAGGGAACGCGCGTACTGGTCGCCCTTGCCCGGGGTACCGCGTGAGCGGCGCCAACCGCGGTGTCGTTACCCCGCGCGCGACCAAGGCGCTCCCTCCGCATATTTTCGACTGGCAGCTCCCCCCCGATTGGTCCTGGGGTCCGGGAGGAATGGTCGGGGATTATCGGCACTACCAGGAAGTCATTGACGCCCTCGGCCGATCGTTGTCGCTCGTGACGGCTCCCGATCCCGCTCACACGGACTGGCTATTCGAAGAAGCGAAGCAGCTCGCACAGCGCAGTCATCCGTCGATTCCAACGACGTACCATTACTGGACGTCGTATCGCGAAGGTCGACGCGGTCCCGGTTATCTCCGTCGCTGGGTCACGGGTGAGACCATACGAGCGCGCCTCGCTCGCCTTGGCCTAGCGGACATTCCTTACGTGTTTCAACTGTTGCGGGGGGCATGTTCGACGCTTGCATACCTCCACGACACAGGTATCGCGCACGGCGGGCTCAACGGCGATGCGCTGTGGACCACCCCGACCGGTCGCTTGTGGATGCTCGAGTGGCAGTGGGCGGTGCCCCGCGAAACACTTCCGCCCGGAGTACGACCGGGTAAAGGACCCGTCGAAGTGCGATCAGCGGAAGGAACGCGGCCATTCCGGCTGGAGCTTCGTCCGATGCCGCCCGAATGGAATTCGACGGAATGGTTGCCGACTCCGGCCAGCGATCAATGGCAACTCGCGGCCATGTGCTTTACGGCGCTTACTGGTGAGATGCCACCGGCCGGAGAGATTCCGCCCGTCAAGCTCGTTCGCCCCGAGACTCCTGAGGCTCTCGCGTCTGCGCTCGACCGCGCACTGTTGCGCGAGCCATCCGAGCGATTTCCTTCCGTCGCCGCAATGCTCAAAGGAGTGGAGCGAGGAAATCCTTCTCGCACCGTCGCGATCGTGCGCGGGGAACCCACTCGAACCGTCGAGCAATCCGCGGAAGCGCGCGTACGATGGGCTGTCGGCGACGACTACGAAATTCTTTCTACGCTTGGTACCGGCACGTACGGCACCGTCTGGCGGGCCAGAGACTTATCGCTTGAGCGCGAAGTCGCATTGAAGGCGCTCCATCCGGCCGTCGCGCGGGACGACAAGGCTGTTCGTTCCTTCTGGCGTGAAGCAAAGCTCGCCGCGCAGTTGGCGCATCCCGCGATAGTGCCGATTTATGACTGGGATTCGAGCGGTGATCTTTCCTGGTACACGATGGAGCTTGCTGAAGAAGGCAGCGTTGCCAGCCTCGTCGCCCGCTCCGGTCCGCGGCAGCTCGGCGAAATTGCGCCCCAAGTCGAACAGGTTCTGGACGCGCTGATCGTGGCGCACGCGAATGGAATTCTGCATCGCGATCTCAAGCCGGAGAATATTCTGATCGACCGCTACCATCGTTGGCGCATCACGGATTTCGGTATTGCCAACGTGACGGGCGAAGACGTCCCGGGTACCACGGGCACACCTGCGTTCGCCGCTCCGGAGCAACTTCTCGGTGAGCCGCAGACGCCGGCAGCGGATTATTTCGCGGTCGCTGCTATAGTGATCTTTGCTCTTACCGGAGAGCCACCTTTCGGCGAAGATGATGCGCAGGCGATTCTCGCGCGCCAATTAAGTGAAAGCGCGGACCTCGGTGCCTTTCCGACCGTGCTTTGCAATTGGTTCCGAAAAGCGCTGGCGCCGAACCCGGAGGATCGATTCGCCGATGGTTCAGAGATGAAGCGGGCTTGGAAGGCCGCGGCTGACAAGGTACTCGCCCGCCACCGCCGACCGTGGTGGCGGCGGGTGGTGTCGTGAGTGCACCGGCCGACGAACGAGGTGCTGTCGGTTTTTTTCCACATAACAGAGACCTGTTATCGCTGCAAGTGACGCATTTGCAAGGCGAAACGCCGCATTTACTTCCAAAGTTGCGTATTTTCCTTTTCGGGCCTTGGCTGGCGTGGCACTTGCAAGCCGATTTGCCCACGACGAGACGGCTACCGCAGCCGCAAATCGGCGGAGTGTGACTTATGTTTGTTGCTCCGGTTTTGATAGACCCGTGTCACTAGCGCCATCAAAAAGATTTGCTAGGTTTCTGCCGTTGTGAGGGGGTTCGTCCGGAGAGTGCAAAGTCGCTCACCGGGCATGCATCCTGCCTCACGACGCACGCAAAACCGCGGTACCGCTGCAAAGTATCTCCACCCTTTGAGAGGAAACAATCATGTTGAGAAGAAGTTGGACCGTCTGCGCGATGACGGCCTTGCTCCTCGGCGGATCCGCGGCGGCGCAATCGCCCGGTACGTTGTTGGT